>JBOICI010000013.1:0-1537 GCA_050739955.1 Moraxellaceae bacterium
ACTTGGCCAGAATGCGCAGTGCAAGGATGTCAAAGAAAGCAACGAAATAAGTTGGACCAGTGGTCGAAGCGCCAAGGTCCAAAACCTAGCCAGGAATGGGAAGAAGGAGAACCGAAAGCCTAACGCCCGCGTTAACAGGCGGCTGCCAGCGAAGCTGGTAGACGTCCTATTGAACAACAAGTTAGGCAGGTGGCAGAAGACCGGATTTTCATAGATCAGCGACCAGGGCCTCGACCCCGCTCACCATCGCAATTGCGTCTGCATCTGTATATGCAGACCAATCACCATGAGCTGCCTTGTTCCCTATATCCGCCCAAGCGGTGATTTGCTTTTGCTTGACGACGTTGAAGGCGCCAGCTCTTGTAAGCTCCGCGTTCATTCGATCTAGTTTGCCATCGGCAACTCCATGCTTTGCTGATAAGTCTTTTAGGGCCGACTCAAGAGCTACTCGCGCAAGGATGCAGGCGGGGTCTTTATAGCCGAGACGTAAAAGCTCTTTGGCTTGCTCGAGAGCATCAGATAAAACCTCGGCTTTCGCTAGCGTTCTTATTTGGAAAAGGTAGCCGCCAAGGTAGTCCTCTTCAGCAGCCTTGAAGATACCAAAGCTGACTTCAACGTCCGATAGCCAGCCTTGAAATGAGCTGTAGCTCTCGGCGAAATGCTTGTAATGGACGCTGGACTCATTAAAGGTACGTTGGAGCAGGTTCAACACGTTCGTTGCCCACTCCTTGTATGTGCCTGCGGGTACTTTGTAGTACGGCTTGCCGTCTTGATCGTGGAAGTCGACCACTCTTGCGGCGAGCGCGGCTTCAGCCTTATGACGAAGTTCAGAGAACCTGCGAGTGATGATTGGGTCGAGGTGCATATTCGGTGATTTTTGGGGAGCCTAACGCCAAGTTAACGGGCGCCCGCATGGCCGTGCCCAAGCGATGCCCAGTATCAGCGTCCCTGTTGAACGCCAAGTTAGGCTGGTGCGAGAAGCACTGGCGGATGAGCCAAAACTGGCCGTGCCTTGCTGACTAGCATTTGACCTGTGCACGCCAGAACTCCCTTTGTGTGACTGGATGGAATTGTGCCTGACGAGGGCAGGGCTGTGAACCAGCGGCACGGACTTGTGCTCGTTGAATCATCGCTGGCCTTGAGATGCGCATGAAAAGCTGGCGCGTGTCGCCCTGTTGCGCTGACTGCCGAAGGACAGGAAGCAATGCGGCGATGGCGTGTGGCACTTTGGCGCCCAACGGTGGCGAGCAGGCTGCCGAAGGGCAGACAGCCAGATGGAGACTTGCTGTGCCGCCCGGTTGCGAACCGCCGTGCTTGTTAGCGCCGGACCTGGCCAGAATGCGCAGTGCATGAGTGCCAGAGAAAGCCGAGCTGGGCGATGCGCATTTGGTTAAAGCGCCATGGCCCGAAACCTTGCCAGGAATTGAAGGCAAGAAAACGAAAGCCTAACGCCCGCGGTAAGCCGCACCGGAGCGCGTAGCGCGGAGGGAACCAACCAGCGCAGCTTGTTGGTGTCGGCTTGACCAAACAGTTAGGC
>JBOICI010000014.1:0-3480 GCA_050739955.1 Moraxellaceae bacterium
ACTTGGCCAGAATGCGCAGTGCAAGGATGTCAAAGAAAGCAACGAAATAAGTTGGACCAGTGGTCGAAGCGCCAAGGTCCAAAACCTAGCCAGGAATGGGAAGAAGGAGAACCGAAAGCCTAACGCCAAAGTTAACGGGCGGCACGCGCGAAGCGCGAGACGTCCCTGTTGAACGACAAGTTAGGCTGGTAATAGATGCACCGAGGTGCAGGGCGCATGACAGGGCGTGGAATTTGGCTAAGGCGTTATGGCCGCATGATGTCAACACGCGTCATCAAGGGGCCTTCATATACCGGAGAATTGCATCCAGAGACCCAGCCAACAATATTCGCTTGTGTGGTCAGTGCTGTCAAAAGGGCCGCATAGATGTTCTTGAATGATAAGTTTGTATTGCTTACCTGAAGATATCCGACATTGCTACAGCCTGCAAAGCCGGATGGGAGTGCGGGGTCGGTATATACAAAAACATGCCCAGTATCATGGGCAACAACCTTAGTTACCTTGAATGCAGGAGTCCAATCTGCTTTAACTGGTATGGATATGCTAATGATCAGAACTACGAAAAATAATCGTTTTGTGATGAACTGTTTCATGTTTTTACGTAAGAGTAGTTGAAAAGCCTAACGCCCGAGTTAACAGGCGGCTGCCAGCGAAGCTGGTAGACGTCCTGTTGAACGACCAGTTAGGCTGGTGGTAAACGAAGAAATGTTTGGGCTACTCATATCTACCTTACTCGGTGGAGGAGCTACGAACTCCCGAACGCTTTAACAGTTGGTGAACTTCCGAATCAAACCTACTGCCATGCTGTGCGAATGAAGCTGAGCAAGCTTTTGCATCGGCCTTTGCCTGTCTGTAGAAATTTGCAACATGCGCTGCAGTCTTCACTTTGTCTCCAACGGCTATGCCGCGGAGAAAGAGGGCCTCTGTATTTTCTCTCTCCGTAAGAGAGGCGCTGCTTCCCAAAGCTGCGTCTGCGTATATGCGATAAAAAGCGCCGGCTCTTTTTAGGGTCTTGGCTTCTACTGGGTCTTTGGATAGTCGACGAAGTATCTTGGCTTGCTGCGAGCATTTTGCCCATTGCCGACCAACAAGAATATCAGCCTCAATTGCATAGCTAGAAACCGCTGTAAGCAAGACTGCCAACGCGAAAAAAGCTTGTCTCTTCATGGCTCTTTCCAAAAGCCTAACGCCAAGTTAACGGGCGCCCGCGTGGCGATGGCGAAGCGATGCCCAGTATCAGCGTCCCTGTTGAACGCCAAGTTAGGCTGGTGCGAGAAGCATTGGCGGATGAGCCAAAACCGGCCGTGCCTTGCTGACTAGCATTTGACCTGTGCACGCCAGAACTCCCTTTGTGTGACTGGATGGAATTGTGCCTGACGAGACCAAGGCTGTGAACCAGCGGCACGGACTTGTGCTGGTGGAATCATCGCTGGCATTGAGATGCGCATGAAACGCGGGCCCGGTGCCGCCGTGTTGCACTGACTGCCGAAGGACAGGAAGCCATGCGGCGATAGCGTGTGGCACTTTGGCGCCGAACGGTGGTGAGCAGGCTGCCGAAGGGCAGACAGCCAGAGTGAGACTCGCTGTGCCACCTGGTTGCGAACCGCCGTGCTTGTTAGCGCCGGACATGGCCAGAATGCGCAGTGAATGAGTGCCAGAGAAAGCCGCGCTGGACGATGCGCATGTGGTTGAAGCGCCATGGTCCGAAACCTTGCCAGGAACCGAAGGCAAGAAAGCCGAAAGCCTAACGCCAAAGTTAACGGGCGCCCGCGTGGCGATGGAGAAGCGATGCCCAGTATCAGCGTCCCTGTTGAACGCCAAGTTAGGCTGGTGCGAGAAGCACTGGCGGATGAGTCAAAATGAAACGGCCCCCTGATTCATCGGACACGGACTATCGCTTATCTTACGGATAGGAATAGGACTGTGAGTATGACTAGGCGTACAGAGACCATAGAGGTCATCACCACCGATCAGCGCCGCCGGCGCTGGTCCATCGAAGAGAAGTCGGCCCTGGTGCGTCGCACGTATGAGCCCGGCATGTCGGTATCGCTGGTCGCCCGCGAAGCGGGCGTCTCGGCCGGCCTGCTGTTCCAGTGGCGCAAGCTGGATCGTCAAGGCGCTTTGGTGGCGGTGTCGGCCGGCGAAGCCGTGGTGCCTGCCTCCGAGCTGGCTGCAGCCCGGGCCGAGATCGCCAAGTTGCAGCGCGTCCTGGGCAAGAAGACTCTGGAGAACGAGATCCTCAAGGAAGCAGTGGAGTACGCAGCAGAAAAAAAGTGGATTGCGCGCTCGCCCTTGTTGCCAAAGGACGAGCAGTGAAAGCTGTTTGTCTGGCCCTGGGGTTGGCGCGCTCGCATGTTCACGACCTTGTGCATCGGTCCCAAGCTTGGGTCGATGGTCGAACGCAGCGCACACCTGCCGTCGATGAGGTGCTGGTGGGCGAGATTCGCCAGCACATCACCGAACTGCCCAGCTATGGCTACCGACGCGCTTGCGCCTTGGTCAACCGAGCACGTCGCGCCAGGCGCCAGCCGCTGGTCAACCCCAAGCGGGCATACAGGGTCATGAAGCAACATGGACTTTTGCTGCCGCGAGCACCTCGCCGCAGGGCTTCAAGTAGGCCGCACGATGGCAAGGTGGCCGTGGTCAGCAGTGACCTGCGCTGGTGCTCTGATGGCTTTGAGATCAAGTGTGATTCCGGCGAGACGGTCACGGCCACCTTCGCCAAAGACTGCTGCGATCGAGAGATCATGGCCTGGCGCGCTTGGCCAGGAAAAGGTCTGCCAGGCGAGCCAGTGCGAGAGATGCTCATTGAGGCGGTGGAGAAAAGGTTTGGCTCGGTCGAAGCCATCCCTTCAGGCCACCAGCTTGAGTTCCTCACGGACAATGGCGGGGCCTACATTGCCATCGAAACCCGACGCATTGCCAGAGACCTGGGGCTCAAGCCGATCAACACGCCGGTATGCAGCCCACAAAGCAACGGCATGGCTGAGAGCTTCGTCAACACGTTCAAGCGGGACTATGTCAGCCGCATGGACTTGCACGATGCCCAGACGGTGCTGGCCCAGCTGCCATCAGCGTTCGAGCACTTCAATGAAGTGCATCCGCACTCAAGCTTGAAAATGAGATCGCCTCGGGAGTTCAGGCAACATCAACGGCGCAAAACCCAGCCCGATGGGACCGCGCTACATTGCGCCTAGGACGTGTCCGGGGATACGGGGGCAAGATCAAAAACCGGCCGTGCCTTGCTGACTAGCATTTGACCTGTGCACGCCAGAACTCCCTTTGTGTGACTGGATGGAATTGTGCCTGACGAGACCAGGGCTGTGAACTAGCGGCACGGACTTGTGCTGGTGGAATCATCGCTGGCCTTGAGACGCGTATGAAATGCGGGCGCGGTTCCGCCGTGTTGCGCTGACTGCCGAAGGACAGGAAGCCATGCGGCGATAGCGTGTGGCACTTTGGCGCCGAATGGTGGTCAGC
>JBOICI010000015.1:0-9489 GCA_050739955.1 Moraxellaceae bacterium
CCCGACCTACGAAGATGAAGATGGCGGCACACGCGACTGTAATGGCGCAATGAAGTTATCCACCCGCTGCAACAAATACGGAAAGAAAGGGTTGTAACGGGCACGCATCAGCGAAGCCTCGGGCACCAGTAATAAGCCGCGCTCGCCAAAGAGCTCGATACGCCCCAGATAAAGCGCGGGCAGGCCATCAACCTTCTCAGGGGCCGTCGCGCCATAGAGGGCATCTTCTGGCGCAAAAGGCAGAGCCACATGCGACAAGGCAAACATGCCGGCGGGCCAGCGCAGACCCAAAGGTTGCGGCGCCGCAGTGGCAGACTGTCGTGGACGGCGCCAAGCGGCTACCTCACTGCTTTCCGTACTGGCATTGCTCACGACCGTGAGATCGAAGGGCAAGGGCATACCCTTCAGTAATTTATCGCGCACAGCAAAAAGTGCGGGCCGCAGCAGTGGGCGTGTGCTGGTGATGCGATTGGCATCAAACAGCACCAGCTCCTTGCCCGCTTCCGGCGCCAGCTTTTGATAAAACGAATCCACCACCGCCGGTGCCGACACCGTGGCATCCGCCACCGACTGAAAAGCGAGCACCGGCGGCAAGCCCTTCACGCCCTCCGGCCCGGCCAGTGCCGTCATCTGCTCATGAATACGCCGCGTCAGGCGCCAAATCTGCTCGCCGGCATTCACGGCAAAGGAACCGTATTTATACGGGTCGTATTCGGGTAATAAATCTACCCAGGCCAGTTTCTGCAGACCGGGAATGCGCGCAAAAATTTTCTGCCAATACGCAAAACGCGCCGCGCTGGAAACCCCTATGGCCGGCGAGATCAGCACCAGCGCCGAAGGACGCGGCAGCTTTTCTCCCTGCTGCTGCGCCAGCATGTACTCCACCGCCAGCGCTGCTCCATTGGAATAACCCGCCAGCAAAAAGGGCTGCTTCTCGTCGCGCGCGATATCACGAGCCACTAGGCGCACCGCTGCCGCCCAATCCTGCCAGCGCACATCCAATAGGCCGGTTGGCGCCGTGCCATGTCCGGGCAGGCGCAGCACCACCACTTTCCAGCCGCCAGACTGCAGATGGGTGGCCAGTGTATGCAGGGAATAAGGAGAGTCCGAAAGACCGTGCAGCAAGAGCGCCACGCCGCGCGGCGCGCCTTCCGGCATGAGAATTTGTGTGCGGTTCCAATCCGGCTGACGCTGACGCCAATCCACCGTGCTGCCGGCCCAATAACGATTAAGCGGCGAGGCCTGCTCCGCCTCCACCTCGCGATAAACCTTTTGCTCCAGCTCGGCAAAGAGCTTGTCTTCCAGCACGAGATAGCCCGCAAGGCTCTGCACCTGCGCGGCATCATCGGCGTGAAAATCCTCATGCAGCCAGGCCGTGTGCCAGGCCGCCAGCTCCGGGCGCTTGTTCATCTCCAGCACGTAATAACTGCCGATGCCGATCACCAGACCCAGGCAGCCATAGAGCACAAACAGCAGGACATGACGCAGCAGGGTGGAAAACATGGGGCATCCTTATCAATCCAGCTCATGGCGGCGGGTTCCGCCCGCGACTGTGGCAGGCCCTCTGCGGAAAAAAAAGGCCGGGCCTGCGCTGACAACAGCTCTTTGGGCTTGTCCCGGCCGGGCTGCCTGATTTCTACTTGGCAGGCGCCGCTTTTGCAGCGCTTTTTTCAGCTTTTCCTTTGCGCAGGCCTGCCCTGCGGTTTGATGTCTTTAGATTGGGGGCGCAGCGTTCATGCGCAGTATTTTTTGCGGCGTGGTCATCGCCGGCCTTTTGCTGAGCAGCACCGTGATGCGGGCGGATGAAATCGGCCCCGGCAACACAGCACCGCCATCGACCAGTGCAGCCGCTAACAGCGCCATCACGGCCGCCACCACCGCTGAAACAAGCTCACCCTCCACCATGCTCGAACCCCTGCCCGTCAGCGCCAGCTCAGGCCCCGAGCTGCTCTGGGAGCTGGATGCCTATTACTCCAGCTTGGGGCTAGAGCTGCCGCTCACCACGGAGCCCGTGCCCGAAGGCGGCAATCTTTCCGAGGCCGAGGTCTATGGCCGCTTGTTTCGCGATTCCCTGCGCCCACGCGTGCTGATGCTGGAGGCCAGCGTCTATCCCATGCCGATTGCCGGCACCTGGTTTAAAAAGCATCACCCCGAGGGCTATCACTATTTTGATATCAGCGAAATCAGCGGTAATGAGCTCAATCTCATCGACGGCCTCACCGCCGGCTTTCAGGAGCCTTGGGCCATTTCCGCCTTTGTCGGTAGCTCCATGCAGTTCGGCAAGACTGCCGACAACGATAACCGCGGCTATATGGGCTATCTCGTTTCTTACGGCGCCAAACACATCCGCAATAATGTGCTGATTGATGACGACTGGTGGGAACTGGAGTGGAAGCTGAAAGGCGAGCGCCGGCGCGCCGATGACGAGCTGAGCTGGAGTTTCCGCCTCGGCGTGAAAACCCATGGCAATCCGGATATACGTGATGTGGCCTATGTGGCCCTGCGCCGCAGCAATCTCGATTACAACGCGCGTCTGCTGCAATTTCTTAACAACGCCAATATGGAATTCAAAACAGAAGTGGACCAGCGCAGTTTCCGCTTCCTGCGTCAGGAGCTCACCGTGGGCTACAACATCCCACTGCCGCGGCATCGTTTTGCACTGACACTGGATACCGGTTTCATTTACGAAAGCGACGACAAATACTCCGGCGAACTGGCCGACCCCACGGCCGACACCTTTACCATCGTGTTTCGCCCCAATATCAAATTCTGAAGCGGCGGCCCTCTACTCGACCCGAGCTGGAACCGTCATGAAAATCAGACCCTGACCCGCCCCGACCATCACTTCATCCCGCCTGAACGCCGCTCGGCTCATCCGCCCTTCCCTGCAAAAACCTGGCTCTATACTGGCGATGCCCGCCGGAGCGGGCTTATCCACGAGGGACAAGGATCATGTCTTATCTCTGGCAGGAGCCCGTCGACACTGCACCGCTGCAAGAACAGCAAAAACAGCAAGAGCAACTGGCCGACACTTTACGCCTCACCCTGGACAAGGGCGTGCTCGCCCTGCTGCGCTTACCGGGCCGCAGTGAAAACCAATTCCGCCAACATGCCCGAGAACGCGCCGCCAGTCTTTTGCAGCGCTCCGTTTACGGCCTGCTCGGCATTTATCTTTTAGTCGTGCTGCCCATCTCGATTTTCAGCAAGGATGCCGGCATGCTGACCTGGCAATTGCTGGGCATGCTGCCCATCGCTCTGGTGCTGACCGGGCTCTGGATATCTACCCGCCTCAGTGCGCTGGAAAACCATGTCGAGGCCACGCTCAGCCTCAGTCTTTTTGTCTGCCTCTGTGGCACCCTGTTTTGCTCCCTGCGGCTGGGCCACAGCCATTTCGGTCAAATGGCGGCCTACGAAACCATCTACATTCTCATCATCGCGTTTTCCATTCTGCGCCTACCCACTCACTTCGCCCTGCTGTCCGCCAGCGCTGCCTTCGGATTATCACTGGCAGTCGCTTTCGCCATGGGCCTGCCGCTCTATGGCTTGGACATGCTGCTGTATTTCGGCGTGCCGCTGCTGATCTGCGCCATCAACGGTTATCTGCTGGAATATTCGGAGCGTCGCGCTTTTGTGCAGAATCTTTTGCTCAATCTGGAATCGCAAGGCTTAGTGGCTTTGCGTGCCGATGCCGAAGCCGAAAGCGCACGCCAACAACGTCAGGCCGAATTTCTGGCCCTGCTCAATGGCAATCCCGGCATGGAAGAAGTATGCAAGCGTACGCTGCGCTTTCTGGTCAGCTATACCGGTGCCGATGTCGCGGCGGCTTATGAAGTCGATGGCAAATTATTGCGCCGCGTCGCCAGTTGGGCCGGCAGTGGGGATGACACCGAAGTGGGCCGTAATGAATTACCCATTAATGGCTCCCTGCTAGGGCCGGCACTGCAATCGCGCCGCGTGATCTGCCAGCAAAACATGCGCGCCGACTATCTGCCCCTGCGCACCGGCATGGGCCAGATTCCGGCCGCCGAACTCATGATGCTGCCGATATATTTGGGCGAAGAAGCGCTGGCCATTATCGAACTGGGCCGGCTCTCGGCATTTAGTGCAGAAGAAAAGCGCAGCGCCGAAGCCGTGCTGCAGCCACTGGCACTGGCCCTGATGGGCGCGCGGGCCCGGCGCTATACACCGGCCCCGCAGGCGCTGGCTCAGAGCGCGTAGGTTTGCTCGAGATAATCAATGATGGCGGCAGACTCCAGCAGCTGCGTGCCGGTATTGGGGTCTTCCAGATAGGGCACTTGCATATGCCCGGTGCGACGGAAATGTCCGTCACGCTTGCCGCCGGGAATGGGCTCGTAAGCGCCGGGCTTCAAACGCAGCACCGCCGGGCCTATATCCTGCCAGCGCTCCTTACCGAAGTTATGCAGCACATAGGGAATTTCCAGCTCCGTCAGACGCTCACGCACCAGCCGCGTATACGGGCTGGCCTCAAAGCCCCACAACTCCAGCATTTTCTCCGGCACCCGCGCCGGCCGCACCTTGATGCCGCGCAGGCCGCGCACCGCTCCCGCCACCACACTGGCCGGCGTCTTCAATATGCTTTTTTGATAGGCCGATGGCGTGCGGCCATTGCCATAGGTTTTGAAGAGATAGTCGATGATGTCTACCGACTCAAGCATCACCGTATTGGTATTCGGGTCCACCAACAGCGGGAAGAGCAACTGGCCAGCCAGACGCTCGGCCTCGGGCCGGAAACGCGTGCCGCCCTTGGGGCAGGGATAGATTTCTACATCCAGATGCAGGGCGGTCAGTGCCTCACGCACGGCGCGGCAGAAAGGGCAGCCTTCCATATCGTAAAGCCGCAGCGGCAGGGCCGGCTGCGCCGCCGTACTGACCAGGGCGCGGGCGCCGCGCCAACTGCCCAGAGTGGAACTGAGGACGGAGCCCAGAACATTGATCTGGTGCAGGACAGGATTAGGCATAAGGGCTCCGTTTTAGGTGAAAAGATCAGGCGGCCGTACTCTGCCACAGCCATGCTTTTACGTTAAGAAGGCCCTGTTAAGGCGCAAGACCGACTGCCAACCCCGTCACCAAAGCCTCAATTGCCGGCCAGCAGATATAAAACACAGACAAATTGCGCTTTGTGACTGCGCAGCCACAGTGATAATTCCCGACCTTGCTCCAGGCCGGCAGCAGCGGCAAGCTGCCAGCCATGATTCATGCGGGTTGGCGCCCGCACTTCGCCCATCCCGGCGCGACCCGCCCACACCACTACCCAGCCACTTCACGGAAGCCGTAAAACAAAATGAGCACACCTACCGTTTATACCGACCTCTCCCGCGCCCGCCTGGTGGAACTGGCTGTACAGCGTGGCGAAGGCACCTTGGCCGACAACGGCGCCCTTAACGTCAACACCGGCCACCGCACCGGCCGCTCACCTGCCGACCGCTATATCGTCGACGAGCCGACCACCTCCGGCAGCATCCACTGGGGCCCGGTGAACAAGGCTTTCCCGGCCGACAAATTCGATGCGCTCTGGGATCGCGTGCAAAGCCATATCAGCCAGCTCGACCAGTTTGTCGCGCATCTGCACGTGGGCTCTGATCCGCAGCACTACCTGCCTGTGACCATCACCACCGAAACGGCTTGGCACAATCTCTTCGGCAAAACCCTCTTCATTAATCCGGAAACCTTTAATCCGGCCAGCAAAGAAGAGTGGCAAGTCATCAACGCGCCCGGCTTCACCTGCGTGCCCGAGCGCGACGGCACCAACTCTGATGGTTGTGTGATTCTGAATTTCGCCCAGCGCAAAGTGCTGCTCGCCGGCATGCGTTACGCCGGTGAAATGAAAAAAGCCATGTTCTCCGTGCAGAACTTCCTGCTGCCGGGCAAAGATGTGCTCTCCATGCACTGCTCTTCGAATGTGGGTGAAGACGGTGGTGTTGCCCTTTTCTTCGGCCTCTCCGGCACCGGCAAGACCACGCTTTCCGCTGACCCTGAGCGCTACCTGATTGGTGACGACGAGCACGGCTGGGCCAAAGGTTCGGTGTTCAATATCGAAGGCGGCTGCTACGCCAAGTGCATCAACCTCTCGAAAGAAAACGAACCGGTGATCTGGGACGCCATCAAATTCGGCGCCGTGCTGGAAAACGTGGTGCTCGACGACGATACCCGTAAGCCGGATTACGACGATGTCAGCCGTACGCAAAATACACGCGCGGCTTACCCGCTGGAGCACATCGCCAAACGCATCGAAATCAATCGTGCCGGCGAACCCAAGCACGTGATCTTCCTCACCTGCGATCTGTTCGGCGTCATGCCCCCCGTGGCCATCCTGAACAAGCAGCAGGCCGCTTTCCATTTCCTCTCTGGCTACACCGCTCTCGTGGGCTCCACGGAAATGGGCGCCGGCCCCGGCATCAAGACCACCTTCTCCACCTGCTTCGGCGCGCCCTTCTTCCCTCGTCACGCCAGCGAATACGCCGCCCTGCTGCAAAAGCGCATCGCTGAATTCGATTCGAAGGTGTTCATCGTTTCCACCGGCTGGAGCGGCGGCCCGCATGGAGAAGGCAAACGCTTCTCCATCCCCACCACTCGCGCCGTGATCCGTGCCATCCTCACCGGCAAGCTGGACAATGTAGAAACCCAGCATCTGGACATCATGAATCTCGATGTGCCAGTCGCCGTGGAAGGTGTGGACAGCAAACTGCTGGTTCCGCGCAACACCTGGGCCAGCCCGGAAGCGCACGATGCCAAGGCGCGCGAACTGGCCGGACTTTTCCTCAAGAATTTTGATGAAAAATATTCGGATGTGGACCAGACCATACGTGCAGCTGGCCCCAAGGCTTGATTGCTAGCTCTACCAGTCGCGCCCGATAAATCGGCGTCACTGCATAAAAAAGGGTGCCCATCGGCACCCTTTTTTATGGCTGGCATATTCTCACTCCCTCGATGCATCACTGCCGCCAAAGAACGCCGGCTTTGTAGGAGGGGCTTTAGCCGCGATGCTTTTTTATTTCCCTGTTCCCGCAAGCCCACAAAACCTTTTTTGGCGTCTTCCTTGCCCGCACTGGAGTTGTTGCCATCCCGGCGCAGGCCGGGATCCAGTGTCTTTATTTGCCTAGTCCAATCCACGCTTTACAGCTCTTAAATTTCACACAGCCTATTTATCCAGCGGGCTCCCCACGCCCAATCCCCCGCGATTCAGCACATGCGTATAAATTTGCGTGGTCGCCACATCCGCATGCCCCAGCAATTCCTGCACCGTGCGAATGTCATAACCGTTTTCCAGCAGATGCGTTGCAAAAGAGTGCCGCAAGGTATGTGTTGTCGCCTGTTTGACGATGCCTGCCCGCGCTAGCGCCACTTTGATAGCGCGCTGCAAAACCTTCTCATCCACATGATGGCGCCCGCGCAGCCCCGAGCGTGGATCTAGCGACAGTTTTCGTGAAGGAAATACATACTGCCAACCCCACTCCTGCGGCGCTGCCGGCTTTTTCACCGCCAAGGCATGCGGCAACCACACGGCGCCCACGCCTTGAGCCAGATCGTCCTCATGCAACTCTTTCACCCGGCGCAAATGTTTTTGCAATGGCTCCACCAGGGCCTGCGACAGCATGGTCACCCTGTCCTTATTCCCCTTGGCCTCGCGCACCAGAATTTCCCGCCGCTCAAAATCCACATCCTTCACACGCAGACGGACACACTCCATCAGGCGCAGACCACTGCCATACAGCATGCGCGCCATCAGTGCCGGTGTTCCCTCCATTTGCGCCAGCACTCGCGCCACTTCATCCGGCGTCAACACCACCGGCAAACGCTGCGGCTTCTTCGCCCGCGTCACCCCGTCCAGCCACGGCAGACTCAGATCCAAGACATCACGATATAAAAAGAGGATGGCCGACAGCGCCTGATTCTGTGTCGACGCTGCCACATTACGCTCCACCGCCAGATGCGTCAGAAACGCCTCCACCTCCGCCGCCCCCATATCAATAGGATGGCGCTTGCCATGAAAGAGAATGAAACGACGCACCCACTGGAGATAAGCCTCCTCCGTGCGGATACTGTAGTGACGGGTACGAATCGCATCCCGCATCTGATCCAGCAGCCGAGGCGCTGCCGGGCTTTGCGCACGACCATCCATGGTGTATTTTCCCAAAAGGTTTAGGGTGCCTATTCCATTAAGCATTCCCACAACACATTGAAGTACAAGGCCCCCATTTCCACAACCCGGATTAGGCACCTTGCAGGTAACCCGCCATTACACCTGCTTGGTGTCCACTTAACGTTGGGCACATTGCGTTTTGGTTGTTGGGCGTTGGTTTTTTCGTTTCAAGATTTCAGATGTTTGGCTTCGGTAAGCCTGCAAGGCCTCAAGCCTGCGCTTAAGTTCTTTCGCGCTCGCTGGGTGCTTCGTTAGCAAGTCCGTAAGTCAGGTTTCATCGCCGAATTCGAAGTCGCTACTTTCTGCATGGTAAAACCAGCGCTCCGTCAGCGCGCAGGGTTTTGTGATTTCGTTGCTTCGGCTCAGGCTTCGTCATCCGTCAGTGATTCCCGAGCTTCAAATTCCAGAGTGCCTGCGGTAAGTTCGGTGGCATATTTGGGCAGCGGCTGCTTCGGCAAGCCCGCAGCCCAACAAGTCATTCAAGCGGACGCCCACAAGTGGGCGCCGCTTAATTCCAACGTTGGGCACATTGCGTTTTGGTTGTTGGGCGTTGGTTTTGTCGTTTCAAGATTTCAGATTTTTGGCCTCGGCAAGTCTGCAAGGCATTAAGCCTGCGCTTAAGTTCTTTCGCGCTCGCTGGCTTCTTCGTTAGCAAGCCCGTAAAGCAGGCTTCATTGTTGAATTCGAGGTCGCTGCGTTCTGCCTGGCAAAACCAGTGCCCCGTCAGCGCGCAGGGTTTTGTGATTCCGCAGCTCCGGCCCAGGCTTCGTCATCCGTCAGTGATTCCCGAGCTTCAAATTCCCGGGTGCCTGCGGTAAGTTCGGTGGCACATTTGGGCAGCGGTTGCTTCGGTAGGCCCGCAGCCCAACAAGTCATTCAAGCGGACGCCCACAAGTGGGCGCCGCTTAATTCCAACGTTAGGCCGCCACGGGTTATAGCTGGTGGGTTTTTTAGAAAGCGCCGGGCAATATCGCAGGCTAGGTTAAGAAATTTCGCTCTCCAAAGCGGGAAATTGCAGAATAGTCCGATGAATTCTTTTTCATTACCCTGCCCCAGCGGAACGCCGCAAAACGAGTTCTTGCGGCGTTCCGCTGGGGCAGGGAAAAGCCTCATCGTCGTATTCGCTTCCATCTCTGGATACCAAATTCAACCTGGTGAGGCATTAGAAGCAGGCGTCAAAACAGCCGCGTTGCCGCGTGCCCTAACAAGCGACTGTGATCGTCAAGCTGGTTTTTGAGCGTATTTTTCATTCCAGCTTTGACCATCACGCAGCATTGCATTCAGCAGGCCCATCATCTTCCGCATGCAGGCCACCAGCGCTACTTTCT
>JBOICI010000016.1:0-31728 GCA_050739955.1 Moraxellaceae bacterium
CTTAAAGCCTGCATCCCTAAAACGCGCCCATAAAAAAGGCCGCCCGGAGGCGGCCTTTTTTATGGCAGGGAAGAATTACTTCTTCTTCTTCTGCACCTTCTTGGCTTCACCGCTGATGATGGCGATCACACGACGGTTCTGGGCTTTGCCCTCGGCGGTCTTGTTGTCGGCCACCGGCTGGCTGGAGCCATAGCCCTTGGCGGTAACGCGGCTGGCATCAACACCGTTTTCGTTGACCAGTACGGCCTTCACGGCATCAGCACGCTGCTGCGAGAGCTTGTCGTTGCTGGCCTTCTTGCCACTGGAGTCGGTGTGACCCTGGATTTCGACAGAAGTACCTGGGTACTGCTTGAGCAGGCCAGCCACTTCAGCGATTTCAGCCTTGTACTCATCTTTCACCACGACTTTGCCGCTGTCGAAGGTGACGGAGAGCTGCTTGTTGATGGTTTCGGTCAGGATCTTGTCGCAACCCTTTTCGTCAACAACAACACCGGCGGCGGTGGCCGGGCACTGGTCGCGGTAGTCAGGCACGCCGTCCATGTCGCCATCCAGCGGGCAGCCATCGGCATCCACCTGCACACCAGCAGGGCTGTCGGAGCACTTGTCGTTGATGTCGGCTACGCCGTCACCATCGCTATCCACGACGACTGCAGCCACGGGGGCGACAGCGGCAGCGGCTTCTTCAATCTGTTGGGGTTCGGGCTGCGGCTCGGGATCAGCACTGGCCTTGCTGGAACCACCATCTGCGCCGGAGAACTCGATGCCGAGGCCCACGATCAGATCATTGAGTTCGTATTGCGTGTTGTAGACATCACGCACTTCGCCACGCAGGGCGACGTACTGGTTGAAGCGCCAGAAGGCACCGAGAGCGGCATTGGCGATCACGCCATCCACGGCATCACCACCATCAAACTTGATGTTTTCCTGGCCGCCACCGATAAGGATGTAGGGCGAGAACTTGCCGTCGGCATTGAAGGCGTAATAGCCATCCAGGGTCAGGCGGCTGTCACGGCCATCGGCACCAACGGCATCGGTCAGCTCGGGCTCGGTGCGGCCGTAATGGACTTCCAGACCGAGGGCCGGGGTGAAGCGGTAGCCAAGGCCCAAGGCATAACCCACGGTGTCGTCGGCTTCTTTATCGTCGTCGAACATGTGGTAGGTGGCCATGGGGGTGAAGGTGACTTCAGCCTGGGCACACATCGCCAGGGGAGCCAGCATCGCGGCAAGAGCAATTCGGGTAAATTTCATGTGGGGTTCCTCCCGGTCGGTTCCATGAGCCTGCTGGCTACAGAAGTGAGCAGACGCCACAAGCCTAGACAGAAATCGCAGACCGGCAAGCATCAAATGATTTGATGTGGGATGGTCATGACGAGCCAAGCTTGTGGGCGGGCACGCTAAGCGTGGCCGTGTTCAAGGTCAAGAGGCATTTGCGGCATGTGGTCCTGTGGCAGTATCTGCTGTGCCGTTCCGGCAAAAGCGTCATGCTAGAATCGCGGCAGTTTTGCGGGGGTTTTGATGAGCGATTTTGTCCAGCGTTTCCATTTCAGCGAGAGCCCGGTGCGTGGCGAGCTGGTACAGCTTTCCGACAGCGTGGGGGCCGTACTCGATCGTCACGATTATCCGCCGCGTATTGCCGCGCTCTTGTCAGAGGCACTGGCTGCCAGTGTTTTGCTCACCAGCACACTCAAATTTGAGGGCGCGCTCATTCTGCAAGTGCGCGGCAATGGCCCACTGGAAGCCTTGATGGTGGAGTGCAATCACCGCCGCGAACTGCGCGGTATTGCGCAGCTGGGTGAAAGCTGGACCGAGGACTGTGAGGCGCTGCCGCTTTCCGAGTTGGTGGGTGAGGCGCAACTGGTCATTACCATTGACCCGGACAATGCTCAGCGCTACCAGGGCATAGTTCCCTTCGTCAGTGAAAGTCTGGCGGGCTGTCTTGAGCACTATTTCGAACAGTCGGAGCAATTGCCAACGCGTATCTGGCTGGCGGCCGACGGTGAAAATGCTGCCGGTCTCATGCTCCAGGTTTTGCCGGGGCACGATAGCGGTGAGGATGATGACGTCTGGCCGCGCCTGTGCAGCCTGACAGAAACCGTAACCGCGCAGGAAATGTTGGAGTTGCCAGCCACTGAGCTGCTTTATCGTCTTTATAACGAAGAGGTGGTGGAATTGTTGCAGGTGGACGAAGTGGTTTTTCGCTGCAACTGTTCACGGGAGCGCACCGAGCAAGTGCTGATCTCGCTGGGTGAGGCCGAGCTGCGCGATATCGTGGCCGAACAGGGCGCCATAGAAATCAGCTGTCAGTTCTGTAATCAGGAATACCGTTTTGATCGTATTGATGTGGAGAAAATGCTGCGCGGCGGCGCCGGCGGATCACAGCGCCTGCATTGATTGAATCGCGCGCAAGAATAAAAAAGCCGGCTGATGCCGGCTTTTTTATTCGTCTTCAGGCTTTGCCCGGGCGACGATTCAGGGGCAGCGTGATTTTCACCACCAGTCCGCCCTCAGGATGGTTGTGTATGGCGAGCTGGCCATTATGCATTTTCACGATGCGGGCAATGATGGCGAGGCCGAGGCCGGAGCCTTGGGTGGTGCGTGCACTTTCGCCGCGTATGAAGGGCTGCAGCAGATTGGGCAGATCGGCTTCAGCGATGCCGGGGCCGTGATCGCGCACAGTGAGGGTGAGGCTTTTTTCTGCTGCGTTGTGCTCGGTAGCAATATCCAGCGGCGCGCCGCCGTAGCGCAGGGCATTGCTGAGCAGATTATCCAGCATGCGTTTCAGCGAAAGACGCTTCATGGGCATGTCAGGCAGTTCACTGGGGCTGAAGTGGACTTCACCCAGTGCGGAAAACTGCGCCACGATTTCCGACACCAGCAAATTGAAGTTGGCGGTTTCTATCGTTTCGTCGGAGCCGTCACGCATATAGGTAATGAACTGGTCGAGGATGGCGTCCATGTCCTCTATATCCAGCACCATGCCTTCGGCCAGCTCAGTGTCTTTCATCATCTCTGCAGTAAGGCGCAGGCGCGTGAGCGGTGTGCGCAGATCGTGCGAGATGCCGGCCAGCATGAAGCTGCGCTCTTTACTGGCTTGCTGGATTTCACGCGTCATCTGGTTGAAGGCACGATTTACGGCGCGGATTTCTGTGGGGCCGCTCTGGGTTTCAAGCTGGGTGGCGTGCTGGCCTTTGCCGACGCGCAAGGCGGCAAGCTGCAGGCGTTTGAGTGGGCGATTAAGCTGGCGCACCAGAATCACGATGGCAATGATGCTGAGCAGGGGCACGCCGATCAGCCAGGCAATGATGATGTAGGGGTTGTACTGCGCGAAGAACAGCAGCGGCTCGCGCACCCAGACGCCTTCCATAGACGGAATTTTTATCCATAGCACGGGCGTGGGTTTGAATTTGAAATACACGTCTACGGGTTCGTTCAGCTCCTGGCTGAGCTGGGACTGGAATACATCCGTGAAGATTTCAACAAAAGGTTTGTCGATGACATTGGGAAAATGTTTGGGATCGCGCACTACTTCAATGCCGGTGGCCTGTTTCACGCGGCGTTGCAGATCCTGAACATTGGCCAGATCGGCCGCATCATGTTCCAGATCGCGCAGCAGACGTATATGGGCAGCGGTGTAGTGCGCGTGCTGGCGGAATTCCGGCACATAAAGATTGGTCCAGAAAAAGGCGACGGAAAGATATTGGCTGACCAGCACCACGGCGCCGATAACCAGAGTGGTGCGCCAGACTGCAGATTTGGGCTTGAGCCGGTTCAGGAATTTGTTGGGACGGATCACGGAAAACCTTCAGAAAAACGGATGAAAAGAACAGTGCTTATTCCGCGCCATCCGGCACAAAGACATAGCCCACGCCCCAGACGGTCTGGATATAGCGGGCCTTGGCAGGATTCACTTCCACCAGACGACGCAGGCGTGACACTTGCACATCAATTGAGCGCTCCATGGCGCCCCACTCGCGACCACGTGCGAGATTCATCAGCTTGTCGCGTGTTAGCGGTTCACGCGGGTGCTGTACCAGTGCTTTCAGCACGGCGAATTCACCGGTGGTGAGGGGAATGCTCTCGCCGTTTTTTTGCAGCTGACGGGTAGAGAGATCCAGCTCATAAGGACCGAACTTCACCTTTTCCATCTGCTGCGACGGTGCGCCGGGCAACTCGCGTTGCTGGCGGCGCAGCACGGCCTTGATACGGGCCATGAGCTCCTGCGGATTAAAAGGCTTGGGCAGATAATCGTCGGCACCGGCTTCGAGTCCGGAAATACGGTCAGAGTCGGCGCCCTTGGCGGTGAGCATGATGATGGGCAGGTTATTGCCGTCGCCGCGCAGGCGGCGGCAGATGGCCATGCCGTCTTCGCCGGGCAGCATCAGGTCCAGCACCATGAGGGCGAAAAGCTCGCGGCCCAACATGCGGTCCATCTGCACGGCATCGGGCACGGCACGTACCGTGAAGCCCTGCTCTTCCAGAAAGCGCTGCAGCAGATTGCGCAGACGTACATCGTCATCCACCACCAGAATGCGGGTCTGGCTGCCATCGGCCTGGGGGTCGGGCTTTATATCGACAGTCGTGTCCATGAGGGGATAAGGGTCAGTGGCGGTTTTAGGGATGGCGCATGGTAACAGCCTCATCCGCTTTTGGGGCGGCTCAGGCCAGCAGTCGCCAGAGCAGGCCGATGCCGGCGCAGACGCTAATAAGGTGGATGACGTTGATCTCATAGCGGATCAGCGCCAACAGCGCTGCCGCGGCCAGTAATAGCGCGGCCCAGTCGGTTCCCGCCAGTTGCACACCCGCCGGCCACACCGTGTGCCAGCCAAAAAACAGGGCGAGATTGACGATGACACCGACCACCGCTGCCGTGATGGCCGTCAGCGGGGCCTGCAGGTGTATCTCGTCATGAGTGGCTTCCACCAGCGGGCCGCCGAGCAGGATGAAAAGAAAGGAAGGCAGGAAGGTGAAGAAGGTGGCCACACAGGCGCCGGCCACGGCCATGGCCGGGCTGGCACTCCAGCCCGCCACAAAGCCGACAAAGGCCACGATCATGATGAGCGGCCCCGGCGTGGTTTCGCCCAAGGCCAGACCATCCATCATTTGTGGGGCCGTGAGCCAGCCGTATTGGCTGACCGCTGCATGGAAGACATAGGGCAACACAGCATAGGCGCCGCCGAAAGTAAGCAGGGCGGCCTTGCTGAAGAGCAGGCCGATCGCACTGAGCAGGCCGTGGCCGCCTTGCAGCAGCAGGAGCAGGGCGAGCACAGAAGCGCCCAGAGCCAGGCCGATAGTGAGCTGGCGCAGGAAGCGGCGGCGGTCGGGGCGGACATGATCGGGCCTGGGGCTGTCGTCGTCGATCAGGGCGGGAATGTGGCTGTCGTTCGGGCTGGCATGGCCGCCACCAGCCTTGAATAACTCTGGGTGGAAATGGCCGCCCACGGCTCCGATCAGGGCGGCGCCCAGCACGATGGCGGGAAAGGGTAATTGCCAGAAGGTGAGGCAGGCAAAGGAGAGCCCTGCCAGACCCCAGAGCCAGCCATTTTTCAGGGCGCGTTTGCCGATGCGCCAGGCCGCTGCGAGCACAATGGCCACCACCGCCGGCTTGATGCCCCAAAGTACGGCTGCCAAGGCCGGCAAGTGGCCAAAGGCCAGATAAAGCCAGGCGAGCGCAACAAGAATGAAGAGCGAGGGCAGTACAAAAAGTGCCCCGGCAGCGATGCCGCCCTTGGTGCCATGCATGAGCCAGCCGATATAGGTGGCCAGCTGTTGCGCCTCCGGGCCGGGCAGCACCATGCAGTAATTGAGGGCGTGCAGGAAACGCTTTTCGGAAATCCAGCGCCGTTCTTCCACCAGCTCTTTATGCATGATGGAGATTTGCCCGGCGGGGCCGCCAAAGCTGATCCAGCCCAGCTTCCACCAGAATTTCAGGGCCTCACGAAAAGACACGGGAGCTGGCGGCAGGCTGGTGGGGCTGTTCATCTTTCGTCCATGCAAAAAGGCGCTGCGCGATTCTATAGGGACTGCGGCGACGCAACCATGAAGCCTGCGTGACACCCACCGCAACACCCAACACGGCCCCGCCCTGAAAACAAGTCTGCCCGCCTCAGGAGGTGGCCGATATGATGCCGCCCTTCACGCGTTCCCCGCTGTTTGCCCGGGCCTTGCTGTTGCACGACGCCGGGCTGTTTCAGGAGTTATCCCCATGCAGTCCATCATCCGGACCCTTGCCCAAGAATTGAATGTTCGCCCTTCCCAGATCGAGGCCGCGGTCGGCCTGCTGGACGAAGGCGCCACCGTGCCCTTCATCTCGCGTTACCGCAAAGAAGTGACGGAAGGTCTTGATGATACGCAGCTGCGTAACCTGGAAGATCGGCTTGGCTATCTGCGTGAGATGGAAGAGCGCCGTGCGGCCATCCTGAAAAGCATTGAAGAGCAGGGCAAGCTCACGCCGGAGCTGAAGGCCCAGTTGCTGGACGCCGATACCAAAGCCCGTCTCGAAGATTTGTACCTCCCCTACAAGCCGCGCCGTGTGACCAAGGGCATGTTGGCGCGCGAAGCCGGGATAGAGCCCTTGGCTGATGCGCTCTTGGGCGATCCCACGCTTAACCCGGAAACCGAAGCGGCGAAATTCCTCAATACCGAACTGAATTACGCTGACACCAAGGCTGTACTGGATGGCGCCAAACACATCCTCATGGAGCGTTTTGCGGAAAATGCCGATCTGCTCGCGCGTCTGCGCAGCTTTATGACCGAGCACGGCGAAGTGGTCGCCAAGGTGGTGCCGGGCAAGGAAAACGAAGGCGCGAAATTCCGCGATTACTTCGAACACCGTGAGGCGCTGGTCGACATGCCTTCGCATCGTGCGCTGGCGGTATTTCGTGGTCGTAATGAAGGCTTTCTCACTGTCGCGCTGGAAACTCAGGGTCAGGAAGAGGGCATGCCGCATCCGGCCGAGGGCATGATTGCCGCCCATGCCGGCATCAAGAATGAAAAGCGCAGCGCCGATGCCTGGCTGCATGAAGTGGTGCGCTGGACCTGGCGTGTAAAGCTGCTCACGCATCTGGAAACGGATTTGCTGGGCAATATCAAGAGCAGTGCTGAAGAAGAAGCCATCAAGGTTTTTGCGCACAATCTGAAAGATTTGCTGATGGCCGCGCCGGCCGGCCCGCGCGCGACCTTGGGTTTGGACCCGGGCTTACGTACCGGCGTGAAAGTGGCCATTGTCGATAACACCGGCAAGCTGGTGGATCACGGCGTGATTTTTCCGCATGAGCCGAAAAATCAGTGGGATCAGTCCATTGCCGTGTTGGCCGTGCTTTGTGCGCGGCATAAGGTGGATCTCATCGCCATCGGCAATGGCACCGCCTCGCGCGAGACCGACAAGCTGGCGGCCGAGCTCATCAAAAAGCACAGCGAACTCAAGATGACCAAGATCGTGGTCAGCGAAGCGGGCGCTTCTGTGTATTCCGCATCTGCGCTGGCGGCGGCTGAATTCCCGGATCTGGATGTGTCTTACCGTGGTGCCGTTTCTATTGCTCGTCGCCTGCAAGACCCGTTGGCGGAATTGGTGAAAATCGATCCCAAATCCATAGGCGTGGGTCAGTACCAGCATGATGTGAATCAGGTAAAGCTGGCACGCTCGCTGGATGCGGTGGTGGAAGATTGCGTGAACGCTGTGGGTGTGGATGTGAACACAGCGTCCTACGCTCTGCTGGCGCGTATCGCCGGCCTCAACACCACGATTGCGCAGAATATCGTGAGCTATCGTGACAGTAACGGCGCCTTCAAAACGCGTGAAGAGTTGAAGAAAGTGCCGCGCTTGGGCGACAAGACCTTTGAGCAGGCCGCCGGCTTTCTGCGCATCATGAATGGCGAGAATCCCTTGGATGCCAGCTCGGTGCATCCCGAGTCTTATCCGGTGGTGGAAAAGATCGCTGCCAAATCCACGAAAGATATTCGTGAGCTCTTGGGCGATTCGCGTTTCCTGAAAGCGGTGAATGCGGCTGAGTTTGTAGACGATAAATTCGGCCTGCCCACTGTGACCGATATTCTGAAAGAGCTGGAAAAGCCCGGCCGCGATCCGCGCCCCGAGTTCAAGACTGCCACCTTTCAGGACGGCGTCACCGAGATCAAGGATCTCAAGCCCGGCATGATTCTCGAGGGTGTGGTGACCAATGTTGCCAACTTTGGTGCCTTTGTGGATATAGGCGTGCATCAGGATGGTCTGGTGCACATCTCGGCGCTTTCCACAAAATTCGTGAAAGACCCGCGCGAAGTGGTGCGAGCTGGCGATGTGGTGAAAGTGAAGGTGATGGAGGTGGATGCGCCTCGCGCCCGTATCGCCCTCACCATGCGTCTGGAAGAAACGCCGGCGCCTGCCCGCAAGGATGGTGGTGGCAAGCCGCAGGGCCGCAATGACAGCGTAAGCAGCAAGCGCTCTTTCGGCGAACAGCCGGCCGCCAAAACCGGCGGTCTGGGTGCCTTGCTGATGAAGGCGGGCGTTAAAAAGTAAGCCCAGCTCCTCAAGAAAAGCCACGTCCCTGTTTTTCAGGGTGCGTGGCTTTTTTTTGGCTGAAGTACAGGTTCGGCTATTTATCCAGAGTAAAAATACGCAAGGAACGGTTTATTTTTGTTAGTGGGAGAACACAAGAAACGTCTTCATTTACAAGACTGGAACATTTCCCTATCCATTCGTCGGCTTATTTTTTTTCGTGAGAAAAATCACCTAAGCCTCTAGCAAACACCAGCGATCAAGGTAGTTCGCTAGGAGCCCGTCCATTAGGTAAGCAAGCGGAAAACAGGCAACTCAACGGGAAAGGGAGTTTCATCATGAGCAGCATTTTTGCGGCGACATTTCTGCCGCGACTTCAGGGCTTCAAAGTTTCAGGGTTTGGCCGTCTTGGTCTGCTAACAGCAACGGTGGCGACCAGTACTTTGATAATGGCGCCACGCTCAGTACAAGCCATCGAATCCGATGGTTATATCGGCACCAGCATTTACTACATGTTAGCTGACGAGGATCGCAATGTTGGCAGCAACAACCTCGGCATACAGCTCAATCCCGGTATGCGCCTGCATGAAAACTGGTGGCTGGAGGGACATCTCTTTGCGGCCAATCTCGACAAGGGCAGTCAGCAGCCCACAGATTTTTATCATTACGGCGTAGGCGGCGACATTGTCTATGCCTTTGGCAATCGTGATGAGCTCACGCCCTATGTGCTGGCAGGTGTGGGTTACAACTACAACGATGTGGTGCCAGACGTCAGCGATGGCTGGGATCCCTTCTTCAATGTGGGAGCTGGCATCACCCATAAATTCTTCGGCATGGATCTTTTGCGCTGGCGTCTGGAGGCGCGAGCCCTGCGCGATAACTTCATGGACGGCATGATGGATTATCGCTTGGCTGCCGGCCTGGAATTTGCGCTGGGCAAGAGCAAGCCGACCCAGCCGCAGCCGACGCCTACCAAGATCGTGGAAGAAAAAGGCAACGATGTCATACGCGAAGTGCCGGTAGCAGTGGCTGCAGCCTCCATGGCGGATCAGGACCTCGATCATGATGGCGTGATCAATTCCCGCGATAAATGCCCGTACACGCCGGAAGGTGCCAAGGTGGATGGCGACGGTTGTGTGCTGGCGCAGACACTGACCATGCGCGATGTGACCTTTGAAACCAATTCTGCGCATCTCACCCTGAATGGTCAGCGCATCCTGGATCAGGTGGTGGCATTCCTGAAGTCCGACGACAAGGTCCATCTTTC
Organism: Moraxellaceae bacterium; assembly: GCA_050739955.1. GTDB lineage: Bacteria > Pseudomonadota > Gammaproteobacteria > Pseudomonadales > Moraxellaceae > UBA2031. The sequence goes on from JBOICI010000016.1 coordinate 9,759, forward strand.
AGTTGAAGGCCACACCGATGCGCGCGGCTCCGATGCTCACAATCTCAAACTTTCGCAGCAACGTGCATCCGCGGTGCGCAGTTATCTGATGGGCAAGGGCATTGCGACGGAGCGCCTGACGGCCAAGGGTTATGGCGAAGCACGACCTATAGCTAGCAACGACACGGATATCGGACGCGAAGCTAATCGTCGTGTGGAAATGGTTATTACCAAGTCCAAAAAATGAAGCAAAGCCAGGGAATCTATCAGGAGCGGCGGACATGAATACGCTACAGAACATATTGAAAATAGCGGCAATGACATTGGTATTGGGGCTCACGGCATGTTCGGCTGATGATCCAGCTCCGGATGCTTCCGGTGGTACCGGTTCTCCTACCAGCACCACACTGGACAATGATGGCGATGGCCTTGTGAATGCATCGGATAACTGTATAGGCATCAGCAATGCCACGCAGGCCGATATGAATGGTGATGGCGTGGGTGATGCCTGTGATGACAGTGATGGCGATGCCACCATGGATGCGGTGGATAACTGCCCGTTGGTTGCCAATGCCTCTCAGGCCGATACGGACAACGATGGTATTGGCAATGCCTGTGAAGGCGATTTTGATGGCGATACTGTCCTTGATGCCACGGACAATTGCCCCTCGGTCAGCAATCTCGATCAGGCGGATGCGAACGGGAATGGTGTGGGCGATGCCTGCGATCTGACGCGCTCAGCGACCGATACGGATGGCGATGGGGTGCTTAATGTCAGCGACAACTGCCCGACAGTGATCAATCAGGGTCAGGGCGATGCAGACAGCAATGGCGTAGGTGATGTTTGTGATGTCCCCATCAAGGACATCTGCGGTGCAGGCTTCCGCCCGCTGTTGGCCCCAGAAGTGACTACGGTGGCCAGTAGCAATGGCCTGCTGAGCATGGTCAGCAATGTGGGCGCGCTGACGGACACCGATGCCGATAACTACGCCAGCATGTCGGCGGTGGCCAATGTCTTGGGTCTCTTGGGCACATCGTATGTGGGTGTGCACACCATGGAGCTGCAGCCGGCAGGGCATGTCACTGGCTTTGTAGTGTCGGAGCCGACGCAGCTGCTGTCGCTAGGTGTACTGACCGGCGTCACTGTGCAGACCTTGCAGGGCGCCACCGTCAGCGAGACCTTTACGCCTTCGGGAGGTCTGCTGTCGCTCTCGCTGCTGGGCAGTGGTGTGGGTGAGCCTGCTCTTGTCTCCTTTACACCCACCAAGTCTTACGATGGGCTGCGCGTGAATATCGGTGGTGCGGTCGGGGTGTTGAGCTCGCTGCGGGTGCATGCGGCTTGCTCAGCACTCTGAGTTGAGGGGCTCCATGCAGAGGATGCGGTAGTCATCAGGGCAAGAAGAAAAACACAAGAAAGACAGTAAAAAGGGCGGGATTTTCCCGCCCTTTTTCATGCGAGGTGTTCAGGCTTTCTCGCTTAAAGCGCTAGCTGACTTGCTCAGATATCCAAGGCGGCTTATGACGGGCTTTTAGGCTCTATCGTTGGTGTGGCGGGAATTTGCAGGCTGCAGTTCAGGCGTGACCCGGGCTGGTTGAGGCGCAGGAAGCGTTCATCCACGGTCGCACTGATCTTGCCATTGCTATAGGCCTTGAGGGTCTCGTCCCAGCGCAGGGTTTTGGCATGGCCGCCCAGGCTAAGGCGCAGGCTGGACTGGTCGGCGCTGAAGCTGCTGCGCACGGTCATGCCGTTGGTGCAGATATATTGGCTGATGCCGCTGCCATCGGTATCAGAGCCAGCGTCTTTGCCGGAAGTGCTGGCACAGGCGGACATCAGGCCGACACAGAGGGTGGCAGGCAAGATGCAAAGCAGGCGGGGCATAATGATCTCCATGGCAGTCTGGAATTGCACTTTAGGACGGGTCAGCCGGCCTTGCACCTTCAAGCGGCTTTTTTGCTACTCTCGCCCGCCCTAGATATGACAAGCAGAGTTCTGTCATGAAACACAAAGCCCATATCCTGCGCGATGAAGGCTCCCGCTTCAGCCGCCACCTCGGCATACGCTATGTGAGCGTGGAAGACGGCCTTTGCATCACGGAAGTGGACATGGCCGAGTATCTGCAGAATGTGGTCGGCGGTTTTCATGGTGGTGCGGCGTTTGCGTTGGTGGACTGCGCCATGGGCGCGGCCATCTACTCGCTGCTGGACATAGATGAGCTCGCGGCCACACTGGAAGCCAAGACCAATTACATACGTCCGGTGCGTGAAGGTCTGATCCGTTGTACGGCGCGCGTCATCCATCGAGGTCGTCGCACTGCAGTGCTGGATGCCGAGGTCACGGCGGGCGGCAAGCTGGTGGCCAAGGCCACGGGCACTTTCGCTATCTGGAAAAACGAAGCCTGAGCCTAGCGGCCGGCACGTCACTATTTCATCAGGGAGTCTTTTGTGGACGCCACACTCAGCAATGCTCTCTCCTGGCTTAGTGCCGAGACCGGCACGCTCAAAGGCATGCGTCGTGGCCTGGAAAAGGAGTCGCTGCGTATTGATGCCGACGGTCATCTGGCGCAAACCCCGCATCAGCAGTCTTTGGGTTCCGCGCTGACGCATCCTTGGATTACCACGGACTATTCCGAAGCCCTGATCGAGCTCATCACTCCGGCCACGCATTCCATTGCCGAGACCCTGGGCTTTCTCGATGACACTCACCGTTTTGTTTATGCCCAGTTGGGCGAAGAACAGCTCTGGGTAAATTCCATGCCCTGTGTGCTGGGCGATGACAGCAGCATTCCGCTGGCGCAATTCGGCAGCTCCAATATCGGCCGTATGAAAACCCTTTACCGTCGTGGCCTGGGTGTGCGCTACGGTCGCAAGATGCAGACCATTGCCGGCATACACTACAACCTGTCTTTCCCGGATGAATTCTTCCGTGCTTGGCAGGAGCAGGAAGGTGACAGCCGCGATCTCACAACGTTCCGCTCCGAGAAATATTTCGGTCTGGTGCGCAATTTCCAGCGCGAGAGCTGGTTGCTCCTGTATCTATTGGGTGCGAGTCCGGCGGTTTGCGCCAGTTTTCTGCAAGGCCGCCAGCACCAGTTGCAGGAGTGTGGCCACGGTACGCTTTTTCTGCCTGAGGCTACTTCGCTGCGCATGAGCTCGCTGGGCTATCAGAACACCGTGCAATCCGATCTGCAGGTTTCTTATAACGGTATTAATGAGTACGTGAGCGATCTGGCTCATGCCATACGCACGCCGTATGCGCCTTTCGAGAAAATCGGCCTCAAGGATGCGCAGGGCGAGTATCAGCAGATCAATACCAATCTGCTGCAGATAGAGAACGAGTATTACGGATTGGTACGTCCCAAGCGCACCACTTTGCGTGGCGAGCGTCCGACGACGGCCTTGTCGCGGCGCGGAGTGGAATATGTAGAGCTGCGCTGCGTGGATCTCAATCCTTTCAATCCCATCGGTATAGACTCCACCAGCGCTCACTTTCTGGAAGTATTTGCCCTGCATTGCTTGTTACGCAGTGCGCCGCCTTTTACCGATAGTGAATACCGTTGCCTGCCCAAGAATCAGCAGCAGGTGGTGGAGCGTGGCCGTGATCCTGAGCTGGTGCTGCGTTTCTGTGGTCAGGAAAAGAGCTTCCGTGAGTTGGCGGCACAAGTGTTTTCCGAGCTGGCTGAAGTAGCGCCCTTGTTGGATGCTGCGCACGGCACAAGTGAGTACTCCAAAGCCATCGCGCGCGAAGCTCTCAAGTTGGAAAGTCCGGAGCTCACCTATTCCGCGGCATTGCTGCGCGATCTGCGTGAGAATGATTGCTCCTTCTTTGCCTTTGCCAAAAAGACGGCAGAAGAGCATGGCAGCTGGTTCCGCCAGCGCCCACTGAGCGCGGCGCGGGCAGCAGAGTTTGTCGAGGCGGCTGCGCTTTCGCATAGCGAGCAGGCGGCTATCGAAGCGGCCGATACCATGAGTTTCCCGGAATTTCTGGATGACTATTTCCGGGATTGAGGGCGGCGGATTTTTATCGCCGTTTACACAAAGCGCTCTTGAGTCGGTACGAGTGCTGACCTAGCCTCGCTGCAGTTTCCGGAGTCCTTCATGTTATTAATGCCCAGTTCGCGCCAGACCAATTTTGGTATTTTTCTCGCCAGTGTGGTGGCCATGTTGTTTGCGCTGTGGTTGCAGCACTTCCAGCATCTCGAGCCCTGTCCGCTTTGCATCTTTCAGCGTGTGGCCATGATCAGTATTGGTCTGGTGGCGCTGCTGGCTTTTCTGCATGGTCCGGCTGCCGCCTTGGGTCGGCGCATTTATGCAGTGCTAATTTTGCTGGCAGCATTGGGAGGCGCAGCGGTCGCGGGGCGGCATGTCTGGCTGCAGCATTTGCCGCCGGAAGATGTGCCTGCCTGCGGCCCCGGTCTGGACTACTGGATGGATACCTTTCCCCTGCAGGATGTGGTGATGAAGGTATTCAAGGGCTCTGGCGAATGCGCCAAGGTGGACTGGACGCTATTGGGTTTGTCCCTGCCCGGCTTGACCTTGCTGGCCTTCCTCGGTTTTGTCGGTGTCGCCCTTTGGCAGTTGCTGCGTCGTAACTGATCCCGGTCTGGCCCCGGCGGGCATGTCCGCCCTCTGTCGTGTTTACTGTTGCCAGCAGGCAGGCGCGCGCCTAGCCTCGAAACCCTGTTACTGCATATAGCTTGCAAGGAGGCTGTCATGCTCACCCGGTCTGCCCCTCACGATCACCACCAGCGCGTTGATATCCTCGTTAAGCGTTGGCTCAAGGAGCGTCAGGAGCTCATCGTCCTCATGTTGGGTCTGGGCGACGAAGAGTTGCTGCGTCAGGGCAAGGCGGCGCTATCAGAGCGCGTGCAGTCGTTCTGCCAAGTGCTGATGGACTATGTCTCAGCCGGCCACTTCGAGATTTATGACGAGCTCCTGGGCGAGGCTGAACACCAAGGCAGTACGCATCTGGAAGAGGGGCGTAAGCTGTTGCAGCGTCTGCAATCCACGACAGATGCAGTGATCCGTTTCAATGACATCTTCGAAGGCCCGGAGGATGAGGAAGAGCTGGCACATCTGGCGCATGAGCTGTCCACACTTGGCTTGGCGCTGGAAAGCCGTTTCGAGATTGAAGACCGCATGATTACCCTGTTGCATGAACGGGCAGTACGCAGTCCGGCCTGAGGCGATCAGGCACGTTCAGCCATAAAAAAACCGGAGCATGAGCTCCGGTTTTTTTATGGCTGAAGAAGGACTTACTTCTTCTTGCTCTTGGCGGCTGCCGGTTTGTCTGCGGTCGGCTTTTCGATGCTGAGCAGTTCTACTTCGAAGATGAGCACGGAGTTGGCGGGGATGGGGCCAGCGCCTTGTTCGCCATAGGCCAGGCCGGGTGGCAGGGTCAGGCGGAATTTGGAGCCAATCGGCATTAGTTGCAGCGCTTCGGTCCAACCCTGTATGACCTGGTCGAGCTGGAACACGGCCGGTTCGCCGCGCTGCACCGAGCTGTCAAAAACGGAGCCGTCGATAAGCGTGCCGTGGTAATGCACTTTGACGACATCGCTGACTTTGGGCTTGGCGCCTGTACCCTGGGTCAGCACTTCGTACTGCAGGCCGGAGGCTGTGGTGGTGACGCCAGTTTTTTTGGCGTTTTCCGCCAGATAGGCTGCTGCCCTGGCTTTGTTTTCCTCAGCTTCTTTTTGCGCCTTGGCGAAAGCGGCAGCGGCCAGCTTCTGCTTGAAGGAGTCCAGCACGATCTTCATTTCATCTTCGCTGATGACGGGCAGCTTTTTGGCATAAGCGTCACGGAAGCCGGCGACATAGGCATCCACATTCAGGGTCTCGAGGTGCTGCGCATTGGACTTGCCGGTGAGAAAGCCGATGCTGTAGGCGGCCTTGTCTTCTTCTTTGCTGTAGGCGGCGCTAGCGGCTGGTTTGTCGGCAGCCATGACAGGAAGGCTGACCAGAAGAGCGGCCGCCATGAGGGTGCGTTTCATGTTCTCTCCTTATTCTTTATTCGTCCGCATGATTCGTGTCAGCGGTCTTGTATGCCGGGTATTTTCGGCCAAAAAACGTTCTGGAGCATATGCCTCTTGTTCTGCCTTGGCTATGCATTTCCGTAGGGCTTGTGTGCTGCTGGTGCACAGCAATCGGGCATTTTCTGCATCCGTTTTGACAAGTACGGAGCCGTAAAGTTTGCCGGGCCGTGATGCCGGGGGCGGCGAGTGTTAACGTCATTCGTCAACTCTGTGGCGGCATGCTCGCTTTTCGCAAACACTTCGTTTATTTTTCACCCACACGCTGCCCACTTAACACGAGGATGTGTCATGCCCGCCGCCAAGAAAAAAGCCGCAAAACCCGCTGCAAAATCTGCCGCTCCGGCGGTGGATAAACTCAAGAAGGATCTGGAGAAGCAAGTGAATGAACTGCAGGATCAATTCCACAAGGCCATAGAGAAGGCCCAGAAGGAATCTGAAAAGTACGTCGAGGCCGCCAAGAAGCTCGTTGAGAAGGCCGAGTCTAATTACAAGGACCTGCAGAAGAAATTCGAGGCCCAGGTTGCCAAGGCATCCGACAAGGATCTGCAAAAGCTGGTGAAGGAACGCGCCAAGCAGGCCCAGGATGAAGCCAAGGCGGCGCTCACGGCTGCCAAGCAGGACTATGAGCAAGCTCGCAAGGCCATCAAGGGTCTGCAGGATAAGAGCGCGCTCAAGGCCTATGTGCAGGGCAAGCTCAAGGCTGCTGCCAAGCCGGCCGCCAAAAAGCCCGCTGCCAAGAAAGTGGCCGCCAAGCCTGCTGCAAAACCGGCTGCTGCCAAGCCGGCTGCAAAAGCGGCACCCAAGGTTGTTGCCAAGCCCGCCGTGAAGGCTGCCCCCAAGGCAGTTGCCAAGCCTGCTGCAAAACCGGCTGCTGCCAAGCCCGTGGTGAAGGCTGCGCCGAAGCCGGCCGCCAAGCCCAAGGCGCTGGTACCGAAGTCGCTGGCCAAGCCCAAGGCTGCCACGGCTGCCAAGCCGGCGGCACCGGCGGCTGCGCCTGCCGCGGCCCCCAGCGTGCTGACCCCGCCGACCGAATAAGCGGCGCTGTCATGAAAACGGGCCTGCGGGCCCGTTTTTTATTGCCGTTTTATAAGAGCCTGACCTTGGGAGTCGAGGGGTGGCCGAGTACACTCCGCGCCCATGATTACAGTCTCCAATCTCGCTCTCTCTCGCGACGGCCGCGAACTCTATCGCGATGCCAACTTCCTCCTTCATCCCGGCTGGAAAATCGGTCTCACCGGCGCCAATGGCGCGGGCAAGTCCACGTTTTTCAGTTTGCTGCTGGGGGAGCTCACGCCCGACTCTGGCCGCCTTGATCGCCCCGCCGTGTGGACGGTGGCGCATATGGCGCAGGAAGTCTCGGCACTGGCTGTTAGCGCCATCGATTATGTGCTCGATGGCGATACCGAATTGCGCGGTGTCGAGCGCGAGTTGCTGCTGGCAGAAAAAGAGGAACGCTACGAGGAGCTCGCCAATCTGTATCAGCGCTACGATGAAATCGGCGGCTATACCTCGCGTTCGCGTGCCGCCAAGCTGCTGGCCGGCCTAGGCTTCAGCGAGCTTGACCAGCAAAAGAATGTGGCGGATTTCTCTGGCGGTTGGCGCATGCGTATCAATCTGGCGCAAACCCTGATGTGCCGCTCTGATTTGCTGCTGCTCGATGAGCCCACCAATCATCTTGATCTCGATGCCATTCTTTGGCTGGAAGACTGGCTTATTGCTTACCCCGGCACGCTGGTCATGGTCTCGCATGATCGTGATTTCCTGGATACCGTGGTCGGCCATATCCTGCATGTCGAGCAGAATGCCATCACACATTACCGCGGCAATTATTCGTCTTTTGAGCGTATGCGTGCCGAGCGTTTGGCGCAGCAGCAGCAGGCGTATGAAAAGCAGCAGACGGAAGTGGCGCACCTCAATAAATACATTGATCGCTTCCGTGCGCAGGCCACGAAAGCACGTCAGGCGCAGAGCCGTATCAAGGCACTGGAACGGATGACGATGATTTCGGCGGCGCATGTTGATTCGCAGTTCAGTTTTCGCTTCCGTGAGCCCGAGCGTTTGGCCAGTCCGCTGATTCGCATGGATGATGTGGATTGCGGTTATGGCGAAACAAAAGTCATCAGTGGTGTGAATTTCTCGCTGACGCCGGATACGCGCCTTGGCTTGCTTGGTCCTAATGGCGCCGGCAAATCCACGCTGATCAAAACGCTAGTGGCTGAGCTGAAATTGATGGCGGGTGAGCGCACGGCCTCTGATCACACCCGCATCGGTTATTTTGCCCAGCACCAGGTTGATCACCTTGATCTCAAGGCGTCACCGCTGTTGCAGCTCACCCGCATTGCCGGGCGTACCGAAGAGCTGACGCTGCGTAAATTTCTGGGCTCCTTTGGTTTTGGTGGCGAGCGCGTAGATACCAGCATCGAGACCTTCTCTGGTGGAGAAAAAGCACGGCTCGCGCTTGCGCTGATTGTTTGGCAGCGTCCCAATGTCTTGCTACTGGATGAGCCTACCAATCATCTTGATCTGGAAATGCGCCACGCCCTCACCATGGCGATTCAGGAATATCAGGGTGCGCTGGTGATTGTTTCGCACGAGAGGCATTTGCTGCGTGCCTGCTGTGACGAGTTCATGTTGGTGGCTGATGGCCTTGCGCAGAACTTTGAAGGCGATCTGGATGCTTACGCGGATTGGTTGCGCAAGTGGCGTGCAGCACAGGAAGCCAAAGTGGCGGCAGCAAAGCCCGATGCCAAGAAGGCGGGAAAGGTGGTGGCTCCTGCTCCTGCAGAAAAGCCGGTGGAGGCTCCTAAGAAGGGTGTGGCCATCAACAAGGATGCGCAGAAGGCCTTTGCCAAAGCGGAAAAACAGATCGCGGAAATGCAGCATAAGCTAGCCGCGCTCGAGTTCCTGCTGGCTGATAACGGCATCTATGATGTAGCTAGAAAAGCCGAGTTGGAAAAGGCTCTGGCGGAAAAGGCAGATATCGATGTGCGTCTGCCGGTACTGGAAGAAGAATGGCTGCGGCTTTCTGAAATGCTGGGTAATTGAGCTCAGGACATAAACAAGCCCGCTGATGCGGGCTTGTTTATGTCTTGAATTTGGCGGGGGCCGTTTCTGCTTCCAGCAAGGATAGAAGGTGAAGCGCTTCGATATTGCTCTGGCCGCACATATCAAGACTGGCCTTCAGGCTGCCACAAAATGCCGGACGCTCGGGCTGGTCGAAAATCTTGCAGAGATTATTTTCATCCAGCTGGATGCAGCGCGTTCCCGCCGGCTTGCCCTCTGGCATACCGGGAATTGGCGAGGTGATTGAGGGGGCTATGCAGCAGGCTCCGCAGCCGCTGCGGCAAGAAAACTCCGGCGTAGGCATCAGAAGGCTTCGCCGATATAGAAATGCCAGCCTTCGCTACGGTCCTTGCCACTGACGCCGCCATCCGGATTGGGGTTGATGAACAGGGCGGAGAGGGTGAGGCCGGCACTGAAAGTCGGGTCGGCACCCTGAGTGGTCTCTTCGACATCGTTACTGTTGCGGTTGTTATTGCTGGCCGCCTGAGCCGACGATGCCGCCAACGCGAGAAACAAAAGCAGGTGGCGCATAAAAGCTCCTCGCGCTGGTGCAGGAAGTGAGGGCGGCAGTATGGCGCTCAGTAGAAATAAGTGCCGGTGCCAGCGGCAATCAGTTCATTTTCCTCGTTATGCAGTTCCATGCGTGTGACAAAAACCTTTTTGCCGACGCGCAGCAGAGTGGCGGACGCTTCAAAGTGTTTGCCGCGGCCGGGCGCCAGATAATCCACGCGCATGTCGATGGTGCCGAGTTTAGCGAGACGCAGATTGCGCTCATCGCGCGGCACATTGTCTTCCTTCATGCGCTGGTAGACGCCGACCACGCCCATCATGCCGCCGACCATGTCCAGTGCCGTGGCAATTACCCCGCCATGCAAGATCTGCTTGAACGGATTGCCGATGAGATCGGGCTTCATGTCGAAGCGGGCTTTCACGCCTTCAAAGCTGGCCTCGGTCAGATGCATGCCGACGAGCTTTACGAAGGGGGCGCTGTCGAAGCTGACTTTGAGCCGCTCCAGCAGAAGCTGGGCTTTTTCCTCGTGGCTGAGTTTGGGGCGGCTGCCGGATTCGGAGGTGACGGGGTCAGACATGGCGGGCTCGGGACTAGGGAGAGTGGACGAAGCCTAACAACCGTCTCCCCTGCGGCCAATGACGGAACTGCCCATATGGCTGACATGGGCAGTCAGTTGCTCATCCGAGTGCACGGCAGCAGATGGCCATGCTTCTTGAAAAGCGCCAAGTAGCTGCGGCTGAGCGCGGCATCGGCGGCGTCATCAAGAACACAGTGCCAGCACCTCATGCACCAGCTTGCCTATGCCGGTGGCGGCTTCGCTGATGCGGGCGGAGTACATATAGGCGGGGGTGGTGACGATTTTCTTCTGGGCATCTACCACGCAGTCGGTCACCACGCAGTCCACATGCACGCCGCCAGTGGCATTGATGGCGGCAGCCGTGCCAGCGTCATTGCCTATGGTGTATTGCGTGCCGGCACCACCGATGGCGGGGGCCATGGATGGCGCGATGCAGATCAGTCCCACTGGCTTGCCGGCTGTGTGCATGGCACGGGCCAAGGCCAGCACGTCCGGATTCACCGTCATGTCGCTGCCCTTGAGGGCGAAATCACAGAGATTTTTGGCGGCGCCAAAACCTCCGGGAATGATGAGGGCATCAAAATCGGAGGCCTTGGCTGTTTTCACATCGGCAATCTTGCCGCGTGCGATACGGGCCGCTTCCACCAGCACATTGCGGCTTTCGCCCGTGGGCTCACCGGTGAGGTGATTCACTACATGCAGTTGCGGGATATCGGGCGCGAAGCACTGTGCCTGAGCGCCGGCCTGATCCAGTGCTAGCAGAGTGAGGGTGGCTTCATAGATTTCGCTGCCATCCAGATAGCCGCAGCCGGACAGTATGACGGCAACTTTTTTCATGATGGTTCTCCCTCTGGATGCGTGCTGGAAGGGGCACTGTAGCGCCTCCTCTGCCCGCCTTAAACCGGGGGGCGTTCAAACCCTGATTCGGCTAAGCTCAGACCTCGCTTTTGTTGCTGCTGTCCTTTGCCAATGCTGGAGCCGTCATGGCCGATTTTGCTTTCACCCGGGCACCTTTCCCCTCCACCCGCCTGCGTCGTCTGCGCAAGAATGAATTCACTCGGCGTTTGGTGCGCGAGAACGTACTGACAGCGGCCGACCTTATTTATCCGGTCTTTGTTATCGAGGGTGAAAACCGCCGAGAAAGCATTATCTCCATGCCCGGCATCGAGCGTCTTTCCATCGACTTGCTGGTGGCAGAAGCGCGTGTGCTGGCCGATCTTGGTATCCCCGCCATCGCCCTGTTTCCGGTAACGCCACCCGAAGCCAAATCGCTGATGGCGGAAGAGGCCTGGAATCCGGATGGCTTGGCGCAGCGCGCGGTGCGTGCCGTGAAAGCGGCGGTGCCGGAAATCGGCGTCATCACCGATGTGGCGTTGGACCCCTTCACCACCCATGGCCAGGACGGCATCATCGATGCCGAGGGCTATGTGCTGAATGACATCACTACCGAGGTGCTGATGAAGCAGGCGCTTTCACATGCCGAGGCGGGTGCCGATATCGTGGCGCCTTCCGACATGATGGACGGCCGCATCAGTCTCATACGTTCCGCGCTGGAGCGCGACGGCCATGTGAATGTGAGCATTCTCGCCTATTCCGCAAAATATGCGTCCAGCTATTACGGGCCATTTCGTGACGCGGTAGGAAGTGCGGGCAATCTCAAGGGTGGCAACAAGCATTCCTATCAGATGGACCCGGCCAATCTGGACGAGGCTCTGCATGAAGTCGGTCTGGATCTGGCCGAAGGCGCGGACATGGTGATGGTCAAGCCTGGTATGCCCTATCTGGATGTAGTGCGGCAGGTGAAAGATACCTTCCGTGCGCCGACGTTTGTCTATCAGGTGAGCGGCGAATACGCCATGCATATGGCGGCCATACAGAATGGCTGGCTCAAGCGCGAGGCCGTGATTCTGGAGTCGCTGATGTGCATCAAGCGCGCCGGAGCTGACGGCATCCTCACCTATTTCGCCAAAGAGGCAGCGCAGTTGCTGCGGGACCAGAACTAGCTCGTTGTAATCAAAGTGAAACACAAGGCCGCTGCAATACGCCCTTCGGCGAAGGAAAAGCATCATGACGGCACAACAACCCCCTGTTTCAGCAGACGGCAGTACGGCGCCTGAGGCTGCGGTGATAGATCTCAACGATTCGGAGTTCTATATAAATCGCGAGCTCAGCATTCTCGCCTTCAATCTGCGTGTGCTGGAGCAGGCACTGGATGAAATTCATCCTCTGTTGGAGCGGCTGGCTTTCCTGCGCATTTTTTCCAGCAATCTGGATGAGTTTTTTGAAATTCGCGTTGCCGGCCTCAAGCGCCAATTATCGCTGGGGCGTGGTCTGCCTGGGCCGGATGGCATGTTGCCCAAGGAATTACTGTCGCGTATTGCCGAAGTCTGTCATGACGCCGTTGATCGCCAGTATCGAATTCTCAATGAAATCATGCTGCCTGCCCTGGCGCAGGAAAACGTGCGCTTTCTCAAGCGAGAAGAGTGGACGGAAAAGCAGTCGACCTGGATCAAGAAATATTTCCGCGAGCAGGTTTACCCCGTACTCACCCCTATCGGGCTGGATCCGGCGCATCCTTTTCCCAAGGTGGTTAACAAAAGCCTGAATTTCATTGTCTCCTTGGAAGGCAAGGATGCTTTCGGCCGTGATCTCAATTTCGCCATTGTGCCGGCGCCACGCTCGCTGCCGCGCATGATCAAGCTGCCGGGCGATACTGGCGGCAGCGAAGATTATGTTTTTCTCTCTTCCATCATTCACGATCATGCCAGCGAGCTTTTCTCCGGTATGACGGTGCAGGGCTGCTATCAATTCCGGGTAACCCGTAATGCCGATCTGGCACTGGATGATGTGGAGGATGACGAGGATCTGGCGGCAGCTCTCAAGGACGAATTATTTTCGCGCCGTTATGGCGATGCCGTGCGACTGGAAGTGGCCGATAACTGCCCGCGCCATTTGGTGGATTATCTGTTGAAGAAATTCGGCCTGAGCGAAGAGTTTCTGTATCGCGCCAACGGGCCCGTGAATCTGGTGCGTCTGATTACGGATATCGACAAGCCACGTCTGCGGTATCTGCCCATGACGCCGGCCGTGCCGGAGCGCCTGCTGCATGCTGAAAATTATTTCGATGTGATAGCCCAGCACGATATTCTGCTCAACCACCCCTTTGAATCTTTTGGTCCGGTAGTGGAGTTCCTGCGTCAGGCGGCGCGTGATCCCAATGTGCTGGCTATCAAGCAGACTTTGTATCGCACTGGTAAAAATTCCGAGATCGTCAATTTGCTGGCCGAGGCTGCTCGCAATGGCAAGGAAGTTACGGCGGTTATCGAGCTTCGCGCGCGCTTTGATGAAGAATCAAATATCGAAGTGGCAGCAAAGCTGCAGGAGGCCGGCGCCATCGTGGTATACGGCATTGTGGGTTACAAGACGCATGCGAAGATGCTGCTGGTGGTGCGTCGCGAAGGTAAAAAGCTCAAGCGCTATGTGCATATGGGCACGGGTAATTACCATGCCGTGACCGCCCGTATTTATACGGATTACTCGCTGCTCACGGCCGAGGAGGAACTTTGTGAGGATGTGCACAAGGTCTTCCAGGAACTCACCGGCATGGGCAAGCCAGCCAAGCTCAAGCGGCTTTTGCATGCGCCCTTCACCCTGCATGCGCGCATGATGGAGTATATCGATAACGAAGCTGCCAATGCGCGAGAGGGCAAGCCGGCTCATATCATTGCGCGCATGAATTCGCTGACAGAAAAAAATCTGATACAGGCGCTGTACCGTGCCAGTCAGGCTGGTGTGAAAGTTGATCTTATCGTGCGCGGTATTTGCTGTTTGCGCCCGGGTATTCCTGGCGTGTCAGAAAATATTCGTGTGCGTTCCGTGATAGGCCGCTTTCTGGAGCACACGCGTGCTTTCTGGTTTCAGAATGGTGGCGCAGAAGTGATTTATTGCTCCAGCGCCGACTGGATGGATCGCAATATGTTTTTCCGTGTCGAAACCTGCTTTCCCATCAGTGATCCAGACCTTGCCAAGCGAGCCAAGCAGGATGCCCTGCTGACCTACTGGGCCGATAACCGCCAGAGTTGGGCTTTGCAGTCAGATGGTAGCTATCGCCAGATCAGTGCCGACAGTGGCAAGGAAAAAGTGGCGCAGCACATCCTGCTGGAAAAGCTGACGCCTTATTCGCCCTGAGTGCGCTGCTAGCCTTTTTATGAGGTCGGTAGTCTCAGTATTCGGCTATCAGAAGTTTGAGATCAATGCCGGCAAACACGTCGGCCTCTTGCGCGAAATCTTCGCGGCTCAAGGGGTGGGCATCCAGCCAGCCTCTCGGGAATTGCAATTCGAAAACAATGCCGTCACTTCTCATGCGTAGTAGCGGCGGTGTTTCCCGGCTTCGGCTGTGATGCAGCAGCACCGACAAGCGCAGGATGGCGCAGAGACGTAAAAGCGTGAGGCCGCCGGTTTCCAGAATCTCGTTGTAATGCTCGGCTTTTATTTTGCGCCGATGCGTGCCTACCAGCAGTGCCAGGCGCTCCTGTGTCTGGCGTGAAAATCCGGGCATGTCGGAGTGCTTAAGCAGATAGGCGCCGTGTTTGTGAAAGCTGGTGTGTGAAATGGCCGTGCCGGTCTCATGTACCTGTGCAGCCCAGCGCAGCAAAGTGCCCTCTTCTTCGTTCAATATGAGCTGCGCTGCGGCCTGTTGAAAAAGATGATGGGCAGTCTGGGTGACGCGCTCTGCCTGTGCAGGATCGGCGTGATAGCGAGCCAACATGGTTTGTACGCTGTGATCGCGCATATCGTCGTGACGAAAGCGTCCCACCATGTCGTAGAGCACACCTTCGCGCAGGGCGCCATCCGAATACTCCATGGCTTCTATCCCCAGCTCTTCAAAAATACCCAGCAGGATGGCGAGGCCCGCGGGCATGATGGCTTTGCGATCTTCCTTGAGGCCGGGCAGATTGATTTCACGCACATGGCCGAGCTTGAGCAGCTGGCGATACAGTTCGCGCAGGCCTTTGAGGGTAATGTCGCCGTTGTTGGCGGCCAGTCCCAGTTGCTGCTGCATCTGCTGAATGGCCTTGATGGTGCCGCTGGAGCCCACCACCTTGTCCCAGCCGAGCTGGCGATACGCCGCTTCAATGCTGACGACTTCCTGGCGCGCGGCCGTGACGGCCTTGTCCAGCGCCTTGGGCGAGAGCTGGCCATCGGCAAAAAAGCGGCTGGTGTAGCTGACGCATCCCATATGCAGGGATTCAGTGGCCAGCGAATCATATTTTTCGCCGATGATGAATTCAGTGGAACCGCCGCCGATATCGATCACCAGACGTTTGCCCTGCCCGGCCAGTGTTTGTGAAACCCCGAGGTAAATGAGACGGGCTTCTTCACGGCCGGCAATGATTTCCACGGGCTGGCCCAAGAGTTTGCCAGCACGATCGGCAAAGACGCGCGCATTTTTGGCCACACGCAGCGCGTTGGTACCGACCACGCGCAAATGGCGGGGCGCGACCCCCTGCAGATGTTGCGCGAAGCGCGCCAGACAGTTGAGGGCGCGGCTTTGGGCGTCCTCGGTCAAACGGTCTTTTTCATCCAGTCCGGCGGCCAGCTGTACCTTTTCCGAGAGCGTGGTCACCAGTCGGATCTGCCCGTGATCCAGTCGGGCAACAGCCAAGTGAAAGCTGTTGGAGCCTAGGTCTACGGCGGCAATAAGGCCTTCATCTGTGTTTGTTGATCGGGGCATGGGCCCATGTCTCCTGCGGCTACCGCAGCCTTGTGCCTAGCTAAAGGGGTGCCATATTAACGCAAGCTAATGACAGGAAAGCCTCCGGCAATCGTTACGGCAGAAGCTCTCTGCTATTATCGCCATTCCTTTTTCAATACCGGAGATCACAATGGCTAGCGAACTCATCGTCAATGCCACTGATGCCAGCTTCGAGGCCGACGTGCTGAAGTCTGATGCCCCTGTGCTGGTGGATTACTGGGCTCCTTGGTGCGGTCCCTGCAAGATGGTAGCTCCCATCCTCGATGAACTGGCTGGCGAATACGAAGGCAAACTGCGCATCGTCAAGGTGAATGTGGACGACAATCCCGGCATCGCCCAGAAGTACGGTGTGCGTGGAATCCCCACGCTCAGCCTGTTCAAGGGCGGCAGCGTCGAGGCGACCAAAGTGGGCGCCCTGTCCAAGTCGCAGTTGACGGCCTTTCTGGATTCGAATATATAATCCATCCCGTGAGCCGGCTGCTTCTGTCATGAAGAGCCCGGCTCACGCGTTTCAACGCTAGCCGTCCGGCCTCTCCGCTCCGCAGTCCGAATCTCCGCATCACGCGATCTCCCGACTGCCACGGAAACTCCAAGCTCCAGATCAAGAAATACAGGCTCTGTAGGCCCTTGGCTCACGCGTTGCCCTTCCCTCCTTTCATGATCAATTTATGAATCTTACCGAACTCAAGAAAAAACCGATCGCTGAACTCGTCAAGATCGCCGAAGACATGGGCCTGGAAAGCATGGCCCGCAACCGCAAGCAGGATGTCATTTTCGCGATTCTCAAGACCCACGCCCGCAACGGCGAGGAGATCTTTGGCGATGGTGTACTGGAAATTCTCTCGGACGGCTTCGGCTTCCTGCGCTCTTCCGAAGGCTCCTTCCTAGCTGGCCCGGACGATATCTATGTCAGCCCCTCGCAGATACGCCGCTTCAATCTGCGCACGGGCGATACCATCGCCGGCACCATACGCCCGCCCAAAGAGGGCGAGCGTTATTTCGCGCTACTCAAGGTCAATCACATCAATTTTGATGCCCCTGAGAATGCCAAGAACAAGATCCTGTTCGAAAACCTGACGCCGCTTTTCCCTACCAAGCGTCTGGTGATGGAGCTGGGTAACGGCTCTACCGAAGATTTGTCCGCCCGCGTGATCGACCTCATTGCCCCTATCGGCAAGGGTCAGCGCTCGCTGATCGTGGCGCCGCCGAAAGCCGGCAAGACCATGCTGCTGCAGAATATTGCCCACTCCATCACGCGCAATAATCCGGAAGTCTTTCTTATCGTGCTGCTTATCGATGAGCGTCCGGAAGAAGTGACGGAAATGCAGCGTACTGTGCGCGGTGAAGTGGTGGCTTCCACCTTCGATGAGCCGCCCGCTCGCCATGTGCAGGTGGCGGAAATGGTCATTGAAAAAGCCAAGCGCCTCGTCGAGCACAAGAAGGATGTAGTCATCCTGCTGGATTCCATCACCCGTCTGGCGCGTGCCTATAACACCGTGATTCCCAGCTCCGGCAAGGTGCTCACCGGTGGTGTGGACGCGCATGCTCTTGAGCGTCCCAAGCGTTTCTTCGGTGCTGCCCGCAATATCGAAGAAGGCGGCTCGCTGACCATCATTGCGACCGCGCTCGTTGAGACTGGCTCCAAGATGGATGAAGTGATCTTCGAAGAGTTCAAGGGCACCGGTAATCAGGAAATCAATCTGGATCGCAAGATCGCTGAGAGGCGCGTGTTCCCGGCCTTCAATATCAAGAAGTCGGGCACCCGTCGCGAAGAGCGTCTGATGAGCGACGATGATCTGAAGAAGGTGTGGATACTGCGCAAACTGCTGCACTCTATGGACGAAATTGCGGCCACGGAATTCCTGCTCGACAAGATGAAGGAATCCAAGACCAATGATGAGTTCTTCGAGGCCATGAAGCGTAAATGATGCGCTTCGCATGAAAAAAGCCCGCTGATGCGGGCTTTTTTCATTTTGCGGGCGTATCACCCTCCCCCCTGCCCTCGTTTTACGAGGATGAGCGATGGCCTGAGTCTGGTGCCTTTTTGGTGTGGCTCGTCAATCGGCAGACACAAAGTCCACTTTCTCACGCACGGCACAGTCCGGGCAGGGCCAGTCCTCTGGTAGCTGTGCCCAGCGCGTGCCGGCGGCATAGCCTTCTTTAGGGCAGCCATTTTTCTCGTCGTAGACATAGCCGCAATCCGGGCAGCGATAACGCTGCATGACGGAGCTGCCTGCGGCTGGCAAGAGCTCTAGTGTCTGCGGCGTGCCTTCATGGCTGCGTGCTTCGCGCTGTGCTTCTTCGCGTAGCAGCTTTGCGCGCTTTGACGGCAGGATATTGGCGCGCGACAGGTCACCCTGATAATGCGCCGCCACCATCGGGTCCATCTGACGGAACCACAGCCAGGGGATATAGGCGGGGATCAGCATGGAGGCGTAACCGGAGGGCAGCTGCGGGCTGTCTTCAAAATGACGCAGGGCTTGGAAGCCGCGTGTGGGATGCGCGTGATGATCGGAGTGGCGCTGCAATTGATACAGCACGAGATTGGTGACGATGTGATTGCTATTCCAGGAGTGTTCGGGTGAGCAGCGTTCATAGCGGCCATCGGCACCTTTCTGTCGCAGCAGACCATAATGCTCGATGTAGTTGATCACCTCTAAAAGCGCCGCCGCATAAAAAGCCTGCAGCAAGAGGAAAGGCAGCACGATCCAGCCCAACCACAGTGTGAGTCCACCAAAAAGCAGGACGGTCAGCGACCACGCCTGCAGATTATCGTTCTCCCAGCTCCACACGCTTTTGCCTTGTCGGCCCAAGCGTTCGCCTTCGATTTTCCAAGCTGAAATCAGGCTGCCTATCATGGTGCGCGGCAGGAAGCGCCAGAAGCTTTCACCCATTTTTGAGCTGGCCGGATCATCCGGCGTGGCCACATTCTTGTGATGGCCGCGCACATGCTCGGTGTAGAAATGGCCGTAAGCCGTGGGCGCCAGGGTGAGCTTGGCCATCCAGCGGCCGACGGTGTCGCGCTTGTGACTGAGCTCATGGCCGGTATTGATGGCCAGACCGTTGATGGCGCCCACGCTCAGTGTGAGGCCGATAATTTCCCAAGTTGCCAACTGCCCCTGCGCTACCAGCCAAGCAGCCCAGATGGTGGTGATGAATTGCGAGGGGATGTAGGCGTAGACGATGGCGCGGTAGTAGCGGTCTTCTTCTAGCTGCGCCACGGCCGTCTCGGGCGGATTGGTCTGGTCGGTGCCCACCAGCCAGTCCAGTACTGGCACCAATACATAAACGATGAAGGGGCCGCCCCAGGTCCAGATGCCCCAGCCGGTGAGGCTGTACATGATAAGGATGAAGACCCCGAGCAGGGGAATCATGGGACTGAACAGCCAGAGATAGCGTTTGGGATCGGACCAGGTGGAAGAGAGTGTCGTTGTTGTCATGATGGTTCTCCTGTGCCGCTGCTCTTGTGGGCGAGAGTCGGCATGAGCTTATCATCGTCCAATGTAACAGTTGCCAACATAATCAAGACGCCGGCAAACCGGTGTTAAACGCCGACAATCCCTAGACATACACCGGCATGGGGTAAGATCGACGCCTAGCCAACAGCATAGTCAGCCCCGCCATGGACATCCTGAGTCAGCTTCTGGACGACATACACCTGAGCGGTGGTGAGTTCAGCTATGTACGCGCCGGCCGCCCTTGGGGCTTTGCTTTTCGCCCGCGCGGTGTGGCGGCTTTTCATCTGGTATTGCAGGGGATGGCTGTTCTGCATCAGCCCGGCGAGGAGCCTTTGCGTCTGGAGCCGGGCGATATGGCCGTGGTCACCAGCGGCCAGGACCATGAGCTGCATGATGCCGAAGCGGTGCCCGGTGGAGACTTGCCTGATCTGGCGGCCCTGATTCGCGGCCATCTCATGGAACCGCTAGCCATAGGAGGTGAGGGAGCGTCCACTCTTCTGCTTTCTGCTCGCTTCAGCTTCGATGCTGATCTGGCTCGGCCGCTCTTGTCTGCGCTGCCGCCGGTACTGCTCATGCGCGGTATCAGTGATCAGCCGCCGGACTGGCTGCGCATCGGTCTGGAGTTTCTGGCGCAGGAGGGCGTGGGGCGGCCCGGACGTCAGGCCATCGTCAATCGACTGGCCGGCATCCTGTTTATCGAGTGCGTGCGTGACCATGTGGAAGCTCTGCCGGCGGGTGCTAGCACTTGGTTGCGCGCCCTGCGTGATCCCGCTATTGCGCCGGTGCTGACCGCCATGCATCAGCGCCCTCAACATCCCTGGACGGTGGCCGAGCTGGCGGCACTGGCCTGTCTCTCCCGATCTGCGTTTGCGGAGCGTTTTGGGGGGCTGATGGGGCAGCCACCGCTGACCTATCTGGCCGAGCACCGTATGCGCCTGGCGGTGTGGCAGTTGCGGCATAGCCAGCAACCGGTCTGCCGCATTGCCGAGATGGTGGGCTATGCCTCGGAAACAGCTTTTAGTCAGGCCTTCAAGCGCATGTATGGCAGCTCACCTTCGCGCTTCCGGCAGCACAGCAGTGGCCCGGAGGTCAGTGCCTGAGCGCGGCGGACGCGATTTCGCAACATGTGGAGCATTCCGCTGCTGTCAGGGCTGGGCTAGAGTCCAGACATCCTTTGCGCCGGAAAATAATGATGACAACGCGCTTCGCCTTCTCCGTTACCGACGAACTTTTCCATCATCTTGAAAGTGCTGACGAGCCTTTTGGTTTGCAGCTGGATATCCGTTTCAGCGGCCGGCTGGACGAGCAACAGATGGAGGCTGCCGCCTTCGCCGCCATGCAGATGCATCCGCTGGCTTCAGTGCGACAGCGCCCTGCCCCGGCGACGGCCAAGCATTATGAGTGGGAGCTGATGGCGCATCCGGATGAAGATCCGGTGCTGGTGGCGGAGTGTGGTGATGATGCCGGTGTGGATGCCGCGCGTGATTCTTTCTATTCGCGCCGCCTCATGTTGGAAAGCGCGCCGCCGTTCCGCATGCTGATTGCCCGGCATCCTGAGGGCGACTGGCTCTTCCTGAAAATGAGCCATGCCGCCACCGATGCCGCTGGCTGCTACCGCTTTATGCAGTCTGTGTTGCGCCGTTATGCCGGCGTGAACGATACGCAGCCTGATGATATGGATGTGATTGCGGCGCGTAATCTGAGCCGCGAGTTCGGCTCCAAGAGCATGGCTGAGCGCCTCAAGCGCGCCAGCAGCTTGCTGGAATATCTGGTGGAGTCCGTGCAGCTGCCGACACGGGTTGCCTCGCATTTTGGCGAGAACCGCGCCGGTGTCGCTTTTGTTGCGCACACTTTCTCTGTGCAAGAAACAGATGCGCTGGGCAAGCTGCGTTATGGGCGCTCCACACTCAATGATGTGTTGGCGGCCCTGCTGCATCTTACGGTGGAGCGTTGGAACGAGAGCCGCGGTGAAAGTGCTGGCCGAATTACGCTCATGAATGCCATGAATTTCCGGCCCATCACCTGGCGTCAGGAAGGCGTGGGGAATTTCTCGCTCTGGGTAAATGTGGCCACGCGCGAAAGCGAGCGTCGCAGCTATGAAGCCACCTTGGCCACAGTTACCGAGCAAACGCAGAAGTTCAAAAGCGAAGAATCAGCCGGTCTCTTGGTGGATTTGCTGGATATGGTGCAGTTGCTGCCCAATGCCCTGCGCAAATCACTCACCGGCCTGATGCCGCTAACGGGCAATTTCGTCGTCGATACGGCCGTGCTCAATAATCTCGGCCGGGTACCGGATTTGCCCGATCCTGCGGGTAAGGCGGGACGTATTACGGCGATACGCTTTTCTCCGCCCACGCATATGCCGATGGGTGTATCGGTGGGCGCGGTGACCTTGCGTGGCGAACTGACGGTGACTTTCCGCTATCGGCGCGCCCAGTTCGACAAGCATGCGGCCGAAGCCTTTCGCGATACTTTCCTCAAGTTGCTGCAGGAGTTGTTGGCAGCGGCCTGAGTGCTGCTCCAATAAAAAAGCCCCGCACTGCGGGGCTTTTTTATGCTCGATATATCGTCGCTTTTGTAGGTCGGGCTTTAGCC
>JBOICI010000017.1:0-115903 GCA_050739955.1 Moraxellaceae bacterium
GAACTGCGAGCCGAGCGTCTGCATGAAGCGCGGCGCCAGCCGCGGACACTGCACGCGCGCGCCGTCGAACTCGAGGATCGAATTCGTGCCGTGCAGCGCGAGCCAGCGGCCTCCGTCCTCGACGTAGCGCGCGAGCGCGTCGCCCTGCTCCGCCGTCGGACGCAGGTCGCAGGTGTACGTGACCAGGAAGTCCGCCGCGCTCCACGCGTCGATGCGGCTCCAATCGTCGAGCACGCGCGTGCGCACGCGCGCGTCCTCGCCGAGGTGCGCGAGCAGCTCGCGGCGCGCGAAGTCGAAGTCGTGGAAGCGCCCGCCGCACACCAGCACGGCGCGCAAGCTCTTGCTCACGGCCGACTCAGAAGTTGACGCGCCGGGTGAAGCCGCCGTCCGTCATCAGGTTTGCGCCGGTGATCAGGCTGGCCGCCGGGCTGGCCAGGAACGCGACCGCGCGCGAGACCTCGCTGGCACAAAGCATCAGCCGTCTGCAGGAGCAACTGTCCACGCTGGCCGAACGCCGTGAAGGTCTGCGCGAAAGTCTGCTGGAGCTGGAAAGTCCGGACGGTGAATTCAAGCAATTGCTGGAAGAGCAGTTGGAGCAGCGGCTTGCGGTGGAAAAAGAGCTGGCCGATGTGCGCCGTGATCTGGAAGCCGTGCAGCACGAATTCCGCGAGCACGAACGCAAGCGTCAGCAAGCAGAGCAGCAGGCGCAGCAGGTGCGTGACATGCTGCAGAACCAGCGCATGGAGTGGCAGAACGCCTTGTCGCGGCGCGAATCACTGCAGGAGCAGCAGCAGGAAGCCCAGTTCGATATGCAGACCGTGATTGAAGCCATGCCGGAAGGGGCTAGCGAATCACAGTGGCAGGAAGACCTGGAAAAAGTCTCAGCCAGAATTTCGCGTCTGGGTCCCATCAATCTTGCGGCCATTGACGAATACCAGGCCCAGAATGAGCGCAAGACCTATCTGGATGCTCAGGATGCCGATCTGCGCGAAGCACTGGAAACTCTGGAAAACGCGATACGCAAGATTGATCGCGAAACCCGCACCCTGTTCAAGGACACCTTCGACAAGGTGAACAAGGGCCTGCAGGAGCTGTTCCCGAAAGTGTTCGGCGGCGGCCATGCCTATCTCGAGCTCACCGGCGAAGATTTGCTGGAAGCTGGGGTCGCCATCATGGCGCGTCCACCGGGTAAGCGTAATTCCACCATCCATTTGCTCTCTGGTGGCGAAAAGGCACTGACAGCACTGGCGCTCGTGTTCTCCATCTTCCAGCTCAATCCGGCACCGTTCTGTATGCTCGATGAAGTGGACGCGCCGCTGGACGATGCCAACGTCGGTCGCTATGCCCGCCTCGTGGAAGAAATGTCCGAGCATGTGCAGTTCATCTATATCACCCATAACAAGATCGCCATGAAAATGGCGCATCAGCTCATGGGTGTCACCATGCACGAGCCGGGCTGTTCACGCCTCGTGTCGGTGAACGTGGAAGAGGCCGCCGCCTTGGCGGCGATATAAGCGTTGCGAAGGAAGGCTTGAGTCATGCAGCTTCTTTATGCCTTGGGCGCGGCCATCCTGCTGGTTCTGTTATTACAGGCCGTGCAGTGGTGGCGCGAGAGCCGGCGGCGTTTGCGCATAAAACTGGAAAAAGTACCCGCCGGCCCTGAAGTTGAAGAAACCCGCTTTTCAGAGCTGGGCCGTGTGCGTGTGCGCGCACGCTTCGAAAATGAGCCCGTATTGGAAAACCGCTCGCCTGCGCCCTTGCTTGTGCAGGCTGCAAGCCCTGAGGGCTCCGATTTTCCGATCTTGCAGGCCAGTCAGCCGGAGTCTTTAAGCGCCCGTTTTGAAGACGAGCCTGCGGTGGTGCTGGAAGAGCTTGCTCCGGTTTCTTTTGTGCTGCCGCCTGAAACAGAGGAGCCGGCTGTCATGCCGGCCGACGATCATATTCCGGTACTGCTGACGCCTGCCGTGGTGCAAGCCTCCGTAGCAGAGGTCGAGCAGCACGATATGTTTGCCGACGAGCCTATTAGTCTGCCGCCTTCACGTAAGCCTGATGTCGCGCCCAGTCGTGCCAGTGTGCTTTATGAAAAGCCGGTAGAGCCGGTGCGCGCGGTGGCTGCCCTTGTGGAAGAAGAAAAGCCCTATGTGGATGTGCAGGATGTGATTGCCCTGCATGTGGTGGCACGCAGCCATCTTTTTAGTGGCGAGGATCTGCTGCGCAGCATCCTGGCTTATGGTTTGCGCTTTGGTGAGATGTCGATTTTTCATCGCCACGAACAACCGACCGGGCAGGGCCGCATTCTCTTCAGCATGGCCAAGGCCGTAGAGCCCGGAACTTTTGATCTGGAGTCCATGACCGGAGAGGAAATTCCCGGCGTGAGTTTTTTCCTGAGCCTGCCCGGTATTAACAGCATTCATGCTTACGACATCATGGTGGATACCGTAAAGCGCCTTGCCATTGATCTTAATGGCGAGGTGCTGGACGAGCAGCAGCAGGTGCTGACGCGTCAGCTTATCGAGCATTACCGCGAGCGCGTGCAGGAATTCGAACGCCATCGTCTGATGAATCGCCCTGCTGGGCATTGAGGTTGTTGTGCAGAAGGGCGAGCCCCCCGTCGTGACCGAGCATGAGGCTCGTCGTGAAGTCGAAGCGCTGCGCGAACAGATTCGGCATTACGACTACCGTTACTATGTTTTGGATGATTCAGAAATACCTGATGCTGAGTATGATCGACTCTATGGTCGGCTTAAGCAATTAGAGGGAGAGTTTCCAAGTTTAATTACTATGGATTCCCCTACTCAGCGAGTAGGGGGAGAGCCGCTCTCGTCTTTCACCTCGGTTCCCCATGAGGTTCTTATGTTGTCCTTAGACAATGTATTTAACTCGGGAGAGCTTATGGATTTCGATCGCAGGGCCTATGAGCGATTGAAATATCATCTTGATCAAGCGGCTGATCTTTTTTCAGCTCCACAAATTCCTTATTGCTGTGAGCCAAAGCTGGATGGACTTGCTGTTTCTCTGATTTATGAGAATGGAGTATTGGTTCGAGGCTCTACAAGAGGGGATGGTGAGTGGGGTGAAGATATTACCCATAATGTTCGTACAGTTCCTTCTGTGCCATTGCGTTTGCTTGGCGCTGCTTTCCCCGAAATTCTTGAGGTTCGTGGTGAAGTAATAATGCCAAAGGCTGGCTTTTTGAAGTTTAACCAACAGGCCTTTGAGCGCGGTGATAAGACCTTTGTTAATCCGAGAAATGCAGCAGCAGGCAGCTTGCGTCAGCTGGATCCTCGTATTACAGCTCAGCGTCCATTAGAGTTTTATGCTTATGGTATAGCGCAGGCAAAGGCATTTAAATTGCCATTAAAGCAGTCTGAGATTTTGAAATTATTGGGCGCTGTTGGGTTTAGAATTAGTCGAGAGATTAAGAGTGGAAATGGTCCTGACTTTGTTCAGGACTATTATTTGGATATACAAAAGCGCCGCGAAATCCTGCCTTATGAGATCGATGGCGTGGTCATCAAGGTGGACAGCATTCGCTGGCAGCAAGAGCTGGGTTTTGTCTCACGCGCACCGCGCTGGGCTACCGCCTATAAGTTTCCGGCACAGGAAGCCGTCACCACCATACAGGCCATCGAGTTTCAGGTGGGGCGTACCGGCGCACTCACGCCTGTAGCTCGACTGGAGCCAGTCTTTGTGGGTGGCGTTACCGTCAGCAATGCCACCTTGCACAATTTTGATGAAATCGAGCGCATGGATGTACGTGTGGGCGACAGCGTGGTGATTTACCGCGCTGGCGATGTCATTCCCAAAGTGATGCGCGTATTAGCCGAACGGCGTCCGGCAGAGGCAAGGCCTGTCGTCTTGCCCACGCGCTGCCCGGTGTGTGATTCCGACGTGGAGCGGCCGGAAGACGAAGCCATTGCTCGTTGTACTGGCGGTCTGTTTTGCCCTGCCCAGCAAAAAGAAGCGCTCAAGCATTTTGTTTCACGCCGTGCCATGGATATCGAAGGTCTGGGTGATAAATGGATAGAGCAGTTGGTGGATCTCAAGCTGATTAAATCCAGTGCCGATCTTTATACGCTGCAGAAAGACATGCTCTTGCCGCTGGAGCGCATGGGTGAAAAGTCGGCGGACAATCTGCTGGCGGCCATCGCGGCCAGCAAGAACAGCAGCCTGCCGCGCTTTCTCTATGCCTTGGGTATACGTGAGGTTGGCGAAGCCACCGCGCTTTTGCTTTCGCGACATTTCGGCAGTCTGGAAAAAATCATGGCGGCTGATGAGGCTGCGTTGATGCAGGTGCAGGATGTGGGCCCGGTAGTGGCGGAATCCATCGCTCTATTTTTCCGCCAGCCACACAATCAGGAAGTGATTGCTGCCTTGCGTGCAGCGGGTGTGCACTGGCCAGATATGGAAGCGCTTGGCGAGCGGCCGCAGCCATTGCTAGGTCAGATCTGGGTGCTCACCGGCAGTCTGGCTACCATGAGTCGTGATCAGGCCAAGGAAAAATTACAACAGCTGGGCGCCAAGGTATCGGGCTCGGTATCCAAAAAAACGCATTGCGTGGTGGCGGGTGAAGCGGCAGGCTCCAAGCTGGCCGAAGCCGAGAAACTGGCTGTTACCGTGATTGACGAAGCTGCCTTCCAGCAGTTGCTGGCAGAGCACGGGCTTTAAGAGAGATTTATGGATCAGGAATCCATTGTTTACGGGGTAGTGCGCGACATCGCCTTCGGTACGCAGATGGAGCGGCGTGTGCGCCGTGCCCATAATCGCAAGGTAGTAGAAGCGTTGCCGGATGCGGATGGCTGGCCTTTTATCTGCCGTGAAATGTTCGGCATCTCCGGCTTTGATGAAATGGCCGGCACCTATCAGACTCAGGTCATACATTTTGGCGCCAGCTACCGTGCCATCGAATATGAATGGCAGCTTTGGATGAATAAGTTTGAAGAGCTCTTGCAGCAGATGTACTGGGTGAGTGCCAAGGTGCATCTGGAAACCGAGATATCGGGCGTGCACACCTTTATCTGGGAGTGTGAGGGTGAATCTCATTTGCCCGGCGAATCATTAAAGGTGCGCTGCGAGTGGGAGCGCGAAGGTGGCTTGCGCCAGCGCCCCTGATACCTCGCTGGCTGACCCAGTCATTAAGTCCCTCCATCAGCGGGACAGAATAAAACAATACGACACGATTTTTTTGAGGAAACCATCATGCCCGATATCATCCTGCATCAATGGGAAATCTCACCTTTCTGCGGCAAGGTGCGCCGTATTCTGGATTTCAAGGGCTTGCAATATCAGGTGAAGGAATACAATAGCTGGCGCGTGTTGGCGGCCGGCCGCCTGTCGCCGGCGGGCAAGTTGCCCGTGCTGGAATACAACGGCGAGATGATTCAGGACAGTTCACGTATTGCCGCTTTTCTGGAAGAAAAACATCCGGAGCCTGCGCTTTTTCCCAAGTCTGGGCGTGATGCGCATCTGGTTCATGTGTTTGAAGATTGGGCGGATGAATCCCTGTACTGGTACGAGGTGTATTTCCGTTTCATGTGGCCGGATGGAGCCAAGAAAGCCTTCGCTGTTATCCAGCAGGGCCGTCCGGCTTGGGAGACGGTGCTCATTACTCAAAGTGCTCTGCCCATGATGCGCCAGAAGCTCAAAGTGCAAGGTATAGGCAAGTACGATGCAGAAACAGTGACGGCACAATTTCTGGAGCACTTGCAGCATTTGCAGGGCTTGCTGGCTGAATCGGAGTGGTTGGTGGGTAGTAGCTGCACCATGGCCGATATTGCCGTGGCCTCGCAGCTTGCTGAAGTGCAGCGCACCAGCCATTTGGCGGAGCGCTTCCGTGATTATCCGGCCGTGGCGGCTTGGTTGGCCCGTATCGGCTGACTTTTCCCATGGCATAAAAAACAGGGATTTATATACATAAAACCCTGTTTCGGCTGTCATCCCGGCGAAGGCCGGGATCCAGTGTCTTTCTTTGTTTATTGCTTTGTAAAAGTCGCTGGGCCCCGGCCTTCGCCGGGGCGACAGTACTGAAAATAAGATGAGGGAGTTATGTCTACAAAGCCCATAAAAAAGCCCTGCATTGCAGGGCTTTTTTATGGGCTAGAGAATGGTTTTTCTATTCAGGCGGCCTTGCCGGGTTTCTCGTAGGCGTAACGGTCGCCATCAGAAACATATTCAGCGTGACCGTATTCCACCAAGAGGCCATTTATTTTCTTCACCAGCACCCGATCTGCCACGGTGCGCACCAGAGGAATGCGCTGCATGACGAGATTGGCCTGCAGGCGCGGCATGATGTAGAGATTGGCGGCCAGGAAGCAGAGGTAATCCAGTGCACCGGGCTCCACGCCCATTTGGCGTGCGCGCTTTTTGTCGGCGCCGCGCAGGAAGGTATGCGTGAAGAAAACTTTGGAAAAGCCGGTTTCCACTTTGTTGAAAATCTGGCTGCGCAGTGATTGATCCTGTGGGCGATACACGCCCATGGTGGAGCGCACCAGCGTGCCGCAGGTTTCATCGTCATAGCCGTCACGCAAAGTGCCGGCATAGGTGAGCATGACGTTGAAGATATCGCGCGGGGTTTCCGGCAGCAGATCCTCCGGCAAGCCCAGTAGATAGCTCTGGTAGCGACAGAGTTCTACGGTGGCGCGTTCTTCGTGCGTGAATTCAGTTTTGCGGCGCTGTACCAGATTGAAAGCGGTGATGAAGGCCGGCATGGTGCCGGCAGGCATCTGGTCCACCTTCGGAACCGGAATGCCGTACACAGTCACATCCCATTTTCCGGAGCGCTTGAGCAGATTGAAACGCACCATGGAATGCATGAGGCGCACCATGGCGGCGGCCTTGAAGCCGGGGCCGAAGCGATCCAGCGAGCCGGGCATGGAGGCGGTGGTGAAAAAGCTGGCGGTTTCGTTGATGCGCTGCAGCGAGGTGTCATCGGTCAGCGTGCCGGTCAGCGCCATGGGCAGGCCGGAATATTTGTTCATGAAGGTGGCAACAAAAGAGCCGCGAATCGCGAAGGGCACCAGATGCGCCATATAGTTGCGTGAAACGCGGGCACCTTTACGCACCAGGTCCATATCGATCCAGTCGGGAATCGTTTCCATCTCACGAATGAAGGTAACGAGTTCAGGTGGCGCATCGGGCACACTTTCCACGCCGTGATCGCAGGCATCTTTCAGCATCTGTATAAGCTGCGGCATGCGGTATTTGCCCATGAGGGCGGCATAGGCATCGGAAACATGATCGCCCAGCATGGTGTAGAGGCGGGCGCGCTCCACGCGCTCTTGGTCTTTCAGGATGTCGTCACGGTATTTCTTTTCGAATTTGCGCGGCATCAGGGATTTTTCGCGGCTGTCAGCCGTGAAGCGTTCAGGCGTGATGGTGAAATCGATATCACCGTAGAGCGAGGGCACTTGCTCTTTCTGGGCGTAAACCTGAGCGCGCAGCTCTTCCAGTGTCAGTCTCATGATCTTTCCGCCGTGTCTTTTTTATTGGTCAGCGTTGCAGCTGTGTCGTGTCGTTTCTATGGCCGCAGTGGGTTCAGGCTATGTATTGCCGATACTGCAGAGGCCCGAGAATAGGTGGTGACCAGCGGGTGCTGTCAAGGTAAAACGGACGGTGCTGCCATTAAGCGAATGTCCTTCATGTTTTTACGAAGTCTTTTCAGCTTTATGCGAGCTTTATTCAGATCTTCAGGCGCTTGGCTGATGAATATGTGAAGGTCTTTCAGATTTTGCCGCGTTTGATATCGCGTATCAGGAAGCGTGCGGGATGCAGGTTATCGAGTGTCTGCTGTGCCACCGGTGCCGGCTCGGCATTGATTTCACTGGCCAGTATTTCAGCCGCGAGGCCGGCTTGTGAGAAGCCGTGTGAGCCTTGCGCCAGATGCACATAAAGGCCGGGCAGGGTGGTGAGGGCAGGGTAATCCAGCTGCTTGCCGTCTTTCAGACCGCGATAATCCGTTTTCATGCGCTCTGGGTTAGCCAAGGGACCGATCAAGGGTAGGTAGTCCGGGCTTTGGCAGCGCAGGCTGCTACGGCCTTGCCATGAAGCGTTCTCAGCAAGCGTGGCCTCCAGTTCTGGCAGCATGTTTTGCAGCAGGGTGCGATTATCAGCGTGCTCGCTATCACGCAGTTCGATGCTTTCCTCATCCGGCACAAAGCTGGCGCCCAGGCAATGCAGGCCACTGGCCAAGACCGGGGTGATATAAGCGCGTGCGCAAACAACGGCTTTCAGCTTTTGCGATGTATTGCTTGCGGGCATCAGTGAAATTTGGCCGCGCACGCTGCGCAGGGGCAGATGTGCTGTCTGTGAAAAGTGGCGAGCGGCCTGACTATTGGCGATGACCAACACGGCTGCTTCTGCGATGGTTTTCTCGTCTTTATCCAGCACTTGCCAGCCGGTAGTGCTGGCCTGCAGCTTTTCGGCCGTGCAATTTTCCTGCACCGTGATATTCGGGTGCCTTAGCAATTGCTGACAATAAGCCGCTGCATCCAGCCAGCCTGATTGTGCTTGCCAAATGGCGGGGCTGTGAATGGTGATGCCGGCCAGCGTGGATGCTTCAGCAGCACTGAGGGGTTGCCAGAGTGTGTTTGGTAAATCGCGTGGCTGCTCACTGCCAAAATCTTTGCGCCGGTTTTCTGCTGGCAGCTCCAGCACGCCGCAGGCCTGCCATATTTTTTCTGTGCCGGCCTCAGCCGCCAGAGTGCGCAGGGCATGCAGGCTGGCCTGCTGCGGAAAATGATCCAGTGCTTCGTCTACAGGCGCGGGCTTGAGTGAAACCACGGCTGCCGGATTACCCGAAGCGGCGCCGGCAATTGTGGCCTTTTCCAGCACCTGTACTTGCCAGCCGCGTAGCGCCAGTGCCTGTGCCGTAGTGGCTCCGGAAATGCCGGCGCCTATGACGAGGGCTGTGCGTTGCTCTTTTTTCTTGTCGGCCAGCGCAGGCCTGGCCAGCCACGGTTTGTTGGCCGTTTTTATGTTCGCGCTGCCGGTAAATTCTCCACGGAGCATTTCCCGCTTTTTGCCAAAGCCTGCACTTTTGCTGACAGCAAAGCCGGCGGCTTGCAGACCGCGCCGTACATCACCTGCGGATGTAAACGTGGCGAAGCTGCTACCCGGTTGGCTGAGGCGGGCCATTTGTGCATAAAGCTCAGCGCTCCACATTTGTGGATTGCGGCTGGGCGCAAAGCCATCAAGAAACCAGGCATCGGCCGTGGCAGCCAGCCTCGGTAAGGCATCGTGCACGTCGGCAAAAATCAGGGTGAGTGTGCTGCGCCATTGCGGGAAAACAAGGCGATGAAAGCCGGGCACCAGCACCGGGTATTGCGCTTGCAAGGCTTGCGAGAATTCAGCGAACGCCGGCCAGCAGTCTTGCGCGCGAATGAGATCGGCCAGCGTTAGCGGATGTTTTTCAATGCTGACGTAATGCAGCCAGCCTTTATTATCACCCGTGGAGTGACCGCACTCGGCGCGCAGGGCCTGCGTGCACAGCCAGTTAAGGCCAGTGCCGAAGCCGGTTTCTATCAGCGTGAAAGATTGCGCAGGCGCTAGGGCTGAAAAGCGTTGCGGCAAATGATTGCCGTCGAGAAAAACATGCCGGGTTTCGGCATCGCCACCATCGCGCGAGAAATAGATGTCGCCAAATTCGGGGGATGCGGGCTGCCCCTGCGACCAGTCCAGTCGTGCCGGCCGCAGAGGCTCATTCATTGAGGCAGGCTCTAATTACCAGCTGCTCTTGCGGCGATTGCTGCCGGAGAAATACCAGCCCATGAGGAAACCTGCGATCACAGCAAGTGCGCCTTTCCAGATGCCATCCGAGCTTTTGTCCAGCTTGAGGCGGGTGTTTTGCAGATTGAGATTTTCATTCTGCAGCTGCAGCTCCTGATTCTTGGCCAGCAGCTCGCGATTGGCTTTGTCGATGCGCTCGGCATTGATCAGCATTTCCTGTTTGTGACGTTCTTCCAGTGTCGGCACAGGTGCAGCCATGACTTCTGTCGCGGCCGTGGCCGTAGTTGCAGCTGCAGTGGCCGCTGCAACAGGCGCTGCTGCTACAGGAGCTGGGCGCGCTGGCGCCGGAGTCGCAGGTTTGCTGACGGGAGCTGCTGGGGCGGCAACAACCTGGGCGCTAGGCGTTGCAAGAGGCGCGACGGCTGCGGGTTTTGCCGCTACAGGTTTTGCTGGAGCCGCGGCCGGTGCGCGCGCTGGAACAGGGGCGGCGACCGGAGCAACTGGCGCAGCAGCAGGCGTGGTTTGCGCCTGAACCAGGCCAGCCAGCAACAGGGCAGGGACAAGCGTGAAAAGGGCGGGTTTGTTCATGCGCAGGATCTCAGGGCAGGACTTTCTTGAAAGGTTTGACGGTGACCTTGGCATAGACGCCGGCTTCGCGATACGGATCTTTAGCGGCCCAAGCTTCGGCTTCGCCTTGGCTGGCAAATTCAGCCACAACCAGACTGCCGCTAAAACCGGCAGGGCCCGGATTTTCACTGTCTATGGCGGGGTGCGGGCCGGCCAGCAGCAGTCGTCCTTCGGCTTTCAACTGTTCCAGACGTGCAAGATGACGCGGGCGTACTTCAAGACGCAGATCCAGGGTGCCGGGGGCGTCCTCGGCGATAATGGCGTACCACATGGTATTTCCTCAAAAAGGCCGACCCGTCATGCCGACGGATTTTCCGAATGCTGCATATAACGGCTGAGATAAATCGTCTGGGCAATCACGAAGACCAAGGTCATGCCCAAGCTGCCAAAGACCTTGAAGTCCACCCAGTATTTATCCCAGTGAAAGGCCACATAAAGATTGATGGCGCCGGCGAAGATAAAGAACAGCACCCAGGCGATATTCAGTTTTTTCCAGACATCCGCCGGTGCTGTGATGGCATGGCCCAGCATGCGCTCGATAACAACCTTCTCGCCGACAAAATGGCTGCCGAGAAAAACGATGGCGAAAACCCAGTTGATGATGGGCGCCTTCCACTTCAGATAGGTCACATCATGCAGGGCGAGGGTGATGCCGCCGAAAAGCAGGGTGACTACCAGCGTTATGATCTGGTTGCGCTCCAACTCACGCGTGACGATCCAGAGGCCGCCATAAATGACGACGGTGGCGGCGATCAACACCATAGTGGCGGGAAAGATGCCCAAGACCTTGAAGGCGATGAAGAAGAGAACGAGGGGAATGAAGTCTAACCACTGTTTCATGAGGGGGGAGCGTCTGCAGGTGCCGCAAGGCGTGTTGAGGATAAGGGTGTTAAAGTGCGGCATCTTAATGCAGCGTTCCCGGCCATTCCATGCCTCTTGTTGATCTGCACTGCCACAGCCTGTGTTCCGATGGCGCCTTGAGCCCGGCGGATTTGGTCGCGCGCGCGGCAGCGGCCGGCGTGGATATGTTGGCGCTGACCGATCATGACTGCGTGGGCGGCGTGCCCGAGGCTGAAGAGGCCGCGCGCGAGCATGGCCTGCGGCTCTTGCCGGGCTTGGAGCTCTCCACCTCTTGGCAGGGACATTCAGTTCATATCGTGGGGCTGGGCGTGGATATCGCGCATCCCCTTTTGGTGGCGGGCCTGTCCCGACAGCAGGCGGCACGGGCCGAGCGCGGCCGCGCCATTGCCGAGAAGCTGGAAAAGCACCGTATGCCCGGCGCTTGGGAAGGCGCGCTGGCGCTGGCGGGCAATGACCCGGACCGGGTCAGCCGTACGCATTTCTCCCAGTGGCTGCTGGCCCAAGGCAAGGTGAATAACCTGCAGGCGGCTTTTGACAAATGGCTGGGTGCCGGCAAGCCAGCCGATGTGCCTATGCCCTGGATGGATATGCCGGAGGCGCTGGCGCTGATCCATGCTGCTGGTGGTACGGCGGTGTTGGCCCATCCCGGCCGCTATCCGCTGTCGCGCACCAAGATGCGCAGCCTGATTACCGCCTTTGCCGAAGCTGGTGGCGAGGCCATGGAAGTGGCCACGGCCACGGAAAAGCCGGATATGGTGCGTTATCTAGGGCAGCTGTCGGTGCAGTTTGGTCTGGAGGCTTCGCAGGGCAGTGATTTTCATGGTCCGCATATGCCCTGGATTCAGCTGGGGCGCTTTCCGGCTCTGCCGGTGGGCTGCAAGCCGGTTTGGCAACGTTGGATAAGTCAGGAGGAGGGTCAGCTGGCGCTGATCTGACCTAAGGATCTCTATGTCTCAGTACTTCTATATCCATCCCGAGAATCCGCAGTCGCGGCTGATCAAGCAGGTGGTGATGTTCATCCGCGATGGCGGCGTCATGGCCTATCCCACAGACTCGGCCTATGCCTTGGGCTGCCATATCGGTGACAAGGCTGCCATGGAGCGGCTGGTGCGCCTGCGCGATCTGGACGACAAGCACAACTTCACGCTGCTCTGCCGCGATCTTTCCGATATCGCCACCTATGCCAAGGTGGATAACGCGACCTACCGGCTGCTGAAAACCCATACGCCCGGCGCCTATACCTTCATCCTCGCAGCCACCAGCGAAGTGCCCAAGCGTCTGCAGCCCAAGCGCAAGACCATAGGCATACGCGTGCCCGATCATCCTATCTGTCAGGCCCTGCTGGCCGAGCTGGGGGAGCCGCTTTTGACCACCACGCTGCAACTGCCAGGGCAGAGTGAGCCCCTCACAGACCCCGAGCAGATTCGCGAGTTGCTGGGTAGCCGGCTGGACCTCATCATCGATGGCGGCTTTGGCACGCTGGAGCCCACCACGGTGATTGATCTCAGCGATGGCAACCCGGTCATCCTGCGTGAAGGGCGCGGTGATCCCGAGCCATTTCGTTAGGATTTCTGCTTGTTTTATCGCCAAGAGTTATTGGCGGACTGCTCAAAAAATCACCTAGTATTGCCGCCCCATGTCGCGGTACCCAACGGCGGTATCGCATGGTGTTTCTTCTGATTGGCATCTGCTTGCATCAGTTAAGTGTCACGCTCTCGAGTTTCTCCTTTTATGCAGGCCCTCAGTGGCCTGCTTTTTTTTGCCGGTTTTTTGTCAGGGCGGTGGCCGTGCCTGCGTGGTTTTTGCCGCAAGGGGGACGCTATAATCGCCGGCTTCGCCAGAGTGGCCAGCCCTTTGCGGCTG
The DNA here is from genome assembly GCA_050739955.1 of Moraxellaceae bacterium. Taxonomy (GTDB): domain Bacteria; phylum Pseudomonadota; class Gammaproteobacteria; order Pseudomonadales; family Moraxellaceae; genus UBA2031. Next base: position 13,075 of record JBOICI010000017.1, read on the forward strand.
CTCCCGCCTGACCGTTCGCGGTCCATAGAACACCAAGGAGTTGCTCTTGAGTTCCGTCGCTTCCCAGCAGCGTGTGCTGTCCGGCATGAGGCCTACCGGCCGCCTGCACCTTGGTCACTACCACGGCGTTCTCAAGAACTGGGTCAAGCTGCAGTATGAGTTCGACTGCCTGTTTTTCTCGGCCGACTGGCATGCCCTGACCACCGCCTATGAAGACCCACGCGGCATAGAGCAGAGCAGCTTCGAGATGGTGGTGGACTGGCTGGCGGCCGGCATCAATCCCAATGCCTGCAGCATCTTCATCCAGTCGCGCGTGCCGGCTCACGCCGAGCTGCACCTCTTGCTCTCCATGATGACGCCGCTGTCCTGGTTGGAGCGCGTGCCCACCTATAAGGACCAGCAGGAAAAGCTGAAAGACAAGGACCTGGCCACCTACGGCTTCTTGGGTTATCCGCTGCTGCAAAGCGCCGACATCCTGATTTACCGCGCCGGCCTCGTGCCGGTGGGCGCTGATCAGGTGGCCCATGTGGAAATCACCCGCGAGGTGGCGCGCCGCTTCAATCATCTCTACGGCCGTGAGCCCGGCTTTGAAGAGGCGGTGGAAGCGGCCATCACCAAGATGGGCAAGAAGGCCTCCAAGCTTTATGCCGATTTGCGTAAGCGTTATCAGGAGTCGGGCGACGGTGAAGCGCTGGCCACGGCGCAGGCCTTGGTGAAAGACCAGCAGAACATCACCTTGGGCGATAAAGAGCGTTTGCTGGGATCGCTGGAAGGCTCGGGCAAGATCATCCTGCCGGAGCCACAGGCCTTGCTGACGCCCGCCTCCAAAATGCCGGGGCTGGATGGGCAGAAGATGTCCAAGTCCTATGGCAACTTCATTTCCCTGCGTGAGCTGCCGGACGATGTGGATGCCAAAATCCGCAAGATGCCTACCGACCCGGCGCGCGTGCGTCGTACCGATGCCGGCAATCCGGATCTCTGCCCGGTCTGGCAGCTGCATGAAATCTATTCGGATGAGGCCACCAAGCAATGGGTGCAGCAGGGCTGCCGTTCTGCCGGCATAGGTTGCTTAGAGTGCAAAAAGCCAGTGATCGATGCCGTGAATGCTGAGCTTGCGCCCATGCGTGATCGTGCTCGTGAATTTGAGGGCAGCCCGGAAGTGATACGCGGCATTCTCAATCAGGGTAACGAAAGGGCCGCTGATTTGGCTGAAGACACGCTGCGGGAAGTGCGTGCCGCGATGGGGCTGGGTTACCGTTGAGGATCTACTGCGCCCGGGCTTGCGAACGCTAAGGGAAGCGGGTGACCGCCCCGTCTGGCCATGGCCGAAATCGGGGGTGTGGCTGGGCTCGCGGCTGCGGTATCATGGCGGCCGCATTAACGAAGGCAGCATTCAGCGCTGCCCATAACCGCTGTGAAGCGGCAAGAGGTTTTTCAGCATGGGTGGAACGGAACAGGACGACGAGCTGGTACTGGCTGCCTTAGCCGATATTCAAGCCGAAACCCAGGCCGACACGGACGCCACTGCCGCGGCAACCGCGGCTGCACCTGCTGAGACAGGAAGTGCCGAGCTTTCCCCGCAGCAGCAGGAAATGCCTTTTGCTCTGGTCTACGGCCAGGCCTTCACCAAGCTCCCTGACGATCTATATATCCCGCCGGATGCGCTCGAGGTTTTCCTTGAAGCCTTCGAAGGTCCGCTGGATCTTCTGCTCTATCTGATCCGTCGCCAGAATCTCGACATTCTCGATATCGCCGTCGCCGACATTACGCACCAGTACATGCAGTACGTGGAAGTGATGCGCACCATGAATATGGAGCTGGCCGGCGAGTATCTCGTCATGGCCGCCGTGCTGGGCGAGATCAAGTCCCGCTCTTTGCTGCCGCGCCCCAAGGGCGACGATGGTCAGGAAGAGGAAGATCCGCGTGCCGAGCTCATACGCCGTCTGCAGGAATACGAGCGCTTCAAGAAGGCTGCCGCCGATCTGGAGGGAATGCCACAGGAAGGTCGTGACTTCTGGCCGGTGAAAGTGGCGGGGCCTGATTACACCCGTGAGAAAGAGTTACCGCAGATTGATCTGCGCGAAATCCTGCTCGCCTTGCAGGATGTGCTGCGTCGCGCTGATCTGTTTGAAAGCCATCAGGTGACGCGCGAAACCCTGACCTTGCGCGAAAAGATGACGCATGTGCTGGAGCTTTTGCAGGGCCGTGAGTTTGTTCCCTTCGTGGCACTCTTCACCATCGAAGAAGGTCGTTTGGGCGTGGTGGTAACCTTCATGGCCATTCTGGAAATGGTGAAAGAAGGGGTGCTCAGCATTGTGCAGACCGAGTCCTTCGGCTCCATTCATGTGAAAGCGCGCGCACAGGAAGTGGAAGGCGACGGCTACGATCTGGCCGAGCTGGATGACGAGGGCAGCAATGATGCCTTTGATACACCGGTGCCTGCCGAGCCGGAAGAGACACAAGTCGGTTTTGATCTGGATGCAGAATTTTCTGATGAAGCGGTGAAGGAAGATGATTCCTTTCGCCGTGATGAGTAATGGGGCCTGTTGCGATGAGTGAAGAGATAGGCAGCGAAATGAATAGTGAAGAGAGCGGTGATCTGGGTGCCGAAGCGGGCGGCGAAGCAAGTGCCGTGTTGGCGCGGCAGATGTCGCCTGAGCTCCTGAAAAAAGTCCTGGAAGGCGCCGTATTTGCCGCCGGCCAACCCATGACGCTTGAGCAATTGGGCTTTCTCTTTGATGAGGCCGATCGTCCTGATAACGCCACTTTGCGTGAGGCGCTTGAGGCGCTGGTGCAGGATTACGAGGGCCGTGGCATTGAACTGAAAGAAGTGGCTTCCGGTTTTCGTTTTCAGGTGCGTCAGGAAACGGGCCCTTGGGTGAGTCGCCTATGGGATGAAAAGCCGTCGCGTTATTCGCGCGCGTTGTTGGAAACGCTGGCGCTGATTGCCTATCGCCAGCCTATTACGCGCTCTGAAATTGAAGAAATCCGTGGCGTGTCGGTGAGCTCGCATATCGTCAAGACGCTGATTGAGCGCGAGTGGATACGTGTGGCTGGCCATCGTGATGTGCCGGGCCGGCCAGCATTGTTTGCCACTACCCGCGAATTTCTGGACAACTTCAATCTGAAAAGCCTGGCCGAGCTGCCATCGCTTTCGGAAATTCGTGATCTGGACAAGATCAATGAAGAGCTGGAGTTCCTCGAGGCCCAGGCGATACAGGGCAATCCCGAGGAACTGGCAGCGGTGATGGCCGAGCTGGAAGAGGACGTGCAACGTGAAGAAACGGGCGGAGCCCGTGCCGACGAGATTTTTGAGTAAGTAAAAACACTGCCAGCGCCGGTATGGCGGAGGCCCCCGATGTTTAATGGATGTAAAAAGAGTTAATGCTCCATGAGTGAAAAACTGCAGAAAGTCCTGGCCCGTTGCGGCTTGGGTTCCCGTCGCCACATGGAGCAGGCGATTGTCGATGGTCGCGTCAGTGTTAATGGCAAGCTGGCCACGCTGGGCGATCGCGTAGAAGCGGAGGCTGAAATCCGCGTCGATGGTCGCCGTGTTCAGTTCACGGTGGAAGAAGAAACCCGTCGCCGTGTGCTGGTGTATTACAAGCCGGAAGGTGAAATCTGCTCGCGTCAGGACCCGGAAGGTCGGCCCACGGTGTTTGACCGCCTGCCGGTGACCAAGGGTGAGCGCTGGGTGATGGTGGGGCGTCTGGATGTGAACAGCTCGGGCCTCCTGTTGTTCACCACCGATGGTGAGTTGGCTAACCGCCTCATGCATCCCTCCAATGAAATCGAACGTGAATACGCTGTGCGTGTGATGGGCGAAGTCACGCCTGAAATACGTGAAGTCTTGCTGGCCGGTGTCGAGCTGGATGACGGCCCCGCCAAGTTCGAGCGTGTGGTCGAGCTGGGTGGCGAAGGTTTTAACCGCTGGTGGCAGGTGGTGGTGAAAGAAGGGCGTAACCGCGAGGTGCGTCGTCTGTTTGAATCACAGAGCCTCAAGGTTAGTCGTCTGCTGCGTACCCGTTATGGCAGCGTAATCCTGCCGCGCACGCTCAAGACCGGACGCTGGATCGAGTTGGATAAGCCCGAGATTGATGCCCTGATTGAGCTGGTGCAACTGCGTCCGCGTCGTGGCACGGGCCTTTACGGTCTGGCCAAGCGTCGTACTGAGAAGATGCAGGAAAATCCCTTGCCCGCCCGTCGTGGCGGCTTCCTGCGTCAGCAGAAACGCGATGGAGCCGGCAAAAAAGACGACTAAAGAGACGCTCCGGTCTTGGCAGGGGCTGTCAGTGCAGGCAAATTAGCTCTGCTTCAAGCCCGCCTGTTTTAAACGGGCGGGTTTGAAGCGGGGCCGCAGTATTAGCAGGGATGGCAGCGGCGCGATGGCGTGCCGAGAACAATAAAAATAGCCACCTTGTCGAGACCCTTATGTTCAGGGCAATAGTCCTCCCCCTTCTGGTTTACGCGCTTTACCGTCTTTTGCATGCCTCTTGGCGTGTGACTTTTGACGAGTGCCCTTCTTTCCGTCAGGCCTTGGCCGAACGTCAACCCGTTATTCTTGCGCACTGGCATGGCGACGAGTTGGCCTTCATGCATCTGGTTGCTCGCTATCGCATCGCCACCATCACCTCCACCAGCAAGGACGGTGAGCTCATGAACAAGGTGTTGCGCTGGATGGGTGCGAAGACGGCGCGCGGCTCTTCCACACGCGGCGGTGCCAATGCCTTGCGCGGTGTCATCAGTCATTGCCGCAAGGGTGGGCACAATATTTCCTTTGCCGTGGATGGTCCGAAAGGGCCCATCTACAAAGTCAAACCCGGCGTTTTCGAGTTTTCCCGACTGATGCAGGCGCCAATCTACAGTGCCTCGGTGGGGGTGTCCCGCCCGCATGTTTTCAATCGAGCCTGGAACAAGGCGGTGTTGCCGGGATTTTTCTCGCATGTGCATGTTTCCATCAAGCCAGTGCTGCCGCCCTTGACCAAAGATCTGGATCCGCGCTGTCCCCAGTTGGCCGGGCAACTGGAAAGTGCGCTCAATGAGGGTAGGCAGTCCATGTGTGATCTGGTGGACTGCGAACGGCCCTGAGCGCACGTAACAGAAATAAAAAAAGCCGGCAAACGCCGGCTTTTTTATGGAGCAAAGTGCGGAATTTATTTCGGCTGCGCATCCAGCGATTGGCCGCTAGTGCCGCGGCTGTCAGCGCTCATCAGCCAGAGATACAGCGGCATGATGTCGGCGGCGGTTTTCAGGTTCATGGGGTTTTCACCCGGATAGGCTGAGGCACGCATGGCGGTGCGGGTGGCGCCGGGATTAAGGCAGTTCACACGGATATTGGAGGTATTCAGCAGCTCATCGGCCAGCATCTGCGAGAAAGCTTCCGTGCCGCTTTTGGAGATGGCGTAAGCGCCCCAGAAAGCACGTGCACGACGGCCCACCGAGCTGGTGGTGAAAACCACAGAGGCATCAGCAGATTGCTTGAGCAGAGGCAGCAGAGCCTGCGTCAGCATATAGGGCGCGCGCAGATTGATTTTCATCACGTAGTCCCAGGTGTCCGGGTCATACATTTCCAGCGGTGTGATATCGCCCAGCACGCCGGCATTGTGCAGCAGGCCGTCGAGGCGACCGAATTCTTGCTCCAGCATCAGCGCCAGCTGGTTGTATTCCACCGCGGTGGCCGTGGAAAAATCCAGCGGCACTAGCGCGGGTTGTGGTCCACCGGCCTGCTCGATGGCGTCGTAAACTTTTTCCAGCTTGGCCTCACTGCGGCCAAGCAGGATGACGGTGGCGCCGTGTGCAGCATACGTCTGCGCGGCAACGGCGCCTATGCCATCGCTGGCGCCGGTAACCAGAATGACGCGATCTTTCAGCAGCTCACTGGGTGCGGTGAAGGTGCTTGCATCAAAACTCATCAGATAGCCACTCCGAGTAATTGGGCCAGTTCAGCCACCGTTTCCACAGTGACATCCGCCTGCCAGTCGGCCGCGCTTTCACCTTCCAGAACATAGCCCCAGCCGGCAGCCACGGTGCGCATGCCGGCATTGCGGCCGGCATCGATATCGCGACGGTGATCGCCGACATAAACGCAGTGCTCCGGCTTTACGCCCAGTACGCTGGCGGCTTTGAACATGGGCTCGGGATGCGGCTTGGTATGCGTGACCATATCCGGGCAGATGGCCACCTTGCAGCGCGAATCCAGCTTGAGCTCACGCAGCAGTGGTGTGGTGTAGAGGCTGGGCTTGTTGGTGACGATGCCCCAAGGTGTGCCGCGTGCTTCCAGTCCGGTGAGCAGGGCATCCATGCAGGGAAAGAGGCGGCTCTCGTCGGCAATATGTTTGATATAGCTTTGCAGAAACTCTTGGCGCAGGGCTTCGAATTCAGGCGTGTCTACCGGGATGCGGTCGCCAAAGCCGAGCGCCACCACAGCCTTGGAGCCTTGCGACACCGAGCTGCGGATTTTCTCGGGCGGCAAGGCGTTGCGGCCATGGGCCTGCAACTGGCGGTTAAGTACCGCAATGAAATCCGGGGCGGTGTCGATAAGGGTGCCGTCGAGATCGAAGAGCACAGCAGCAGCATTCTGCATCAGGCGGCATCTCCAGCGGCGGGGCGTTGCGTGGCCATCATGTAGTTCACATCCACATTGGGGCCCAGCCAGTAACGGCGCGACAGCGGGTTGTAGTGCAGGCCGGTAATGTCCTGCATGTCGAGCTCGGCTTCGCGTATCCAGCCGGCCAGCTCCGAAGGCTTGATGAATTTGCTGTAGTCATGCGTGCCGCGCGGCAGCATCTGCAGAATGTATTCCGCGCCCAGAATCGCGAAGGCATAAGCCTTGGGATTGCGGTTTATGGTGGAGAAGAATACGAAGCCGCCGGGCTTTACGAGATCAAAACAGGCTTTGACGATGGCGGCCGGGTCCGGCACATGCTCCAGCATTTCCAGACAGGTTACGGCATCGAAGGAGGCGGGGCGTTCGGCCGCCAATTGCTCCACCGGAATTTGTCGGTAATCCACCTGTTGGCCGCTTTCCAGCAGATGCAGGCGGGCAACCGACAAGGGCGCTTCGCCCATATCTATGCCCGTCACTGTGGCGCCACGGCGCGCCATGCTCTCGGAAAGAATGCCGCCGCCGCAGCCCACATCCAGCACGGTCTTGCCGGCCAAGCCCACGCGCTCGTCTATCCAGTTCAGACGCAGCGGGTTGATGTCATGCAACGGCTTGAATTCGGAATGCGGGTCCCACCAGCGGCTGGCCAGGGCTTCGAATTTGGCGATTTCGGCGGGGTCGACGTTGGTTTTTTGACCAGTAGTCATGCCTGATTCCTTGCGCAGATTGGCCGTCCGGGACGGGCTGTAAAAAGTCGGTCGGCAGTATACCGGCAAAGCCTGCGCTAACCACCGGAAAATTGCCGGGAAAAGTGCGCGGCAGGGTTCGGTAACTCCCTGATTTGTGGTAGTCTTCCGGGCTTTATTGCAGTGCTCCGCCAGCCGGTGTTTCAGGGTCGAAAAACCGGTGTTTCGCGCCCAATCAGACGAGGAAGCTGATGACCGAATTTGCCAAAGAAATCCTGCCGGTCAACATCGAAGACGAACTCAAGCAGTCTTATCTTGATTACGCCATGAGCGTGATCGTCGGCCGTGCGCTGCCGGATGCTCGCGATGGCTTGAAGCCGGTACATCGCCGCGTGCTGTTTGCCATGCACGAGCTGGGCAACGACTGGAACAAGGCTTACAAGAAATCGGCCCGTGTGGTCGGTGACGTCATCGGTAAATATCACCCGCATGGCGATACCGCCGTATATGACACCATTGTGCGTATGGCGCAGCCGTTTTCGCTGCGCTACATGCTGGTGGACGGGCAGGGCAACTTCGGCTCGGTGGACGGCGACAATGCCGCCGCCATGCGTTACACCGAAGTGCGTATGACCAAGCTGGCGCATGAGCTGCTGGCGGATCTCGACAAAGAAACCGTGGATTGGGTGCCGAACTATGACGGCACGGAAATGATCCCGGATGTCATGCCCACCAAGGTGCCCAATCTCTTGGTGAACGGCTCCAGCGGTATTGCTGTGGGCATGGCCACGAATATTCCGCCGCACAATCTCACGGAAGTCATCAACGGCTGCCTCGCTTATATCGACGATAACGAGATCACCATTGATGGCCTGATGGAGCATATCCTCGGCCCGGATTTCCCCACGGCGGCCATCATCAATGGTCGCGCCGGCATCATCGAGGCTTATCGCACGGGTCGTGGTCGCATCTATATGCGCGCCCGCCACAATATCGAAACCGATGCCAAGACAGGTCGTCAGGCCATCATCTTCACGGAAATTCCCTATCAGCTGAACAAGGCTCGCGTGATTGAAAAAATCGCCGAGCTGGTGAAAGAGAAAAAGCTGGAAGGCATTTCCGAGCTGCGTGATGAGTCCGACAAGGACGGCATGCGTATTGTTATCGAGCTCAAGCGCGGTGAAGTGGCGGAAGTGGTGGTGAATAACCTCTTCGCGCAAACACAGCTGCAGAGCGTGTTCGGTATCAATATGGTGGCTTTGATCGACAAGCAGCCACGCTTGCTCAATCTCAAGGAAATCATCGAAGCCTTCGTGCGTCACCGCCGTGAAGTGGTGACACGTCGTACCGTGTTTGAGCTGCGCAAAGCGCGTGAGCGTGGCCATATTCTCGAAGGTTTGGCGGTGGCGCTGGCCAATATCGATCCGGTCATCGAGCTCATCAAAACTTCGCCCAGTCCGGCCGATGCCAAAGATCGCCTGATGCTCAGCTCTTGGGAGCCGGGAGCGGTGGTCGCCATGCTGGAGCGTGCGGGCGATCGTAATGCTTGTCGCCCCGATACACTGCCGGCGCAATTCGGTTTTGTTGATGGCAAATACAATCTTTCGGCCGAGCAGGCTCAGGCCATTCTTGATCTGCGCCTGAATCGCCTTACCGGTCTCGAGCAGGACAAGCTGCTGGCCGAATATCAGGATCTGCTGGAGCGCGTCAAAGAACTGGCCCTGATTCTGGCGGACCCAGAGCGTCTGCTGCAGGTCATCCGTGATGAATTGATGCAGGTACGTGATCAGTTCGGCGACAAGCGCCGTACTGAAATCATTGGCTCCAAGCTGGATCTCACGCTGGAGGATCTCATCACCGAAGAACAGGTGGTGCTGACGATTTCTCATACCGGCTATGCCAAAACACAGCCGCTGGCGGACTACCGCGCACAGCGTCGTGGTGGTCGCGGAAAGTCGGCGACGGCCATGAAGGACGAGGATTACATCGAACAACTGCTGGTCACCAGCACGCACTCTACCGTGCTCTGCTTCACCAGCGCCGGCAAAGTTTACTGGCTCAAGGCCTATGAGCTGCCCTCAGGCGGCCGCGGTTCCAAGGGCAAGCCCATCGTCAACATACTGCCCTTGGCGGAAGGCGAGCGCATCACGGCACTGTTGCCGATTGATCTCAATGCCTATGCCGACCAAGACGAAGACGATGTGGATGATGCAGAAGACAGCGTGATCGAGTCTGTTGCCGAAGTGGTTGATGGCGATGAAGGCGAGGGTAGTGATGATGATGCAGATGATCTCGCGCTGACCGGTCTGGATGAGCCTACCGGGGCCTTTATTTTCATGGCGACCGCCTCCGGTACCGTGAAAAAGACGCCGCTGGCGCAGTTCAGTCGTCCGCGTGGCAATGGTCTTATTGCCCTGCGTCTCGATGAAGGCGATACCTTGATTGCAGCGGCTGTTACCAACGGCGCTTGCGAAGTCATGCTGTTTTCGGATGGCGGCAAGGTCATACGCTTCAAAGAAAAACATGTGCGCACCATGGGTCGTACGGCACGCGGTGTCCGCGGCATGCGTCTGCCAAGCGGTCAGCGACTGATTTCCATGATCATTCCGGCATCCGGTGAACAGATTCTCACGGCCTCCGTCAATGGTTATGGCAAACGCACCGGCCTGGCGGAATTCCCGCGTCGTGGTCGTGGTGGTCAGGGCGTTATCGCTATCCAGACCTCCGAGCGCAATGGTGCTCTCGTGGGTGCTGTGCAGGTGGTGAATGCGGATGAGCTCATGCTCATCTCTGATCAGGGCACGCTGGTGCGTACACGTGTGGCGGAAGTCTCCGAGTCTGGTCGTAACACGCAGGGCGTGCGCTTGATCAAGTTGGCCGATGATGAACATCTGGTCGGCTTGGTGCGTCTGGTCGATGTGGGTGATGACGAGCTGGATGCTATTGAGGGTGAGTCTGCGCCAGTCGCGGATGAGGCCGGCGATGCGGCGCCTGCTACTGATGTTGATACTGCTGAAGAAGAATGAGTGATCCGGATCAGGACCATAAGGAATTTGATGACATGACACGTGCCTATAATTTTTGCGCCGGTCCGGCAGCCCTGCCGCAAACGGTGTTGAGCGAAGCTCAGAAAGACCTGCTCAATTACAAGGGGCGCGGCCTTTCCGTCATGGAGATGAGCCATCGTTCTGCTGACTATGTGGCGATTGCTGAGGAAGCGGAAAAAGATTTGCGTGATTTGCTCAAGGTGCCGGCCAATTATAAGGTGCTGTTCATGCAGGGCGGTGCTTCGCTGCAATTTGCCCAGATTCCCATGAATCTGCTACGCGGCCACAGCACGGCGGATTATGTGAATACCGGCATGTGGTCGGCCAAGGCCATTGTCGAAGCCAAAAAGTACTGCGATGTGAATGTGGTGGCTTCGGATGAGCACAATAAATTTCGCAGTGTGCCCGCCTTCGATACCTGGAATCTGAACCCCAAGGCAGCCTATCTGCACTATGCGGAAAACGAGACCATCCATGGCGTGCAGTTCAACTACATCCCGGAAGTGGACGTGCCGCTGGTGGCGGATTTCTCTTCCAGCATTCTTTCGCAGCCGCTGGATGTTTCGAAATTCGGTCTGATCTATGCCGGTGCGCAGAAGAATATCGGCCCGGCCGGCATCGTGCTGGTCATTGTGCGTGAAGACCTGATAGGTGAAGTCCTGCCGGGCACGCCCACCATGCTGGATTACAAGGTCGCCGCAGATAACGGCTCCATGTACAACACGCCGCCGACCTCCAGCTGGTATCTCTCGGGTCTGGTTTTCAAATGGTTGAAAAATCTGGGCGGTCTGGAAAAAATGGCTGAGATTAATCAGCGCAAGGCCTCCAAGCTTTATGCCGCCATTGATAACAGCGAAGGCTTCTATCACAACCCGGTGGTGAAGAATTACCGCTCCCTCATGAACGTGCCTTTCACGCTGCTTGATCCCAGCCTAGAAAAGACCTTCCTCAAGGATGCCGAAGCACTTGGTCTGCTCAATCTTGCGGGTCACCGCTCTGTGGGCGGTATGCGTGCCAGCATTTATAACGCGGTGCCGGAAGAGGGCGTGGATGCGCTGATTGCCTTCATGCAGGACTTCCAGAAAAAGATGGGTTAAAGCGGCGGGACTGCGCGCATTGCGGCGTTAAAGCTGGGCAAGCAGTCCTCATTTACTGACAGGTAAACTCCGGGCTGTCTGCCCGGTTTTGCCTTGCACTGCATCCCAGTCTCACCGCTTTAGGCGTAGTGAGCTGGAAATAAGAGAAATGCCATGAGCGAAAAGCTGACGCTCGATCAGATACGACAAAAAATTGATGGACTGGATGAACAAATCCAGATCCTGATCAACGATCGTGCGCGCTGCGCGCAGCAGGTGGCTGAGGTCAAGAAGGCCGATGACCCCAATGCCACTTTGTTCTATCGCCCGGAGCGTGAAGCGCAAGTTCTGCAAAAGGTGATGGCGCGCAATCAGGGCCCGCTGCATCCGGAAGAGGTAGCACGTCTTTTTCGTGAAATCATGTCGGCTTGCCTCGCGCTGGAACAGCCCATGCGCATTGCCTTCCTCGGCCCCGAAGGCACCTTCACGCAAACTGCCGCCCTCAAGCATTTTGGTCACTCCGTGAAAACCGTGCCGGTGGCTGCCATTGATGCGGTTTTCCGCGAAGTGGAATCAGGTGCCGTGAACTACGGTGTGGTGCCGGTAGAAAACAGCACTGAAGGCGTGGTGACGCATACCGCAGATTCTTTCATCAGCTCCTCCGTGCGCATCATTGGCGAAGTTGAGCTGCGTATTCATCATCATCTGCTGGTGGCTGAAGGCACCAAGGCCGAGGCTATTTCACGCATTTACTCGCACCAGCAGTCGCTGGGGCAGTGCCGCAAATGGCTGGATACGCATTATCCCAAAGCAGAAAGGGTGGCCGTTTCCAGCAATGCCGATGCCGCTAAACGCATCAAGGGTGAGTGGCATTCGGCGGCGATTGCTGGTGAGACAGCGGCCGAGCTTTACGGTCTGAAGAAGCTGCATGAGTGCATAGAAGACAATCCGCGTAATACCACGCGCTTTCTCATCATCGGCAATGACTCCGTGCCGCGTTCGGGTGATGACAAGACCTCCATTATTGTCTCCATGCACAAAAATCAGTCCGGTGCGCTCTACAGCATTCTTGAGCCCTTCAAGAGCCGTAGCATCAATCTTACGCGTATCGAAAGTCGTCCCTCTCAGACCGATGCCTGGTCCTATGTCTTCTTTATTGATTTCGAGGGCCATGTGGATGATGCCAAGGTGAAGGACGCTCTGGCCGAGCTCGATGGCCGCGTGCGCGATCTCAAGCTGCTGGGCTCTTATCCCAAGGCCGTACTCTAAAACGTGAATAGTGAGGCGTGAATCGTGAAAGCCTGCTGACTCCTGCCACTGGCACGATTCAGGGCTCACGCCTCACGTTTCACGGAGACTAAAATGGCCTGTGATTTCATTGCGCTTGCTGCTCCCGGTGTGCAGAAGCTTTCGCCTTATCAACCCGGCAAGCCGATTGAGGAGCTGGAGCGCGAGCTCGGCATCAGCGATATCATCAAACTGGCCAGCAATGAAAATCCGCTGGGTTGCTCGCCGCGTGTGCTGGATGCCATTGAGTCCGGCATGAGCGAGTTGTCGCTGTATCCTGATGGCAATGGTTTTGTACTGAAAAAAGCCCTGTCCGATTTCTACCAGCGTCCGTTGCAAGAAGTCACGCTGGGTAACGGCTCGAACGATATTCTGGAGCTGGCCGCACGTGGCTTTCTCAAGCCCGGTGACGAGGCGGTGTTCTCGCAGCACTCCTTTGCCGTGTATCCCTTGGTGGTGCAGGCCGTAGGTGCTACGGGTATCAGCGTGCCCGCCAAGGAGTGGGGACATGATCTGGTGGCCATGGCGGCAGCCATTACCGACAAGACGCGCATAGTCTTTATCGCCAATCCCAATAATCCTACGGGAACCTGGGTGGAAGAGGGCGAGCTGGATGCTTTTCTGATGGCCGTGCCTGAAAATGTCATCGTCGTGCTCGACGAAGCCTACGGCGAATATGTTGAGCCCGGCGAATTGCCGGACGGTCTGGATTTTCTCCCGCGCTATCCCAATGTGATCGTGAGCCGTACTTTTTCCAAGGCGTATGGTCTGGCGGCGCTGCGTATCGGTTATGCCTTTGCGCATCCTGATATCACCAATGTGCTGAATCGGGTGCGCCAACCTTTCAATGTGAACTCACTGGCATTACGTGCGGCCGTAGCGGCCTTGAGTGATCAGGCTTTTGTGGCGCATTCGCGCACACTGAATGCCTTGGGCATGGAATTCATTACGGATGGTGTGCATGCCTTGGGGCTGGGTGTTATTTCCTCCAAGGGCAATTTTATTGCGATCAATCTGGGCCGTGAAGGTATGCCAGTTTATGAAGCACTGTTGCGCAAGGGCGTGATTGTGCGGCCGGTAGCTAATTACGGCATGACTAATTTCCTGCGTGTCACCATAGGGTCGCAGGCAGAAAACGAGCGCTTTCTGGCGGCGCTCAAGGCCGTGCTCGCATGAGCACCACGCCGCTGGGCAAAACATTGGAAGGACCGCTAAGAAAGGTCGCCATCATCGGTCTCGGGCTGATCGGCTCCAGCTTTGCCCGTGCGCTGCGTGAAAAAGGTCTGGCGACGGTGATTAGCGGTTCGGCCCGCAGTCTGCGCACCGCCGAGTTGGCGCGTGAGTTGGGTGTGGTGGATGAGGCTTTTGTGGATCCTGCGGCGGCTGTGCGCGATGCGGATCTCGTTTTTCTGGCCATGCCGGTGCAATCCACCGAAGCAGTGTTGCGCGCCATTGCCCCTGCGCTCAAGCCTGATGCCATTATCACGGATGGTGGTAGTACCAAGGGCAATGTCGTGGCGGCCGCGCGCCGTGTGTTTAATCCCTTGCCTGCCGGTTTTGTGCCGGGCCACCCCATTGCCGGCTCTGAGCAGAGTGGTGTTCTGGCCGGCAAGGCCGATCTTTTTCTACGCCATAAAGTCATTCTGACGCCGGTGGCTGAGTCTTCTGCACAAGCACTGGCGACCGTGCGTGCGCTTTGGCAGGCCATAGGCGCTGACGTGCTGGAAATGTCGGTGGAAAAGCATGACGAAGTTTTGGCCAAGACCAGCCATCTGCCACATTTACTGGCGTTTTCCTTGGTAGATACGTTGGCCCGCGAATCGGAAAATCTGGATATCTTTCGTTATGCCGCCGGCGGTTTTCGCGATTTCACGCGCATTGCTGCCAGCGATCCGGTCATGTGGCATGACATCTTTCTCGGTAATAAAACGGCTGTACTGAGTGCTTTGCAGCATTTCAGCGATGGCGTGAGCGAATTACGCCGCGCCATAGAAAAAGATGATTCTGAAGCCCTGCTCGGCGTATTTACCCGCGCCAAAGCGGCACGTGAACACTTCACGCATATTCTGGCGGGTACGGCTTACGCGAAAGCACAGAAGCCGAAAAATCTGGAATTTGTGGTGCAGCCCGGTGGACAGCTGGCGGGCCATTTGCGTGTGCCCGGGGACAAGTCCATTTCGCATCGCGCCATCATGCTGGGCTCACTGGCCGAGGGCGTGACTGAAGTCAGCGGCTTTCTTGAGGGCGAAGACGCGCTGGCAACGCTGCAGGCGTTTCGTGACATGGGTGTTGTTATCGAAGGCCCCCATAACGGCGCATTGAAAATTCATGGCGTTGGTCTGCAAGGCTTGAAGCAAGCACCAGGGCCCATTTACTGCGGCAACTCTGGCACCAGCATGCGTTTGCTGGCCGGCATTCTGGCGGCTCAGTCTTTTGATAGCGTTCTTACCGGAGATGCCTCATTGGGGCGTCGTCCCATGGAGCGTGTCGCCAAGCCACTGCGCAATATGGGTGCGCAGATTCAGAGCACGGGCGAGCAGGGTACGCCGCCGCTGACCGTTCATGGCGGCAAGCTGCTCAAGGGCGTGCGCTATGACATGCCGGTGGCCTCGGCTCAGGTCAAATCGGCCGTGCTGCTAGCCAGTCTCTGGGCCGATGGTGAAACCACCGTGACCGAAGCGGTGCCTACGCGTGACCATACCGAACGCCTGCTGCGTGGCTTTGGCTATGCCGTGAAGGTGGAGGGCAGTGCGGTCAGTGTAAGCGGCGGTGGTCGGCTCACGGCAACGCGTATCGATGTGCCCGCCGATATTTCGTCGGCCGCCTTCTTCATGGTGGGCGCCAGCATA
The DNA here is from genome assembly GCA_050739955.1 of Moraxellaceae bacterium. GTDB lineage: Bacteria > Pseudomonadota > Gammaproteobacteria > Pseudomonadales > Moraxellaceae > UBA2031. Next base: position 28,624 of record JBOICI010000017.1, read on the forward strand.
GCGCCGGGCTCGGATATCACCTTGCAACATGTGGGCATCAATCCCACTCGCATAGGCGTTATCAATATCTTGCGCGCCATGGGGGGCGATCTCACCGTGCTCAATGAGCGTGAAGTGGGTGGTGAGCCGGTGGCCGATATTCGTATCCGTAGCGCCCGCCTGCGCGGCATACACATCCCTGAAGATCAGGTGCCGCTAGCCATAGATGAGTTCCCGGCGCTCTTTATTGCGGCCGCCTGCGCGCAGGGTGAGACCGTGCTGAGTGGCGCGCAGGAGCTCAGGGTCAAGGAGTCGGACCGTATTCAGGTCATGGCTGATGGTCTGACCAGTCTCGGTATTCAGGTTCGGTCCACGCCAGATGGCCTTGTCATTCAAGGGGGACAGTTGGGTGGCGGGGTGATTGCCAGTCATGGTGATCACCGTATTGCCATGGCCTTTACCATGGCAGCCCTGCGTGCTAGCGGCCCTATCGTCATCCCCGACTGCGCTAATGTGGCCACCAGCTTTCCGGATTTCCCCGGCCTGGCCCGTCGTGCCGGTCTCAATCTCACTGTCACGGAAAAAGGCTAGGGTCTGCCCGCCCAGCTCCGGTTTAAGCGCCTGAGAGCCGGTTTTCGTTCTGCTTTGCCTCCTTGAGAGCTGCTTGGCCTGACCGCTCAGCCGCTCCCGCCGGGCCGGCTAAGGTTGCTTTTCTGCCCTGGTTTCTATAGAAAGCACGCGCGTTTCCCGACCCCGGAAGCCAGCCATCCGCTGCCGACTTCCAGGAGGTTGGCAGGCATGGCTCTTGCCTGAGGACAGGGATATTAAACCGCCGCGGCCATCGCAACCGGATGGGTGATCCGCACGGTCAATGAGGAAGTGTTAATGAGTGCAGAAGTCGAAAAGATCGTGATGCCGGCCAGTCCGGCGCCTGTGGTGGCCATAGATGGCCCCAGTGGCTCCGGCAAGGGCACCGTCGCGCATCGACTGGCGGGTCTCCTGGGCTTTCAGGTGCTGGATTCCGGCTCCCTGTATCGCCTGCTGGCCCTGGCGGCCCAGCACCATGGCGTCAGTCAGGACAATGAGGCCGCACTGGAGGTGCTGGCGGGCCACCTTGATGTGCAGTTCCAGCAAAGTGCTCAGGGCGAGGGCGTCATCATCCTGGAAGGCGAGGACGTGACCACCGAAATTCGCAGTGAAGAAATGGGCAAGGCGGCCTCCATCGTGGCTGCCCTGCCGGCAGTGCGCGCGGCTCTCCTGCAACGTCAGCAGGCTTTCCGTGAGCAGCCCGGTCTGGTGGCAGATGGCCGTGATATGGGCACCGTGGTCTTTCCCGATGCCCACCTCAAGATATTCCTTACCGCCACGGCCGAAGCCCGTGCCGAGCGCCGCTACAAGCAGTTGATAGAAAAGGGCTTCAGTGCTAGTCTGCCGGCCCTCGTTGACGACATCCGGGCGCGTGACGACAGGGACATTAACCGTCCTGTTGCCCCCTTGAAGCCTGCCGATGATGCCATTGTCCTGGATTCCACCAGGCTGGGTATCGAAGAGGTGATGGCTCGGGTGCTGCGTGAGGTGGAACAGATTACTGATCTGCGCCGCCATCTCAAATAGAGCAGCCGCGATACAAGCAAGATCGTCAGCAACCGTTTCAGGATGAAAAGCCTTCCATGCCATGGGCATAGTGAAGGCTTTTCGCCATTTAAGTTTTGCGGTTTGCACTGCCGTGCAAAGCCGTAGCCAGAACAGTAAGGGCAACACGTCAACCAGCAAGGGTGATGCTCATACTGAAATCAACAGCCCCGCATGAGCTGGTCATGTGCGGACGAAAAAGCGATGCATTTGCATCAAAAAGGTTTTTACACATGAGTGAATCATTTGCCGCTCTTTTTGAAGAGAGCCTGAAGAGTCTGGATGTTGAACGGGGAGCCGTGATCAGCGGTACCGTGGTTGCAGTCGATGACGACTGGGTAACTGTGGACACCGGACTCAAGTCGGAAGGCGTTATTGCTCGCGAAGAGTTCTTGAACGATCGTCGTGAACTCGAAGTTACTGTGGGCGATTTGGTTGACGTGGTGATCAAGCAGCTCGATGACGGCCAAGGCCGTACCGTGCTGTCTCGTGAAGACGCCAAGCGTGCCGAAACGTGGACCCGCCTCGAAAAGATTTTCGAAGGTGGCGAAATCGTGCGCGGTATCATTTCCGGCAAGGTCAAAGGCGGTTTCACCGTGGATGTGGGTTCCATCCGCGCCTTCCTGCCCGGTTCGCTGGTGGACATTCGTCCTATCCGCGACACCGCGCACCTCGAAGGTCGCGAGCTGGAATTCAAGCTCATCAAGCTCGATGCCAAGCGTAACAACGTGGTTGTGTCCCGCCGTGCCGTGATGGAAGCCGAGTCTTCTGCCGAGCGCGAAGCCCTGCTGGAAAACCTGCAGGAAGGCCAAGTGGTCAAGGGCATCATCAAGAACCTCACCGACTACGGCGCATTCGTGGATCTGGGCGGTATTGATGGTCTGCTGCACATCACCGACATGGCTTGGAAGCGTATCAAGCACCCGAGCGAAATCGTTGAAGTCGGTCAGGAAGTCACCGTCAAGGTGCTCAAATTCGACCGCGAGCGCAATCGTGTTTCCCTGGGTCTCAAGCAGCTGGGTGAAGATCCTTGGCTGGCACTCATGGGCCGTTATCCGGAAGGTACGCGCGTCAAGGCCAAGATCACCAACCTCACCGATTACGGCTGCTTTGCTGAAATCGAAGAAGGCGTGGAAGGTCTGGTGCACGTTTCCGAAATGGATTGGACCAATAAGAACATTCACCCGTCCAAGGTCGTTCAGATCGGCGACGAAGTGGAAGTCATGGTGCTGGACATCGACGAAGAACGTCGTCGTATTTCCCTCGGCATCAAGCAGTGCAAGGAAAATCCCTGGGATGCATTCGCACGCACCCACGAGAAGGGCGAGAAGGTTTCCGGCAACATCAAGTCCATCACGGACTTCGGTATCTTCATCGGCCTGGAAGGCGGCATCGATGGTCTCGTGCACCTTTCCGACATCTCCTGGAACGAAACCGGCGAAGAAGCTGTGCGCAAGTACAAGAAGGGCGATGCTGTGGAAGCAGTCATCCTCTCCGTGGACCCCGAGCGCGAGCGTATCTCTCTCGGCGTGAAGCAGCTTGAGCGCGACCCGTTTGGTGATTTTGTCGGAGCAAACGACAAGGGCGCCATCATCAAGGGCAAGGTCAAGTCTGTGGATGCCAAGGGCGCCACCATCGAAGTGCTTGATGGCGTTGAAGCTTCCCTGAAGGCCTCTGAAATCAGCCGCGACCGCGTGGAAGATGCCACCAAGCATCTGACCGTGGGTCAGGAAGTTGAAGCCAAGATCATCAGCATCGACCGCAAGTCGCGCCTGATCAGCCTCTCGATCAAGGCCAAGGACGAAGCAGAAGATCGTGATGCGATCACCAACCTGCGTGACCAGGAACCGGAAGCTTCTTCCGCTCCCAAGACCATCGGTGACCTGATCAAGGCTCAGATGGGCAACTAAGCCTCTGGTTTAGTTGAGAAAAAACCCCGCTTCGGCGGGGTTTTTTTATGCCTGCGCAAGGGGGGGCTACAGGGCGCAAAGCCAGACGGGGCGTGGCTTTCAGGGCATTGTCCCCGCTGATTGCCACGGTCAGTTTTTTATGTTTAAAATCAGCTCGTTACATCAGACATCCCCATTTGTTCTTGAGAAGCCTCTCCAAGTCCATGAAATGAGGCGTAAGCCCGCAGGGAGACTGCAATGGCGCTGACCAAATCCGAGCTGATCGAACGTATCGTGGCGAAGCAGAGCCTGCTTACGGCCAAGGACGTTGAGCTGGCGGTCAAAACCGTTGTCGAGCAGATGTCGGAAAGCCTTTCCACCGGTGGCCGTATAGAAATTCGTGGCTTCGGTTCTTTTTCCCTGCATTACCGTGAGCCGCGTGTGGGTCGTAATCCCAAAACAGGTGAGGCGGTGACGCTGGTGGGTAAGTACGTGCCGCACTTCAAGCCGGGTAAAGAGCTCAAAGATCGCGTCAATGAAAGCCTGCAGGAAGAAATTGCGGCTGAAAATGCTGTGCGGGCTGCTACTCCGCCTGCAGATGCTTGATCCTCATGTCTTTCTTCAAAAAACTTCTGTTTGTTCTGTTAGCCTTTTTGCTGGTCTTTGCCGGTTTTTGGCTGGTGGTGGTGAACGATCAGCAGATATCCCTCAATCTCCTCGTGTTTGCCACGCCGCAAGTTAATGTCGGCATCGTCGTTCTGCTGAGCTTTGTCTGTGGTGCATTGGTCGGCGTGCTAGCCGGCTTTAATCTTTTCAGTCTGCTCAAACTCAATACCCGTCTGTACTGGCTCAAGCGCGAAGTACGCCAGTTGCAGGATGCCTTGGGCGACAAACGTTATCGCTAAGGCGTTCCCGGGGTAGAATGCGCGGCTTGCATTGATTCCCGAGGACTTTCATGACTGTCGCTGCTTCCGCCTCTGTGCGCTCTCCTGTCCCCGTTCATTCCCCGGTTATTGTTGCTCTCGATTATCCACGTGCGGCATCTGCACTGGCGCTGGCCCAACAGCTTTCCCCTGCTGAATGCCGTCTCAAGATAGGCAAGGAACTGTTTACCGCTGAAGGCCCATCTGTGGTGAGAGCGGTACAGGATCTCGGCTTCGACGTTTTTCTCGACCTCAAATTTCATGACATTCCCAATACGGTGGCCGCTGCCGTGGCCACCGCAGCTGAACTCGGCGTGTGGATGGTGAATGTGCATGCAACGGGCGGCAGCCGCATGATGCGTGCGGCACAGGAGCGTCTGCAGCAAGGTGGCTATCGCACCAAATTGATTGCAGTCACCGTGCTCACCAGCATGGAGCGCAGTGATTTGGCGGAAAGTGGTGTGGATGTTGAGCCGTTGGATCAGGTGAAACGTTTGGCTCAACTTACTGCGGATAGCGGATTGGATGGCGTAGTGTGTTCGGCGCAAGAGGCGGTGATGCTGCGCGAGCTTCTGGGGCCGGACTTTCTGTTGGTCACGCCCGGCATACGTCCCGCCAGCAGCGAAGCCGGAGATCAGCGTCGTGTCATGACGCCGGAGCAGGCTAAAGCTGCGGGAGTTTCCTATATGGTGATCGGTCGCCCCATTACGCAGGCGCCTGATCCTGCGGCCGCTTTGCGCGCCATCAACCAATCACTGGGGCTTTGACTATGTACAAGGATAAAGTGGTCTGGATTACCGGCGCTTCTTCCGGCATAGGCGAAGCACTGGCGCTGGAGTTTGCGGCGCAGGGGGCACGTCTGGTCTTGTCCGCACGCCGTGGCGATGTTCTGGAGCAAGTGCGTTTGCGTTGCACCGATGCCGACCGGCATTTTGTGCTGCCGCTGGATATGACAGACACACTCAGCCTGCCTTTGCATGTACAGGCGGTACTGGATCGTTTCGGTCATATCGATGTGCTTATCAATAATGCCGGTATCAGTCAGCGCTCTCTTATCAAAGACACGCCGCTGGAAGTGGACAGAAAAGTCATGGAGCTGGATTTCTTCGGCCCCATTGCTTTGACCAAGGCCGTACTGCCGCAGATGCTCAAGCAGGGCAGTGGTCAACTCGCCGCCGTATCCAGTGTGGTGGGTCTTGTCGCCACGCCGTATCGCTCCGCTTATGCTGCCGCCAAGCACGCCATTATCGGTTTCTATGATGCGCTGCGCGCTGAAGTGTATGACTCGGGTCTGCGCGTTTCCGTGCTCATTCCCGGTTTTGTGCGCACCAATGTTTCGCTTTCCGCGATTACGGCTGATGGCTCTGCGCATGGCATTGTGGATCCGCAGCAGGAGACCGCTATGCCTGCCCAAGAATTTGCTCGCCGTGCTGTCGCCGCTCTGGCGCGTAATGAAGAGCGCATCGTCATTGCCGGCAAGGAGCGTATGGCTATTTGGCTGGGACGCCTGTCGCCGGCCTTGCTGGCTCGTGTCATACGCAAGGTGAAAGTGACCTGACAGGATCTTGCCGCTGCTGTGCGCGTCGGCAACACGCTGCGCCCGAGGCGTGACTAGGGCTGTGCTCCGCTGGCCGAGTGGTGCTCCCTCGGCACTTCCCACCTCCCTGTGAGTCGCAGGCGCTTCATTGGGCGATCTTGAGTCACCCTTGTTCCGTCACCTTCGTGGTTAAGGTGGGCAGATTGTCAGGCGCGGTTATCGCGCCTGCTGCTGTTCTGGCCTATCAATCAGGACGATAAGAAAAACACCAAGGAGAACAGCATGAGCATTTTCCAGCCCGGCCTGCTCAAGGGGCAGACCGCTTTCATCACTGGCGGTTCCAGCGGCATCAATTTCGGCATCGCCCGTCGTTATGCCGAGCATGGCGCCAATGTCGTGATTCTGGCGCGCAATCCGGAAAAATTGACCACGGCACGTACTGAGTTGGAGAAAACGGGCGCGCGCATTCTGGATGTATCGGCGGATGTGCGTGACTTTGCAGCGGTGCAAGCCGCCTTTGCACAGGCGCGTGCCACCTTCGGTGAAATCGATATCGTGATCGCAGGTGCTGCCGGCAATTTTCTGGCGCCGTCGGCGCAGATGAGTGCCAATGCTTTTGCCGCCGTGATCGGCATCGATCTGCTGGGCACCTTCAATACCTTTCGCGCCAGCCATGAGCATCTGCGTAAACCCGGAGCGCGCCTTCTGGTGATTTCTGCGCCACAGGCCGTGAATCCCACGCCGTTGCAGGTTCATGCCTGTGCGGCCAAGGCGGGCATAGAGTCCTTGGTGAAAAGCATGGCCATCGAGTGGGGTCCGGCCGGAGTGCGCATCAACGGTATTTCGCCTGGTGGCGTGGAAGGAACGGAGGGTCTGCAGCGTCTTTCGGCCGGCGGCTTGGATGATGAGTTCAAGAAAAGCCTGCCGATTCCGCGCTATGCCAGTGTGGACGAGATGGCTGATATGGCGCTCGCTTTGGTAACGCCACTCTCGGCCTATATGACCGGGCATGTGGTGGCGCTCGATGGCGGCACTTCTTTGCTGGGTGGCTCTTACAGCCTGGCCTATCTCAATGCCAAGGCGCGTCAGGCCTGATCGGAGTTTCCTATTTGCCATGATGGCGCGAAGCAGGGAAAATCCGCGCCGCTACGAACCTCTTCGTGGCGGCTCCCTGACTCGCCTGCGGTATGACCCTTGTGAACGCTCCCCAGAATCCCCCCGTTTTCTATCCGGAATCCCTCGCTGTTCTTGATGCGGAGGGTGTGGACGATGCAGAAGGCGCGGAAGCCGTATCGCCGGGCCACGAGTCAGAGCTTGAACCGAATGCGGCCGCTGAGGGCGTCGACAAAAAATCGCGTACCGCCTTTAACAAGCTGCAAAAGCGTCTGCGTCGTCACGTGGGCACGGCCATCACTGACTACAACATGATTGAAGAGGGCGACCGCGTCATGGTCTGTCTGTCCGGGGGGAAAGACAGCTACACCATGCTGGAAATTCTGCTCAATCTGCAGATCAGTGCGCCGGTGAAGTTCGACATCGTGGCCGTGAATATGGACCAGAAGCAGCCGGGATTTCCCGAGCATGTGCTGCCGGAATATCTCACCCAGCGTGGTGTGCCTTTCTATATTCTGGAAAAAGACACCTACAGCATCGTCAAACAACTCACACCAGAAGGAAAAACCTACTGCGCTGTGTGCTCACGTCTGCGTCGCGGCAGCCTCTATGGTTTTGCCCAAGAGATAGGCGCAACCAAGGTCGCGTTGGGACATCATCGCGATGACATTCTGGCGACGCTTTTCCTGAATATGTTTTTTGGCGGCAAGCTCAAGGCCATGCCGCCCAAGCTGCTCTCGGATGACGGAAAAAATATCCTTATCCGGCCGCTGGCCTATTGCAAGGAAAAGGACATTGCCGAGTTTGCACGCCTGAAAGGCTTTCCCATCATTCCCTGCAATCTCTGCGGCTCGCAGGCCAATCTGCAACGCGCTGCCATCAACGAGATGCTGCGTGAATGGGATGTAAAATACCCACATCGTCTGGACTCCATGTTTACCGCCGTGCAGAACGTGGCGCCTTCGCAACTGGCGGATCGTGAGCTCTTCGATTTCGTCAGCCTCAAAGTCACGCCAGCTGAGCCGGCAGAGTCGGTTACAGACAGCTGTCGTCTGGATGTGGTCAATCTGACCCAGTAAGGGCTGCACACAAGGCCGTGGCCCAGCCAGCCCTTAATCTGGCCTCTAATCATGTTGGCGCCGGCAGTCTGCTCCGTTACCGTGGGCCCTGCCTTGTTCCAGGATGATCTCCATGGCTCTTGATACTTCGGTTTCCGACTCTGTCGCTGTCGACAGTTCCGGCATTTCCTTTACAGCTTTTTACACCGGTGAGGTCTGGCGGCGCGAAGGCCTGTCCGTGCCTTTTCTCGCCTCCAGGCAGGGGCGTCTGCTCTATCTCGCCGGTATGCCGGTGGAGTGGGCGGGCAAGGCGCTGCTAGGCACCAATAATGTGATCATGCTGCTGCAACGGCATCACATCATCGACCATGTGCTGGAAAAGGCGGTGCGTGAAGAAGGCTTCACGCAGATCGTGGAAATTGCCTGCGGGCTGTCACCACGCGGCACGCTGATGTCCCGCCGCTTTGCCGATATCGATCTGCATTATGTCGAAGCGGATCTGCCCGGTATGGCTGGTCGCAAACGGCATTTGCTGGAAAAAGCCGGTGAGCTCAGTGCCAAGCATCGCGTGATTGATATCGATATTCTGGCGCAGGGCACGGCAGATTCGCTGGAGGCTGTATTTGCCCGCGAGCTGGACCCGTCGCGCAAGACCTTGGTGATTACCGAAGGCTTGGTGAATTATTTTGACTACTCCACCATTACCGGTTTTTGGGCGCGTCTGGCCAAGACCTTGAGTGCTTTCCCGGCCGGCCTTTACCTCACGGACCTTTATCCTAATTTTGGCTGGCATCCGGTAGTGCGCGTTGCGAATGCGTTTAAATCAGCTCTGGCACTGGCCACCCGCAGCAGCGTTACCCTGCATTTCGGTAATGAAGCGGCCATTGTGGCAGGCTTTGAGGATGCGGGTTTTGCGGCCACCACCGTGCATCTGCCTGAATCCTATTACGGCGTGCTGGATATTCCGGTGATGCGCACGCCCAGTCTGGTGCGTGTCATAGAAAATCGTACGGCGGGTAGCTAGCAAGCTAATGACTCATAAAAAAAGCCTGCAACAGCAGGCTTTTTTTATTGGCTTAAGCTGTCGTGTTTCAGAGCAGCGGGTTCTTGAGCTGGTTTTTCAGGCCACGTTTTTGCAGCAGGGATATGATGCGGCTTGAGGTCTCTGGCGCCAGACTGGAGGCCTTGGCCATCCAGCCGCGGCTATCCGGCAGAATGTATTCCATGGGGCGCTTGTCCAGAATGGGACCGAGGATGGCGTCGCGTACCTCTTCGGTGGTGAGGATACGTCCGCCGGAAAAGATCAGCGCTGCATCTTTAGATTTCGCTTCGGCCTTCAGCATGGGCGTGTTGATGCCATCTGGGCAGACGCAGGTCACGGCAATGCCGCTTTCTTTCAACTCCATGGCTAAGGCCAGCGAATAACCACGCACAGCAAATTTGGAAGCGCTGTAGAGACCTATCCCGGGTATGGGCGCCAAGCTGGACATGGAGCCCATATTCACGATGTGGCCATGCCCTTGTTTCAGCATCAGAGCCGCTGCTCGTTGTGAGCCGAACATCACGCCTTTTACATTGATGTCCAACATGCGATGCACATCGGTATCCCGTGCCTCACTCAAGGGGCCAGATAGCAGGATGCCGGCGTTATTGATCATCACATCAAGCCGTGACCAGCGTTGCAGGAAAAGCTTTTCGGCATTGTCCCAGTCCGCGCTATTGCGCACATCCAGCGCCGCTATCAACACACGTTCACGTGGCCATTGCTGCGCTGTGGCGGCCAGCTCCAGCGCTTCCAGCGTGACATCGCTGGCAAACACCGAGTGACCGGCCTTGAGTGCGGCAGTTGTCAGGGCTTGTCCGAGGCCGCTGGCAGCGCCAGTAATCCAGAAAATCTTTGGTGTCATCAGTACATCCTCAGGGCTTGGCCAGAGTGCCGAATTTCAGCGGACCAAAACTGAAAGTAGGTTTGAGGCCGGGCAGGGCCCAGTAATGGGAGAGTTCGGAAGAGGGCACGAAATTGCTGAAGGCCGTGTTTTGCTGGCAGGGGCCGGCAATAGTTTTCTCCAGCACCATGGAAATATACTGGTCCAGGCCGCCTTCCAAGGTATTGCCGTTCAGGATGACTTCCATGCCGGTTGCCTTGGCATATTCGCGCACGCCGGGAATTTCCGAATTGAGCGGCGAGAAGCTGTCAGCACAGACGCCGTTCTCACTGGAGACCAGCAAGCCCGCCGGTGTGTTCACCACCAGTGAGTGATTGCCTTCGGTATGGCCCGGTGTGGCCACTAGTGCTACGCCTTCACCTAGTTGTACGGATTTTTTCAGGCGCACTACTTTCCGTGGATCTATGCCCTCAATGCCGCTGGGGCAATACCAGTCTTTTTGCGGTGGCAGCAAGGCCTGCGTGGAGTCCCACTCCTGTGCCATCACCAATAATTTTGCATTGGGGAAAAAGCCGGAGCTCCCATCGCAGCCCAGCCACTTTCGAACATCCTGCGTATGCAGGTGATCGTAGGAAATGAAATCGATATCCGCAGGCTTGAGGCCGACTTGCATCAGCGCATCTTCCACACGGTTATAGATGGGCGCCATCAGCGCTTGGGCGCGTTCGCGCAGCCAGGAGGGCGCCGTGCTTTCCGAAAGCCGTTTGAAGTAGGGCGTCTCACGATTGCCGTCTATATCTGACGGTGAGAACAACAGTGTCTTGAGGCCAGTGGGTGAGTCGAATTGCACAATGAAAAGACGATTCAGGATGTGCATGAACGGCATGGGTACCGTGCAGGCATTGAGCAGGCCATATTTGGTGGGATAGGGCACGCGGATGAGATCAACCGTCTGGTAGTAGCGAGCCGTTGCCCCCGACAGCATTTCCTCACGCAGCTTCAGGCCAGCCGCTCTGGTGGCTTGCAGGCGTGATGCGGGATGGCTGCTGTCACGGGTTTTGTCGAAATGATCCAGATAGCGGATGCCAAGAGCTTCGAGCTCGGAGAGGGTGGCGACAGTCATGGCTGGCCTCTTGTTGATGTTGTCAGATCGGCAAGTTGACGATTCTGGTCTGACAACGTCAAGGGGAGGTGAGAGCTGTCTCCCCAGTCAGAGCATGTCGTATTTCAGGGTGACCTTTTTTCCGGTTTCATCGTCAGAGGTGTTCCACTGCTCATCTACGCCTGTGCTGACCAATTGCGTGATGCTATCCAAGCGTTCACCGGTTTTTTGCAGTAGGTAATGGCGAGTTTGGTGTCTGTAATACGTCAGCCCATCTGAGGCTACAAAGGGTGAGCCTATACCCAGTATTGTGAGCATTATCTGACCAATCGGGCTGCCTGCCAGAGAGTCATACTGTGCTGAGCTCATGAGCTGGCTGTTTGTGACATGGATTTTCCCGGCGGATGACTCATATTCCTCAAGCAAAGTGGGTATGAAGTCGAGCTCTCCGGGTAAGAGAAACTCACGGCTCAGCACGAGGCCATCTGCATTTCTCGTGTAAATCGTTTTTGCTTGTGTGTTTGCATAGGACTGCAGTCTGGAGCGGGAGTCGGTTGTATAGAGGGTATCTATGCGATAAATGCCATCACTACCCACATTCAACCCGGCATACGGGTTGTAAACGATATTATCTAGCCCGCTGCAGTTCACATCGCAGCTGGTGTCGGCCAGGACGGGACTGGTATAGCTACTGCCCGTGGCCGTTCTTGCCAGAGTGAGCTCAATGCCGACCGTATCGTCTGCGGTGAGCAGTTTTCCGTCAGGTCCTCCCAGATGACTCTTGCTCTTGATGCTGCTGGCAGAAAGACCGGGAAGGGCGCAGTCCTGAAAGGCAGAAAAAAAGATGCTGACGGGGCTGATGCCATGGGCTTCGGCATAGCTGTCATGAAGAGAATTGCTGCCGGATTCGATCTGGCAGTCGGCGGCAGCAACGAGACCCAAGACATCGTCTTCCGTATCGCTCTGATTATCGGCGCCCGCCGTCATGCCTTCAGCCCGGACTCGGACCAGCTTGCCGGCTTCATAGTCCAGCGTTGTCCGCGCGGTTACTCGGCCATTGGCGTCAGTGACGGTGATGGATTGAAGCTGTTCGGTTTTCGGGCCGTCTGAGCCACAAGCGACCAGGAAGCAGGAGCCAATGACGGCGGGTATCCAGAGTAATCGAGTCATGTTCTTTTTATAGATGCTGGCGTGGGCAGGGCAGGATAAGCGAAAGCCTCGTTGCTCTGAAGGGTGGAAACTACGTATCAAAGCCTCCTGCCTTGCCATGGCTTGTCGGCACAAGCTCTGCTTGGGGTCTGAAGCAATAGCGCTTAGGAAGTAGTGAGAATTTCACCCATAAAAAAACCCGCGCAAATGCGCGGGTTTTTTCTGGACGGGTTCAGTGATTAGCTGAACTGGCCCATGGTGTTGGCGGTGCCACCGGCCTTGAGGGCGTTGTCACCAGCAAACATTTCCTTGTGGTCGTCACCGATGTCGGAGCCGGCCATTGCCTGATGCTTCACGCAAGCCACGCCTTCACGGATTTCTTTGCGCTGCACGCCAGCCACATAGGCCAGCATGCCCTGCTCGCCGAAGTAACCCTTGGACAGTTCGTGCATGTGCAGAGCAGTCGTGTGGTAGGTCGGCAGGGTGATCAGGTGGTGGAACACGCCAGCTTCACGAGCCGCATCAGCCTGGAAGGTGCGGATCATTTCATCAGCAGCTGTAGCCAGTTCGGTGTTGTCGTAGTCAACGCTCATCAGCTTGGCGCGGTCGTAAGCAGACACGTCCTTGCCTTCAGCCTTCATACGATCGAAAGCCTGCTGACGGAAGTTCAGCGTCCAGTTGAACGACGGGCTGTTGTTGTAAACCAGCTTGGCGTTCGGAACGATTTCCTTCACGCGATTCACCATGTGAGCAATTTCAGCCACGTTCGGAGTCGGTGTTTCGATCCAGAGCATGTCGGCGCCGTTCTGCAGCGAGGTCACGCAGTCGAGCACAACGCGGTCGATCTGTGTGCCTTCACGGAACTGATACAGGCCGGAAGCCAGACGGGTCGGGCGGTGCAGCTTGCCGTCACGCTTGATCAGCACTTCGTCATCAGCGGCCTCGCTGATGTCGATTTCCTTGGTGTCCAGGTAGCTGATGTACTGCGAAGCAATATCACCCTTCTTCTTGGAGACCGGGATCTTCTGGGTCAGGTCAGCACCTTCGGAATCGGTACGCGCAACGATCACGCCTTCGTCAATGCCGAGTTCCAGGAAGGCCAGACGCACTGCGTTGATCTTGGCCAGGAAGTCTTCATGCGGCACGGTAACCTTGCCAGCCTGGTGACCGCACTGCTTGGCGTCAGACACCTGGTTTTCGATCTGGATGGCGCAGGCGCCAGCTTCGATCATCATCTTGGTCAGCAGGTAGGTCGCTTCTTCGTTACCGAAACCAGCATCGATGTCGGCAATGATGGGCACAACATGCGAATCGAAGTTGTTGATCTTGGCTTCGATTTCAGCGGCCTTGGCCTTGTCACCAGCATCTTCGGCCTTGCTCAGGGCACGGAACAGGTCGTTCATTTCCTTGGCATCAGCTTGACGCAGGAAGGTGTAGATTTCTTCGATCAGCTTGGGCACGGAGGTCTTTTCGTGCATGGACTGGTCAGGCAGCGGGCCGAATTCGGAGCGCAGTGCAGCAACCATCCAGCCGGACAGGTAGATGTACTTCTTGGAGGTGGTGCCGAAGTACTTCTTGTTGGCGATCATCTTCTGCTGGGCAACAAAACCGTGCCAGCAACCCAGGGACTGAGTGTACTTGCTGCTGTCAGCGTCGTATTCGGCCATGTCTTTACGCATGATGGCAGCGGTGTACTTGGCGATGTCCAGACCGGTGCGGAAGCGGTTCTGCACGATCATGCGGGCAGCGTCTTCCGGATGGATAGCACCCCAGGTGCCGCCCAGTTTGGCCTTGACGGCGCGGACGTGTTCAAGTGCAGAGGCGTACGTTGTCATGACGTTTTCCTATTGCTGGTTGGTTTGCCAAAGCGTAGCCAGGATGCCCCGGATGACGATTTCGCAAGGGAGGCGCGCAGACTAAGTGCTGTGGCATAATTCCTCAAATTTATAGTTTTTATTCCCGGTATTTATTTTATGAATATAGAGCGGGTGGACCTCAACCTTCTTATCTATCTGGATGTGTTGCTCCGCGAGAAGAATGTGACCCGTGCCGCCGAGCATCTGGGCATAACCCAGCCGGCAATGTCTAATATTCTCAAGAGGTTACGGAATGTATTTGAGGATCCACTTTTAATAAGATCCAGCGAAGGCATGACGCCAACCGAGCGTGCCCGAGACCTGCAGCCCCTGATTCGTGAGGCTCTGGACGGTCTCAACCAGATCTTTGAGTCGCAGGAAGACTTCCGGCCGCGCTCCAGTGCCCGTGTCTTTCGCATCATGGCGGCGGACTATGCCGAGGCCACTCTGATTCCGGCACTGGCCAAGGCCATGCGTACCGAATCGCCCAATGTAGTGCTGGATTTCCTTACGCCTTCGGATGTGACCTATCGCGATATGGAGCAGGGCAAGGTGGATATGGCCATCAACCGCTTCACGGAAATTCCGCAGTCTTTCCATCAGGTCACGGTGTGGAAGGACAGTTTTTCCTGCCTTGTGCATCGCGACAGCCCGATAGCCGAGAATTTCAGTCTCAAGACCTATCTCGAAGCCCAGCATATCTGGGTGTCCAAAACCGGTATGGGTGTGGGCTTCGGCATGAATCCGGATCAGGCCGGTGGTTTGGGCTGGATCGATCAGGCGCTGGGGCGTTTGGGCAAGAAGCGCCAGATTGCCATTTTTACCCGTCACTACCAGATGCCGGCACTGCTGGCGGAGAACGCCGATCTCATTGCAACACTGCCCACGCGGGTGGCCAAGCTGCAGTTGGGCAATCCAAAACTGGTGATCAAAGAGCCGCCTTTCCATATTCCGGAATTCGAACTCAAGATGTCCTGGAGCCCACTCCTGCATCACAACGCAGCGCATCGCTGGTTGCGCCAGCTCATTCTGTTCACCGCGCGCCAGATCATAGAGCGGGAAGAGGAGCAGACGAAGGAGTCGCCCGCGCGTCCGGTCGCACCTGCATTACCGCCGCTGGATCGGGATTGAGGCGAACTGTCAGGCGCTGACGGGTTTTGGGTAAGCCGCTTGCACGAGCGCTACGAATTGCGCTGCAAGGCGGTGACAGTCGCCGGGCCAGCGCGCCGAGAGGTAATTGCCATCTCTTACCGTAAAGCCGTGGTGATGATTGCCTGCGCTATCTCGTATCGGCAGCAGCGGGCCGCGCGCAAAGTCATCCGGGCTAGCCAGCGCCGCCTTGACCTCGGCCTCAACGGTGGTGGGATAGGTGCGGTAGTAGTTGCCCAGCCACGGCGCCGTCACCGCCCAAGCGGGCAATTCCATATTGAGCGCCGTCAGCGCCGTGGTTTTCCGGCCATGCAGCACTGATTTACCGGTGTCGGGATGGCGGGTGCGAGCCAGCAGCAGAACGCCATGGCATACCGCAGCCACTGGTTTGTTGGCTTGGAAGAAGTGCAGGGCGATGGCTTGTGCGCGGGCGGATTCAAGCAAGCTGCGCATGCCGGCGGCATGGCCGCCAGGAACCAGTAGTCCGTCAAACTCTTCAGGATTCACATCGGCATAGGATTGCGGTGCCAGAAAGGCGGGATCGCGAATCATATAGGCGTAAAGAGCAAGATCCTCTTTGCGCGTCATCAGCATTGGATTCAGCATCTTGAAACCGGACTCCACCAGCCGCACATCGGCATGAGCGGGCTGCCCTGTCGGCGTGGCAAAACGGACCGGAATGCCGGCTCTCGTCAGCGCATGCCAGACCACGGCGCTTTCGGTGGGGTCGTAGTCGGAGGCAGGCAGCAGGCAGAGAATCATGACGAGGCTCGATGACAGCGAATGATGCGCGTGATGATAGGGCTCGCTGGCGCTACGTGCTCTGATCGAGATAACCATGGCCGCAGTCCATTTCGGACAGGCCTTGTGTGACTGATCAGACTCGCAAGCCACTGCTGCGCCCATGCTTCTGCGGACTGAATCCGCTAGAATGCCGGCCTTCATTTTTGCGGTGCCCGCCAGGGGTGCCGTGTTACGAAACTGCGTCCGGCTATGCAGGGCGCCTTAAGCGAGGCATACGACATGAGCGAACGTATCAAGCACGGTGATCTTGAAATCGCCAAAGAACTTTACGATCTGGTGGCCAATGAAATCGCCCCGGGCAGCGGTGTAGATGTCGCTACGTTCTGGACTGCCTTCGCCAATGTTGTCGCCGAGCTGTCTCCAAAGAACAAGGCGCTGCTCGCCAAGCGTGATGATCTGCAGGCCAAGATTGATGCCTGGCATCGCGCCAACCCCGGTTTTGATAAAGCCGCGTACAAAGCCTTCCTGACTGAAATTGGCTACCTCGTGCCGGAAGGCGCTGATTTCCAGATCAGCACGCAGAATGTGGACGAAGAGCTCGCCACGCTGGCGGGTCCGCAGCTCGTGGTGCCTGTGCGTAATGCGCGCTATGCCCTGAACGCGGCCAACGCCCGTTGGGGTTCGCTGTACGACGCGCTCTATGGCTTCGATGTGATTTCCGAAGATGGCGGTGCTGAAAAGGGCAAAGGCTATAACCCGGTGCGCGGCGCCAAGGTGATTGCATTTGCGCGTCAATTCCTCGACGACACGTTCCCGCTGGCTGAAGGCTCGCACAAGGATTCCACCGCCTACGCCATTGTGGATGGCAAGTTGGTGGTGTCGCTCAAGAGCGGTATCAAATCTGGTCTGGCACGTCCTGAGCAATTCGCAGGTTTCATCGGTGATGCCGTGGCTCCCACCGGCGTGCTGCTCAAGAACAATGGCCTGCACGTGGAAATCCAGATTGATGCCACGCATCACGTTGGCAAAGATGATTCCGCGCATGTGAAAGATCTACTAGTGGAAGCTGCTGTCACCACCATCCAGGATCTCGAAGATTCCGTGGCCGCGGTGGATGCCGAAGAAAAAGTGGAAGGCTACCGTAACTGGTTCGGCCTCATGACCGGCACGCTGGAAGAAAGCTTCGAGAAGGGTGGCAAGACACTGACTCGTCGTATGAATGCTGATCGCGTGTACAAAAGCCCGCAGGGCCAGGAATTTGCGCTGCACGGCCGCTCCATGATGCTGCTGCGCAATGTCGGGCACCTCATGACTAATCCTGCCGTGCTGGTGAAGGGCGAAGAAGTGTATGAGGGCATCATGGATGCGCTGATTACTGCTCTCGTCACCAAGCGTGTGCTGAACGACAAGGCCGCTGTGAAAGTGCCAAATTCGCGCGCCGGCTCCACCTATATCGTGAAGCCCAAGATGCATGGCCCGGAAGAAGTGGCTTTTGCGGTTGAGCTTTTTGCCGCTGCTGAAAAGGCTGTTGGCCTCGCCAAGAACACGCTGAAAATTGGCATCATGGACGAAGAGCGTCGCACCTCCGTGAACTTGAAAGAGTGCATTCGTCAGGCCGCCGAGCGCACCATTTTTATCAACACCGGCTTCATGGATCGCACCGGCGATGAAATTCATACCTCCATGGAAGCGGGCCCCGTGGTGCGTAAAGATGATGTGAAAAAGCAGGAGTGGATTGCTGCTTACGAGCGTCGCAATGTTTCCATCGGTCTTGCTTGCGGCCTGCAAGGTCGTGCGCAGATCGGCAAGGGCATGTGGCCCAAGCCGGATGAAATGAAGGAAATGTTGGCAACCAAGCAAGCGCATCCGAATGCGGGTGCTACCTGTGCTTGGGTTCCGAGCCCGACCGGTGCTGCGCTGCACGCGCTGCATTACCACAAGGTGAATGTGAAGGCCCGTCAGGACGAACTCAAGGCAGTGCCTTCCGATCCCGTGGATACCATTTTGAATCCGCCCTTGGCCGCGACCACCAACTGGAGCGATGCTGAAAAACTCGCCGAGCTGGAAAACAATGCTCAGGGCATTCTGGGTTATGTGGTGCGTTGGGTGGATTTGGGCGTGGGCTGCTCCAAGGTGCCCGACATCAATAACGTCGGCCTGATGGAAGACCGTGCCACGCTGCGTATTTCCAGCCAGCACATTGCCAACTGGCTGCGTCATGGCGTGGTGAGCCGTGCCCAAGTGGAAGAAGTGCTCAAGCGCATGGCCGTGGTGGTGGACAAGCAAAACGCCAGCGATCCGCTCTACACGCCCATGGCTCCGTCCTATGACGGCATTGCCTACAAGGCCGCTTGTGAGCTGGTCTTTGATGGTTGCGCACAGCCCAGCGGCTACACCGAGCCGGTGTTGCACCGCTCGCGTCTGGAGCTCAAGGCCAAGGCCTGAGCTTCTCTCTGCTGAAAATAAAAAGGCCGCTTATGCGGCCTTTTTATTTGGCTCGATTCTTTGTTTCAGCTGAGGGGATTAAAGCTACCGCTTTCAAGGAAGCGGACGGTGCTTTCTATGGCTTGCCGATTTCGCATGATGAAAACATGGCTGCTGCGCAGCACGATAAAATCCTGCATGCCTTCCAGCTGGGTGCTGGTCACCGAGACCTTGCCGTCGTCGGCACCTGGCAGTAACAGGGAAAGAAAAGGATTGAAGGAGAAGTTGCCGGCAATAATACCGACTTCAAAGTTAATCGGTCCCAGTGTTTGTGGAAGGGAGTCGGGCGCGGTGCTTAGTTGCGGGCCGGCTGGGCCGGCAATGCGTTTGAAGAGCGGCCATGTGCCGAGATGGTCAATCACTTCACTGCCGTGATTTGGCGTTCCCATCATGACGACACGGCCTATACGTTTTTCATATTGGCTATCGAGTGCAAGTTGCCGGACCAGAATGCCGCCCATGGAGTGGGTCACAAAATGTAGTGGCCCCTCATAATCCGGGAAGCAGCGTTGTAGGGCAGGGGCAATATGATCTTTTGCCAGCGTCGCCACATCATGCTGCCGTGAGGGATAGGCAATATTGCAGGTTCGGTAGCCGGCTAGCTGCAGGGCGGCCTCCATTTTCTGCATGGAGCTGGCACTGCGCGCCAGTCCATGCAGCAGTACTACGGGCTCCCGGTACTCCGGGATGGCCGTGACCGTGTCGGCTTGGCTCAGCGCAGTCATGAGCACCACTGTTTTCAATGCGGTTTTCAATACAGCCTTCATGTCCGGCTCCTTGTCGTGACGGCGGCATATTCCATATCGGTGCGGCGTTTGATGCCGACAATGAGTTCAATGCCGTTTTCTAAGCCAGTCCAGAATCCCATTTTTTCCAGTACCGGATTCAGGTAGTTGGTGATCACGCAGTAATTCGTATTCTTCTCTCCGCTGTGGTGCTTGGCATGTTCGCGGGGTGTTTGCAGGATTTTTTTCTGCTGCAGCCAGGTCACAATTTTCGGATTCTCGCGCGGGCCTTGGTGTGCCCATTTATGAATCTGGTTGGCATTGATGGTCAGCACCACAAAAAACAGCAGCCAGCCACTGAAGTTATGCGTCAGCAGAGCCACCAGCATGGCTAGCAAGCCGATCAGCACGAGATCGCTGGAGCTTTCCCACCAGCTTTTGCTGATGAACTCGCGTGGCCGTGCGTGGTGACGCAGATTCTCCTGTGCAATCCGGCCAACGAATTTCATATCGGGCCGGGCATAGGCGTCCTCCAGCCAGTGCACCAGACCGGAAACAAAGTCCGCCACGAACACCGTAAAGAAGAACTTGATGAGAAACATGTTTGTGCTCCTGCCAAAAAGGCTTTGTCCTTGCCGGGCCGGATGGCCACGGGACGGACGCAGGATGCAAAGGCTGAGTCCGGAAATAAATACCAGTATGTATAGGTATTGGAATCCGATACCTGATGGATTACTGTCCGGAACGATAAGCCTGATATCTCGCGCTGGAGCCTGAGCATGGCCAGTTCAGAACAACTGATTGCAACGCTGAAGAAAGTGCTGAAGGCCCGCGGCAAGACTTATGCGGAGCTGGCTGCCGGCCTGAATTTGAGCGAGGCCAGCATCAAGCGCCTGTTTTCGGAAAAGACCTTCACCCTGCAAAGACTGGAAGAGATTTGCCGGCTGTTGGACATGGATATTTTTGAGCTGGCCCGTATGGCGCGTGGTGAATCTGATGCCGTCCGCCAAATGACGGTGGCGCAGGAGGAGTTGCTGGCCTCTGATCGCAAGTTGCTGGGGGTGTTTTACCTCTTGCTCAATAGCCGCGAGATGGCCGACATTTTGCGCGATTACGAGCTCAGCGAGCCTGAGTGCATACGGTTGCTGGTAAAGCTGGATAGAGCCGGTCTGATCGAGCTGATGCCGGGTAATCGGGTGCACCTGCGCGTTTCGCGGCAGCTGCGGCACCGGCCGCAAGGACCGCTGCGGCAGAAGCTGGGAGAGGCCATGGTGAGTGATTTTCTCTCGGTACGCTTTGATGAGCATGGCGGCCATTTCCGCTTTGAGGTGGGCGAGCTCTCGCCCTCATCAGCGGCCATCTTGCAGCGCAAGCTGGATCGTCTGGCGGCCGAGTTCTATGAGCTTTCCGAGCTGGATACCCATTTGCCACAGGAGCAGCGCTCGCTTTACGGCATTGCGCTGGGTTTGCGTCCCTGGAGTGGGGCCGCGGAAATATCCGGTCTCAAACGGCGCAGCACGCCTAACAAAAACAAAGGATAATCCGCCCTTTATTGCCATTGGCTTCGGCCCAAGAAGTTTCCCATGACTGATCTGAATGCTCCTGAACAGCCCGGTCGTGTTGCCGTGATTGGTGGCGGGCCTGCGGGCCTGATGGCGGCCGAAGTACTGGCGCAGGGCGGGGCACAGGTGGATGTGTTTGATGCCATGCCTTCGGTAGGTCGCAAATTCCTGCTGGCCGGCGTGGGGGGCATGAATATCACCCACTCCGAGCCTTTCGAGCATTTTGTGCCGCGTTACGGTGATCGCCAGAACGAGGTGCGTGTCTGGCTGGAAAGTTTTAATGCAGATGCCTTGCAGAGCTGGGTGCATGACTTGGGCATAGAAACATTTGTCGGCACATCCGGTCGTATTTTTCCCACGGATATGAAAGCCGCGCCCTTGCTGCGTGCCTGGCTGCATCGCCTGCGTGTTTCCGGTGTGCGCTTTTATCAGCGCCACAGTTTCTGTGGCTGGAATGAAGCAGGGGAACTGTGCTTCCACACGCCCGATGGCGAGCGCACAGCCAAAGCGGATGCCGTCGTGCTGGCATTGGGTGGTGGCAGTTGGGCGCGCTTGGGTTCGGATGGCAGCTGGTTGCCTTGGTTGGAAAGCTTGGGGGTGGATGTCAGCGCCTTGCAGCCCAGCAATTGCGGCTTTGATATCGAATGGAGCGATTTCCTGCGCCAGAATTTTGCCGGCGCGCCGCTCAAATCTGTCATTGCCTCTTGCACGGATATTCAGGGCCATCTGCTGCGGCGCGAGGGCGAATGTATCTTGTCCAGTAGCGGTATTGAGGGCAGCGTGATTTATGCGCTCTCGGCCAGTCTGCGCGAACTGATCAATCGCGATGGCGAGGCCACCTTGCATCTGGATATGGCGCCGCATCGCAGCAAGGCCAATCTGCTGCAAGCACTGGCGCGTCCCCGTGGCAAAGATTCACGGGCTAATCACTGGCGCAAGACGGTGAGCATTGACGGCGCGAAAGCCGCCCTGCTACGTGAGCAACTGACCGCGGAACAGCTGGATGACAACGAGCAACTGGCTGCCGGTATCAAACAGATTTCCCTGCGTCTTGTGCGCACACGCCCCATTGATGAGGCTATCAGCACGGCCGGTGGCGTGGCATTTTCGGCTGTTGATCCAAGACTGATGCTGAAAGCCTTGCCCGGTGTTTTCTGTGCGGGCGAAATGCTGGACTGGGAAGCACCTACTGGGGGCTATCTGCTGACGGCCTGCATGGCCAGTGGCCGTGTCGCCGGGCAGGGCGTATTGCAGTGGCTGCACAGCAGGGCTGAAGCAAGTCAGGAAAAAATAACGCCAGAATAATAAAAGCAGAGCCATAACAAGACCGGAAAAAGGCATGAAAGAAAGCGTGTCCGGAGAAAACCGTCAGCCCTCCTTGTTTCGTCGTCCCGACAAGGAATTCTGGCTAGGCCTGATGGCGGATGTTCCCACCGCTACGCCTGCCGATGCCGAAAGGCGGGCGCGACTGGCACTGGCCTTTATGGCGGCTGTAAATGATTTGCGTGAAACCACCGGCATTCCTTTGCAACTGCGTGTGGGCTTGCATACTGGCCCGGTGATTGCCGGTGTGATTGGTACGGTGCGCTTCAGTTATGACGTGTGGGGCGATACCGTGAATACTGCCAGCCGCATGGAGTCTCAGGGCGAGCCTGGGCGCATACAGGTTTCGATGGATGCCATGCAGCAACTGGAGGCACAGTTTTCTTTTACGCCACGCGGCAGTATCGACGTAAAGGGGAAGGGTCGTATGGATACCTGGTGGCTGGAGTGCGAGGGCGATACGGCGTGAGCGAGGCTCTTGATCACAACAAGCCCTGGTTTCTCTACGTACTGGAGTGCAGTGATGGCAGTCTCTATGCCGGCATTACGGTTGATGTGGAAAAACGCTTTGCCGTGCATCAGAGCGGCAAGGGCGCTCGCTATACGCGCTCACGTCCGCCACAACGCATTCTGGCTGTCACACAGCATGAGGATCGTTCCAGCGCATCACGTGCCGAGCATGCGATAAAAAAACTGACGCTGGAGAAAAAGCGGATTTTCTGTGTTGAGAATCGCTATGAAAAAAGCCCCTGAACGGGGCTTTTTTCATAGCAGGCGAAAGGCTGTTTATTGCGCTGTCAGTCCCACCTTCATGATGATCTTGCCATCGGTGGCTTGCACGGTGACCGGCTCCAGTACAAAGATGCGGGAGTCTTGCGCCTTGGCCACATCCACCAGTTGAGCGCGGACGATGCTGGCGCGCTGCAGGGCCAGATTACGCAAATCGCCTTCTAGCACCGTTTCGCGCGCAATTAGCTCATTGCGCAGAACTTTCGCATAATTATCTTCGGCCAGTTGCAGCTGTTCTTTGTTCTTAGCTGAATCTGCAGCAGGTTTCAGGCTGAGTGTGCGCTGCTGTTCCAAGGCTTCTCCGCCCAGCTTTTCCTTGTACATAGCCTCCAGAACTTTACGCGGCTTGCCGTTATCGCCGAGACGCGGCAGATAGACAGCATCAAACTTGGCCGTGCGCACGGCCAATGCATCAGCCACCGGATCAAACGCGCCGCGAATTTCCACACCCAGTGCAGGGCGCTCTTCCAGGGCTTTGGCCAGCTTGTTCAGTTTTTCCGCTTCTTCCGGTGCGAGTGCTGTCTGGCCGGCCGGGAAAATCATGGCATCCATATTTTCACCACCACCCACCAGGCCGGCAATCAGCGAGAAGGGGGCGGTGGCGGCCTTGGTGAGCAGATTCAGGAAGGCTTTCCAGACAATGGGGCCAACCTTGAATTTCGGATCATCCAGACTGCCGGTGATCGGCACATCCAGATCAATCACGCCGTTTTTATCTTTGAGTATGGCGACGGCCAATTTTAGCGGCAGGCCGATGGAATCAGGGCTGTCGACTTTTTCACCCAGCGTTAGCTGGTTGAACACCACCTTGTTGGTGGCGTTGAGTTTGCGGTTCTCAATCTTGTAATTGAGATCCATGGAGAGCTTACCCTTGTCGATACGATAGCCAGCGAATTTTGCCGAGTAGGGCGTGAGCGTGGTGAGTTCGAGATTGCTGAACTGCACGGCCATATCGGTATAGAGATCACTGGAGACCGGATTGATGGTGCCGTGAATATCGGCCTTGCCGTATTGGTCCACACGGCCCTTGAGATCGATTTTGGCGCGTGACTTTGGATCTGTGGAAACGCCACGGATATCGCCATTGAGGGATTGAATGCCCGTGGCAAATTGCGGGGTCAGACTGAAATCGGCAAACAGCATGGCGCCATCAATGAATCGTATGCGATCCACTTTCAGGGGATAAGGCGGTTCTTCTTTTTTCGGCGCGCTGCTAGTGGTAGGGGAAGTTTTTTCGCTGTCGGTCGAAGGCACTTCTTCAGCAATCAGAATGCGATTCAGGTTGATGGTCTTATCCTGGCCGATGATGACGCGGATAAAGGGCTTATCTGCCAATACTTCGGCAATGGTGACGCGGCCCGGGTCCAGCTGCCAATTGATGCCATTTACCGCCAGCTTGTTCCAAGCCAGAAAGCGCTGGTCCTGATCCAGATCATTGGCCGCAAATTTCTGCATGGCTACGGCGCCTTTGAAATCGGCTTTTGTGGTTTTACCTTGGCTGAAATTGAAGAGGCCCTTTACATCAAGACTGCCGCTTTCCAGCGCAAAGCGGGCTTTGTCTGCAAAGTAAGGGGCGAAGGGTGGCAGCTTGAGGCCTTGCAGGTCGAGATCGGCCTTGGCCGCCAAGGGCTGCTCGTTGAACGTGCCCTTGAAGCCAAAGTTGCCACCGCTTCCTACGCTCATGCGGCCTTCGAGCGTATGCGGGGCATTGCCATCCAGCTGCGGAAAAATGCGCAACTGGATGTCTTCCAGTGAGGTCTTCACGCCACCGGGTGGTACGCGATCTTCAAAGCCCAAGCGGAAGCCGACCAGATCCAGCTCACCGAGTGTGGCCAACCAAGGTTTTTCTGCAGGAACAGTTTTGCCGGCTTTTTTCGCTGCGGCTTTTGCGGGCGAGTGTTCTACCGGCTTTTCTGCCGCGGCGCTTGGCGGCATGGTGTTCTTGGCCAGTCGCTGGGAGAGCTGATCCAGACGGGTTTGCCAGTTGATGCTGTGGTCATGCTCGCGGCGAACGGATAGATCGCCTTTTTCCAGAATGATTTGCGCCACGTGCGCTTTCTGTTCGACAGGAGCGATATCCAGCTTTTTCAGCGTCAGCGTGGGTAGGGTGATCAGAGCCGCACTGTCGCCTGCGTCAGTCAGTACCAGTTGTCGCAGCGTGACGGTTGCCAGATCAAATTTTTGCGGCGTAGGAACGTAATGCCCGCTCTGCAGTTGCAGCTGGTCGAAGCGGAAAAGATCAGCCTGAGTGCCGTGATCGGCAATATGGAAATCTTGCAGAGTGAGGGCATCAAAGCCAGCCTCTTGCTCCGGCCACTTCAGTTTGACGCCATTAAAGTCCAGCTGTTTGAAGGCAATGGCGAGCGGGTTGTTGCCGCGCTGATGCAGGGCCAGTTCATCCACCACGACACGGCCTTTTTCCAAGGCGAATATCACGCCGTTGTCAGCCACCAGATTGTAGTGGCCGCTGATGCTGATCTTGCCGCCATCAACAATCAACGGCAGCTCATCCTGCATATAACGCCAAGGTGTGGTGGCCTTGAGGCCGGAAATTTTCAGTTCACCTTCAGAGCGCACCGGTTTCATGGCCACAGTGCCGCGCCAATCCAGCGTTTCGCCTTCGCCGGTTTCGGCATGCAGGGTGTAGCCGCCATCTTTGTCCGGACGTGAGCTCAAATCAGAAAGCGCGAGATTGAGAGGTGAGAACAGGGCGGTGAAAGGTGTCGGGCGAGTGTCGTCGTTCACATCAATGCGACCACGGTGTATGCCCAGAGTGCCTACACGCCAGTTGGCTTCGCCGCTGTCCTCCGGATCTTCCGGCGGAACCAGCTGCATAAGATTGATCGTGCCGTCTTTGCGGATACGGGCATTGATATAGGGATCGAGCAGGTCGAGCTCATCCAGACTGGCGCCGCGTATCCAGAGCGAAGACCAGAGTTGCGCATTCACATAGATGCTGCGTGCGGCTACCAGTGTTTCACCACTGGCACCGGGCTCTTTCACTTTGATGTCGTCTATACGTACTGCCAGCAGCCAAGGGTTGAACTCCAGCTTGGCAATGCTGAGTTCGAGGTGCAGCTTTTCCTGCACGAATTTCTGCGCCTGACTGATGATGACGCCGGGCAGGGCGAGCAGCCCGATGATGGACCAGGCCGTAAATAGTGCCAAAAAAACAAGACCATAACGGCGGCGGCGCGGCGTCAGCTGGGCAGCAACACGATCCTTGATATCTGCAGGCAGCATGAGGGCTCCTAGAGGCAATACTCGGGCGAAAAGGCGTCCGGAAAGGGCGCGAGTTTAGCACGGCAGCATAAAGAAAATGTGGGGCAGAGCGAGAGGGGAAGTGGTGCCCGGGACGGGAATCGAACCCGTATGACCTTACGGCCGAGAGATTTTAAGTCTCTTGTGTCTACCAATTTCACCACCCGGGCAAGGCGGCCATGGAGGCATCCGTTTGCAACGGAAAGTGCAGGACTATGACCGCACGCGCACCGTGGGAGGGACGTCATAGTCTTTAGTGAGGAAAGCCCGGACATGTGCCGGGCTTTCCGTGTTTGGTGCGCGCTAGGCGCGACACCAAACGTCATAACCTTTAGGGAGACTGGTTCGGACATGTGCCGAACCAGTCGTGTTCATTGAGCGCTATTGCGCTCAATGAACGTAATAAAGTGGAGGCTGGGACCGGAATCGAACCGGTGTATACGGAGTTGCAGTCCGGTGCATAACCATTTTGCTACCCAGCCTAAGGGCAGTGCTCTTGCGGTAAGGCTACTGCGAGAGGACGCGCATGATATCGGCGGGGTGGAGGAGCGTCAACAGAGGGTGCACTGGTCTTGGGCTTAATGAAAAGGCGGCCTAAGCCGCCTTTTTCACAAGACATTCCGTGAGACTTCAGCGGCTGGCGTCCACCTTTAGTATCTTGAGGCTGGCGTCCACTTTGCTGCTGTCCATATAAGAAATGGCACCCGGCGTTTCAGCCACAACAGACTTTACATCAGCAGATTTGACCTCGCGCGGCGGCTGCGCCTTGCCGGTAAAGATCATGCGGGCCCAGTATTTTTCTACCTGCTCCGGGCTCTTTTTCAGAACGTCGCGATAGAACTGGTTACGGGTTTCGCCATTGATATCCAAGGGGATGGCGGAGCTGCCATCAGGATAGGCGCTGGATTGGCCAAGGAAGATACGGCTTAGTTGGCTAAGCGGAATGCTGTTGGCGCTGCTATTGATATTGGTCACCACCACGAGCTCAGCCTGAGCAAAGACCGTAGAGGAGATGAGGAAGAGCCCTATAAATGCTTTGTGAATTTTCATGGTCGTCATCCCTCAAAAGGCCGCATTCAAACTAAGGGTGAAAACATTGAAATTGTCTGGCGGGGTTTGATCAGGATTCGACAGTAGGCCGGTGCTGTTATTAAAGCCGGATACATGGTCAATCTGGCCCTTCACACTGACATTGTTTTTGAGGGCATAGCGTGCGCCCAGTGCCATTGTGGTTTGATCCTTGTAATTGCTGGGGACGGCACACGCAGGATTGCTTGTGCACTCCTCCTCATTGAATGTGTGTACTGTTGACCACAGGGCAAAAGGCAATAATTTGCCGAAATAATAACCGGCGCTCAGATAACCTGAGTTGTAGTCAGACACCCAGCCATTGACCTTGAGCTGAGCAAACTCGCCGGCCAGAAACCACTTGCCATCGTCATAAAGCGCACCCACATTGCTGAGCTGGTTTCTTTCCTGATCGAGGCAGAGCAGCGAGCAGAGGTAGTCCGGAACAATATCGGTAGAGTTCAGTGTCAGCTGACTGCCGATATAGCCGGCACGTAGCGTTAGATTGTCGTTGGAGAGGCTGATATTGGCGCCAATGGCATTTTGCGTACGGAAGTAATCCGTATTGGAGCCTCCGGCCAAAATTTGGGCATTCAGGTTCCAACTGCCAATGGGGTGACGGAAGAGCATATCGGCACCGTCGAAGTTGGTAACAGGAACCCCGAAATACACTTCAGCCGGCAGACGTACCCAAGGGTAAGACTGGCCAACATGTATGGTTTCGGAAAACATGAAGCTGGGCAGGGCGAAACGGCCGCCACGCAGACGCCAGTTGTCGTCGATGGCGTAGCCGATATAGGCCCACTCAGCATTGACTTCGTAGTTATTACTGCCTTGGGCAACTAACTGAGCCACCATATTGACCTGATCGTTCAGGGCATAGTCGAACTGCAGACCAATCAAGGACTCCAGGCTGGCATTGGCAGACTGGTTCAGTCCCAAATCGTTACCCAGTGGCTTGATGTATTGGCCGCCCTGATCATCGTCGAGCACACCCACAGAGGCTGTGCCGAAGCCGTTGAACTTGAGGTTGGGTGTAATGTTTTCTGCAGAGGCGGCAAAGCTGGCTGCCGCCATAATGGCCGCCATCCCAAAGCGAGTAAGAACCGTCATTGGATTCCCTGATTATCTGGAGGTCTGTGTGTCGCATCCTGCTGAGAGGGGAAAGAAAGACTTTCCCAATGGCCTCCTTGCCGGCGCGCAGTATAAGCAGCCTTTTTCCTGGCTGGCCAGTCGCTCCCTGATAGGCGGCAAACTGAGAGGCGGTGCGGGCTTGAGGGCTCTCGGCTTTCCGGGTAGTTTGGCGCCATCAAGCCTGATGGGCCGTATCAAAAAACAAGCCCAACTCATTGTATAAAAAGACATCATTACCGAGGCCCCGGCCATTTCCGGGACGGGCGTTTCGCAGGGGTTTTCTGCATGTCGTGGTTCAATAATCTGTCCATTCGCGTCAAGGTGCTGAGCATTGCCCTGATCGCGCTGCTGGGGTTCCTTCTCTATCTCGGCGCCAGTTTTTATGCAGGCCGTTCGGTGGCCAGCAGCCTGCAGCAGATACAAGACAGTGATGTACCTGCCCTGCAACGTATCAATGCGGTCTCCCTGGCGGTTGCCAATCTCAGAGAGAGCTATGCGGCGGCCATTGCTGATCGCGATGAGCTCATTCTGTCTGAGGCCGAGGACTCCGCTGCCAGCATCGACAAGAAGCTGACAGCGTCAGGGGCGGTGAGTGCGCAGGCTCTGGTTGAGCAGCAAGCACTGGCAGCCAGCTTCCATAGCTATAACCAGTATGCTTCCGAGCTGGCGCGCCAGATGGTGGCGGGCAGTGTGACTCCAGAGGATGCCAAGCCCCGTTTGCAAAAGCTGGGGCAGCTGCAGCGTAGTTTTGACGAGCAGCTCGAAGTCGCCAAAAAATCTGTTTATGACGGCTTTGCCGAAAAGATCAGCCATGCACGCAAAAGCAATGACGATATGTGGCGCTTGGGCCTGGTGCTGGGCACGGGACTGGCCATTGTGGTGCTGGGGCTGAGCCTGCTTATCACTAACCGTATGATCATCGGGCCGCTGAATCATGCGGTAGAAGCAGCCAACAAGATTGCAGATGGTGACTGGGCCATTTCCATCGTGAACACAGCTCGCGATGAGCTTGGTCATATGCTGTTGTCGATACAGAAAATGCGTGATCGCCTGAAGTTGCGCTTTGATGAAGATCGTCGTGCCGAACGCATCAAGACTACCGTGGCCGAGCTGAGCAGCCGTATGCGTGGCGATCTCACCATGGAGCAGCTTTCTGAAAACATTCTGAACTATCTCGTGCCCTCGCTGAATGCACAGGTAGGTTTGCTCTATATGCCGCAAGGCGATGAGCTGGCTCTTACCGGCACCCATGCTTTCACTTTCCGCAAGAATCTCTCCAATCGCATCAAACTGGGCGAGGGGCTGGTGGGCCAAGCCGCGCTGGAAAAGAAGCAGATCGTGCTGGCACGTGTGCCGGATGATTATCTGGTGGTGAGTTCCGGTCTTGGTGAAACCTCGCCGCGACATATTGTGGTGACGCCCATCCTGCACGAAGGTGAGCTGCGAGCCATGCTGGAAATTGGCAGCCTGGGCGAATTCACGGCAGAGGAGCTGGAGATTCTCCAGCTTTCCATCGAGCACATTGCCGTGGCCGTGAATTCCTCACAATCACGTCGTCAGCTTTCGGAAATGCTGGAGCAGACCACGAAACAAGCCGAACTGCTGACGCGGCAGCAGGATGATATGCAGGCCATCAATGATGACCTGGAAGCACAAGCCATTGCTCTGTCCGCCTCGGAAATGCGTTTGCAGGAGCAGCAGGAAGAGCTGAAGCGCGCCAACGAAGAGCTGGAAGAGCAGGCACAAGCGCTGCGCGCTTCCGAAGAAAGTCTGCAGGCACAGCAGGAAGAGCTGCGGGTCATCAATGAAGAGCTGGAGGCCCAGGCCCGACTGCTGGCGGATCAGCGCAACGAGCTGCTGGAAAAGAACGAGGCACTGAGCGATTCGCAGAAAGTGCTGGAGGACAAGACCAAGGCGCTGGAAATGTCCAGCAAGTACAAGTCTGAATTCCTCTCCACCATGTCGCATGAGCTGCGCACGCCGCTCAACTCCATCCTCATCCTGTCCAACTCCATTGCCGACAACAAGCCGGGCAACCTCACTGAAAAGCAGATTGAGCATGCGCGCGTGATCAACTCCGCCGGCTCTGATCTGCTTTCGCTGATCAATGACATCCTCGATATTTCCAAGGTCGAGGAAGGCAAAATGGAGCTGGTCATAGAGGCGCTGGCGCTCAATGATCTGGCCGATCATCTGCGCCGCAATTTTGAGCATGTGGCCCAGCATCGCGGTCTTGAGTTCGCGGTAAATATCGCTCCGGATACGCCGGCGATGATCTATACCGACCGTCAGCGCCTGGAGCAGGTGCTGCGCAATTTCTTCTCCAATGCCTTCAAGTTCACGCACAAGGGCAGTGTGCAGCTGAATATCTCGGCGGCGCCGGATGGCATGAAGTTCAATCGCATGAAGCCGGGGCAGGAGCCCGTTATTGCACTGGCGGTGGTCGATACCGGTATCGGCGTGGCCAAAGACAAGCAGGGGCTTATCTTCGAAGCCTTCCAGCAGGCCGACGGCACTACCAGCCGCAAATATGGCGGCACCGGCCTTGGTCTCACCATCTCGCGCGAGTTCTCGCATTTGCTGGGAGGTGAAGTGCATCTCTTCAGTGAGGGCGAAGGCCAGGGTTGTTCCTTCACGCTTTATCTGCCTGTAGGCAACCAGGGGCAAGGAGCCGGCGTGGCCGCTATTGCGCTACCGCCTGTATCGGCACCTGCACCTATGGCACGACCCATTGGTGAGCAGAAAACCTTGCTCATTATTGAAGATGACGAGAATTTCTCCGAGGTGCTGGCTGAGCTGGCCGGTGAGTTCGGATTCCGCTCGCTGGTGGCTCATGATGGCGAGCGCGGCATAGAAATGGTGAAGCAGACGCTGCCCGATGCCGTGATTCTGGATATCGGCCTGCCCGGCATTGATGGCTGGGGCGTGCTGGAAACACTCAAGAATGATCCCGTCACCCGCAATATTCCCGTGCATTGCTTCTCGGGGCATGACGAATCTGCCAAGGCATTGCGCATGGGGGCTATCGCGTATTACCAGAAGCCAGCCACTCTGGATCAGATCAAGGATGCTTTTGGCCGTATCGAAGATCGCACCAGTCATGGCATACGCCGCCTGCTGGTGGTGGAAGACAACTCGGTACAGCACAGCGCCATTCATGCCCTTTTTGAAGAGTCGCAGGTAGATGTCACGGTCTGTACCACGGGGCAGGAAGCACTGGATAATCTGCGCCGCGAAAACTTCGACTGTATCGTGCTGGATCTCTCACTGCCTGATATCGATGGCTATTCCCTGCTGGAAACCATCCATGAGGACGACAGCTACCCCAATATTCCGGTCATTGTTTACACCGCCCGCGATCTGACCCGTGAGCAGGAGGCGCGCCTGCGCAAATATGCGGATCGCATCATCCTGAAAACAGACCAGTCTTCGGAGCGCCTGCTTTCCGAGGCCTCGCTCTTCCTGCATTGGGTAGACAGCAAGGAGCCGGTCAAGCCCCGCAGTGCCGAGGCCAGCAATCATCGTGATGACGTATTCACTGGACGCAAGGTGCTGCTGGTGGATGACGATATGCGCAATATCTATGCGCTTTCGGCCAGCCTGGAAGAGTGGGGCTGCGAGATTGTGGTGGCCAATAACGGTCTGGAAAGTCTCGCCGCGTTGGAAAACGACCCCGGCATGGATATCGTGCTCATGGATATCATGATGCCGGAAATGGACGGCTACGAAGCCATGCAGCGTATACGTGCGCAAGAACGCTTCAAGAAGCTGCCCATTCTGGCGCTGACGGCCAAGGCCATGCGTGATGACAGGGCCAAGTGCATAGAAGCTGGAGCCAATGACTACATCACCAAGCCGGTGGATATTGAAAAACTGCAATCTCTGATGCGCGTCTGGCTGCACCGCTAATGGCTCAGGATGTGGCACAGCCGCTGGACCCGGGGCCGGACGAAATCGAACTGCAACTCTTGCTGGAAGCCATCTACCAGCGCTACGGCTACGATTTCCGCTCCTATAGCCGGGCTTCCCTGCGGCGTCGCGTGGACCAGCATTTGCTCATTGCCCGCTATGCGCATGTGGGTGAACTGATTCATCGCATCCTGCATGATGGAGAGGCGTTTTCGGCGCTGCTGTCCGGGCTCACCATCAATGTCACGGAAATGTTCCGTGATCCGGAGTTCTATCTGGCCTTCCGTGAAAAGGTGGTGCCAGTGCTGCGCACACATCCTTTTCTCAAGATATGGCATGCCGGCTGCGCCACGGGGGAAGAGATTTACTCCATGGCCATCCTGCTGGAAGAGGAAGGGCTGTACGAGCGCAGCCAGATTTATGCCACGGATATCGACAAGGAAGTGCTGGAGAAAGCCCGCAAGGGCATCTACTCCGTGGGGGAGTTACGCAAGTACACAGACAACTATCTGCGCGCGGGTGGAAAGGGATCTTTGTCTGATTACTATACGGCCAAGTACGACAATGTGATTCTGGATCCGCGCCTGAAAAAAAATGTGATCTTCGCCGATCATGATCTGGCGACCGATCAGGTTTTCGGCGAAATGCAGGTGATTCTTTGCCGCAATGTGATCATTTATTTCAATCGGGATCTGCAGAACAGGGTATTCAAGCTGTTCCATGACAGCCTGGATATTGGGGGCACGCTCTGCCTTGGCAACAAGGAAAGCCTGCGCTTCGCCGCCTGTGCCGACCAGTTTGATGTGGTTGACAAGGCCCAGCGTATTTACCGTAAACGAGTTTAGTGAGGCATTCCGTCACCTATGACGGATGAGGTGTGAAGGTGAGTAAAGAACAGAACATTCTGCTGGTGGATGATCACCCGGAGAACCTTATTGCCCTGGAAGCCATTCTGGAGGATGTGGACTGCAATCTCCTTATGGCCAATTCCGGCAATGAAGCTTTGGCATTATTGCTCAAGTACGAAGTTGCTCTGGTGCTGCTGGATGTGCAGATGCCGGGCATGGATGGCTTTGAGGTGGCTGAGCTCATGCGCAAGAGCAACCGGACCAAGAATGTTCCCATCATTTTTGTGACTGCCATCAGCAAGGAGGCCAAGTATGTGGCCCGTGGCTATGGCGTCGGTGCTATCGATTACATGTTCAAGCCGCTGAATCCGGAAATCCTGCAGCACAAGGCCCGTTTTTTCCTTGATCTCGATATGCAGAAGCGTCGTCTTGAAGAAAAATTGCGCAAAAGCCAGGAATCCAAAGAAGCATTCATGCGTGCTATGGGGGATGAGCCTCCGGTTGATAACTGAGTAATCTGATATGCCGCGCAAACGTTCAATCAAGCGCGAGCCTGCTATTTCTTATGATGTGCTGATGTTGGGCGCCTCATGGGGCGGCGTGGAGGTGTTGAGTAATCTGGTGGCAGCCCTGCCCGCAGATTGGTGGCTGCCAGTGGTGATTGTGCAGCACCAGCATCCTAATTCAGGAAATGCGCTGCAAAGAATATTGTCACGACTCACAACATTGCCAGTTATTGATGTCGAAGATAAAGACAAGATGGTGCCGGCTCATGTATATATTGCGCCCGCCAATTACCACTTGCTGGTGGAGCAGGACGGCAGCTTCAGTCTCAGTCTGGAGGCACCGGTGAATTTCTCCCGGCCTTCCATTGATGTGACTTTCACATCGCTGTCCCGGGTTTACCAGCAGCGTTGCATCAGTGCAGTTCTGACAGGCGCTAACGATGACGGCGCGGAAGGAACAAGAGTGATCAAAGCTGGAGGGGGCTATACCATTGCGCAGCAACCGGAAACGGCCGAAGCACCCATAATGCCGGCAGCCGCGATTGCAACCGGTGCCGTAGATGCCATATTGACCCCGCAGGAAATTGTGCCCGCACTATTGCGGCTGCTTGATGGAAACAGATGATGCAGAGCATTCTCATCGTTGATGACAAGAACGAAAATCTGGTGGCGTTGGAGTCGCTGCTGGAGCAACCTGAGTTGCAGCTGCTCAAGGCAGATAACGGCAATGATGCGCTCAAGCTTTTGCTGCGCCATGATGTAGCTCTGGTACTGCTGGATGTGCAGATGCCAGGTATGAACGGCTTTGAAGTGGCCGAACTCATGCGCCGCAACAAGAAAACCCAGTCTGTCCCTATTATTTTCGTCACCGCCAATGGCGACAAGCGCCAGCTTTTTCGTGGCTATGAGGTGGGGGCTGTCGATTATTTGGCCAAGCCCATAGACCGGGAAGTGCTGACCTCCAAGGTCAAGGTATTTCTGGAAATGGACCGCCAGAAATGCGAGCTGGAAACACAACTTCTGCAAATTCAGCAGCTCAAGCAGCAGAACGAGCAATTGCTGCATGCATTGGGTGATGGTGTGATGGCGGTGGATGCCGGTGGCGATATCAGCTTCGTCAATCCGGCCATGCAGATGCTGTTCGCGTTGGACCCGCAGGAAACCATAGGTCTGCATCTGGTGGATGTATTGTTCCAGAATGCTGAAGGCTTGAAGACGGCTTGGGCCAGCTCGGAAATCTATGGCGCTACCAGTCGCAATGAACGCTTCCAGCGCGATGTCGGCTTTTTTGTGAAAACACGCAATGGCATGGTGCCTGCCAGAGTATCAGCGGCACCCATTCCTGCGCAGCAGGCCTATGTCGGAGCGGTCATTACCCTGCGCACATCTGACGAAGACAAGCAGGATCTCAGTGAGGAGATCGCGCGCAAGAATCGCAAGCAGACACGCAAGCGTATAGGTACGGTACTGCGCATGTTCGATCGCAATACCGGTCTCAATCTGGGTCGTCTCTCCAATATTTCGCTGGATGGATTCAAGCTGGCCTCCCGTGAGGAGGTGCTGGTGGGCAGTCGCTACCCCATCAGCATGGTGTTGCCGGAAACTCTGGGAAGCTCCAATACCCTGAGCTTTGATGCTCAGGCCGTGTGGTGCCGCAAGGCTGAAGACACACCCGGTGAATATCGCGTTGGCTTCCGTATCGTGCGCATGAGCGAGAACGACCTGCGTATCCTGATACAGCTCATTGATAAATACTGATTTTTCGCTTTTGCTGTAATAAAAAGGCCCTTGCGGGCCTTTTTTATTTTTCCGGAGTTGCTGGTGCTGTGCCGGAACTGCCGGCTTCTGGTGGCACCATTATTTGCAGAGGCAGGGGTGTGTGGTCGCTGCTGGCATTGATGGCCAGCTGCGGGAAGGGAATTTCTATGCCGTTGGCATCAAAGGCTTCCTTAATGTCTTCCTGCAGACGGTCCCGCATCTGTAAGTGGTTCTCGCGCCGCACCCAGACATAAAACATGAGATTGATGGCGGAGTCGCCGAAGTTTTGCATGATGACCATGGGGGCCGGCTCATCCAGACAGCAGGGATCTGCCGCAGCTACTTGCAAGAGCAGTCGGCGCACGCGCCCGATATCTTCCTTGTAGGCAATGCCCACCGGAAGATTGATGCGGCGTATGGCAAAGCGGGTGAGATTGATAACTTCGGTCTTGATCAACTGCTCATTGGGCAGGCGTACATAAAGATTGTCGGCCGTGCGCAGTTTCACGGACAGCAGGTCGATGGAGAGCACTTCGCCCTCGGTATTACCCACGCGTATGAAATCGCCCACGGTAAAAGAGCCTTCCCCGATAAGAAAAATCCCGCTGATAAGGTTGGAGGCTGATGTTTGTGAAGCAAAGCCTATGGCCACGGACAGCACGCCGGCGGCCCCCAGCAATACTGTGAGATTTACGCCCATGGTGCTAAGGCCGGTGAGGGCGAACAAGACCAGAATGCCGTGATAGATGAGGCGTGAGCGTATTTGCAGCTGATGCCGGCTGAGGTGATGCTGCATGGCACTTTCAAACAGGCGCGTCAGTGAGCGTGCAATCAGCCAGCCAATGGCAAACAGCAGCAGGCCGCCCACGATGCTGGCTATGCGATCGGGATGCAGCAGATGTTCCAGGCTGAAGGCCGAGGCCGAGGCCGTTGCGGATGCAGGTGCGGACATGATCGCCCTCAGTCGAAGAAGTTGTCGAAAACGCGGATGAGGGTGTGCTCATCCGTGCCACGGCGTGCCGGTGTCAGCATTTGTACATGGCCAGCCTCGGTGCCGATGCCGCTATCTATATGAATGCGCAACTGCTGGCTGTGAGCCTCACGCGTAACCGTGAGTGCCGGTGTCCACAGATGCCCCGACTGGGCGGCATAAACCGGCAGGAAGGGGGTAGGGATGCTGATGCGTTCTATGGGCAGGCTGTCATTGCTGCGGTTATTCACATGCACGGCGGTGACTGCGCGAAAGGGGCGCGGTGATACTTGGCTGAGCGTGGTACGGCCCATGACTTGAGTGGCATAACAAAGTTGGCCACGCACCGGACTGGGACCGAACCAGGTGTCTCGGGGAATCACCACGGGCAGGTCGAAAAGCGGAGCCACCACATCATCGGCATAACCGGCTACCCATACCGGGGTGCTGACATAGAAGGTGGTGCTCTGATTGGCGGGCAGGAAGAGCGTGCTGACAGGACGGACCACAACGGAGCGATCTGCCAGTCGTGGCAACAGTTGCAGATGCTCACCGGTCTGGCGGAAAACATGGCGGGTCAGGGCTGTCTGGGTTTCAGCCAGGGCATTGCCTTCGCTTTGCTGCCACTCTTGTTTGTCTTCGGACTGCTCGTGGCTACGTTGCGTCCAGCACTGCCATTCCTGCGGCTGGCGGGAAATTCCCAGTCGCAACCCCGCCAGATCCCATTGCCGGCCATTGCCATAAGCGAAGTCGAAACGACCCCACCACACGGGCATACGGTATTCCAGTTCACTCATGTGTATGGCGCTCCCTGATCAGGCCGGATGATTATGCCGGAGTGGAGCCGATCTTGTGCAGCTGAAGTACAGAGCTGTCGTTGAGGGGGCTGGGGGCTTACAGTAGACTCGGTCGCTCTGTGGGGACGACCATGACCGATACGCTAGAACAAGAAGAATCCTTGCATATTGAAAGCTTAAGCAGTGGCGAAATCGACGCCGCGCCGGCCCGCCGTTTTTCTTATGCCTTTGCCAAGCGGCATGGTCTGCTCTGTGATCGCATCGAAGCCGGCCTGGCTCATGTTTATCACCGTCCCGGCATACGTCTTTCCAGTCTGGCTGAAACCCGCCGTATCCTCGCCATGCCCATGAGTTGTGAGGAAGTCAGTGCCGAGGTTTTCAGCAATCTGCTGGCGCGCACCTACCAGACCGGCTCCAGCGAATCCATGCAGATGGTGGAGGGGCTGGGTGGCGATATGGATCTGGCCAGTCTGGCGGATATGGTGCCCGAGGCGGAGGACTTGATGGAGCAGGAGGATGACGCTCCCATCATTCGCCTCATCAATGCACTACTCACGGAAGCGATTCGCGAAAACGCCTCCGATATTCATATCGAAACTTATGAAAAACGCTTGTCCGTACGCCTGCGTGTAGATGGCGTGCTGCGCGAGATTGTGCAGCCACGTCGTGAGCTGGCGCCTTTGCTGGTGTCCCGCATCAAAGTGATGGCGCGTCTGGATATTGCCGAGAAGCGTATTCCCCAGGACGGTCGTATTTCATTGCGTCTGGCAGGTCGTGAGGTGGATGTTCGTGTCTCCACCATGCCGTCCAGCAATGGCGAGCGTGTAGTCTTGCGTCTGCTCGATAAGCAGGCGGGACGCCTGGATCTTTCCCATCTCGGCATGGCGCCGCGTGACCACGCGGCACTACGCGAACTCATCAGCAAGCCGCACGGCATCATACTGGTGACCGGCCCCACTGGCTCCGGTAAAACCACCACGCTGTATGCGGCCCTGACCGAGCTCAATGACAAGACGCGCAATATCCTCACTGTGGAGGACCCCATTGAGTATCAGCTGGAAGGCATAGGCCAGACTCAGGTGAATACCAAAGTCGAGATGACATTTGCGCGCGGCTTGCGTGCCATTTTGCGTCAGGATCCGGACGTAGTGATGGTGGGTGAAATCCGCGATATGGAAACGGCAGAGATCGCTGTGCAGGCCTCGTTGACGGGCCACCTCGTGCTGTCCACCTTGCATACCAATTCTGCTGTTGGTGCCGTCACGCGCCTGCATGACATGGGTATAGAGCCCTTTCTCTTGTCGTCATCGCTGCTGGGGGTGCTGGCACAGCGTCTGGTGCGCGTGCTCTGCAAGGAGTGTCGCGAGCCTTATACCGCCGATGCTTCTGCCTGTGCCGTGCTCGGCTTTGATGTGGCCACGCCGCCTCAGCTTTACAAGGCACGAGGCTGCGTGCACTGCAATCAGCTGGGCTATCGCGGCCGTACCGGCATTTATGAAGTGATTGCCATCGATGAAGAAATGCGTCGGCTTATTCACAATAATGCTGGCGAGCATGAGCTGGAAGCGCATGCGCGTCGTGCCGGCCCCAGCATACGACAGGACGGCGCCCGTAATGTTCTCGCGGGCGTGACCACGCTGGAAGAAGTCTTGCGCGTCACGCGTGAAGGCTGAGTGAGAAAGCATGCCTGCGTTTGAATATGTTTCTGTAGACAGCTCAGGCCGCAAACAAAAAGGCGTGCTGGAAGCAGACAGCGCGCGTCAGGTGCGGCAGCAGCTGCGCGACAAAGGCTGGTTGCCGGTTTCGGTAGAGCCTGCTGCCAGTGAGCATAAGCAGAGCACGGGCAAACTCGCCTTGTTCAGTGGCGGTGGCATGAGTGCCTACGAGCTGGCCCTGATTACGCGTCAGCTGGCCACGCTCATTCAGGCCGGCATTCCTGTAGAAGAGTGTTTGCGGGCCGTGTCCCGGCAAACGGAGCGTCCCGGTCTGCAAAGCTTGCTGATGGCGGTGCGTGCCCGCGTTATAGAGGGCTATACGCTGGCGCAATCCATGAGTGAGTTTCCGCAGGCTTTTCCCGAGCTCTACCGCGCCACGGTATCAGCCGGTGAAAAGTCCGGGCATATGGATCTTGTCCTCAACCAGCTCGCGGATTACACCGAGTCGCGCTACGACACTCAGAAGAAAATTCAGGGCGCGATGATTTACCCCGTCATCCTCACCGTGCTGGCCCTGCTTATTGTTATCGGCCTGCTCACCTATGTGGTGCCGGATATTGTCCGTGTATTCGAAAGCAGCAAGCAGCAACTGCCTTTTCTGACCCGCGCTCTGATTGCGCTCAGCCATTTCGTGAAGACCGTGGGCCCTTGGTTGCTGCTGCTTATGATTGTGGCCGGCTTCATGCTCAGGCCCATGTTGAAGCAGGAAAAAAATCGTTACCGCCTGCATGCCTGGCAGTTGCGCATGCCCTTGATAGGCAAATTGGTGCGTGGCGCCAATGCCGCGCGCTTTGCCAGCACACTCAGCATACTCACGCGCAGTGGCGTGCCTCTGGTTGAGGCCTTGCGCATTGCCGCAGAAGTCAGCTCCAACTTGTTGATACGTGATGCCATACGTCAGGCTGCCGTCAAGGTGACAGAGGGGGGCAGCCTGGCGCGGGCGCTGGAAGAGAGTGGTTATTTTCCGCCCATGATGATGCAGATGGTTTCCAGCGGTGAGCAGAGCGGCGAGCTCGATGAAATGCTGTCACGGGCGGCGGTCATGCAGGAGAAGGAGCTCTCCAGCCTTATCACGACACTACTGGGTCTGTTTGAGCCCATGATGTTGCTGGTGATGGCGGGGGTGGTGCTGATGATCGTGCTGGCCATCATGCTGCCCATATTGTCCATGAATAATCTGGTTAACTAAGTCGGCAGGAAGCTGCTGCATGAAAGAGGTTGGATAGCGATGCATAAGTACGGCAAAAAACAGGGTGGCTTCACCCTCATTGAAGTGATGGTGGTGGTAGCCATTCTCGGCATTCTGGCCACCATCGTCATGACTAATGTCGTGGGCAAGGATGAGCAGGCACGTATCACGGCAGCGAAAACCGGTCTGGCGCAAATTTCCAATGCTCTGGAAATGTACAAGCTGGATAACCACAAATATCCGAGTACGGATGAAGGTCTGGAAGCACTGGTGACCAAATCTGCATCGGCCAAAACCTTTCCGCAGGGTGGCTATATCAAAGGTGGAATGCCCAAGGATCCTTGGGGCAATCCCTTCCAGTACATCGCCCCCGGTAGCAGTGGCCGTTCCTATGATGTGTACTCCTGGGGCGCCGATGGCGCCGAAGGTGGCGAAGAAAACAATGCCGATATTTATCAGGAATAAATGCTGATGCAGAGACGTCCGCTGGTAGTGCACCGTGGCTTTACGCTGCTGGAGGTTCTGCTGGTGGTTGTTCTGGTTGCCATTATCAGCAGCATTGCCATGCTCGGCATGAGTGCCGGTGGTGATGAGCGTCGCCTGCGTAATGAGTCTGACCGGCTGATGGCTTTACTGCAGCAGGTCAGCAGCGAGGCGGTCATGCAAAATCAGGAATACGGACTGCAAATCACCGATGTCGGTTATGCCTTCCTGTGTCTGGACGAGGTCAAGCAGCGCTGGCAAGCCTGTGTCTCTGAGACATCCCTGCAGGAGTATCACCTGCCGGAAGGTATGGAAGTCCGTATTCTGCGCGACAGTCAGTTGAAGCTGCCTCTGGCCACTGATACGGACAAAAAGCAGGATCGTGATGCCGACGCCGAAAAAGATACCGGGCCTCGTATCTATCCCGACATCCTCTTGCTCTCCAGCGGTGAGGCTAGCCCGGCGAGTCTGGAAATCCTGGTCAGCGATCAGCCCGAAATCCGCAGCGAAATCCGCATTGATGAGCTGGGACGTGTCAGCCGAGACAGCGATGACGCGGAAGCGGAAAAGGAGGCTGGTGATGAGTGATCGCCATCAAGGTTTTACGCTGCTGGAAGTCATGGTGGCTCTGGTGATTTTCGCCATTGCCGCGCTGGCCTTGCTGCGCGCACAGAACTCCCAGCTTTCCACCGATCAACATCTTGAAGAGAAAACACTGGCGCATTGGGTGGCACTCAATCATCTTGCCGATCTGCGTCTGCAAAAGACTTTTCCTGAAATCGGGCAGGGCGAGGCCACGGCCAAAATGGCGGGCCGCGAGTGGCTGATCAGCAGCAAGGTGCAGGCAACGCCCACACAGAATGTGCGCCTGCTCATCATTTCGGTAGCACCAAAAGCGGAGGGCAATGCTGATTTCGGAAAAAAGCCGGACCCCGTTACTACCATTACCGGCTTCTTGCCGCGGGCACAAAATGATACCGCCAGCAATCCTGCATCCTGAGCGAGCACGCGGCTTCACGCTGCTGGAAGTGCTGGTGGCTATTGCCATCCTGGCACTGGTTGCCGTGGGCGCGTATCAGTTACTGGCCGGCACCATCAGTACCCGTGATCGCGGGCTGGCCCATGAAAAAGCCCTGCAGGATCTGCAAAAGGCGGAAATGCTGATACAGCGTGATTTGTTGCAGGCGGTGGCACGTCCGGTGCGTGACGAGTTTGGTGATGTCCAGCCCGGTTTTTATCTGCCGCAAGAAAATGTCATGGAGTTTACGCGGCGTGGCTGGCGCAATCCCCTGCAGGAAACGCGCAGCGATCTCCTGCGTCTGCGCTATCGGGTGGAAGGGCAGCAGCTGATCCGGGAGCGCTGGAGCGTTCTTGATCGCTCACGCGTGAGCCAGCCAGAGAAAACCGTTCTGCTGGATAAGGTGGAAAAATTCCAGATACAGGTTTTTTCTGATGGCAACTGGAGCGATGCCTGGCCTGCGCTCGCCCAGATACAGAAAGACAAGAAAAACATTCCCCTACCGGATGCTGTGGAAATCCGTTTCACCCTTCCGCCCTGGGGCGAAATACGTCGCGTGATTGCCCTGCCTGAAAATGATGCCCATGCCAGCCCGACTCCTGCAGCTCCCGCCGCTTAAGCGCATGCGCGGCGTCGCGCTTCTCACCGTGTTGCTGGTGGTGGCCTTGGCCACCATTCTGGCGGTGGGCATGATTCGCGCCCAACACTTGGCGCTGCAATATGCGGGTGGTCTTTTCAATCAGGATCAGGCCTGGCTGTATACGCAGGGCGCTGAAGATTTTGTGCGCGATTTGCTGAGTGAGGATTTCAAGGATGACAAGCGGCGCGGCGCGCAAACCGATCATCCTGGCGAATTCTGGGCAAAGCCGTTTCCCCCTTTTCCCGTAGACGGCGGCATGATCAATGCGCGTGTCAACGATGTGCAGGGGCGTTTCAACCTTAATCGGCTCTGGCATGACAGTGCGCCGGATACGGCCGCCAGCGATATTTTCACCCGTTTGCTGAAAAATCTGGATCTGCCCGAGAGTTTGGCTCCGGCCCTGATCGACTGGATGGACAATGACAACGATCCCACTGGCAGTGATGGCGCCGAAGATGATTTCTATTCGCGCCTAGAGCGGCCATATCGGGCCGCCAATCTGCCGCTTAATGACATTTCCGAGTTGCGTCTGGTGCGGGGCTTCACGCCGGAGATCATCGCCAGGCTACGGCCTTATGTCTGCGCGCTGCCTGCCAGTGCTCTGCTCAATATCAACACCGCGGATGCCGTGGTGCTGGCCGCACTGAGCCCGACCCTGAGCTCACGTACTGCAACGGAGTTGTCCTCGCAACGCCCGACCAAGGGCTGGGGCAATATCGACGATTTCCTGCGGCAGCCGGTTTTTAATGGACTGGAGGGTACACAGAAAACAGCACTTATGACGCAGATTTCCGTCAATACTCATTACTTCCAGCTGCTGGCCGATGCGGTAATTGCCGGGCGTCATAGTGTTTTGCTTGCGGTGCTGGTCCGCAACGATTCCGGTACACTGCAGGTCGTTGCCCGTGACTTCAGTCAGAAAGTCATGCCGGCGACTGTCAGCGCAGAAAACAAGGACACCACAGACCCGGTGATGGAAAGCATGACCGAGGCGGCGCGGAATATTTTATGAATACACTGTTTTTGCATCTGTCTGCCGCTGGCAGTAGCCAAGCCTGGCTGGCCTCAGCTGCCGGTATTGTGGCTCTGGGCGAGACGGATATTGGCAGCCTTGCCCAGCAGCATCCGGCTCATGCCACGGTGCTTTTCCTGCCGTCCAGTTCCTGCCTGTTTACAACGGTCACTGCCAGTAATCGGCAATTGCGTCAGGCGGGCCAATCTCTGGCTTGGCTGATTGAGGACCAGTGTGGCGAAGATGCCGAAAACCTGCAGGTGATTGCGGCTCCAGTCGGCGCAGAAGACCAGGCACCCTTGCTGGGTATCAGTCGTGCACAACTGCAAGAGCAGTTGACGCATTTGCGCATGACAGGATTGCGTGTAGTCGCGGCCCTGCCGGATCTTTTTCTTTTGCCGCGCCCGGATACGGTAGCTGCCGCTTGCTGGCAACTCGCTGAAGGCCATGATGGGGGCCTCATCTTGCGCACGGGCAGTTATAGCGGCGCTGTGCTGGAAAGCAGTCTGCTGGAAACCATGCTGAATGCCGCCCTTCAGGAAACACCGCCTGCCGGTATCAACGCCCATGTGCAAAACGATGCCCTGCGTGCGCGTTTGCAGCACTGGCTGGAGACCAATAGTCTTGATGCGGATATCAGCGCCGAGCTGCTTGATCCGGCTGCAGCGTTGAGCACCGTGGTGGATTGGACCAAGCATGCCGGCAATTTCATGCACGGCAGTTTTGCCGTCAGTCAGCGCTTTGCCTTGCCGCAAAGTCTGCGCATTGCCGCCGTTTTCATGGCCGCAGCCTTCTCCTTGCAACTGCTGAGTGAGTGGGCGCACTACGCTTATTATCATTATCAGGCCGGCAAAGTGGGTAATGAGATTGTGGTTCTGTACAAACAGGCCAATCCTGATGCTCGCCTGCGTTCAGCGCGCCCGGTGGACGAAGTGCGCAAGCGTTTCAAGTCGGAACAGAATCAAGGCGGCAATGATGGCGTTTCAACGCTGCCCAAGCTGACGCGTATTGCCGAGTCCTTGCAGGGCTCCGGCCTTAATACGCAGCGTGTGGATTTCAGCAATGGCGTGTTCACACTGGATGTGGATGCGCGTGCGCTGGGTGAAATAGACAGCCTGCGCCAGCGTCTGGATGCACAGGGCTTCAGCACTGAAATTGTATCGGCCAATGCTCAGGGTGGGCTGGTCCGTGGCCGTTTGCGAGTGGAGGGCGGGGCATGAACGAGTTCATTACATCTCTGCGCCAGAGCTGGCAGGAAATGCTGGCACCGCTACGTCAGCGCTGGCTAGTGCTGAGCCCGCGTGATCAAAAAGTCCTGCGCGTGCTTGGCGTGGTGATTGCGATAGTGGTGCTGGTTTACGGTATCTGGATGCCTTCGCATCGTGCCGCCCAGAAGGCACAAATCCAGTATGAGCAAAATCGTGAGCTGTTGACCCTGATCGGCGGCAGCCGCGCGCAGGCCGGCCGTAATGCTCCGGTGGCCGATGGTTCGCTACTCGTGCTGGCCAGTAATGCTGCGGCCAGCAGTGCACTTGCTTTCAGCCGTATCGAGCCGGAAGGCGATGCTCTGGTAAGAGTTTGGGTGGAGCGTGCCGACTTCAATGCGGTTGCGGCTTGGCTGGCCCGACTTTCAGCCCAAGGCGTCAGCCTTCAAGAGGCGCAGGCGGAGAAGCAGGGTGATGGTCAGGGCGTATCAGCGCGCTTTGTGCTCACACGCTGATACACCGGATAGCTTCAGGCC
This sequence comes from Moraxellaceae bacterium, assembly GCA_050739955.1. Classification (GTDB taxonomy): domain Bacteria; phylum Pseudomonadota; class Gammaproteobacteria; order Pseudomonadales; family Moraxellaceae; genus UBA2031. Next base: position 73,573 of record JBOICI010000017.1, read on the forward strand.
GTTGCCACACCCAGTGTCATGAAGGAGCCTACGGCCGGCAGGCCTTGGGCTTGAAACTGACGCTTGGAAATTACTTTCAGGCCAGCTGCGCTGATTAATGCCAGATGATCGCGATCAAGGTGGCAGCCATCCGCAATAATTTTCTGTAGCGGCGTGAGACGGTGCTGCCATTTCGCCACGGCAGGGTCAGGGCTCAGACCATGCTCCACAAAAAAGAACTTCCCTCCCGGCTTCAATACGCGCCGAATTTCCAGCAAGGCACTTTCCACATCCGGAATACTGCACAAGGTCCAGGTTGATACCACCGTATCAAAGCTGGCATTTTGCATGGGAAGATTTTCGCCGCTCACCAAGGCAAAGCGCACAGGATGCGCTGATTTGTGCAGGCGTTTTTGCGCCAACCTGTGTACGCCGGGATTTACATCGACCGAGGTGATGCGAGTCACCGTGGCAGGATAATGCTCGAGATTAAGTCCGGTACCGAAGCCGATTTCCAGAACATCTCCGGCCACATCGGCCAGCAGTTCTTCACGCGCCTGTGTAAATGCTGGCTGTGACATCAGCCAGTCGAGTACATAAGGAAATACATGACGGGAATAGAGTGACATGGTGACGCCCCCAAAATGGACGGCCGCGCTTTTTCTTGTTTGCAGTTGTCTTACTTGCAATTACCGAGGCGCTTGCCGCTGAAGCTGGTATTCATTTCCATGGGCGTGCCCTGCATGGTCGCCCGCATGTCGAATGTACCCTGATATGCGTCCGCCGTGAATGTGGTGTGACCATTGCCCTGACCATTAAACGAGGCACTGTCACAGCTCATGGACCATCTGGCATCACCCTCACCAATCTGCATGTCGGTAATGTGGCAGTCGCGGTTACGGCCACCGGAAAGCTGGTTGAGACCGCAAGCATTCTGCGCATCGCGCTCGGTGATGCAGCGCTTTACCTTGGCCGTGATTGCTTGGGGCATGAGTGAATTACTGCTGACCGATGTGATTTCCCACAGGCCGGAGCGGTACGGCGCCTTCATGCGCATGCAGGCGGCATTGCCCGGCAGAGGCAGCGCTGTAGCAGCTTTGCGCGAGGGGGGGATGGTGGTGCTGTAGGTTGGTTGGCCGGGCACCATTATCTGAATTTCGGTCGGTGTTTTTGAATTATTGGTGCCGCTCACAGGCGGTAAGCGCAGGGGCTTCTCGCTAGGGCCTGCTGGCGCCACTGTTTCAGCCACCAGCAGAGCCGGAGCGAAGATGAAGAGCAGGGCTGTCAGGAAAAGCGTGGGGCGCACAAGGCACTCCTTCAGTGCAGCAGGCTGCGGATTATTCTGGATGATGTGGCGGTATTTGCCACGGCGCCTTATCTGAAGTGCGCCGAGTTTGCATGACTTGGCAGGGTGATGCCAGTGCGTTTGTGCAGCCACCTGGCGCAGAGGGGCAGGCATGAAAAAGGCGACCAAGGGTCGCCTTTTTCATGCCGCAGACAGAATTACATATTCGGGTAATTCGGGCCGCCAGTGCCTTCCGGCACCACCCAGTTGATGTTCTGCGCCGGGTCTTTGATGTCGCAAGTCTTGCAGTGCACACAGTTCTGCGCATTGATCTGGAAGCGCTTGTCGCCAGCATCATTTTCTACCACTTCATACACGCCAGCCGGGCAGTAAAGACGTGCCGGCTCACCGTACAAGGGCAGATTTTTCTTGATGGGAATGTCGGCATTTTTCAGCTGCAGATGAATCGGCTGGTCTTCCTCGTGATTAGTGCTGGAGAGGAATACCGACGACAACTTGTCGAAGCTGATCTTGCCGTCCGGCTTGGGGTAGGTGATCGGCGTCGACTGTGCCATCAGATCCAGGCAGGCGTAATCCGGCGTGTTGTCGTGAATCGTGTACGGGATTTTTCCATCGAAAATATTCTGGTCGATGAAGTTGAACGCACCACCCATGAGGGTGCCCATGCGGTGCATGGCCGGACCGAAATTACGCGACTTGTAGAGCTCTTCAAACAACCACGAGGCTTTGAACTTTTCGGTGAAATTCACCGGTTCATCATTGGCCTTGCCGGCTTTCAGCAATTCAGCCAGCGCTTCGGCCGCGATCATGCCGGACTTCATGGCTGTGTGGCTGCCCTTGATCTTGGAGAAGTTCAGGAAGCCGGCATCATCGCCCACCAGCGCGCCGCCCGGGAAAGTCAGCTTGGGCAGGGAGTTGAGGCCGCCCTTGATGATGGCGCGTGCACCGTAGGAAACACGCTTGGCGCCCACCAGATACTTCTTGATCACCGGGTGATGCTTGAAGCGCTGCATCTCGTCAAACGGTGAGAGATAGGGATTGTGGTAGGAGAGATCGGTGATGAGGCCGACGGAAATCTGGTTGTTCTCATGGTGGTACAACCACCAGCCTCCGGATTCGCCATTCTCGGCCAAGGGCCAGCCAGCGCCGTGCATGACCAAGCCCGGCTCGTGCAGGGCGGGATCGATATCCCAAAGCTCCTTGATGCCCAGACCGTAATGCTGCGGATCGGCGTCTTTGTCGAGGTCGAACTTGCGGATCAACTCTTTGCCCAAGCTACCGCGGCAACCCTCGGCAAACAGGGTGTATTTGGCGTGCAGCTCGTAGCCCGGGGTGTAGCTGTGCTTGTGCGTGCCGTCACGGGCCACGCCCATGTCGCCGGTGGCGATGCCTTTCACGGAGCCGTCTTCGGCATACAGCACTTCAGAGGCGGCAAAGCCGGGGAAGAGGTTTACTTCCAGCTCTTCGGCCTTGGTGGCCAACCAGCGCACGAGGTTACCGAGGCTGATAACGTAATTGCCTTCGTTGTGCATGGGCTTGGGAACAACCCAGCCCGGTGTCAGCACGCTGCGCGTATCGTTCAGCAGGAAATACACTTCATCGCGGATCACAGGGGTATTGAGCGGAGCACCTTGCTCTTTCCAGTCCGGGAAAAGCTCGGCCAGCGCACGTGGCTCGAAGCAGGCGCCGGACAGGATGTGAGCGCCGAACTCGGAGCCTTTTTCCACGACACAGACGGAGATGTCCTGGCCGGATTCAATACTCAGTTGACGCAGACGGATAGCGGCAGACAAACCGGCCGGGCCACCACCCACGATGACAACGTCAAACTCCATTGCTTCTCTTTCCACGACAGCCTCCTGAACAAGCTGGATAGGGTCCCGCACGCCACCTGGCAACACGCTAAGTACGCACAAGGACTCGATTTTCGAGCGGCGCGTAGTATAAAAGGCCACACTCGAAAGGCCAATCAATGTTGCACGATTTATGTCCGACAACATTGACCCGTGACCATACAGGCTACGTCATGACAGACACTCCTCAAAATACCGAAATTCCACCGGCCAAAGCCGGCTCGCAACTACGTGCAGACCCCATGGCCATCGCGAAACTGCTCAAGGATGCCGAGGGCAATGACCCCAAGGGCCTGCCGCCCGTGCATAAGTGGAATCCGCCGTTTTGCGGCGATCTCAATATGGAGATCAAGCGCAATGGACAGTGGTTTTACATGGGCACGCCCATAGGCCGGGCTCCGCTGGTAAAGCTCTTCAGCAGCGTGCTGCGCCGCGATGACGATGATTGCTATTACCTCGTCACTCCCGTGGAGAAAGTGCGTATCCGTGTGGAAGATGCACCGTTTCTGGCCGTGCTGGTAGAGCGTCATGAGGAGAAGGGCATCGTCTATCTCAGGTTCACAACGCAGACCGGGGATGTAGTGGTGGCGGGCCCTGAGCACCCCATACGCGTGGTCTACAAGGACGATCAGGAGCCTTCACCTTATGTGCATGTGCGTGATCGACTGGAGGCGCTGATCTCGCGCAATGTCTATTACCAGTTGGTGGACTGGGGTATAGAGGCCGAGGAAGAAGGGCGTCAGGCCTTGCAGGTGTGCAGTGCCGGGGCTCGTTACACCATCGGCTATCTCTGAGACGACCGCTTCTTAGTTCGGGCTGTCTTAGACGAATTTGTCGTGGCGCTGGCGGGGTAGAGCCACTGTTCTAGGCTCAAGAATTGTCCCCAAGCCGTCCTGAGGCCCAATATGCCTGTAATGCGCAGCCGTCTGCGTGCCCATGCCGTGGAGTGGCATGTGGCGCCGGCCGCCCATATCGATGCCCAACACCGCGTCGGTTTTCTTGAGCTTCAGCGTCGCTGCAATAGCGAAATCTGTCGGCATCCGGCCCTGGTACGCAATCTCTGGTTGGACCGTATTGAGAGCGGCAGTCTCGTTTTTGAAAATCTGCTTTGTACTTTGCAGCAATTGGCCATCGTCTTACGCCAGTTGACGCTGGCGCGTGAGCAACATGCGCTGCAACTCAGTGATGGCCACACCTTGCTGGACGCCGACTCAGGCACTGCCGTTGTCATCTGCTTTGATGAAAACGGGGTGCCTTGGTGCCCGCCACTGCCCGGCGTGGGTCTGGGTGATCCTTATATTCTGAGTGAGCGGCTACATAGCTGGTGGTCGATATGGCAGCGCACGGTGCCGCAGGCGCCGCCGGGCTGGTGCCTGAACCAGTGTGAGCCGGTAACACGTGAGTTGTGCGATGCCATTGATGCGCACTACAACGCCAATGATCTCAGCACCGCCCTGGGCACTATGCTGGCGCTGGAAAACAGCATGAGTACGGATATCTGGCAGCGGCTGGGGCGGGGCTTGCGCCAGCGTTGCGAAGAAAACGGCATCGAATTTCCGGATGCAGGGTTTTTTCCGGTAGCAGAAACCCATGCCCGCTTGCAGGCTCGGCATGGGCTTTATCTGGTCGAGGCCGCCAGCGTGCATGATCTGTTGGATGCCGACAGGCTATTTCTGGCTGGCCAGACTGCGCTGGAGCTGTTGGACAACTTCTGGAAAATGCAGGCCGACCGTTTGCAGTTGCGGCACTAGCCTGCTTTCTTTACACCTTTTCCTGATCGGAAAATATCAAGCGGCTACGATAAGGCGCACGGCATGTGCTACCGAGCGCAGGCCCTGTAGTGCGGCTTCGCCATCGGCCAGACGTTTTTCCAGTGCACGAATTTCTGCCGGACGCACCGCCGGATTGACTGCTGCCAGTGCCTTCAGACGATCAACCTCATCGCCATTCTTTTCTCGCCATGCCGTGAGCGCTGCTTCACGCAGCTCAGGCAGTTGCGCCTCGGCATTTTTCACTGCACGGTTCAATAAACTTTCCAGCAGATCCTGATGGCCTTTTACCACCTGCCGCGCCACGGCACGATCCAGATGCTGAACCTGCTTGAGCAACACCGCATGGCTCACCGTACCGGAGAGATCACGTTCATTCTGATCCAGCAACACGCGTTGTGTGAGTGAGAGCAGGGCGGACTCCACATTCAAACCCTTGGGCGCAATCGCTTCCAAGCGGAAGAAAATCTCCAATAGAATCGTGCCCGGCTTGATGCCCTTGTTACGAATCAAAGCCAGATTGGCATTGCCGTATTCCTGTGTCATGAAAAGATCCAGCAGACCCTGCGGCATGGGATGTTCCCAGCTCAGGAAGTGCACATCTTCGCGTGACAGGGAATATTTTCGATCAAAGGAAACCGTCATGCCTTCCGGATCGAGACCGGGAAAGCCGTCCAGCAACTGGTGATCCCCTGGGCGCAGGATATGCAGATGCGTTTCCACCTGCTCTTCCTGATCCACACCAAAAGCTGACCAGGCGCGCTCCATAAAGTTGGACAGGGCGTTGTCCTCATCCTGCGCTTCAACGGCGGCAATTAATTCAGCGGCAACATTCTTGCGGCAGGAATTGAGCTCGATAAGGCGATCGCGGCCTTTTTCAAGATCTTCCAGAAGGTCATCGCGCAGGGCGCGTGCCTTTTTCAGCAACTGTTCGAACGAGTCGCCGCCGTCGCGCAGAGCAGGTGGAAACTCCGGCTTGAACTCTTCGAGTATGGTGCGTGCCGTGGGGCTGATATTTTCAAAGGCATCCAAGGCTTCGTGATACCACCGGAACAAGCGTTCCTGTGCGGTGGCCTTGAAATAGGGCACATGCAGCTTGATGGTTTCAGTCTGGCCGATACGATCCAAGCGGCCGATACGCTGCTCCAGCAGTTCCGGATCGCCGGGCAGATCGAACAACACTAGGTGATGAGCGAATTGGAAGTTACGGCCTTCAGAACCAATTTCCGAGCACAGTAGAATCTGCGCGCCGTATTCCTCGTCAGCAAAATAGGCGGCGGCGCGATCGCGCTCCAGCAAACTCATGCCCTCATGGAACACAGAGGTGCGTATACCTTCTTTGAGGCGCAGATATTCTTCCAGCGCGAGTGCTACGGGGCTGGAGCGGCAAATCAGCAGTACTTTTTCGCGTTTGAGTTTTTTTAGAAGGGCCAGCAGCCATTCCACACGGGAATCGCTTTCACACCAGTCATCATCGTTGCTGTGCATTTCCGGATAGAGTGCCTGAGCCAGTGTGGCGGGCTTGAAGCTCTCCGGCGCGGGTAGCGCAGCAGGCAGACACTGGCGCTCGGGAAAGCCGCCTATGGCTTCACGAGTATTACGGAAAAGTACGCGGCCTACGCCATGACGATCGAGCAGCGCTGTCAGGGCTTTGTCACGGCCGTGGCTGTCATCAGCATCTCTCAGTAAATCGGCCGGCAATTTTTCGGAAAGAACATCACGTGCTGCCGCACTTAACGGAGCATCACCCAGCAGCTCTTCGGCAACCGCAGCCACGCTCGAGAAAGCTTCTTCCTCTTCGATAAAAGCTTCCAGATCGTGATAACGAGCCGGGTCCAGCAGGCGCAAGCGCGCAAAATGGCTGGCCACCCCCAGATGTTCCGGCGTTGCTGTGAGCAGCAGCACGCCCGGTGTTTTTTCAGCAAGCATGGCCACCAATTCATAAGCGGCGCTGGGTTCTTCCGGCGACCATTCCAGATGATGGGCTTCGTCCACCACCAGCAGATCCCAGCCGGCCATAATGGCGGCCTCGGCCAAATCCGGATGATCCACCAGCAGCTCTTGCGACATCAGCACAATCTGCTCGGTTTCAAAGGGATTCTGCTCGGCATCGGCTTCGCGTATGGCGGCCGTGCGCTCCAGATCAAACAACGCGGCATTGAGATTGAAGCGGCGGCGCATTTCCACCAGCCACTGGTACTGCAGGTTTTCTGGCACAAGAATAAGCACGCGACCGGCACGGCCGGTCTGCAACTGCTGATGAATGATGAGACCCGCTTCAATGGTTTTACCCAGACCCACTTCATCGCCCAACAACACGCGAGGCTGCGGGCGGTTGCCCACTTCATGCGCGATATAAAACTGGTGTGGCACTTTGCCAAGACGCGGACCAACCAGCCCGCGCACCGGCGACTGTGCCAGTTTTTCCTGCTGCAGCAGCGCTTGCACACGCAGATTGAACAGCTCATTGCTGTCCAGCTGCGAGGCCAATAGACGCTCTTGCGGACGCGAAAGATGAATGTCGGCGGCCAAGCGTGTTTCATTGAGTTCGCTGCTTTCGCCTTGCGCGTTTGCCACACCATAGCGCAGCAGGCCACGCTGCTCGGTCACGCTGACCACGGTAAACGCATTACCACCAGCATCGCGCACAGTGTCGCCCACCGCAAAACGTATACGCGAGAGCGGTGCATTATTGCGCGCGTAAACGCGGGTTTCTTCACTCTTGGGGAATAGCACGGTGAGCGAGCGGGCATCAGTTTCTACCATCACGCCGAGGCCGAGTTCGGTTTCAGTATCGGAAATCCAGCGTTGGCCAACGGCCGGAGTGAAGAGGGTGGAGCTCATGCAGTCTTGTTCTCGCTAATGTTGTTCAAAAGGGTGCCGGCCGCGTGAAACGCAGACGGGCACCACTCACCGGATGGGTGAATTCCAGGGTTTCTGCATGCAGGCAAAGGCGTGAGCCCGGCGGGCATGCTGCCGCCGGCGCATACAGCGCATCCCCTAGCAGGGGATGTCCCAGTGCTTGCATATGCACGCGCAACTGATGCGATCTGCCGGTGTGGGGAATAAGGGCGACGCGGGCAAAGTGCTCGTGCTGTTCCAGCAGGCTCCACTCAGTCAGGCTGGGCTGGCCATTTTCCATATCAATGACGTGACGGGGTTTGGTTGGAGGGTCGTAACGCAGGGGCAGGGTGATGCGGCCTCCCGACTCCAGCAACTGGCCCAGAGCCAGCGCAATATAACGCTTACCGACTTCTCTATCCTGAAATTGACGTGAAAGCTCGCGATGACTGTCGGCATTGCGCGCTACCACCAGCAGGCCGGAAGTGTCCCTGTCCAGACGATGCACGACGCGGGCACCGGGGTAATCATCCTGCAGGCGTGCAATCAGGCAATCCTGCTTGTCTTCGCCGCGGCCGGGCACGCTGAGCAGAGCGGTCGGCTTTTCCACGACCAATAGCTCGGCATCGGCATACACCACGTCATGGCGTATGAGAGCGGGCTCGGGAAAGGCGGGCAGGGCTGGCATTGGAAACAGGCACCGGCGTGGCAAGGATCAGCGGGCGCGAATTGTAGTCGAGTAGCGAGCCGGGAGCAGCTTTTTTGCCAAGCTCTTTTGAGGCCTGCGCCCCTATAATCTGCGGCCACTCCACGGTCTGCGTCGTCATGATCCATTCTTTACCTCAACGCCGTATCTACATCGTGCTACTGGCCGCCATCGCGACCATGGCCATGGGCCAGACACTGGTGTTTGCCCTGCTGCCGCTGCTGGGGCGAGCTGTCGGCCTGCGCGAGCTGCAAATCGGCATCATCATCACGGCGTCCTCGGCCGTATATGCCGTCGCCACACGTATCTGGGGACGGCGCAGCGATCATCTTGGACGCAAGCGCGTCATCCTTATCGGCTTGGCTGGCTATACCGTGGGCACGCTGCTGTTTACCAGCCTGTTCTGGATGGGGCTAGAGGGTTGGTTGCGTGGACTTTTTCTCTGGCTGGCCCTGATTACGGCACGTTGTCTGCAATCTTCGGTAATGGCCGGCACCATGCCGGCCTCCAATGCCTATGTCAGCGATATCACCACGGCCGAAACACGTGCTTCCGGCATTGCCAAGCTGGGTGCGGCCAATAGCACAGGTACCATCATAGGTCCGGCTATTGGTGGACTTCTCGCGGGTATCAGCCTGCTGGCGCCACTTTATTTCGCCGCCTTCATGACTGCCGCCAGTCTGGTGCTGGTCTGGTTTTTCCTGCCGGAATCACCGCGTGCAGCACATACGAAAAACCAAGCCAGTAGCGCGACACTGGCCTATGGCGATGAGCGTTACCGACATTTCCTGCTGATTGCTGCGGTCATGTTCATTGCCTTTTCCGTGGTGCAACAAACGCTGGGGTTTTATTTTCAGGATACCTTGGGGCTGGACAGCCAGGCGGCTGCGCGTCGCTTGGGTTTTGCCCTTATGTTTTCCGCCGCACTAGCTCTGCTGGCTCAGGGCTTACTGGTGCAACGCCTGCGCTGGCCCGCCTGGCGTTTGATTTTGTCGGGTCTTGCCGCGCTGATTATCGGATCGTTGTTGCTCACCATAGGTCACGGGGCCTTGTGGCTTTTTATCGGTGTTGGTTGTTGTGGTCTTGGCGTTGGGCTGTGCTACCCGGGCTGCGTAGCGGCGGCATCCTTGGCGGTGGGAATGGAGGAGCAGGGGAGTTTGGCCGGGCTTACCACCGCACTGCCGGCGCTGGGGTCCATTGTCGGGCCGGTGCTGGGCACAGGCTTGTATGAAGTGGCACCTCGGCTGGCCTATGCCGGCAATCTCATTCTGCTGCTGCCAATTTTTATTTATGCCTGGCGTTGTGCCCGTAAGGCTGAGATAACTTCATAGAAATTTCGATTTTGTAGCAGGCCTAGGTCGGGCTTTAGCCCGACAGCGTGACAAGAGTCCAGAACTGATGTCGGGCTAAAGCCCGACCTACGGAAAGCAGATTTTCATTTTTCGGGAAAATGAAAAAGGGGGATGGCAATGCCATCCCCCTTTTTTGTGTTTCCTGAAAATCTTACATGGCGTAAGACTTGGAGTCGGTCTTGTACTCGGGCGGACCTTCTGCATGCAGCTGCTTGCGGATTTCCTTTACCGCAAAGCGGTCTATGAGCTTGTGCATGCGGGGCAATTTATCGGCCATAAAGAGTGCCGAGTAATTGATACCCAGCGGCAGAAAGAGCGTGGCGAAGCTTAAGGATTCTTTGAAACCCGCTTCCACGCCCATTTCTTCAGCGGTTTTACGGCCCACAATTTTCTCGTACATGAATTTGTTGGCGCTGGAATCCAGAAAGTGCAGGGCACGATCCAGTACGCCATTGCCCGGGCGACGATAAGCGGTGAGCGTGGCCTCATTAAGTTGCTTGCCACGCGGATCATGCATATGGCGCAAGGTGGCTTGACACATTTCCCAGGTTTCCACGATTTGCTCAGGCTCGGCACTAAGGAACTGATCATGCATACCCAGCAAAAAGGCGGTGTAGCGATTGAGTTCGATAACATCGCGCTCCAGCTGGCTAAAAGGCTTTTTCTTTTTCAGTGAGCGCTTGGCCATCATATAACTGGTCACCAGTGCCGCGCCCATCTGGTCTACCTGAGGAATGGGCAGGCCATATACAGAAAAATCCCAGACTTCTTTTTTGCGCAGAAGATTGCCGCGCACCATGGCGTGCATGAGGCGCACCATAAGCACGGAGCGATACGCCTCACCACCACGATCCAGCGCGCCGGGCAGCACGGCCAGTTTGAAAGTGCTGGCGGTTTCCGCCATGCGCCGGCCTGCAGAATCACTGGTGAGGGCGCCGGTGATAATCATGGGCAGGCCCTGATAGCCGTTCACATAGGTATTCATGAAGGCCACGCGCAAGGCGTAATCACCGGCAACAGCGGTGGGCAGGCGCATAAAGCGCGCAGCACGCTCCACGCGCTCCATATCCAGCCAGGCCGGCTTTTCATCCACGGCGGCGATAAAGGTCTTGAGTTCGGGCGGCGCATCTTGCACGGCAGCAATGCCTTGTACGATGGCGGTTTCCAGCATTTCACGAACCTTGCGAAAGCCCAGTTCTGGAATCAGTGCGGCATAGGCATCGGCCAGCGGATCGCCCATGAGGGTGAGCTGGCGGAAGAACTCCACTTTTTCCGGCTCGGCCAGCAGTGCCGTGATGCGCGGATTTTTTCTCAGGATGCTGTTCTCACCCAGCTCGCTACGAAAGCGCTCGGGCGTGATGTCCAGATCCAGATTGCCGTAAACACGTGGGGCGATGCGTTTTTGCATTGCCGAAATATTGCGATCGCTATACGCCATGATGCAGGTCTCCGTGGAGGGCGATGGGAGTATTGATGAAAGGTTTCATAAAGGGTCAGAGACCGTGCCGACGCAGGGCGGCGTCGACTTCGGCACTGCTAAAGGAAATTTGCAAATAACCGAGGATGGAGCGCATCAGCTCGCGCAGGAAAACCGGCTCAGGAATGGCGCCCGTGCCCACTTCCAACTGACCGGCTTCAAGACGGGCCGAGAGCATGGCCACGGCCTGACGCAGGGCAAAATCCACGGCGAGCTCGGGCTCGGGATGGTGAATTTCATGCACACGCTCAAGAAAGTGGCGCTTGAGTGCAGCCAGCACACCGGCACGCAGTTCACGCAAAGCCGTCGCGTAATAGTCATCCACCAAGGCGCGCGCAAAACTCGACTGCAATAGGTGCTGATTGGCATGCGAATAACGCATGACCAGACTGGTCACCAAGGCCAGCCGCTCCACATAACTGCGCTCTTGCGGCGTGGACGTCGGCATGGTCTCCAGCATGCCCAAGGCATGGGAAATGAAGTGGCGGTAGGCCTCACGCAGTAGGCCTTCTTTATCGCCAAAGCGGCGGTAGATAGAGGCTGGCGCTACGCCAGCACGGCTGGCGATATCCCCCACCGTAATGGTCTCGAAACCACGCTCGCGAAAGAGTTGCAGCGCAGCATCCAGCAATACCTGTTCGGTATGGCGGCTGCGGTCCTGGCGGGATTGCGGGCGCTGGTTCTGTGGGGAGGACAGGGCAGACATGGTGGGTCCGGTCTGGATTTGTGCGGAATGTAAATAGGAATTCACATTTACACAAGACTGCTCAGCGGGGATTCATGGTTGAGCTTATTAGCAGTGAAAGGCTCAATTGTTCCTTAATAAGCAACAGTACATTGCTTGCTCACTGGTTTATCCCATTAAGAGGAGGGTGCATGCTGGGTCATATCGGAGGAAATCATCATGTTGCCCACCCTGTTTATCTCCCATGGCTCGCCCATGTTGGCCGTAGAGCCCGGCGTCTATGGCGCGGCTTGGACGAAAATAGCCAAGGCACTGCCACGACCTGCGGCCATTCTTGTGGTGTCGGCGCACTGGAATACCCGGCAGCCTGCGCTGAGTGCGGCCTCACCACCGGCCACCATTCATGACTTCGGCGGCTTCCCGGCCGATCTGTACGAAATCCAGTATCCGGCACCGGGCGCGCCCACGCTGGCAGAGCAGGTGGCCAAGCTTCTGGTAGAGGCGGACATTCCCGTGGCCATTGCACCGGATCGTGGTCTGGATCATGGCGCTTGGGTGCCGTTGCGCCAGATGTATCCCGATGCGGATATCCCGGTGACCCAGCTTTCCGTGCAGCCCAATCTCGATGCCGCTTGGCATCTGCGTCTGGGCGAAGCTCTGCGCCCCTTACGTGAACAAAATGTGCTCATCATCGGCTCCGGCAGCCTCACGCATAATCTGCATGAATTCCATTTCGATGAATTCAATGCGGATGTGGCGGATGACTATGTGCATGCTTTTCAAGACTGGATGTACGTGGCCCTACAAAAAAATGATCGTGCAGCGCTGGCCAATTGGCTGCAACAAGCGCCCTCGGCACGGCGCGCTCATCCCACGCCTGAGCACTTGCTACCGCTTTTCGTCGCCTATGGCGCCGCTACCGAAAATCCGGCACTACAAAGGCCGCTGGCCAATTATTCTGGTGGAGCGCTGGCCATGGACTGTTATGTCTTTTCTTGAATAAGCCTGTAATGGAAAAGCCCTTAATGAAAATACCCGTCACTGCGGGTATTTTTTAATGCGGTTTCTTCTGCACCGGAAGTTAAAAAATATAAATGAAAGGAGTAGGGCGCTAGTACTGGTCTTAGGCGTGCTTGCGTGCAACTCACAAACAAGAAAAAGCCCGCAAAAAGCGGGCTTTTTCTTGTCGTTGGCTCGGTTCGGAGGGGGCCGGAGCCTAGCGCCGACGACAGATGAACCATAGCAATGTCCCGCCATGAGAACTGTAGGGTTTTCTTGCTGGCTTCGTGTAGGTTTTGAACGCTGTGTGCGACATCGCACTTTTAATGCCACCACAAGCAGCCCAGCATCAGCCTTCAGTCAGCAGGAAATGTGAACGGGCCGCTGCCACCGGCTTGTCGCGGTTTTCCTGCCAGGCCGTCATCTGCACATTGGCCACACGTTTTCCCTGTTTGGTAATGCTGCATTGTGCATAGAGGGTGTCCGCTTTGGCGGAGCGCAGATAGTCCGCGGAAAAATCTACTGTGCGTGGAATTTCTGCTGATTCGCGGATCCAGAGCAGATGCAGCAGCGCCGCCGTTTCCATAAAGCCGCCAATCACACCGCCATGCAGGGCCGGTAAATTATCGTTGCCGATATTGCCGGCCTGAAACGGCAAGGAAAACAAAAGCTCGTCATTGTCCGTAACCTGCATTTGCACACCCAGTAAGCGCGCATAAGGCAGCTGATCAAGGATTTCCTGGTAATCGCGACTTTCCTTGGCATTTTGTACGAGTTGCACAATGTCCATCAGCTGGGCTCCTTGGGGCCGTCACCACTGATGACGGCAGTGCTGGCTCCGCGCATGAAGGTAGCCACGCTGTAGGCCACGGGCTGGCTGTTGTCTTCCTGATAGGCCGTGGCACGGGTGAACGCAATCTGTCGGCCTAGGCGATAGCATTCGGCCATGCAATAAACCGGCAAGCCCGGTGTGGCCGGACGCAGATAGTCGATACGCAAATCCAGAGTGGCGATAGCCTCGGGCTGCTCCAGCAGGGAATAGATGCTGAGGCCGCTGGCATTGTCGATCAGCGTGGTAATGACGCCACCATGCAGGACGCCGGTTTTGCGATTACCGACCAACTCGGGCTTGTAAGGCAGCATCAGCGTGGCACGGCCGCGCTCACCGTGAACGAACTGGATGCCCAGCACCTGTGAGTGCGGAATACGGGTAAACCATGTTGCCACGGGATCAAAGAGATCAGGGTTGATGACGGGAAGTGTCAGAGTCATAAGCAGCTCATACGGGCAGTGATCGACGTAAAACCGGACAGATCACGGCAGGTCATGGGATTTAACAGCCTGAAATGGTTGGGAAATCTTAGCACATGCAGATCTCTCAAATAAACGCATAATGTATATTATGTTAAATATTGAATATGAAGATGCCATGAGATGGGCCCCGTTCCACTAAAAGTTTTAATTCCTCCGCCTACTCCGTCATCCGCAAGGAAACTTAAGCTTCGCCAATCAATCTGAAGATTGAAGCCAGTGCTCCCTGCCTGAAACAAGGATACAAATTGCATCACTTGTAACGCTGTGCCACACAGGACCACCAAAGCCATGACCAAGTACGAATCCAATATGACGCCCTCCAGCAATTCCCGCATCGAGATGAGCTGGCCAGAGCCTTTGACTGCCAAGGAATGGGATGATCGCTTTCCTGGCGTGCTGGACGGACTCGGCTTTTTGGCTGGTCCTGCCAATGTGATCATGCAACTGGCTCGCCTGCCAGTAGGCTATGGCGTCAAGGAAAGCCGCGTCGAAAGCGGCAGCGTGCTCAAACATCCGTTCAAGCGTGCTCGTACCACGGCGGCCTACCTCGCTGTCTCCATGATAGGTACGACGGAAGAACGCTTGGCCTATCGTCAGGCCGTAAATCGTGCGCATGCTCATGTGCATTCCACGGAAGAATCTCCCGTCAAATACAACGCCTTCAATCCTGATCTTCAGATGTGGGTAGCCGCCTGTCTGTACTGGGGCTTTGCTGATACCAGCACGCGCTTTAACAAGCCGTGGACACCGGAGCAAGCTGCCGAGTTCTATCGCCTTGCCGTACCACTGGGGACCACCTTGCAGGTGCGTGCAGACATGTGGCCCGAGGATATCGAAGCCTTCCAGGTCTATTGGGAAAAGGAACTGGACGCGCTGAAGCTGGATGACACCATACGCAAGTATCTTGCTGATCTGATCGAGTTCAAGCATCTGCCAGTACTCAGCCGCGTCATTGGTCCTTTCAACCGTTTCGTTACCGCCGGCTTCCTGCCGCAAAAACTACGCAACGAAATGCATTATGAGTGGACTGCAAAAGACCAGAAAAATTTTAATCGCTTCCTGATGGTCGCTGGCTGCATCAACGGTGTACTGCCCCGCCCTGTGCGTCAGGCCGGCACCTTGCTGGTAATGGCCGACCTGCGTCGCCGCATGCGTAAGGGACTATCCCTAGTTTGAGTCTGTGCGCCAACACGCCGTGAAGGACTGCTCGCAATGAATATGGCCAATATTTTCCCAAATGCTGTCGATGAGGCTCAAGGGGATACCGCGCGCCGCATTCTGGATGCGGCCTATGCCCTGTTTCTGGATTTCGGTTTCCGACGCATGACCATGGAGGATGTGGCCAAGCGCGTAGGCGTCAGCCGCATTACCATTTACCGGCATTACCGCGACAAGGATGCACTATTTCAGGCAGTGGCTCTGCGCGAAGGCCGGCGCACCCTGCGCCATATCCAGCTGGAGCTCGCCAGCGTCAGCAAACCCGAAGAGCTTTTTGTTGAAAGCTTTGTGCTGAGCGCGCGTCAGGCCCGCAATCATCCTCTGATAAAGCGCCTTCTGGAAACCGAACCAGAGTGGTTGTTGCCACATCTCACCATCAAAAGTGGCATGCTGTTTCAGCTCGCTGTGGTGTATTGCAGCAACTTTCTGCGCAGTTTGCAGATGGCAGATCAGATCCAGAATATTCCCATAGAGCTAGTGGCCGAAATCCTGGTGCGCCTGCTGCAATCGGCCGTACTCACGCCCGGCGGCCTGATGGCCTCTGACAAGGAAGAAGACTTGCGCCAAGTAGCCCATCTGCTTTTCTCGGCATCACAACGGCACGCACAAGCCTAGTCTTAAGTCACCGGCATATTGCCGACTCTACAAGCCCCCGCTGCGACTGAACCACTTCCCCTCTCTTTTCATCCTCTGCCGCTTATAAGCGCTCTGGCGCACCGACAGCCTCTGGCGCCTCCTCTATTGTCCTTCGTATCAACGTGTCCCAATCCGGGCATCATGCCCCCGCCGTCATCTTCAATGGCGATTGGAAGGAAAAATCAGCAGCGCCAAAGACATCTGGAGCAAGTTGACCGGCGAATAAGGACTGGTGAAATCAGAAGGCAATGAACACACGCTGGCAGGCCTGATTCAAGGTCGCTATGGCCTGACGCGTGACGAAGCCCGCTGGCAAGCCAGAGCATTTATCGATAAATGCGCCAACTGTATGAATGGCATCCTGCCTCAAAAAAATTCACTAAAAATACTCCCGACTTGAAAAGCCTTGCATGCCCCTGCCGGGTTCGGTGTCGCAGGATTTCCCTGAAAGATAATTACACGCTCATTTTCGAGCCTTACATGATGATTATTTTTTGGTGGCGCCCATCGCCGCCAAATATTTATTTTTCCATATGTATTCCATCGCACCGAAGGATGCGTGTTTTTTGTAAATAATCTCTGTCAATGAATTCGCTCATAAAAAGACGAGCGTAATTAATCATTATAAATAGCGGAAAATAATTCATTTTCTGGCACCACCTCATACCTGAAATAATCGAAGGGATAAAATGAAAATATTAATGAATCATCCTGTGCGCCTACCATGGCTCATGGTGCTCGTGCTGGGAGCCTTGACGGCTTCTTGCGGCGATCGCGACCCGGTTCTCGGTATGGCCGGCGTATCGCCAGCAGATACGACTCGCCCCTCAGTCACTCTTACCATTCCTGCGGACACGGCTACAGCTGTTGCCGTCAATGCCCAGATCAGTGCGACCTTCAGTGAGGACATGAAGTCCTCCACGATTACCGGCACCACTTTCACCGTGGCCGGTCCGGGCAATGTCCCCGTGACAGGCAGTGTCACTTATAGCGCAGGATCCAGAACGGCAAACTTTGCACCGACGGCTCCCCTGCCCTTCAGTACGCTGTTTACCGCCACACTCGCAGCCACTATCACGGATGCGGGCGGTAATGCACTGGCTGGAAATCAGGGGCCACTGCCTGCTCCCAGCAGCCATGTCTGGACCTTCACTACCGGCGCGGCCCCTGATGCAATTGCCCCGACGGTGACCTTGCTGAATCCGCTGGATGTTTCTACAGGCCTTTGCCTGCAGAAAAGCGTCAACGCAACTTTTAGCGAAGACATGGATCCCGCCACGCTCACAACCGCTTCGTTTTTATTGCAAACAAGTGGTCCGCCGCTGGGCGCTCCTGTCGCCGGATCATTGAGCTACGATGTCGCCGGAAAAATTGCGACATTAACAGCAACGTCTGATCTTGCGAGCAATACCAATTACACCGTCACCATCACAACTGCCGCCGAAGATCTGGCGGGCAATGCACTGGCCACTCCTAAAGTATGGACATTCACGACAGGCAGCCAGGCATGTGCACCCGTAGCGCCTATCAATCTTGCAGCGGCAGCTCCCTTCGGTAATCTCGGTGGCACGGCGGGCACAACCAATAATGGCCTGCTGACACAGATCAACGGTGATATCGGCACAACAGCGACAACCACTTCTTCCGTCACCGGCTTTCATGATTCGGTAGATATCTATACCGAGACACCGACGGATGCGGGTTTGGTGAATGGCACTATCTACACCTGCACAATCTCCACCACCGGACCGACATCAGTTACTCCCAATCCGGCAGCCTGCCTGATTGCCACACAGGCCAGAGCAGATGCACAAACAGCGTTCAACGAGCTGTCGCCTGCCCTGCTTCCTGGTGGCACCGATCCGGGTGCAGGCCAGTTGGGTGGGCTCACGCTGCCGCCTGGCGTTTATCAATCGGCACTGGGCTCCTTCCTGATCACAGGCTCCGATCTCACGCTGGATGGCCAGGGCGATGCCAATGCAGTGTGGGTTTTCCAGACGGCCAGCACGCTTACGGTAGGTGCACCTGCAGCACCACGCAGCGTCATTCTTATTAATGGTGCACAAGCCAAAAATGTTTTCTGGCAGGTCGGCAGTTCCGCAACGATTAACGGTGCCGGCGGCGGCACCATGGTGGGCACCATCCTCGCCTCTGCTGGCGTCTCGTTCTCCACCATCGTCAATGTGCCCGCTCCTTGAAGCCCCGGCCTGATCAGAATCCTTGGAGAATCACATGAAATTTTCAAAAGTATCAGGAACACTTGGTCTGCTGGCTCTTGCGGGTATAGCCGGAAATGTTGCCGCCGCCGATGATGCCGGCTGGTATATCGGCGGCAATATCGGTCACTCAAAAGCCACTATCGATGACGGGAGAATAGCCAATAGCCTGCAGGGGGCGGGTTTCAGCTCTATTGCCATCTCGGATGACGATCACGATATGGGTTTCAAGTTGTTGGGTGGCTATCAGTTCAATCCTTATTTCTCTCTCGAAGGCGGATACTTTGATCTGGGCGAGTTCGGTTATACGGCGAACGTCCAGCCCACGGGAGCCTTGAGCGGAAATTTGCAGCTTAAGGGGGTGAGCCTGGATGCCGTGGGTATGCTGCCCCTGACGAAGAAGCTGTCGCTGCTAGGACGAATAGGCGCGAACTACACAAACGCAGACACCAGCTACGCTGGCAGTGGCGCCGTCACTACTACCCTGAGCGGAGAAAGCGACCAATTATAAGGCCGGTATCGGTCTGCAATATGCCATCACCAACGCTCTGGGCTTGCGCGCCGAAGCTGAGCGTTACCGGGTGAGTGACTCCAGCGAGAACAAGGGTGATATAGATTTGTTCTCTCTTGGTATGGTTTATCGTTTCAGCAGCAAATCATCTGATACGGTGGCAACGGCACCCAAAGAAACAGCCGCTCCGGAAAAATCAGCTCCCGCAAAAACCGTTGTGGCAACGCCGCTTGCAGTTGTCGTTCCCCTCGCAAAGAACAGCCAACGCTACTGCAGCATTCTGGATATTCAGTTCGAGATTGATAACGACAGCATAGAGCGCCAGCAAAAGGAAAAGCTGGCTGTCGTCGGCACCTTCATGAACAAATATCCTGACACCACGGCTGTGATTGAAGGCCACAGCGATAATGTTGGCAGCAAGGATCATACTACAGCTTTGCTGGCAGAATCATCGATGATGACTTCGACACGACGGTTTTTCTGGCGTCCGGCAGCGGAGGCATTGCTGGTCACCGGAAAGGCACTGCCCTTCCCTGTCGCTGAAATAGTTTCTGCGGCAACACCGCGACTCACTAGATAGCTCCGAACAGACTCTGCACGTCGTTGTGAGAGTGTGATATTGGAGGCATCACTGCCAACACTGTCGGTATGGCCTTCAATCGTGATGCGGCCACCTTCCTGCTTTTTCAGGGAGTCTGCGAGACGGTCAAAATTTGCCATGGCACCGGCCTTGATGTCGGACTTGCCGGTAGCAAAAAGTACATCACCAAATGTCAATACGATGCCTCTTTCTGTTTTACGGGCATGCAGATCAGCCAGCTCCTTTTCCAAAGAGGCATTACGAGCACCTATATCACCGACTTTCTGCTCGGCAAGACTGGCTTTCTGATTGGCTGCCATCGCGCTCTGTTCGGCTATGGCCATCTTTTGCTCGGCTTCAGTGGCTTGGATTCTCGAGCTTTCAGCCTGCACATTGGCCTGATCAGCCTCCTGAGTTCTTGCATCAAGACGAACCTTTTCTCGCGAGCTTGCCGCTGTTTTCAGCTGATCCTCGTTATAGCGAGTAGTAGCCATGGCTTTAGCCGTCTTGACTTTATTGCCGGCCAGATACGCCAGATGAGATTTAACGGCTGCATCTGTTTGCGGCTTCTCGGCCGCTTCCACTGCATCCTTGATGGCGGCCGGAGCATGACTGGCCAGTAGCGTGTCATTCTGCAACTGCGTCAGCTCCAGACGCGCAGTATCAACGGCCGGGTCTTGCACGGGAACAGACTGACAGGCCAGCAAGGTGAGTGCTGCTGCGCTCAAAGTAATGGCTACAGAAAGACGTGGAATATGCTTGTAATTAGTCATGATAAATCTCCGTTATCGCCAGTAATTAAAATTTCGGCTGCGGGGCTTGCTTGCGCTTCAGTTCAAGCTGAAGCGTGTCAACATCCTTCTGCATTTCACCGCTAACCGCTTCGGCATGAGCGGCCTGTGCCTTTGACTTGGCGAGGTCGGCATCCGTGCGTGCTTCTTCAGCGAGTTCGCGTGCATGCTGCATGGACTTGGCGTTTTTATCCTTGCTTGCTGTTTCGACCAAGGCTTTCGCTTCGCTCAGTTTTGCTTTGGCCGTCACTAATTCGGCAGAGGCGTAATCAGCAACACGTGCCTCTTCAGCCTGTTTGATGGCAGATTCAGCTGCCTGTATGGCATCCACCGGCACGAGCGGAGCAGCGGCGCAAGCAATAAGGCTGGCACCGAGCACCATCAGCACCAAGAGCCCTGTCTTGCCTTTGTACGAACACATACGAGTGTTAGAGCTATTCATGATTTTTCCTGCTGAGTAGAAAAGGCCTTTATAGACCTCAATTTATTTCTGCCAGCGATAATCGCTTCAACTCAGGATTGCGTCTGTTCGCTGGCATACATAGCGAATAATGCGTGAAATAAAGCCGTTGATATAAAGATGGGAATACCCAGAAGAAGAACACTGATTCAGGGCTCATGGAAAGTTATTGAATTTTCTATGTGAGATATGGCGAGATATTGAGGGGAGACGATTTTTCTGGATATGTGCGTCATCGTACATACGGGAAGTTATCACCTGTTTAAAGTATTAAAAATATCGTGGCTATGGCCACTCGACTCACACTCGCCACCTCAAATGAATACGTAAATAAACATAAGGTTCGGCGTCGTAAAAATACGTCTGACACAGGCAACACGATGCTCGCATTTTCCAACAAGACGGCAACAGCCCAGGCCGGGAACAACAGCGATAACGGTTATGCGAGCCGACAGGCTTCAGTTTCTCTAAACCAGATAAGGATATTCCCATGAATACCAAATACCTGATCCCCGCCGCCTCCCTTGTCATTCTGCTGGGAGCTACCAGTGGTGCTGTGCTGGCAGAAACGACTGCCAAGCCCAAGAGCGCTGACACCGCCACGGCTATTGGTGATGCTGCTATCACCACTAAGATCAAAGCCAGATATCTGGGTGATGCGCGCCTGAAAGACAGCGATATCAGCGTCACCACGGCCAATGGCGTGGTCAGCCTGACCGGCAAGGCGGCATCATCTGAAAGCAAAAGTGCCGCTGAAGAACTGGCCCGTCAGGTGGATGGCGTGCGCAATGTAGACAACCTGATTGAAACGCCCAGTCTCGCCGGCAGCATAAGTGGCGACATCAAAAGTGCGGCCAAGAAAACCGAGCAGGCAAGCTCAGACAGCTGGATCACCACCAAGGTGAAATCATCCCTGCTGGCTGACGGCACCACCAAGGGTCTCAATATCAACGTGAAGACCGTAAACCACGTGGTTATCCTGAGTGGCACGGCAGGCAGCCAGGCAGAGGCCGACAAAGCCGTGGAAATTGCTCGCAGCATCAAGGGCGTGGAAAACGTGGAGTCATCCAGTCTTAAGATAGTCAGCAAAAGCTGAGCTCCGGGCCTTTGATCGTATTGGCCTCTGATTAAAAAAGGACTGGGTCTGCCGGCTGCTTTTGCACCGGCTCCTTTTTCCGGACAAGGAGATCGTCATGCTCGAGACAATTGCTGTAATACTCATCATTATGTGGCTGCTGGGACTGGTCAGCTCCTACACCATGGGTGGCCTTATCCACATCCTGCTGGTCATCGCGATTGTTGTGGTGATTCTGCGCGTCATCCAGGGACGAAAGGTCATCTAGCTGTTCCCGGAAACAAAAAGCGCGGGCCTCATCAAGAGGCCCGCGCTTTTTCATGTCAGCAAAGTGTTGTGCTAATCGAGATGCCATTCAGACCTGGCTGGTGTCGTACCAGTTCAGTTTCTCTCGCAGCTCTACCACACGGCCGACAATAGTCAGCGTGGGCGCATGAATGCCGCTGCCTGCTACTTTGCCGGCGATATCGGCCAGTGTTCCTGTCACTACTTTCTGCTGTGGTGTTGTGCCTTGCGATACCAGCGCCACTGGCATATCAGCCGCCATACCGTGAGCAATCAACTGCTCGCTGATTTTTTCCAGACCGGTCAGGCCCATATACAGCACCAAAGTCTGGTGCTCGTGTATGAGTTCGCTCCAGGGCAGCTCGGGGGAGCCATCTTTCAAATGCCCTGTCACAAAGCGCACGGATTGTGCGTAGTCGCGATGCGTGAGCGGAATGCCGGCATAGGCCGAGCAACCATTGGCGGCGGTAATGCCAGGCACCACCTGAAACGGCACACCCGCCTCGGCCAGCTCCTCGATTTCCTCGCCACCACGACCAAAGATGAAAGGATCTCCGCCCTTGAGACGGCAGACACGCTTGCCTTCTTTCGCCAGCCGCACCAGCAGCTGATTGATGTCATCCTGCGGTACGGCATGATCGGCACGTGCTTTCCCGACATAAATGAAATCGGCATCGCGGCGGCAGAGATCAAGAATGGGCGCTGAGACCAGTCTGTCGTGTACAACCACGTCGGCCTGCTGCATCAGACGCAGGGCACGGAAGGTCAGCAAGTCAGGATCGCCCGGCCCGGCTCCTACCAGATAAACCTCACCTACTTGTGAAGGAGTCGACGCGGCAAATTCATTTTTCAGAAAATCGCGGGCTTCGTCTTCACGGTGCGCATGAACGAGTTCAGCAAAGCGGCCCTGCAAATGCTTTTCCCAGAAAGCACGGCGCGCATTGGTATCGGGCAGACTGGTTTTCGCCAGATCACGGAATTCGCCGCAGATTTGTGCGAGGCGGCCATAAGCCGCCGGAATCGTACTTTCCAGACGCGCGCGCAACAGTCGCGCCAGCACCGGGGCTTTACCCGTGCTGGAAACGGCAATGATCAAAGGCGAGCGATCGACAATCGACGGGAAAATGAAAGTGCAGAGTTTGGGGTTATCCACCACATTCACCGGCAGCTGGCGCAGGCGGCAGTCCACATGAACCTGCCGATTTACGGCTTGATCATCGGTGGCCGCAATTACCAGAGAAACGCCATCGAGATCACTGGCGGTGTAATCTCCGATACGTGAGCTCCCCTTCCCTGCGTTCAGTTTTTCCTGCAGGCCCGCATTGATAAAGGGCGCCACCACATGCACCTGTGCACCGGCACGCAACAGCATGGCAGCTTTGCGTGTGGCGACATCGCCGCCACCCACCAGCAGCGCACGCTGGTCGTTGATGTTCAGGAATATCGGTAGGTAATCCATTTTTTGTTTGCCTGCCGTGCTGCTGATGAGATCAGAGGCTGATTTTCTCAAGCCCGTTCATATAGCCACGCAGCACTTCCGGCACGGTTATGCTGCCATCTTCGTTCTGGTAATTCTCCAGCACAGCCACCAGCGTGCGGCCAACGGCCAAGCCAGAGCCATTCAGGGTGTGAACCAGCTCAGGTTTGCCCGCTTCATTGCGGAAACGGGCCTGTAGGCGACGTGCTTGGAAAGCCTCGAAATTAGAGCAAGAAGAAATCTCGCGGTATTTCTGCTGGCCCGGCAGCCAGACTTCGATGTCATAAGTCTTGGCCGCCGAGAAGCCCATATCGCCGCCACAGAGCACGATAACGCGATACGGCAGGCCTAGCGCTTGCAGAATGGCTTCGGCATGGCCGGTCAGCTCTTCCAACACGCGATGTGAATCTTCGGGTTTCACGATCTGAACAATTTCGACTTTTTCAAACTGGTGCTGGCGGATCAGGCCGCGTGTATCTCGGCCATAGGAGCCGGCTTCAGAGCGGAAGCATGGTGTATGCGCCACAAATTTTAGCGGCATCTTTTCGGTCGCCACGATCTCGTCACGCACAATATTCGTAACGGGAACTTCAGCGGTGGGAATCAGGTAATACGGCTTTTCGCCACCAGTTTTGAACAGGTCTTCCTCAAACTTGGGCAGCTGACCGGTACCACGCAGGCTGTCGGCATTGGCCAGATAGGGCACATAGACTTCCTGATAGCCGTGCTTTTCCGTGTGCGTATCCAGCATGTATTGCGTCAAGGCACGTTGCAGTTTGGCCAAGGGGCCTTTGAGCACCGAGAAACGACTGCCGGCAATCTTTACGGCCGTTTCGAAATCGAGCAGGCCCAGAGCCTCACCCAGATCGGCATGATCTTTAGGCGTAAAAGAAAACTCCTTGGGCGTGCCAACGCGACGCAGCTCGACATTGTCTTCTTCAC
The DNA here is from genome assembly GCA_050739955.1 of Moraxellaceae bacterium. GTDB lineage: Bacteria > Pseudomonadota > Gammaproteobacteria > Pseudomonadales > Moraxellaceae > UBA2031. The sequence continues at coordinate 98,045 of JBOICI010000017.1, forward strand.
CCTTTCCGGCCGGTACAGACCCATGCGGCAGATTGGGGATGGTGAGCTGCAGATTTTCAAACTCGAGCTGCACGGCTTCCAGCTCGGTCTGTGCCGCTTTGAGGCGGTCGACAATAGCATTCATTTCCGCCATCACAGCGGCCACATCTTCGCCTTTGGCCTTGGCCTGACCGATACGCTTGGAGCCGGCATTACGCTCGGCCTGCAGCTTTTCCGTTTCGGTCTGTAGAGTTTTGCGCTTTTCTTCCAGCACCAAAACTCTGGTTTTCATGTCGTTGAAATCAAAATTTCTGACCGCAAGGCGGCTTGCCACAGATTCGATGTCACTACGCAGCAGTTTCGGGTCCAGCATGATGGTGCTCTCTAAAATCAGTCTTGAAAAATATCAGGTGAATTGTTTGGCCAGCATGGCACCGGCAAGCGTGGCGAGCAGGCAGATCGCCACGCTCATCAATACATTGGCGGCCGCCAACAGCAGGCGACCGTCTTCAATCAGTTTCCAGGTTTCCCAGCTGAAGCTGGAAAAGGTGGTGAAGCCGCCCATGATGCCGGTAACCAGCAGCAGGCGATAGTTTTCCCGTCCCTCGCCCGCCTTCATGAGCACAACCATGATGAGGCCGATGAGGAAGCTGCCGACGATATTCACGAACAGCGTACCCCAGGGAAAGACAGCCGTATTGGGAGATACCGTTTGGGCCCAGCGATTCACACCGAGACTGACGCCATAACGCGCCACAGAGCCCAAGGCCCCACCAAGGGCGACCAGCAGGAGCGCATTCATGAGCGCCCTCGCCGGCTCTGCGTGCCTGTACGCGGCACGCGCTGCCACTCACTGGCCTCATCTTTCGCGCGCAGATACTTCAACTTCTCGCCAATTTTTATTTCCAGACCACGCGGCACCGGCTCATAAAAACGCTCCTGCGCTATCGCTTCTGGCAGATAGGATTCACCGGCCACATAGGCTTCGGGGAAATCATGGGCGTAATGATATTCCGCACCATAGCCCTGCTCCTTCATGAGCTTGGTGGGCGCATTGCGCAAATGCAGGGGCACTTCCAGCGTGCCGGTTTCAGTCACGCGTTTGCGTATGCTGTTCCATGCGTTGTAGACAGCATTGCTCTTGGGCGCGGCTGCGAGATAGGCCACAGCTTGTGCAATCGCCAACTCGCCTTCGGGCGAGCCCAGACGTTCCTGCACATCCCAGGCATTGAGGCATAGCGGCAGCGCACGCGGATCGGCATTGCCAATATCTTCGCTGGCCATGCGCACGACACGACGGGCCACATAAAGCGGGTCACAACCACCATCCAGCATGCGCGCCAACCAGTAGAGCGCCCCATCCGGATTACTGCCACGCACGGATTTATGCAGGGCAGAAATCTGGTCGTAGAAGTATTCGCCCTGTTTGTCGAAACGGCGGGCATTGCCCAGCAAGCTTTCCGACACCACGGTTTCGCTGATTTCGCTACCATCAGATCCGCCTTCGGAAAGATCGGCAGCGATTTCCAAAATATTCAAAGCACGACGAGCATCGCCATCAGCCGCACGGGCAATCTGGCGTAAAGCCGCCTCTCCCGCCTTTACCTTCTGCTTACCCAAGCCACGCTTTTCGTCGGTCAGGGCCTGTTGCAGCAGCCGCAGCAGATCCTCTTCTTCCAAACTGCGCAGCACATAAACACGGGCACGCGAGAGCAGCGCGTTATTGAGCTCGAAGGAGGGATTTTCTGTGGTGGCGCCGATGAAAATGACGGTGCCGTCTTCCACATAGGGCAGGAAGGCATCCTGCTGTGATTTATTAAAGCGATGCACTTCATCCACAAAGAGCACGGTCTTCTCGCCCATCTGCTTGTGCAGTTGAGCTTCGTCAATCGACGCACGAATTTCTTTCACGCCGGAAAGCACGGCAGAAATAGCGATAAAGCGGGCATCAGACGCACCCGCCATCAAACGTGCCAGCGTGGTCTTGCCCACGCCGGGTGGCCCCCACATGACCATGGAGTGCAGATGTCCGGCGTCAATCGCTTCGCGCAAGGGTTTGCCCGGCGCCAGAATATGTTGCTGGCCGACATAATCTTCCAGCCGTGTCGGCCGCATACGGGCGGCAAGGGGCTGGTAGGGAGCGTCGGCCATAATGGAATCCGTTAGGTCAGAGCTGGTCGATGACATCCACGCCCTTGGGGGGCGTGAATTCAAATTGCGCAGCGGCCAGTGCGGGATTCACCTGCACATTGCTGAAACGGATATCGGTTTTCTGGCCCAGCGCATCTACCAGCACCATCTGTACCAGTTGATTGCCTTTGAAACGCACGCGCAGGCTATCGAATAGCGCTTCTTTGCCATGCGGTTTGAGCAGGAAGGCCTGCTCGCCGGCGCTGCCAGCTTCCTGTGCAATCACAAAGGCTTCGTTCAGCTTGCGCGGATCGCCGGAGAGCAACAGTGCCGGCGTATTACCAACCTGCTCATCCAGCTTTTGCTTGGTGGCCTGCATAAGTTCCGGATCATAAATCCACATCACCTTACCGCTGGTGAGCACCATCTGCGCTGAAGGCTTCTGCACCTCCCAACGGAATTGGCCCGGACGCTTTACGGCGAGCCTTCCGCTTTGCACGGGCTGCGGACGGCCTTTGGCATCACTGGTTTGCTGCGCAAAATCTGCCTGCATGCTGTTGATGCCGCTCAGCACCTTGGTCAGTGCGGCGGCAGAGGCCTCATCGGCCTGGGCACTGCTGGTGCCAAAAAACGCGAGCAGGGAAAACAGAACTGCTTTGTAATTCATGAATTACTCCCGGTGAGGCACAACGACTTCGCGTTGACCATTGGTCTGCATGGGAGAAACAACGCCGGCCAGTTCCATGGCTTCGATCAAGCGGGCGGCTCGGTTGTAGCCAATCTTGAATTTGCGCTGCACAAAAGAAATGGAGGCGCGGCGAGTTTCCAGCACAAAGGCCACGGCTTCGTCGTACAGCGCATCTGCTTCCGCATCGCCGCCCATCTCGTCGTTGCCGCCAAAGCCCTTGCCATCGGTGACTTCCAGCGAGCCTTCCAGAATTTCATCGATATAGTTGGGCTCACCACGCGCACGCCAGTCGGCGGCAACACGATGCACTTCTTCATCACTGACAAAGGCGCCGTGCACACGCTCGGGCAGATTGGTGCCGGGCGCGAGATAGAGCATGTCGCCATGACCCAGCAATTGATCGGCGCCGCCCTGATCGAGGATGGTGCGCGAATCGATTTTGCTGGAGACCTGAAAGGCGATACGCGTGGGCACATTGGCCTTGATAAGGCCGGTGATCACATCCACCGAAGGACGCTGCGTAGCGAGAATGAGATGAATGCCGGCGGCACGTGCTTTCTGTGCAATACGCGCAATCAGCTCTTCCACTTTTTTGCCGACCACCATCATCATGTCGGCGAATTCGTCCACCACCACCACGATATAAGGCAGCTTTTCCAAAGGCGGTGCCGATTCCTGCAAAGCCGAATCCACGCCCGGCTTCCACAGGGGATTAGGAATGGTTTCGCCCTTCTCCGCCGCATCGTCGATTTTCTTGTTGAAGCCGGCCAGATTACGCACACCCATGGCGGCCATGAGCTTGTAGCGGCGCTCCATTTCCCCCACCGACCAACGCAGTGCATTAGCCGCGTCTTTCATGTCGGTAACCACGGGCGTGAGCAGATGCGGAATCTTGTCGTAGACCGAGAGTTCCAGCATCTTGGGGTCGATCATGATGAGGCGCACATCTTCCGGCGTGGCCTTGAAGAGGATGCTGAGCAGCATGGCATTTACGCCCACTGACTTACCGGAGCCGGTGGTGCCGGCGACCAGCAGATGTGGCATGCGTGCCAGATCAGCCACCACCGGTTTACCGGAAATGTCTTTACCCAGTGCCAGCGTGAGCGGAGATTCCTTGCTTTCGTAGGTTTGCGAAGACAGGATTTCCGAGAGGCGCACCATCTCACGATCTTCGTTGGGGATTTCTATGCCCACCACGGATTTTCCGGGGATCACCTCCACCACACGCACGGAAATCATGGCCAGCGAACGCGCCAGATCTTTAGCGATATTGGTGATGCGGGCAACTTTCACGCCGGGTGCCGGCTGGATTTCAAAGCGGGTAATCACAGGGCCAGGCTGCACCGCCACCACTTCGGCATCGATATTGAATTCTTTCAGCTTGAGCTCAAGCAGACGCGAGAGGCCTTCCAGCGCTTCGGTGCTATAGCCCTTTTTCTTGCTGTGGTCGGGCGCATCCAGCAAAGCCAGTGCCGGTAGCCGGCCACTGGGCGCTTCGGTCGGATCAAAAAGGCCACGCTGCTTTTCTTTCTGTGCCCGTTCGCTGCGCTTGATGGGAGTAACGGACAGCGGTGTGATAACGGGCGCGGACCGTTCTTCTTCCGCCTTGGGGCGTGGCGTTGGCTTTTTGATAAGCACGGGCGCCGCCACCATGGGCTCCAGCCCGAGTATGGGTTCTTCGCGGCTATCGTCTTCGCGCACCAACTGGGCTTTGACTTTGTTGTTGCTTAGCGCGAGCTCGAAGGAAGGCGCCGCCTCTTCCAGTGATTTTTTCATGGCGCGCTTTTCACGCCAGGCCGCGAGATATTCACTGAGGTGGCCGCTGACCAGCGCGCCCAGCACTTGGCCGACATCCCAGAGGAAATGCCCCACAGTATCCATTAACCAGAACCAGGAGAGGCCGGTAGCCAAGGTGATGCCAATCAGCAGAATGGTGAGCAGCAGCAGCGTGCCGCCAACAAGGCCGAAGGACGTCAGCATCGAATGGCCGATTTCCAGCCCCATGACACCGCCGGCGGCGTTGCGCATATCCAGTGAGGGCTCATGCCAGTGCAAGGACAGCAGCGCGGCAGCGGCCAGCACGGCCACGATCAGGCTGAGCAGGCGCCAAGGCAGGCTGAGCAGAGGCGGTTCTTTGTGCCAGAGCCAGAACACCTGCAACAGCACGAACACGGGCAACAGAATCGCGGCATGGCCGGAGGCTGTATACATGACATCGGCCAACCAAGCCCCGACGCGGCCACCGGCATTGCTGACACTGTCGCCACCCAGATGGCTCCATCCCGGATCGTTGGCCGTCCAGCTCACAAGGGCGAGCAGCAGATAGAGACCGAGCGTGGTCCAAAGCAGTGTTTTTATCTCGCGCACACCCTTGCGCGGGGCGGGTGGGAGAGCGTCCTTTTTACTCACGGGGAGGTCTCGAAAACAGCAAGGCGGTATTGTAACGACTGGGCCCGATTATGCCACGCATACGCCCTGCCCCAAGGATGCAAAACCCCTTTTGTGTCACGTATTTGTGGCGAACTCCTGAGCCGGCCGGCAGCTTCCCTCCAACCGGCTGGTTTAGCCTGTGACTATGGGATTTAAACAGGCTTGCCATGGGCGCTAGCCGGGCCAGATTCAGTATACTGGCGCCCGTTTGTGATACCGGCTTTGCCGGCTCGCCTGATTAATAGCCGCTGACTCATCGCGGCCCACTGCTGTTTATCGTAAGGAGTTGTCATGTCTGCCCAGCATCACCGCCTGTTGATCCTCGGTTCCGGTCCCGCCGGCTACACCGCCGCCGTTTATGCCGCCCGTGCCAATCTCAAGCCCGTGGTCATCACCGGCATGCAGGCCGGTGGCCAGCTCACTACCACCACAGAAGTGGACAACTGGCCCGGCGATGCCCATGGCCTCACCGGCCCGGCGCTCATGGAGCGCATGCAAGCCCATGCCGAACGTTTCGGCACACAGGTGATTTTTGATCACATCAATGATGTGGATTTCACCAACCGCCCCTTCCGTCTCAAGGGCGACAGCGGCGAATACACCTGCGATGCGCTCATCCTAGCTACCGGTGCGTCTGCACAATACCTTGGTCTGCCATCGGAAGAGGCCTATATGGGCCGCGGCATCAGTGCCTGCGCCACCTGTGACGGTTTTTTCTACAAAGGCCAGAAAGTGATGGTCGTTGGTGGTGGCAACACGGCCGTGGAAGAAGCGCTGTACCTTTCCAATATCGCCGACCACGTAACGCTGGTGCACCGCCGCGACAAACTGAAGTCGGAAAAAATCCTGCAAGACCATCTCTTCGCCAAAGAGAAGGAAGGCAAGATTTCCATCATCTGGAACCATGCGCTGGACGAAGTGTTGGGTGATGACGGCGGCGTTAATGGCGCCCGTCTCAAAAACACGCAGGATGGCAGCTCGCAAAATGTGGATGTCGCCGGTATTTTTATCGCCATCGGCCACAAGCCCAATACCGATATTTTCGCCGGCAAGCTGGACATGAAGGACGGCTATATCACGGTGAAGAGCGGTAGCGCCGGCAATGCCACGGCCACTAGTGTGCCCGGTGTATTTGCGGCCGGTGATGTGGCGGATCACATCTACCGTCAGGCCATTACGTCTGCCGGCGCGGGCTGTATGGCCGCGCTGGATGCCGAGAAATATCTCGATAACCTGAAGTGAAACGTGATGCCGGTGCTATGCACTTGGCGGTGAGTCGTGAATCGTAAGTGCACTCTTCGATTCACGATTCACACGTTGCCGCATAGCGGCGAGCTCACGTTTCACAGGCCACTCTCATGCCTATTTATCGACTAGGCCCCCTTGAATACGGTTTTCCGCCGGTCGATGAGGCCCTGGATGATCCCAACGGCCTGCTCGCGGTGGGTGGCGATCTGTCGCCCGAACGCCTGTTGCAGGCTTATCGCAGCGGTATTTTCCCGTGGTTCAACGAAGACGATCCCGTTTGCTGGTGGTCGCCCGATCCGCGTTGTGTGTTTTTCACGGCCGACTACAAACCTTCACGCAGTCTGGGCAAGCGCCTGCGTCAGGGCGCCTTCCGCTTTTCTGTGGACCGCTGTTTTACCGAGGTTATGAAAGCCTGTGCCGGTCCACGTCAGTATGCTGATGGCACCTGGATACAAGCTGATTTCATTCACAACTACAGCTTGCTGCATCAGGCTGGCTTTGCGCACTCCATTGAAGTCTGGAACGAGAAAGACGAATTGGTGGGCGGCCTTTACGGCCTCAATCTCGGCCGCCTGTTTTTTGGCGAATCCATGTTCAGTCGGCAGACTGATGCCTCCAAGGCCGCTTTTGCTTATCTCATACAGCTCTGCCTGCACTGGCAGATTCCTCTGGTGGACGGCCAGGTAGAAAACGAACACCTGATGAGCTTGGGTGCCGTGCTGATTTCCCGTACCGCCTTCTGCGGCTGGCTGGATAGCCAGGCCGACCTGCCAGCGCCCGACTGGCAGCAAGCACCGCCGTTCATGCCTCCTGCCTGATTGTCCCGCACCTGCCCTATCCCGGAGCCGGAATTTCCTGTGCTATAAACCGGAAAGCATCAGTTAACGCGGAGTCCCGTCGATGACCGCACCCGGCGTCAAATTCTTTAGCACCACGGCTCATGCCTGCAGCTATCTGCCGGGCGAGCAGGCTATTACGCTGTTCGCCGACCCCAAAAGCCGCATGGACCGTCGTCTCTACACTGATCTTTCCGATCTCGGCTTCCGTCGCAGCGGCAACTATGTCTACCGCCCGCACTGCCACAGCTGCAATGCCTGCGTGGCTGTGCGTATACCGGTCGAACGCTTCCAGATGAACCGCCAGCAACTGCGTGTATGGAAGCGCAATCAGGATGTGACGGTGCGTGAGTTGACACCGGAATATCGTGAAGAGCACTACCAGCTTTACCAACGCTATATCAATGAACGCCATGATGATGGCGATATGTACCCGCCCAGCATGGACCAGTACGGTTCTTTCCTGACCTCGGAATGGTCGGATACCCGTTTCTATGAATTCCGCGCGGGGGACAAACTGCTGGCCATTTCTGTGTGTGATCTGCTGGATAACGGATTGTCCGCTGTATATACCTTCTTCGACCCGGATGAAGCCAAACGCAGCTTGGGCACCTTCGCCATTCTCTGGCAAATAGAAGAAGTAAGGCGCCTGAGCCTGCCCAGTCTTTACCTCGGCTACTGGATCAAGAACTGCCAGAAGATGAGCTACAAAATCGCTTTCCGGCCTATAGAGCTGCTGATCAATAACGAGTGGTTGGCGGCACGCTAAGCCAGCCGCGAAAAAAGGCCCGCATAATGCGGGCCTTTTTATGAGACAGAAAAAACCGGCTCGCTAATCACGACGCTTCATCGACATCAGGAGAATCAGTGTCATTTTCTCCAGAGCGAAGTCTTTCACGAGCACGCGCCGCCAAGCGCTCATAGCGCCCCAGAAAAATCTGAAGCTCCTCTTCTTCCATCTCCTCAAGATCGAGCAAAGCATTGTGCGCGCCCGCTGTTGCACGTATCAGTTCATCAAGCTTGAGTTGCATGGCTTTGGTGTCGCGGTTCTGCGTATTCTGAATCAGGAATACCATCAAGAAAGTAATAATGGTCGTGGAAGTATTGATGACCAGCTGCCACGTGTCGCTATACGAGAAAAAAGGCCCCGATGCAGCCCAGACTACAATTACAGTCGTGGCCAGCATGAAGGTTTTTGCTTTGCCAGTAAGTTCGGCAAGGCGCTTGGAAAGGATGGAAAACCATGACACTTTTTTATCCATAGCAAGCCCCTGTCTATTACGGAATGCTTTTATTTCACACCACCTATGCACACGTATTTCAGCTCCAGATAATCATCAATGCCATATTTTGAGCCTTCACGACCAAGACCGGACGCTTTCACGCCACCAAAAGGTGCCAGCTCGGTACTGATGATGCCTTCATTCACGCCCACCATGCCGTATTCCAGCGCTTCAGAAACGCGGAAGATGCGGTTGATATCGCGGCTGTAGAAATAGGAGGCCAAACCGAACTCCGTGTCATTGGCCATGCGTATCGCTTCAGCTTCTTCCTTGAAGCGGATGATGGTGGCCACCGGCGAGAACAGCTCGGTCTGGCCAATCGCGCTTTCGTTTTTTACATCTACCACTAAAGTGGGTTCGAAAAAGAGTCCCCCGAGCGCATGGCGTTTGCCGCCAGCCACAATGCGAGCCCCTTCTTTCACCGCCTGCGCCAATAAGCCCTCGGTATGTACCACGGCTTTTTCATTGATAAGTGGGCCTTGATTAACGCCCTCTTCCCAGCCTGCGCCCACTTTCAACGTCTTGATAGCTGTTGCAAATTTTTCTACGAAAGCATCGTAAATGCCGTCCTGCAACAGAATGCGGTTGGTACAGACACAGGTCTGGCCGGAGTTGCGGAATTTTGATGCCAGCGCACCGGCTACGGCCGCATCCACATCCGCATCATCAAACACGATAAAGGGCGCATTGCCCCCCAGCTCCAGCGACAGCTTTTTCAGCGTATGGGCTGACTCTGCATAAAGCTGACGCCCCACTTCCGTGGAGCCGGTAAAAGACAGTTTTCGCACTGTGGAGCTAGCGGTAAGTGTGGGGCCTATTACAGAGGCCGAGCCGGTGATGACATTGATGACACCCGCGGGCACGCCGGCCTCTATGGCCAGTACAGCTGCTGCCAGCGCCGACAACGGCGTTTCCGATGCCGGCTTGATCACCACGGTGCAACCAGCCGCCAAGGCCGGCCCCACTTTGCGCGTAATCATGGCAATCGGAAAATTCCAAGGCGTAATCGCGGCGACAACGCCGATGGGCTGTTTAAAAACCAGCAAACGGCGATCAGCGCTGAAACCGGGAATCACATCACCATCGATGCGCTTGGCTTGCTCGCCAAACCATTCAATAAAAGACGCGGCATAGGCAACTTCGCCACGGGCTTCCGTCAACGACTTACCCTGCTCATGGGTCAGGATGGTCGCCAGATCTTCCTGGTGCTCCATCATGAGCTGATACCAACGCCGCAGTATCTGGGCTCTTTCCTTGGCGGGCTTGCTGCGCCAGATCGGCAGCGCGGCATCTGCGGCAGCAATTGCATTCTCGGTTTCTTGCTTGCCAAAACGCGGCACGCTGGCAATGACATCCCCATTGGCTGGATTACTAACAGAAAAGCTCTCGCCACTTTTGGCGTCACACCACTCGCCTGCAATCAAGCCCTGTGTGCGCAATAAATCCGGGCGCTTCAATTTCAGGCTCATGCTGTTTCTCCCACGGTCACCAAGGGCTCCAAAATTTTTCGCAAATCTGCCGGCAAGCTGACCGGAGTATTACTTTTTCGATCCACATACACATGTATGAAATAACCTTCCGCCGCCGCCTCTTTCTCTCCCTTGCGAAAAATGGCAATGCCATAGCGCACGCTGGAATTACCCAAGCGCTCTACGCGCAGGCCCACTTCCAATTCATCCGGAAAAGCCACCGAGGCGTGATAGGTGCATTTGGTTTCCACCACCAGCCCCACCACTTCGCCCTGGTGAATATCCAGCCAGCCTTTTTTGATCAGGTAGTTGTTAACCGCCGTGTCGAAATAGCTGTAGTACTGCACATTGTTCACATGGCCATAGACATCGTTGTCCATCCAGCGCGTGGTCAAAGGCAAAATATAGGGAAAGCTTTCGATACGGGAACGAGGAGCAGGCATCAGAATTCCTTGAGCGGTCTTTGAATACAGGGCCGGAATACAGGGCCGGCACCTATGGCGCGGCCCTTTCAGAAAATCAGGCTTAGAGCTGTTGGGCGTAAATCGCGCGCGCGGCCTCAAAAGTCATGATGCGTGGATTATTTACCAGCAAACGCTCCACTTTCATGGCATCGGTGGCCAGCAAATCCAGATCTTTTTCAGCCACGCCCACTTCACGCAGGGTTTGAGCAAAAGGCATGGTGGCTACCAGCCGACGCATATCCGCCACAAACCAGCGGGCAGCCGTGGCGGCATCTGTAAAGCGCTGGGCTGGATTCACCACTCCCGCTAATTCCGCATAAAGCGTTTCGGCGTGGCCGAGGTTGTAATCCAGCACCGGCGCGAGCACTAGTGCATTGCTGAGCCCGTGCGGGACGTGGAAGTGTCCGCCCAGTGGGTAGGCCAGTGCATGCACCGCAGCGACTGGCGCATTGGCGAAGGCCATCCCCGCCATCATGGAACCGGCCAGCATAGCGGACCGGGCCTCACGATCACGGCCATCGGCCAGAACGCGGGGCAGATTTTCATACATGATGCGCAGGGCTTCGCGTGCCAAGCCGTCAGCCAGAGGATTCTTTTTGAGCTTCGAGGTGTACGCCTCGATGGCATGCACCATGGCATCTATGCCCGTCATGGCGGTCACGGAAGGTGGCAGGCCCAGCGTGAGGTCGGCATCGAGAATGGCGAGATCCGGATAGAGCAAGGGCGATACCACACCCTTCTTCTCCTGCGTGGGCGTGGTCACGATGGCGATGGCCGTCACCTCAGAGCCCGTACCCGCCGTGGTTGGCACCTGAATCAAGGGCAGACGCGGGCCTTTGGCCAAGCCTATGCCGTAGATAGCCTCCAGCGACTGGGGCGTAGCGGCCAGCAGGGCCACCAGCTTGGCCGTATCCATGGAGCTGCCTCCACCCAGTCCGACGACAACCTCGGCGCCCACCGCCCTTGCGGCCTCCACGGTGGCCAGCACACGGGCTACAGGAGGATCGGCCTCAACATCCTGATACAGGGTGACGGTGCGGCCAACGGCCTCCAGAGCCGCCACGACGGGCGCCACAACACCTGCCTTGACCAAGCCGGGGTCTGTCACCACAAAAAGGCGCTTGCCGGGCACAGAGTCCAGCCATTCCTGCGGCTGCAGCATGGCGCCGGGGCGGACAATCACGCGGGGTGTGGTGGCAAAATCGAACTGCATGGAAGCATCCCTCTGAGCACGAAGCGGAACATGAATCGGAGCATAAAGCAGAGGGGCAAAAGACTAGCGCAAGGCCGCCTCTCTGCGCAGTGCCGGATAGCCCCGATTCAAGGCCACAGAGGCCAATACCTGCCTGGCTTTGCCTGCGCCTCCAAATTAGGGCAGAATGCGCCCGGTTTTCAGCCGGCCTGCCAGAAAGCCTTCTAGGCAGCCCGCACTTACGCAATCTCGTGGGGAACCCCGCTGCATGTCGAAAGAAGACTCTCTTGAAATGGACGGCACCGTCATTGAGACGCTGCCCAATACCATGTTCCGTGTTCAGCTTGAAAACGGACACATCGTCACGGCCCACATCTCGGGCAAGATGCGCAAGCACTATATCCGCATCCTCACTGGCGATGCCGTAAAGGTTGAAATGACACCTTATGATCTGAGTAAGGGTCGCATCACTTACCGCGTGCGTTAAGTCCGCGGATATAAAAAGGCCACTCCTGTGAGTGGCCTTTTTATTTGCACGTCTGCTCGCCAGCCATCCCCACCCTTTCATGTTGTGAGCTGGCCAACTAGGCTAGCTGCTGGCCTCCACTGGCAGCGCCCTCATGATTGTTCGTCCCCGCCCCGGCAGTTTTGAGCTGCTTTTCATTCTGCGCGGCTCCATCGTGCCGACCATTGCCAGCCGCTTAGCTGTCATCATCGCTTTTTCCTGCCTGATCCTTCTGCTGTCGCAGAGTGGCATCATTCATCTCACCGAGATTCCGCTGGCACCCTTCTCTTTTCTCGGGCTGGCGCTTTCTGTCTTTCTCGGCTTTCGCAATAACGCCTGCTACGACCGCTGGTGGGAAGCACGCAAGCAATGGGGTGATCTCATTGTGCAGGCCCGCAGCTTTTCTCGTGAAAGCCGTGCCCTGCTCGGAAACTCAAACAGCCAAGAGGTCATGGTTCGCGCTGTTATCGGCTTCAGCCATGCGCTGGCAGCCCGATTGCGCGATCGTGACGCTCATGCATCGGCAGTGCCTTGGCTGGCTGATGCTGAGACTGTGGGCAAAAAACGCAATCTGCCTGATGCCATTTTGCATGACATCAATCAGCGCCTTGCCCACGCCCTGCATCACGATGAATTAAGCGACATTCTTTATGAAGGACTGAATGCACGCCTGCTGGCCATGGCCAGCATACAAGCCGCTTGCGAACGCATACGTAATACGCCCACGCCCTTTGCCTATTCCCTCTTGCTGCATCGCACGGCGTGGCTGTTCTGCCTGCTGCTACCTTTCGGGCTCGTCAGTGTGATCGGCATCATGACGCCTTTGGTTGTCGCCATCACGGCTTACACCTTCTTCGGTCTGGATGCGCTGGGTGATGAACTGGAAGAGCCCTTTGGCCTCACGGATAACGATCTGCCACTGGACGCCATGGTGCGAGGCATTGAAATTGATTTGTTGGAATCTCTGGGCGTCACCGATCTGCCCGAGCCTCTGCAGCCGGTAAATTTTCGCTTGCAGTGAAATATCAGAAATAAAAAAAGCCACCTTGCGGTGGCTTTTTTTTATGGGGACTAAGCCTTAAGCAGGCGCCGCCTCCTTCTCTTCAACCTGCAGCGACAAGTGATCGTTTTCCACAGTCACATGCACATGCCCGCCACCTTCGGCCAACTCACCGAAAAGAATCTTCTCGGCCAGTGGCTTTTTCAGCTCTTCCTGAATCAGGCGAGCCATAGGGCGTGCACCCATCAGCTTGTCGTAGCCATGCTCGGCCAACCAAGTGCGGGCATCCACATCCACATCCAGCACCACATGCTTGTCGTCGAGCTGGGCCTGCAACTCCACCAGGAACTTGTCCACCACATTCGCGATCACCACGGTATCCAGCGGCTTGAACTGGATGATGGCGTCGAGACGGTTGCGGAACTCCGGCGTGAACATCTTTTTCATGATCTCCATGCCGTCGGTGGCGTGATCCTGCAGCGTGAACCCTATGCTGGAGCGGCTCACCATCTCCGCACCCGCATTGGTGGTCATCACCAGAATCACATTGCGGAAATCCGCCTTGCGTCCGTTGTTGTCGGTCAGCGTACCGTGGTCCATCACCTGCAAGAGCAGATTAAAGACTTCCGGATGCGCCTTCTCGATTTCATCCAGCAAAAGCACCGCATGTGGATGCTTGTTGATGGCTTCGGTCAGCAGACCACCCTGGTCATAACCTACATAGCCGGGAGGCGCACCAATCAGACGCGACACGGTGTGCCGTTCCATATACTCGGACATGTCGAAGCGTATGAGCTCGATGCCCAAGGTCTTCGCCAGCTGCTTGGTGACTTCGGTTTTGCCAACGCCCGTGGGGCCCGCAAACATGAAACTCCCAATCGGCTTTTCCGGCGCCTTGAGACCGGCACGCGACAGTTTGATGGCCGCTGACAAGGCCGTAATGGCTTCGTCCTGACCAAATACTGTCATGCGCAGATCACGCTCCAGATTACGCAGCGACTCTTTGTCATTGGCCGATACCGACTTCGGCGGGATGCGGGCGATCTTGGCAACGATCTCCTCAATCTCTGTCATGCCGATAGTCTTCTTGCGCTTGGCCGGCGACTGTAGACGCTGATAGGCGCCCGCCTCGTCGATCACATCAATGGCCTTGTCCGGGAGGAAGCGCTCGTTGATATAGCGATCCGCCAACTCAGCAGCGAGCTGCAGGGCCTTGTCAGCGTATTTCACGCCGTGATGCTCTTCGAAGCGCGACTTGAGGCCTTTGAGAATCTGATAGGTCTCGTCCACAGTCGGCTCTTTCACATCAATCTTCTGGAAGCGACGTGAGAGCGCACGATCTTTTTCAAAGATGCCGCGGTATTCCTGATACGTCGTGGAGCCCATGCACTTCAGCGCGCCATTGGCCAACACCGGCTTGATGAGATTGGAGGCATCCATGACGCCGCCACTGGCGGCACCCGCACCAATAATGGTGTGGATTTCGTCAATGAAAAGAATGGCGCCTTCCTGCTTGTTGAGCTCATTCAGCAGAGCCTTGAAGCGCTTTTCAAAATCACCGCGGTATTTGGTGCCGGCGAGCAAGGCACCCAAGTCCAGCGAATAGACCACGCTGTTGGCGATGGCATCCGGCACTTTGTTCTCGATGATGAGCCAGGCAAGGCCTTCGGCAATGGCGGTCTTGCCCACGCCGGGCTCGCCGACAAGAAGCGGATTGTTCTTGCGACGACGGCAGAGAATCTGCACGGCACGCTCGACTTCTTCATCGCGGCCCACCAGCGGATCTATCTTGCCCTGACGCGCCAGCTCATTGAGGTTGCTGGCATAAGCTTCCAGCGCGCTCTTGGGCGCGGCTTCGCCCGCCGACTCTTCATCCTGCGCGGACTCCTGAGGCTGATCCTGTGGGGCGTTTTCGTCATTCACCTTGGAAATGCCGTGCGACATGAAATTGACGACATCAATACGGGCAATCGACTGCTTCTTCAGGAAGTAAACTGCCTGCGACTCCTGCTCGGAGAAAATGGCAACCAGCACATTGGCGCCAGTCACTTCCTTCTTGCCGGAAGACTGCACATGAAACACGGCACGCTGCAGTACGCGCTGGAAGCCGAGCGTGGGCTGAGTTTCGCGCTCGGTTTCGTGCGTGGGAATAAGGGGGGTGGTTTCATCCACGAACTTGCCGAGCTCACGGCGCAAGCCGCCAATGTCGGCACCGCAGGCATTCAACACCTTGGCGGCGGACTCGTTGTCCAGTAAAGACAACAGCAAATGCTCGACGGTCATGAACTCGTGGCGCTTGGCACGAGCATCACGAAAAGCGAGATTCAGGGTTACTTCAAGATCACGACTAAGCATGTCGACTCCCCATGTCTTTCGACCGTAACGGCAACAGGCACAATCCTGTCACCGGTTCACCTCCGCCCATTTACCGCACTGTTAGTGCGGATCAGGACTGTTCCACGCGACAGAGCAGCGGATGCTGATTCTGTTGAGCGTAGTCCACGACCTGTGCGGCCTTGGTTTCAGCAACATCGCGGGTGTAGATGCCCACAGTTGCCTGGCCTTCCGTGTGAATAACCAACATCACCCGGGTGGCCTTTTCGCGATCCATGTTGAAGAAACTTTCCAGTACCTCAACCACAAAGTCCATCGGGGTGTAGTCATCATTCATGATGACTACCTTGTACATCGGGGGGGCTGCCAGTTGGGGGCGTGACTCCTGAACTGCCAGATCGCCTTCGGGTACGCCCTCCTCCGGTTCGCCCTGATTACGGACTTCGTTAGGAAAGACTAGGTGAAGATGCAGCGTTTTTCTCATGACGTCTCTACGACAAATGGTATGGGAGCTAAGGGTGTTAAATGCAAGGGCCGGTCCAGCCATTGGTGGCATGATACCGCCGCCGGTCCGGTCGCGGCAGACCCTCCCCCGGAATGCTTGACAGGCAGTAGGCCCGGGGTTGAAATTCCGCCAACCTGATCGGTCACACAATAAAAACACTAAGGCGCACAGACACAACAAAAACAGCCGTTGGCGCCACACGGCAGTCGAGGGAAAGCATCATGGCCACCGGAAGTGTCAAGTGGTTCAACAATGCCAAGGGGTATGGTTTCGTCCGTCCGGATACCGGTGGTGACGATCTCTTCGTGCACTTCTCCTATATCCAGATGGAAGGCTACAAGAGCCTCAAAGCCGGCCAGTTTGTCCAGTTTGACATCCAGGCCTCCGGCAACGGCTTTCATGCTATCAATCTTCGTCCCCTTAACGAGCATGATCCTGCTGAGCATCATGCTCATCAGGATGACAGCGCGGCCATCTCCACAGTAGTGCAGGCGGCTCGCTGAAATATCAAGGCCCGTCCCAGCATATCAAGCCCGAACTCTTCCATGAAAAAAGCCCGCTTGCGCGGGCTTTTTTGCAGACCTTGTTACTGCTTATTTGCAGCCCATGTGCTTGATGATGGCGTCGCCAAACTCGGAGCAACGGAGCAAGGTGGCATCAGGCATCAGACGCTCGAAGTCATAGGTCACGGTCTTGGCATTGATCGCCCCTTCCACACCCTGAATGATGAGATCGGCAGCTTCCAGCCAGCCCATATGGCGCAACATCATTTCCGCAGAGAGGATGATGGAGCCCGGGTTGACCTTGTCCTGGCCGGCATATTTCGGCGCCGTACCATGGGTTGCTTCAAACACGGCAATGGAGCCGCCGCTGTTGGCGCCGGGAGCAATACCGATGCCGCCCACTTCTGCTGCCAGCGCATCAGAGATGTAGTCACCATTAAGGTTCAGCGTGGCCACCACGGAGTAATCGGCGGGACGCATGAGGATCTGCTGCAGGAAGGCATCAGCAATAACGTCCTTGATGATGATGTCCTTGCCCGTCTTCGGGTTCTTCATCTTCATCCAGGGGCCGCCATCAATCAGCTGGGCACCAAAGCGCTCACCAGCCAACTCATAGCCCCACTCTTTGAAGGCACCTTCGGTGTACTTCATGATGTTGCCCTTGTGCACCAGCGTCACGGAGGGCTTGTCATTGTCGATGGCAAACTGGATGGCCTTGCGTACCAGGCGCTGGGTACCTTCTTTGGAAACCGGCTTGATGCCGATGCCGCAGTTTTCCGTGAAGCGGATCTTGGTGACGCCCATTTCCTCGCGCAGGAACTTGATGATCTTGATGGCGTCTTCACTGCCGGCCTTCCACTCGATGCCGGCGTAAATGTCTTCGGAGTTTTCGCGGAAGATGACCATGTCGGTCAGTTCAGGATGCTGAACCGGGCTGGGCACACCCTTGAACCAGCGCACCGGGCGCTGGCAGACGTAAAGATCCAGTTCCTGGCGCAGGGCCACGTTCAGGGAGCGTATGCCGCCGCCAACGGGGGTGGTCAGCGGGCCCTTGATGGACACCACGAACTCGCGCAGGGCTTCAAAGGTCTCTTCGGGCATCCACTTGTCAGGGCCATAGACCTTGGTGGCTTTCTCGCCGCAGTAGACTTCCATCCAGGAAATGGCGCGCTTGGTGCCATATGCCTTTTCGATAGCGTTATTGACGACCTTGATCATCACGGGCGTGATGTCAGCACCGATACCGTCACCTTCAATGAAGGGGATGATAGGGTGATTAGGGACGTTCAGTGA
>JBOICI010000018.1:0-88925 GCA_050739955.1 Moraxellaceae bacterium
GCCCTGAGCTTGTCGAAGGGCATAAAAATGTCCGCAAAACAAAAAGGAGAGCAGCGCTCTCCTTTTTGCACATCAGAAGCGCGGAATCAGTTCGCGCGCTTCTTGAACTCGCCGGTGCGGGTATCAATTTCGATCTTTTCACCGATTTCGATAAAGGCAGCGACTTGCAGTTCGGCACCATT
This sequence comes from Moraxellaceae bacterium, assembly GCA_050739955.1. Taxonomy (GTDB): domain Bacteria; phylum Pseudomonadota; class Gammaproteobacteria; order Pseudomonadales; family Moraxellaceae; genus UBA2031. The sequence continues at coordinate 183 of JBOICI010000018.1, forward strand.
GGCCAGACGTGCCGTCTTCATGACCTTGCCGGAGGTGTCGCCCTTGGCGGCCGGTTCGGTGTAGATCACTTCACGCACGACGATGGTGGGCAGTTCCACGGAAATGGCCTTGCCTTCGTACAGCACGATTTCGCACTGCTCTTCCATGCCTTCTTCAATAAAGGTCAGGGAGTCGCCGAGATTTTCTTTTTCCACTTCGAGCTGATTGAACTCTTCGTCCATGAACACATACATGGGATCAGCGAAGTAGGAGTAGCTGGCGTTTTTCTTTTCCAGGATGACGGGTTCGAATTTGTCGTCGGCCTTGTACACAGTTTCCTGAGCCTGCGCGGTGAGCAGGTTCTTCATCTTCATCTTTACCACCGCAGAGTTGCGGCCGGATTTATTGAACTCGGCTTTGAGCACAATCATGGGCGAACCGTTGATCATGATCACGTTGCCGGCGCGGACTTCTTGGGCGGTCTTCATCTGTGTCGTCTCTGCTGCTTGCAAACATGCGTGGATGTGGGGGCAACGTGGTGTGGCCGCTGTGCGCTGGGCCCGTGCATGTACCGGGCTGCGCATGACCCGTAGCGGTTGCCCGCCCCAAGCCTGAAAAATAGGGCGCTATTCTAGGGGCTGTTGCCGTTTCGCGCCATGCGGCGTTGCCGTCTGATTGTCCGCCAGGTAAGGCACGACCGACGTGGCATGGTCATTCCACGCGAGGAGGGAGTAACGCCGCATGGCGGACAATCAGGCGGCAACCCTTCGGGCTGGGTCGGTTTTGGCCCATCCCAGCGCCGCTCAAGGCTCGTGTGGAATGCTCTTGTAAAGCAAACACCACGCATCTCTCTCCTTGCGCTGAGCCAAAACCGCTCCCAGCGACGTATGGCGCGAAACGGCAACAGCCCCTTACTGCCTGCGATAAAAGTGCATCACCCCGCTGGCCAAGTCGGTTTGGCCGGCCAAATGCCGGCTCCAGTCCCTGGCGGGCGGGGCCAACTGGGGCAGGTCGGCGACTAGCGCGGCCCAGAGTTCGGGACGCGCATCCCCTTTATTCCAGGCCCGCATAGCCTCGGCCCAGACGGCAGGCATGGCCGTCTGCCGCTCCACTTGCTGGATAAAGGCTTCCAGCTTCGCCAGATGCGCCTCTTCCTCCTGCGGATAGATGTGCCAGAGCAGGGGATGACCGGCCCACTGCGCGCGGATAAAGGAGTCTTCGCCTCGTACGGCATTGAGCGGGCAGGCCCAGAGCAGGCGGTCGTAATCCTCATGGGCCAGCAGGGGCAGTACGGCCACGGTCAGGCTGCCCTGCTCGATACGGTCACCGGCCTTGAGCGCGCCGAGGCTGTTGTTGAGAGCGCTGCGGCTATTGCTAAGAGAGTCGTGGCTGTTATTGAGAGAGCGGGCCTTTGCCCAAGCGGCCACATCCCCTAGTGCCCGGCCTTCCGGCACCAGCAGCAAGGCGGGTTCGCGGTCTTCGGCCAAGGCCGTCAGCAGACCGGCGATGGCGGGGTTCTCGTAGGCAAAAAGGGAGACGCGGCGCTGGAAGGCAGGTGCGTCGGGCACGCCGATACGCTGCCAGAAAGCGGCCTCGGCGGCGGAGTCCATCTGGAAGCGGTCGCGGTGGGAGAGCAGTTCGTCCTCACGGAGCAGGCCGCCGGTGCGAGCGGTGAAGCCCGGAAACCAGAAGTGCTTGGGCAGGCCAGTAGCGGCATGCACGGAGGCGAGTCCGTGGCAGTCCTCCACCCAGCTTTCGGCGGAGAGGTATTCCAGATTCAGCCAGACCGGAGGCGGGCTCTGCGCGGCCATGGCGGCGACAAAGACGGCGGGCAGTTCGCAGGCAAAGGCCTCGATGACAAGCTGGCCGGGCACAGCATTGATGGCGGCATCATCACGCCAGTGCCGTACCGTGAGTCCATCGAGGGATTGCGCGGCGGCCTGCGTATCCAGCCCGGGCGCCAGCCGTGCAAATACAGTCAGATCATCCACCCATAGCGTTAGTGCTACGCCGTGCTCGCGCTGCAGCTGGCGCGCCAGCCGCCAGCACACGCCGATATCGCCGTAGTTATCGATGACGCGACAGAAGAGATCGCAGCGAATGCTCATGAGGGGCTGTCGATGAAAATGTGGTGATGCATGGTAGCAGTGCTGTCGCTTGTCATTGCGGGCATTACGGATATCCGTGGTTGCGGACGATTGCTAGAGTCTGCACCGTTTGTGATCAGCCAGAACCATAAGGATTCTCCGTGCGTATTTCAGCTTTCGTCCTGCCTTTTTTGTTTTCACTTTTCCTGACGGCCTGTGGCGGTAGCAGTGATACCGCGCCAGCCACCGCCACGGCGCCACAGACTGTGGGGCTCTCCTGGGTGGATGTGCAGGACGGCAATGGCCAGACCGTGGTGCAGCATCGTTACACCAAGGACAGCGCGACCGACGAAGAAGTGGTAACGACGACGCAGTATCAAGGTTATGACGGCGTTTGGGGCACGGCAGATGACTGGCGCACAGCCAGAACGCGCTGCCGTTTCCAGACCGCTTCGTACGTGAGCCCTGTGGGCTTTGGCCCGGATGCATTCCTTGGCGTGTCGGCCGCGCTCTGCACGGCTCGCCATGCGCTGGCCGGGATGGTGCGGGCAGAAATCTCCGGGGCTTATTTTACGGATGAGCTGCTGAATCATTTTCGTCCGGAAACAGCCACGCTGGATGATATCAATGCCATCAGCATGCTGGGCTGGCAGCCGTATCTTAACGCCGGCGATCTGATCACCATCCTGGCCGATCTCAATGAGGCTCCAGTGATTGCCAATTACAGCATCGAGGCTGATGCCAGCGGTCTGCGTCTGTGTGGCGAGACATGCGTGCTCACAAAAACAGAAGCATCCCTACAGATTTCCTGCGGCAACCTCTGTGGCATAGCGCCATCTCCTGTCAGTGACGGTCTGTCCATCAGTCTGGGTCAGAATTCCTGCGGCTCGGCGATGGTGCAGATTTACGACGGCATCCGTGCGCAGGCGATGATGAGCGGGGGGCGTTTGAACAAGGTCGTCTACAGTCCGGCGCTGAACAATCCCTTCTGCTATGTGCAGGGCTATGACCAATATCGTTATGACAGCAATGGAGTGCTCATCGGGACGGAAACCTATGAAGGTATCGGCGCAGACATGATCTGGCTCAGTGCCGACGATGTTCGCAGTAGTTATATCCGCTTGCAGTCTCTCAGTGATGGCCGTTTGCAGGTGCTTTACCGCGGTGCGGGTGATGATGGCGTATGGGAAACCGCCGATGATGAGATCGCTGACTGGCAGCGCCTTACACTGAGCACAAGGGGCCGCCTCCTCAGCGTGAGAAAGTGTACAGAGCCGGGGACAGACCTCAGCTGGCAGACGAGCGATGATGTTTGCCAAGTGCTGATCTTTCACTACACCGACGAGCACTGACCCCGGCGCAGCTTTTGCTGGCAGAGGCGGCAGTAGGCCAGTCCGTCAGTGTGCGTCACACCTCTTCAATCCCCTTTCTTGATCCTGCCTCCCGGGCTGCGCATTTACTGGCGGCTCGGGGGCTGTCACTGACGGTTGTTCTCGCCGCTTCCCAAACCCCGCTCCCCTGGGGCGCCTTGCAAATGAGCCATGTAAAAACCGCCTTAGGCCAAGGTCGCCCGGCGGGAGGCCAGGCCGACCGCCTTGCCGGAGCAGGCTATCGCTGGCAGGATGCCGACCGCTCGGTCATAAATCGGCTTGGTCATAAAACAACGACACAGGAAGCGCTTAATGTCGAAACTCATTCTGGTAACCGGTGCCACCGGCTCCCAAGGCGGCGCGCTGGTGCCTTTGCTGCTGCAACAAGGTTTTACGGTGCGTGCGCTCACGCGTGATCCTGCCAAGGCCGCCGGCCGTGCGCTGGCGGCCTTGGGCGTGGAGGTGGTGGCGGGTGATCTCGATGACGAGGCTTCGCTGGAGCGTGCCTGCGCCGGCGCCTACGGCGTGTTCGCGCTGCAGAATTTCTGGGAAAAAGGCGTGGGTTACGAGCGCGAAGTCGCGCAGGGCTGCAAGCTGGCGCGGGCTGCGCACAAGGCCGGCGTTGCCCACTTCGTGCAGACCTCGGTGGCCAATTGCGACAATGCCGAGGGCGTGCTGCACTTCCAAAGCAAATATGAAATTGAAAAGTGCGTGGACTCTCTGGGTCTGCCGCGCACTTTCCTGCGCGAAGTTTTCTTTATGGAAAACTTTGTGGAGCCGGTGATGCTGGGCGGGCGCAAACAAAAAATGAGCCCGGCCTTTGTACTGCCCATGATTGCCGGCCTGCTCGACAAGGGTGTCAGCTTTCACATGATTACGGTGGAAGACATTGCCTGGTTCGCCGCCGACATCTTTTCCCATCCGGAATTTTTTATCGGCAAGTCGGTGGATGTGGCCAGTGATTCAGTGACGCCGGAAGAAATGCTGGCCATCTACCGCCGCGTGACCGGCCTGCCGGCGCTGCCCACCATCAAGGCCCTGACCCGATTCTTCCTGCGCCTGACCAATCCCGAATCAGCGCGGCAATTTGTCTGGAACAATACGGTGGGCTGGCATTTTGATCTGGCACCTTTGCGCGCGCGGCACCCCGGCATGATGAGTCTGGAGAGTTTCCTGCGTCGTCATTACGGCAAAGAGCACGGTAAAAGCAAATAAGGCGCGCGGCGGCTCGTCGTGGAGCGGGTCGCCCTTAAGCAGGACAGGAGCTAAGAAAGTGCTGGAATTCCAAGTTGAAAAAAACTATGCCCATTCCGCCGATAAGGTCTGGGCCATCATTGGTGATTTCGGCGGTCTGCAGTCGTGGATGCCGGGTGTACTGGCCTGCCGTGTCGAGGGCGAAGGTGCCGTCGATAAAGGCGGAAATGCCGAGCGTATTGTCGATGTAATGGATGGCAGCGTAACGCGTGAGCGTCTGGAAGAGTTTTCTCCGGAGCAGCGCCGTTTTGTGTATTCCATTCAGGCCGCGCGTGGTTTTGATGCCAGCAGCGAATACTTCGGCACCGTCTGCGTGATTCCGGAGGGCGAGGCCGCTTGTCGCGTGACCTGGAGCGCACGCTTCCGCTTGCCGGACGGAATCCCTGCTGAAAAAGGCCCGCGCGCCTGCGAGCGCATTGCCGCCATGTATTCCATGTGTCTCGCCAATCTGGAAGCGGTGCTGGCCGCTGGCTGAGTGCAGCCGGAAAGGCGCCGGTCTTGCTTGGCTTTTCAGGGCGCCATGCCGGAGGAGCCAGTAACTGGCCCCTCCGGGGCTTGCCATTCGTTTCCCAGTCCATAAGCTTCGGTCAGCCCTTTTTTGCTCAAGGACCTGACCGTGCTGCGATTCCTGCCCACGCCCCTTAAGGGGCTTATTGCCGGCCTGCTGATGGCGATTAACACCATTTTCTGGTGCACACCGCTGTTCATTCTCGCCTTTATAAAAGTCTTGCTGCCCGTTCAGGCGGTGCAGCGCGGCATACGCGATGTCATGCATGCGATTGCCAGCTGCTGGATTGCCGTGAATGGCTGGTGGATGCATGCCATGCAGAATATACGCTGGGATGTGCAGGGCCTGCAGGACATGGATATGCAGCACTCCTATCTGGTCACCAGCAATCATCAGAGCTGGGTGGATATCTTCGCGCTGCAATACCAGTTCAATCGGCGCATTCCCATGCTCAAGTTCTTTCTCAAGAAAGAGCTGATCTGGGTGCCGGTGATTGGTCTGGCCTGGTGGGCGCTGGAGTTCCCCTTCATGAAGCGCTACAGCAAGGAATTCCTCGCCAAACACCCCGAGAAAAAAGGCCAGGACCTGATCACCACGCGCCGCGCCTGCGACCGTTTCAAGACCAATCCGGTTTCCGTATTCAATTTTCTGGAAGGCACACGCTACACACCGGAAAAGCATGCGCAGCAGAAGTCCCCCTTTAAGTACCTGCTCAAGCCCAAGGCCGGCGGCATTGCCTTTGTGCTGGATGCCATGGGCGAGCAACTCAAGGCGATGGTGGATGTCACCATTCATTATCCGGAAGGCCGCCCGACCTTATGGAGCCTGCTCTCCGGTCAGGTGAGCAGGATTGTCGTGCGTATCGAGAAGCAGGAGATTCCGGCCCAGTTCATAGGCCGTAACTACGATCAGGACGAAAACTATCGTGCTGCCTTCCAGCAATGGGTGAACCAGCTTTGGCTGGACAAGGATGCACTGCTGGCGGAACTGCGCCGGGCGGATGCCGAGGCTGCATCAGCCTGATACAGCTGCTCTGACTCGCCATGACAAGGCCCGCGCAAGCGGGCCTTTGTGTTTCTGGGTCTGGGGTGAGTCGTGGTCTGGAATTCTTTGTGATCGTGTCCGCAGCGTCATCCTGAGAGCCTGCGGTCCATCGGTGTTGGCTTGAGTGTCGTTCATGCCGACTGCATGCTTGCTAGGAGCGTTTTCAGTCTTCCCACAAAAATAAAAACCATACCCATGATGCGTTGTCTCTTTCTGCTGCTCTGCTGTCTGGCTGCCACGGCTCGGGCCGATATCTTCCTGCCTGCCGGGCAGTACAGCACGGGGGCGGGTCGCCAGCTGCAATTTGTTGAGGACGACAGGAATGGCCTGAGTGCAGAACAGGTCATGGCGCTGCCGGCAAAGTTCTGGCAGCAAAACCCTGATGTCGCTTTCAACCGCGGCTACAGTCGTTCGGCCTGGTGGCTGCGCCTGCACCTGAGTAATCCGGCGCAGGCGCAGCCTGCGCAGCTGCTGGAAATTTCCTATCCGGTGCTGGATGAGGTGGATGTCTGGGTTTATCAGGGCGAGAAGTTGCAGGCGCATTACGCCCTGGGTGACAAACACGTCTTCAAGGCGCGCCCGCTGCAACATCGGTTCTTTCTTATTCCCCTCAGGCTGACGGCGGGTGAGCCGCTGACGGTGCTGCTCAAAGTGCACTCGACCAGCTCCTTGCAAGTGCCGCTGGCGCTGTGGGATGAGCGTCATTATTTCGAGCAGGACCAATGGCATTTGCTGGGTCATGGTCTCTTTTTCGGCATCATGGGGCTTATGGTGCTGTACAGCTTTTTTGTTTTTCTCGCCCTGCGTGATCGCACCTATCTCTACTACGCCTTCTTCATTTTCAGCATGACGCTATTTCTAGCCAGCCTGAAAGGCCTGACGTTCCAGTTTGTATGGCCTACAGCAACACACTGGAATGACAGTGTGCTGCTGGTGGCGCTGGCGGGTACGGTGGCCTTTGGTGGGCTGTTCACCTTGCGCTTCATGCGTATGCAGGAGCTGTTGCCACGTATTTCCCGCGCCACCGTGGCTGTGGTGGTTATTGCCGTGCTGATGGCCGTGGCGGCCTTCTTTGTGCGTTATGACCTGCTCATGCGCGCGATGATCGTGGTGGCCGGTCTTTCCTGTGTCTTCCTGCTCTTTGCCGGGCTCTGGTGCTGGCGCCAGGGTGATCGTTCGGCACGGCTCTATACCATTGCCTGGGGCTCCATGCTGCTCGGTGGCGTAGTGCTCTCGCTTAATAAATTTGATGTACTGCCTTCCAACTTCCTCACTGAAAATGCCACACAGGTGGGCACCACGCTGGAAGTCATCCTGCTGGCCTTCGCCATTGTGGAGCGTATCAATGAGGAACGCCGCCTGCGGTTTCGCGCCCAGGAGGAAACTCTGCTGGCGCAGCGCCGTGCCAATGAAATGTTGGAGCAGCGGGTACGTGCGCGTACCGAAGAATTGCAGGCGGCCAATGCCAAGCTGGAGGAGTTGAGCGCCACCGATCAGCTCACCGGTGTGCGCAATCGCCGCTATCTGGATCGTGTGCTGCAGGAAGAATATGCGCGTGCTTATCGTTATCACGACAGCGTGGCGGTGATGTTGCTGGATATTGATCACTTCAAGCGCTTCAACGATGACTGGGGGCATCAGGTGGGCGATGACTGTCTGCGGCAGGTGGCGGCGGTATTCATGGAAGCGGTGCGCGCGCCCATTGATCATGTGGCGCGTTATGGCGGCGAAGAATTCTGCATTGTCATGCCGCAAACATCGGCCGAGGGCGCCAGCGTCGTGGCAGAGCGCATTCGGCTGGCGGTGCAGGAAATGAATTTCGAGGTGGACGGAAAACGCTTGCCGGTGACGATCAGCATCGGTGTGGCGGCGCATATTCCCGTCGCCATGGAAGGCAGCCGTGAGCTCATGAAACAGGCCGATATGGCGCTGTACCAGGCCAAGGGCGAAGGCCGCAATCGCGTCATTACCGCCCCGGCCTGATTTTTGCGGCCAGCCCCGGCTCAATATCCGAGAAAGCCACCACCGACCGGCCCTGATTGTGGCCGTCCTGTCTGCACTTCCTGCGCATGAAAGCGCGCGGCCTTGGTCACGTTGGCGGCCGGGCCCAAGGTTTTATCCAGGCGGCTGAGCAGGGGCGCCATCAATGTGCTTGCTTCACTCAGGCGACGTTCGTGAAAACCGTAGTTGCGATAGAAAAAGACGGCATCAAAGGCGCCTGTTTCGTTTTTGCGTGCGGCCTCGCTGGCGGCATCTGAGCCATTGCCCGGCAGAGGCTGCGCCAGCATCACCGCCGTGAGCCGGTCGGCGGTGGTTTTCAGGGCAGCAAAGTCGCCATCACGCCACGTTTTCCAGCCGAGATTGCGCAGGGGCTCGAGCAGCGCTGCGCTGTCTTGCCCCTGACTGGCAGCAATATCATCAATCAGTCCTTGGTAGGCGCTTAACCAGACGGCGTAGTCGGCCGGCTCGCTGTAATAACGGTCCAGCAAACGGAACAGGGTATTTCTGGTTTCGGCTGCAACGGCATTGCCTTGCTGATGCGACAGCGTCAGGGCTTTTTGCAGCAGGCTGTGGATGCGATCCCTTGCCGTGCTGCCCAGACTGTCGGCCTGCGCTATGGCCAGCAGCTGTGCACTCAGCATTTCAGCAGACTCACTCTGGCCACTGTCCTCCAGTGCTTTTACATAAGCGGCATAGAGACGGGCCAGCAATTCACGATTGCTGCCCTGTAATGCTGAGGACTGCTGCAATGCAGGAATGACGTCGCGCAATAAAGGCAGCGCAACGGCGGGTTGGGTGGGCGCCACCCCGAGGGCGCTCTCCGCCACTTGCCGACAGCTGGCCTTGAGGTAATAAGCGGCATTGCCTGGGCTCAGGCCGTCGCGTGAGCTTTCGCGACGTGCAGACCAGTCTGCAGCCTGGCGAGAGAGAGTGACGCAGCTTCCCAGTTGTGCCTTGGCGGCAGCGAGATCATGCGCTCGGTTTTCTTCCTGTCCTGTGCCTTGTTCTGTGTGCGGTGCCGCGCGGCGACGTGCACGTTCCAGTTGCTGCCAGCCGCTCAAGATCAGGGCCGTACGCGCTTCGGCGGCCTCACGTGGTGCGGTGTATTCGTAATGGATTTCAACGATGCGCTGTTGAAAAAAGAAATAGGCGCTGCAGCCGCCATAGGGTTGGCAATCCAGATATAGCGGCTCTTGTTCATAGCCGAACCAGTCTGGCCGCCAGCGCGCCCACCAGCTCACCGGGCGAAAGCATTCCGCAGCGCCTTTTGGGGGGAACGCAAAATAGCGCAGGACTTCAGTGCGGGTGGCCGCTTCACTGTCGGCACAGGACCAGCCGGCAAATTCCTGCTCACCACTGTTTTTGTCGTGCTTGACCCAGAACGTCAGCAGTCCGCGTGTGCTGCGGTCTTCATAGCGGGTGCCCTCCTGCGAGGGCAGCTTTTCTTCGCCGCGCAGAAAGTGGCCGATATTCCAGTCGCTGTCATTGCGCGACATCTTGAGCTGGGCCAAGGCCGCCTGGCAGCTTTTGAAAAGTGTGTCGGGCGCATCGCTGCTATCGCTTGTTTCCCGGCAAAGACTGCCGCGGCCCGGACTATCGACCGAGGGATACAGGAGTGTGAGGCCTATCCCTTTTGGGCTGCCGCCTTCCTCACGAATTTCCATGGGCCCGTCGCCGGAATAGGCGGTGAACCAGTCGGTGGGGGCTATGCGTAAATCGAGAGCGGGAGTTTTGTCGCCACGATTTGCCGGCCAGTGCACGGTATAGCTTTGCGCGCTGGCATCGACTTTGCGCACCACAAAATCAGAGGGCTTGGGCGGTTCCGAATAATAGGGGCTGCCGGGCATGTCACCGCTGAACCATTTCAGTTGTAGCAGTGGTCCGATGATAAAGGCGGCGGCAATGCCTGCCAGCAGGATGATGCGTATGAGGCTGCTGCGCTTCATTACGGTGCTCCCGTCTGCGCATAGGCCGCGGCCAAGCGCCGCAGACGTTGCTGCACCGGGTTGTCAGCATCCAGCCTGGAATAAATCTGCATTTGCACTTGCAGGTCTTCTTGCAGAAGTGCGCTGGCGGCACGGTCCTGTTGCTGGATGCGCGCCCAGCAGTCGGCGTCCATAAGCGGCTGCCCCGTGCTTTTTTCACAGCGGTATAGCGCCCAGGCGGCGCGTGCCAGTACTTTTTCCGGACCGGCATAGTGCTGCTGTATCAGGGTATCGGCCTCTGCGGCGGGCAGCAGGGCACCAATACCACTGCGTTGTAAGGCGGCGGCCATGCGATCGGCTGTTTGCAGCGGGGGCTGCAATTTGAGCGCGGCCTCCGGCGAATTGTCCTGCAGCAGGAAATCGATATAGGCACGCAGCAAGCGCGGCTGAAAGCCGGGATCTATGAATGTGGTTTTTTCGCTGAAGCGGCGCAGATTGTCGCCAGTTTCATCCATGTCCTGCGGATACAGCCAGATCGCCTTGCGTCCGCCAGAGGCCTCAAGCTCGTCATCAGCATTGACGAAGACGCCGGCCATGAGTGGAAACAGCCACTGCACATGATCGCCGTTATAGGTGGTGTTTTTGCCGGCGAGTGCAAACTCGCGCGCACCGCTGCGGCCTTCGAGGCGCAGGCGAATGGGCTGTGCTCCCACCGCATCAAGCTCTATGGCCAGTTTTTCGGTGTGGCCAGCGAGGTCGAGGCGCTCCATGTTCACCCAGAGTTGATCGCCATCGACACGTATCGGCAGATAATTATCACGCTCGATCACGCGGCCACTGAGGGCAAAGCCGATATTGGCAAGCTGGAAGCCCAGTTCGCGCAGATCGCTCACTTTCCACGCCGTAGTGGGCGCCGCCACGAAGCCTTCTTTGCCGCGCTGGCTCAGTACGCTATTGCAACTCATGCGTGTATTGCCGTTGCAGAGTGATTCCCAGTAGGTGTTGAGCAGAGCATTGGCGACGATGCGCGCCAGATCATCCGTGCTGGCGGCTTGCAGCCCTGTCACCTGCAATTTTTCAGGTTCAAGGAAGTGCAGGTGACGCAGCAGGCTGGCCAGTTTTTCCCGCCATGCAGCGGGCTTTATCGCACTTTGTGCATGGGCAGATTGCAGTCGGCCACCGCCGGGCAAATCGTAGCTGACAAGAATTTCCAGACTGAGCTGGCGTGACAGGGGCCAGCTTTTTTCCTGGCTGCAACGCAGGCGGTGCAGGCCGGATTGCGGCACGCCGCCCACGGCCGTGTCTTGCGGTGCCGTGCAAGTGAAGCCGGCAGTTTCCAGACGTCTCACCACCCGCCAGGATTCAAGACCGGGATAAGCCCAGCGGTCTATGCCGCCCCAGGCCTCACTGTGATCTTGGGTCATGGTCTCCACGGCGGGGTCGGGAATATCCAGCTCTTCATCCATATTGATGATGTGTGGGCGCAGATTCATATTCCACGCCGCAATCAGCACAAGCACCAAAGGTAGCCAGCGCAGATATTTCATGGTCGGCCCGCCTTTTTCAGTTTCAGGCGGCAAACATTGGATGCGGCACTGTATTCGATACGCTCACCGCTGGAGCGCTGGAATACCGCCTGCTGGACATGAGGCACGGAGCTGTCGCTGGCGACCTCGGTGCTTTCCAGCCGATAGCCATGGCGCTGGAACAGTTGCTCAAAAAAGGCAAAGGCCGCTTTTTTTTCGGCGGCGTAACGGGCTTCGTAATCAAGGCCGCGCTCGTCGGCATCCAGCACATCGTGCATGAAAAATTCGATGTCGGCGCTGTCTGCACTGCTGTGGCAGTTGCCGGCACTAAGGCGGGGTGAATAGGGCAGGCTCCAGACTATGCCGTCGAAGGCGGCCAGACATTTCTGCAGACTTTGTGTGTTCTGTGCGCTTGCACTGCTGCAGGCCGCCATCATCAACGTGAAGATGGCGGCGCTGCGATTCCTGATTGGCATTGCTCCCCCCGGAGAAAGCCGCCGTCATGCTTGAGGTGACGTGTCGGCCGGCGTTGTATAGCGTTCTCCTGCAGGCCAAGGCAAGCGGGCGGTCAGCATGGTGCGCCGGGCGCGGTGTTTGAGTTGCTGACTGGCCTGCTTTCTGCAGCAGATTTGCCGGCATATTGCCGGCCTTCGTTGGTGCAATGAAAACTTAGGGCGTGGGAAAGCAGCAGGCCGGAGTCAGGTGCGGGGCAAGGGGGAGTGATGATACGGACCATGGTCACGCTGGAGTTGGAGGTGGAGCGCCGGTTTACGCACGCTGCCGACACGGTATGGGAGCTGGCGGGGGATTTCGGGGGCCTGCAAGCCTGGTTGCCGGGCGTGCTCAGCTGTCGCGTTGAAGGGCTGGGAGTGGGTGAGGCAGTGCGCATTCTTGCCGTGGCGGATGGCAGCGTGACGCGCGAACGTCTGGAGGCGCTGGATCATGCTGGCCGCCGGTACAGCTATTCCATTATCGAGGCGCAAGGTCTGGGCGTAGAGAACCGCTATCTCTCCACCTTTCTGGTGCTGCCTCAGGAGCAGGGCCACAGTCTGGTGCGCTGGAGTGCACGCTTTTGTCTGCCGCTGACGATGCCGGCGCGCAAGCGCAAGCAGCAGCGTGATCGTATTGCCGGTATGTATGACTACTGCCTCAGTCAGCTGGCCGCGGCCCTGCGTCGCGATTTTTCCTGAGACGGCATCTGCGGCCATTTCTGCCCGGTTTTCCAGTCATTGCTGGAGCTGGCTGGCTGGCTGTCCTGCCTTAGCCGGCTCTTCTCTATTCAAGCCGGGAGACGGCCGCTGCCGTACAGGCGCTGGAAAATGAATTGCGCCGCACGCCAGCTAATCCGTATCTGGATATCGTGGCTAAAATCCTGCCGGACGAACGTAGCCATGCGCGGCCTTACGAAGGCTCCGTGTGATGAAAAAAAGCCCCGCAATCGCGGGGCTTTTTTTAGGGATTTATATACATCACTCCCTAAGTGCTCTGTCATCCCGGCCTTCGCCGGGGCGACAATTGCGAAAGCAATGCTTAGGGAGTTAAAGATGTAGATCCCTTTTTTAGGGCTTCAGCAGGCATCCTGTATGCGTCGCCACGGCCGTGCCTCTTCCAGCGCATAAGCAATCTCCAGCAGCGTTCGCTCATCACCATGGCGTGCCGAGAAATGCACGGCCACGGGCAGCCCTTGCGCAGTGGTGCCCATGGGCAGGGAAATGGCGGGGCTGCCGGCGGCATTATTGAGCGGCGTAAAGCTCACGTATTTCAGCAGGCGATCAAACAGCGTATCGAAATCCTGAGCCGGTGAGAGCCAGCCCAGCTCGGGGGTGGTATGTGCCAGCACGGGCGAGAGCACGAGATCCCAGTCGCGGAAAAAGTGGGCATAGACCTGGGCCGATTTGCGCAGACGGTAAAGCACCAGCGGTGTTTTCAGGGCGTTCTTGCGGTAGAGGCCGGCGAGGCCGCGCGTCAGATTGTCCACCTCGGCTACATTGAAATCCGGGCTCATGATTTTCTTGCCGAAGCTGGATACCAGAAACGACAACATGCCCCAGTAGATGCTGAAATCCTGCGCAAAGCCCGGGCCTATGGGCAGCGGCACGGCTTCCACATGGTGGCCCATATCGCTTAACAGTTTCGCGGTTTCCTGCACCGTGGCGCGGGTAGCGGCATCGGTGGCCTGGCCCGTGATGGAATCGAAAACCACGCCTATGCGCAGGCGCTTTTTTCCCGGATGTTCAATCAGGCCTATGGCAGGCAGCTTGCGATTGCGGAAATACTTTTCGGCATCGGCATAAAAATGTGCGGTGTCGCGCACGCTGCGGCTGACGATGCCGTCGGCCACGATATTGATGGGCAGGGCGCGTGCCGCTTCAGAGTCAACCAAGCGCCCGCGTGTGGGTTTGAGGCCGATCAGACCGCAGGCCGCGGCGGGAATGCGTATGGAGCCGCCGCCATCATTGGCATGGGCAATCGGCACAACGCCGGCAGCGACCAAGGCCGCCGAACCGCCGGATGATGCGCCGCTGGAATAATCCGTATGCCATGGGTTGCGCGTGGGCGGGCGGTCAGCATATTCGGTGCTGGCGTTGAAGCCGAACTCCGGCATGCTGCTTTTGCCTAGCGGGATAATGCCCTGGGCCAGGAACTGTTTGGCGAAAGCCCCGTGCGCGCGTGCCGGTTGTGCATTCACTGCCTGCGAACCCTGATTGCTGGGCAGGCCCTGCAAATCGGTATTGTCCTTGATGAAAGTTGGCACGCCGGCAAAGGCCCCGGCGCGGGGTGCGGACGTATTGCGCAAGGCTCGGTCGAAGCTTTCCAGCTGAATGGCATTGAGTACAGGATTTACTTTTTGCGCGCGTGCGATAGCGGCGGCGGTGACTTCCTGTACGGCAATCTTGCCGCTGCGTATGAGGTCGGCAATGGCCACGGCGTCATGATCGGCGAGAACATCATCGGTAAAGGCGTGAAGTTTTTTTTCGTGAGGATGCATGGGGTTTCCTGCCGGCAACATAAGGGTTCGACCTTGTGATAAAGCGCTCGAGCTGTAAAGCGGCGGCGGGGCCGTGTCGGCTGTCCCGCATGACAAGTGCAGTCGTGCAGGCCTGAATGTACTATCCCGGCTATGTTTCTCAGCCGACAGGGAAGAGCAGATGAAAGCACGATTGATGACAGGGGCAGGATTGGCTTTGCTGGCCATGTCCGGGGCCGTGTCGGGACAGACGGTGTTTGCCACCGGCTCCGTGGGTATGGCCAGTCTGAAAGAAGGTGGCGTGCCGGTGGATGATGGTAGCGGCGCCGCCATCACTGGTGATTTCGATGATGACATTCTGTATGGCCGCTTTGCCGCGCAGTCGCCCTGGCATAAAGGCGTGGTGGAATTCGGCTGGGAGGCGGGCGCTGCTCTAGGCTGGACCTCGCCCGATGTGGCCTATGCCGTGCGTGTTGATGGCGGCACCACGGCTCGTGTGGCCGTGAAAACTGATCTGGTGATTTTTCAGACCGCCATGGGACTTTACGGCGCCGTCAATTTCGGACCGCGTGTACGGCTCAGTGCCAGTGCGGGGCCGGCCTTTGTGTATGGCTCGCAATCTTCTGATCCGGTGGAAGAAACCTTCACCATCAATGGTCAGCCGGTAACCGTGCAGATAGGTGGCAAGGATACCGATGCCACGGTGATGGCGTATGTGCATGCCGATCTGCATGTGAATGTGTCCGAAGGCGTATGGGTGGGCGCTTCGGCCGGTGTCATGAACGGGGATCTGGATTTCTCGCAGACCATAGGTGAGGTGCCGCTGAACGAAGTGGTATTCAGTCTGAGTTTTGGCGCGCCTATGGATATATAGGCGGAATATATAGGCGGGATATTTGAAGCCGGAATATCTGAGACTGTGTTCTGCTGGTGCCTGTGGCGCCGCATAAAAAAAGCCCCGCAATGCGGGGCTTTTTATTGCGGCCGGTTCAGCGCTGCTGCCGGCGGGCCAGGCCCAGGAGGGCGAGACCGGAGAGCAGCAGCCAGTCGACCGGGCCGCCGCCGCTGTCACCGCCGCCCGTGTCTTCTCCGGTGCTGGCAGGTGCGGTCACAGTCAAGGTCACCGTTTTGTGGCCATTGCTGCTGTCGCTGCCGGCGTAACCTGTACAGGTCAGGGTGATGGCGAGACTGCCCTGACGGGTGGGCTTGAGCAGGGTGCTGCCCGATGTGCTCTTGTCGCCACTCCAGTCGCCCGAGGCCACACAGCTATCGGCATTGGTAGATTGCCAGCTTACGGTGGTGCTCTGGCCCAAGGAGATGGTGCTGGGGGAAAGCAGCAGGGCGCTGACCTTGGCGGGGTCCGGCATGGCGACCTGAACCGGGATAGTCGAGCTGCTTGGGCCTCCCGGCCCCGTGCAAGTGAGCGTATAGCTATGCGCCGCTGGAGCCTGCGGCGTCACTGTGGCACTGCCGCTCAGAGCCTTGCTGCCGGTCCAGCTGCCGGGGCCCTCGGTGGTGCCGGCCCCCGCCGTAGACGAGGCCGAGCAGCTCTGGGCATTGCTGACGGCCCAGTTCAGCGTGAAGCTGCGATACAGCGCGATGCCACCGGGAGGTGCCGTGCTCGTGAAGCTGGTGATAGCGGGTGGGCTGCCCGGGTCCAGCACGGAGACGGTAACCGACTTGGTGACTTGGAGTCCGGAGGGGCCGGTACAGATCAGCTTCAGGGTCTGTGCACCGGCAGCGGTCATGGTCACTACCATCGCGGCTGCACTGGTGGGTTGTGCGCCTGTCAGGGGGCCAGTGGCCGTGCAGCTATCCACATTTTCGCCACTCCATTTGTAGGTCACCGTATTGGAGCCGCTCACGCCCAGCACTAGTGGATCAGCCGAGGGTATGGCCTGCAGGCTAAGCGTGGGCCTGCCCTTGATATCCACGACCGCGGTGGCGGTGGCGCTGGTGCTGGAGCCCGGGCCGGCGCAGGTCAGCGTGTAGGTCTGGATGCCTGCTATCGTCGGTTCATATTCATTGCTGCCATTGAGAACCACGGCAATGCTCTTGACGATGTCATCGCCCCCATCAGGATCGGCGATGGTGCCTGTGATGTAGCAACTGCTGGCATCCGTGCTAACCCAGCTGATGAGTCCGGTTTCGCCAATGGCGATAGGGTTGGGCGTCACGCTGAGACTGGCCGTAGGTGCCGCCACGACTTTCACGGTGGCGGTGGCGCTGCTGGGGCCATTGCTGCTGCTCTGGCAGGTCAGCGTGAACTCATAGAGGGCTGTACTGCTTTTTTGCAGCGTGCGACTGCCTTTCGCAGGGTCGGTCACGTCAATGCTCTCGTCATCCCAGCGGCAGCTGCTGGCGCCTATGGTTTCCCAGCTCAGCGTGAAGTCCTTGTTGATGCCGGTACTGCTGCTGGACTGCAGCAGGGTGATGCGCGGGCCGTTCGTGATCTTGCTGACAAAGCCATTGCTGGCGACTTCCCCGGAGAAGGGATAGGCCGGGTTAAGCTGCGGGAAATTATTGCTGCGGGTATTGCCGGTGACGTAGAGGCCATTGGCAGGATCCAGTGCCAGAGCCGTAATCGTTTCATCACTGTGGCTGCCGCCCAAGGGCGTAGAAATGAGCAGGCTGCCATCACTGCCCAGCACGCGTATGAACGCATTGCTGCTGTCAGTGGTAATGACCTCGCTGAGAGGGTGCAGAGGGTTGAAGGCCGCGGTCATCTGGCCGGCCACTACCACCTGGCCGCCGCTGCTGAGACCTAGCGCAGTGGCTTTGCCGCTGATACCGAGGAAGGTCGAGTAGCTGGGGACGCCGCTATTGTCGAGGCGGGCGAGAAAGGCTGTCTCGGTGCCCTCAACTTTGCTGCCTTCACTGGGCAGGCCGGCGGGTGGGGCCATAACCGGGAAGTTGCTGCTTTTACTGCTGCCAGCAATCCAGACATTGCCGCTGCTGTCGGCGGCTACGCCCCGGCCCTCGTCGTCATTGCTGCCGCCGATATAGCGTGTGTAGCGCAGAGTCTGGAGATCGCTGCTCAGACGACTGACAAAAGCGTCCTTGCCTCCGGCATTGCTATTGGCCATGAGATTGGTGCTGGTGGTGGTGCCGGCGACAAAGATGTCGCCGCCGGCCAGGCTCAGGGCATTGGGTTGCTCATTGCCGTTGCCGCCCAGATAAGTGGAGGCCACCAGACTTTCACCACTGGCATTCAGGATGCTGACAAAGCCGCTGCGACTGCCGGCCGGCTTGCCCGGGACCGTGGTATGCGGGAAGTCGGTGCTATCGGTGTCGCCGGTGACATGGGCCTGTCCGCTGGCGTCCAGTGCGATGGCCGTGATGTGGTCGCCGCCTACGCTCAAGCTACCGTTGCCGCCCAGATAGGTGGAATAGATGATGGATTTACCGTCGGCGGCCAGTTTGGTGATAAAGCCAGTCGTGCCGTTGCTATTCGTGTTCTGGCTCTTGTAAGGCAGGCCGGGAGAGGGTGTTAGCGGGAAGTCTGTGGCCTGCGTGCTGCCGGCAACAAAGGCTTCGCCGGCCGCATTGACGGCAATGCTGCTGGCCATGTCCGGCCTGCTGCCGCCGATAAAGGTGGAATAGACCAGGCTGGCGCCGGTATAGCCGAGACGGCTGACCACAGTATTGTGGCCGGCCTTGCGCGAAGGCTGCAGGGCGCCATCGGTGATCGGGTAGTTGGTGTCATCCGTATAGCCGGCGACATAGGCACTGCCCCTGGCGGTGACGGCAATGCCGGTCAGGTTGAACTCTTCCAGACTGCCGCCGCCCAGATAGGTGGAGTAAACCAGAACGGGGTCTATCACCAGCGCCGCTTTGTGGTCGTAGTCACCTAGGGCAAAACTCACCTGGCGGCCGGAAAGGGCATAGCGCCCTTCCACGGTTTTGCGCTGGCCCTTGATGGTCTGATAGATCACAGGCTTGTGCTGGCGTACCGGGCCCAGTGAGGTTTCGGCAATCAGGTTGCCGTCATTGTCGATAAAGAGATTGTCGGCGCCGTGCCAGCTCATGCGGATGAGGCCGGGATTGGCGCCGGGCTGTACGATGAAGTCGTATTCCAGCTGGCGCTGGTTGCCGTAATACACCAAGTCAATGCCGGGCCAGACGCTGCTGTAATGCACGCGGCCGTAATGGGCGACGCCACTATGCCACTGCTGTGGATCGTTACCGATGAAGTAATTGCTGTAGCTGGCCTGCGGCTGCTGACCACTCACACGGGGGCTGGGATTGGCGCCTTCCAGACGGGCCCTCAGCACGGTGGCGGCGGGTTTGTCGCCATCACGGCTAAGCCGGACTACCGCTTCATTGCTGGTCAGGAAGAGGGTGTAACCGCCGCCCTGGGCCAGGAATTTCACATCCTGACGGGTCTGCCCGACATTGGGCTCGAAATGCAGGGGCGTCTTGCCATAGTCGGCCAGCAGGCTGGCTTTGAGCGCTGCGGGCGTGGCCGTCGGCGACAGCGCCGTGAGCACACGGGCCGGCCAGGACGAAAGCGGGCTATGGGCCGGCAATTGTGAGCTGGCCATCCAGCCCAGGCCTCCTGCCACTACCACCAAGCCCAGCACTCCGCGCAGGCGCCAATCGGAAAGCACTCGCATAGTCATGAATCCTGAAAAGACTGGCCGCCAGGGCGGACCGTTATTCTTGTTTTGGACACAGGGCTCCGCGGCGGAAAAGCCCGCGAGGGAGCCCTACGGCCGGGCATTCTCCCATAGATGGCGGTGCCGACTATGGGGAAAAAGGGAGGACTACAGAATTGCCACAAAGCCGCCGGGACAGGCGGCGGCGAGAGCGGGGTGAGCGGTTCTTCAGGGCGCCTTCAGCTCGGGTGGGCTCATGCCCTTGGGTCGCAGCAGCCAGAGCTGGCCCTTCTGCTTCATCTTGCCGGCGGTGGCGGCAGCCTCCGCACCGAAGCCCCAGAAGAAATCGCCGCGGACCGGGCCGCGTATGGCGCCGCCGGTATCCTGAGCCTGCATCAGGCGGTTGAGCGGAGCCCCGTTATCCGGTCGTGTGGTGGCGAGGAAGACCGGACTGCCCAGCGGGATGAACTTCGGGTCTACCGCCATGCTGGCGCCATCGGTCAGCGGTACATTGAGGGCGCCTATGGGGCCGCCGCTGGCATCGGCGGCGATGCGGAAAAACACATAGCTGGGATTGGCGGCGAGCAACTCCGGCAGGCGCTGGGGATTGGCTTCGGCCCACGCTCTGATGCTTTGCATACTGGCCTGATCCAGCGTCATTTCGCCCTGATCCACCAGCCAGCGGCCTATGGATTTATAGGGCTGGCCATTCTGGTCGGCATAGCCCAGGCGAATCATGCTGCCGTCTTCCAGTTGCACACGCCCCGAACCCTGCACCTCCATGAAAAAGGCATCCACGGCATTGTCGGCCCAGGCCAGTACCTTGGTGGAGGGCAGGGCGGCGCGGCCGGCATCTATGTCGGCGCGGCTCCAATAAGGCAGCACTTTATTGCCGGCCACGCGGCCACGCAGACGCATGCTTTTCAGATCCGGATACACACTGCCGAGCTCGATGGTGAGCATGTCGTCGGGCACGCCATAGAGCGGCACGCTGCCGGGCTTGGCCTCACGGCTGCCCTTGAGCAGCGCCTCGTAATAACCGGTGATGAGGCCGGTGCTGCCGCTCACGGTGTTTTCAATCTGCCAGGGCTGGAAGCCGTTTTCGAAATAGGCGCGGATGGCGGCATCGTCCGGCGCGCTGCCGGCCTGTGTCTGGAGAGCCTGTGCCTGTACGCACAAGGCCTTCCAGTCCGCCCGGTTTTGCAGGCGTTTGCATGATTGCAGCCAAGCCTCCCAACTGGCGCTCAGCTGGTCGCCGGGCCAGCCCGGCAGTGCTGACCATTCCGCCGGGATATAGCGGGCATCCACCACCGGTTTTTCTGCGGGCGCAGGCGGGCGCGAACTGCAGGCAGCCAGCAGCAGGGTGAGACTGGCGACAAGAAAGAGAGAGCGCATGCCGGATTCCTTGTGGCGGCTGCCGCCGTGCGTGTGAGCAGGCAGCGGGATGAGGAAAGGCCTGATTCTGCGGAAAAACACCGTGGCCTGCATGTGTGTTTGTGTCGCCCGCGTGTTGGTGCGCCGGGCCGCGCTATTTTTTCCCGATGTTTTTTTCCAGCACGGCACAAAGCGTCTTCAGCACCATGATGCGGGCGTATTCCACATCATCTGAAGGCACCAAGGTCCACGGCGCCTGCTTGGTGCTGGTGCGTGCCACCATATCGTCAACAGCCAGCTCGTAATCATCCCAGCGGTCGCGGTTGCGCCAGTCGTCCGGCGTGATCTTGTGATTCTTGAAGGCCACGTTCTCACGTTCCTTGAAGCGCTTCAGCTGCTCTTCCTTGGTCACGGCCAGCCAGAATTTCACCACGATGCTGCCGCTTTCCGTGAGCTGCTCTTCAAAGTGATTGATCTCATCAAAGGCGCGGTTCCACTCCGCGGTGCTGGCGAAACCTTCCACGCGCTCCACCAGCACACGGCCATACCAGGAGCGATCGAATATCGCGATATGCGCGTGACGTGGGAGACGATGCCAGAAACGCCATAGCCAGGGTTGGGCGCGCTCTTCGGCGCTGGGGGCAGATACGGGAATCACATTGTATTGGCGGGCATCCAGAGCAGAGGTGATGCGGCGGATGGCGCCGCCCTTGCCCGCCGCATCCTGGCCTTCAAACACCAGCACCAGGGATTTTTTCGCAAAGCCTTTTTCGCGCGTGAGCAGATTGAGTTTGCCCTGCCAGATTTCCAGCTCCTCTTCATACTCCTTGCGCTTCATCTTCAAGGAATAATCCAGCGTGCGCAGCACATGCTTTGCGGCGGGCAGAGCAGGAGCTGCCGGTATAGCAGGAGGGGCAATCTGCTGCAGGGATTGCTGCATGGCCTGCAGCAGGATTTCTCCGGCGGTGAGCGCACGGTAATAGGGATCGCTGCCTTCGACGATATGCCAGGGCGCCGCCGCGCCATGGGTGGCGGCAATCGCACTTTCTGAAATCTTGCGAAAGGTTTTGTACTGTTTGAAGCGCTCCCAGTCAGTCTCGCTTACACGCCAGCGTGTGGCAGGATTTTTTTCCAGCTCTTCCAGACGTTCTTTCTGGGCGCTTTCAGAAAGATGGAACCAGAACTTCACCAGCACCACGCCTTCGGTGCAGAGCATGTTTTCGAAGGCACAGATTTCATCAATCTCGTGCTGCAGCTTTTCTGCACTGCTTTTGCCGGTGGTGCGCGCCACGATGGGATCGGTATACCAGGAGCCGAAGAGCATGCCGATACGGCCCTTGGGGGGCAGGGCCTGCCAAAAGCGCCACATGGGCGGGCGCTGGGCTTCTTCCTCGGAAGGCGGGCCGAAACCGAAGGTGCTGATATGGCGCGGGTCCATCCATTCATTGAAAAGATTGACGGTTTCGCCCTTGCCGGCGCCGTCCACGCCACCCACCACGATGACGACCGGAAAACGGGCCTGTTCCAGAATCTGGTACTGGGCATCGAGCAGGGCTTGGCGCAGCTGCGGTAGTCGCGCCTTGTAGTCTTCCCTGGAGATTTTCTGCCCGACTTCAGCGGCCTCGAACATGGCGAGTACTTCCCGAAAAAGCCGCCTGCTGCGGCAAATAAAAGGCGCCGACAAACAAGGACGGCCCGGAAAAGAGGCGCAGCAAACCTGCCGCGCAAGCCCTGAACTTTACGGGCTGCTCTGTCTCCTTGCTACCGGCTGTAGCCAGATTTGCTGGTGGCCGTCTTCACCGTCAGTCGGCGCTACGAAAAGGCCAATTGCGACACTTCCGGCCTTGCCTTAGCCTTCTTGGCTGTTTGTGACCGGTTGGTCGAATATAGCCTCAAGGACTCGAGTGCTCATGATTACCGCTTCTTTTTGCGCTGCTGCGCCGGTTTTTGCCCGATACGGCCGAGACTGCCCATGAGCGCCTTCGTCATTCTTCATATGGAGACCAATGGCCTGACGCCAGCCCGTGGCGGCCGTGTTTTCGAGGCGGCGCTGGTGCGCGTGCAAGAGGGCCGTATCACCAACTCACATCACAGCCTGATGAATCCGGGGCTGCCGCTGCCACCCTTCCTCACCACGCTCACCGGTATCACGCCCTCCATGATTCGTGAGGCGCCAGCATCGGCCCGGGCCATGTCCGAGCTGCTGACCTTCATGGGGGATGCTGTGCTGGTCGCGCATAACGTCAGTAATGAGCGCCAGCTTTGGCAGCATGAGCTGGCGCTGGCGGACTATCACCACAAGACGGATTTCCTCTGCACCTTGAGGCTGGCGCGCCGGCTTTATCCCTGGGTCAGCAGCCAGAAAATTCCGGCTCTGGCTGTCTTGCTGGGCATAGGCCCCAGCAGCCTGCATAAACGAGCGCTGGATATGGCCCTGCTCAAGGCACAGATTTTTGTGCAGATGCAGGCGGATCTTCTGGGTCTTTATCCGGATGAAAACATCAATGCCGCCTTTCTGGAGCGCTACCAGAAAACCGGGCGGGCACTGACTCGCGGCTTAGCCGAACCGGCCTGAATTTTTGCGCTTTGTGCTGCGGGCGGGCATGCTGCGCTGCATTCCGCCGGAGCCCCTATGAACCGCTACGCCGTCATCGATTTCGAAACCAATGGCCTCATGCCCGACAGTGGTGGTCGTGCGCTGGAGGTGGCGGCCGTACTGGTGGAGCAAGATGCCAATGGTGTGCACCGCATTGTGGATTCCTGGGCCAGCCTCATGAATCCCGGTGTTTATGTGCCGGCCTTCATCACCGCACTGACGGGCATCACTTCGGCCATGGTGCGCACCGCGCCGGCACCGGGAAAGGTCATGGAAGAAATTCATGAGTTTGTTGGTGATGCCACGCTGGTCGCGCATAACGCGAGTTTCGACAAGAAATTCTGGCAGCATGAACTGGCACGTATCGGTCTCAAGCCGCGCAGCGATTTTCTCTGCACTGTTCTTATTGCCCGTCGTCTCTATCCTTGGGCGCCCAATCACAAGCTGGCTACGCTCGTGGATTTGCACAATATCCGGGTCGAGGGGCGGCATCATCGTGCTCTGGCTGATGCGGACATGACGGCAAAACTGCTGCTGCAGATGCAGGCCGATCTGGCTGGGCTCTATGCAGGACATGCCGAGCCGGTGTCGGCGCCCGGTTTTCTGGCGCAATACCAGAAAACCGCCAAAGCCCTCGTGAAAGCGACATCGGCACGTCGCTGAAGCCACAGGCCGGGATGGATTCGTCTGCAGACGAGAGGCCAGAGCAGGTACAATCGCCCCCCAATTCCCCGGACTGTCTCACCCATGAGCAATATCAACTGGTTTCCCGGCCATATGCACAAGGCCATCAAGGACATCAAAGAAATCCTGCCCAAGGTGGACCTCATTATCGAGGTGCTGGATGCGCGCATTCCCTATAGCAGCGCCAATCCGGTGATTGAGCAGTTTCGCGGCAGCAAACCCAGTCTTAAGGTGCTATCTAAAAGCGATCTGGCTGATCCGGCCGTGACTCAGCTGTGGCTGGATCATTTCCAGAAAGCCCCGGATGTAAAAGCCATTGCCATCAGCACCGAGCAGCCTGAGCAGATACGCGGCCTCACCGGCGTGTGCAAAAACCTCATGGGCGGCAAGACCGACAAGCTGGGTAATATCACGGCGCTGATTACCGGCATTCCCAATGTCGGCAAATCCACACTGATTAATACGCTGGCGGGCAGAACCATTGCCAAGACCGGTAACGAGCCCGCCATCACGCAGTCGCAACAGCGCATAGATCTGCACAACGGCCTTGTGCTGATTGATACGCCCGGCATCCTCTGGCCAAAAATTCATAATGCCCATAGCGGTTATCGTCTGGGCTTGTCCGGCGCCATCAAGGCCACGGCAATTGATCTGGGTGATGTGGCTTTTTACGGCGCGGCCTACTTCATGAAAGCCTACCCCGAGCTCATGAAGCAACGCTTCAAGCTGGCGACCTTGCCGGAGCTGGAGCTGGAGTTCATGGAGATCATCGGCAAGCAGCGTGGCTGTCTGGGTGCCGGCGGTCGCGTGGATTTCGCCAGAATTTCCAGTGTGCTTATTAATGAGTTCCGCACGGCCACACTCGGGCATATCAGCTTGGAAACGCCGGAGATGGCGGAGTCTGAGGAGATTCTGGTGCAGCGCGCCATTGCTGAAAAAGCCGCTGCCGAAGAGGAAAAGAAGAAAGGCCGAAAAAAAGCCTTTCAGGCGCGCAAAGACTGAGCCGAGAGCGCCCATAAAAAAGCCCCGCAGAGACGGGGCTTTTTTATGGGGTTTATATACCTAACACCCTGTTTGGACTGTCATCCCGGCGAAGGCCGGGATCCAGTGACTTTCTTTGTTTATTGATCTGTCAAAGTCGCTGGGCCCCGGCCTTCGCCGGGGCGACAGTGCTGAAAAAAAGATGAGGAAGTTATGTATATAAATCCCTTTCTTATGGGCGTTTGTTGAGCGCGGAGGCTGTCATCTTCCCTGTGGCAGTAATTCACGGTCGGGCGGCATAGCCGGGCCGGTGCGAGGGCGGCTAGTGTCTTAATCTTTTGCGGCCCGCCTACTTCGGCTTGCGTTGATGCCTCCCTATTGAATATGCACAAAAAGGAATCGTGCCCATGAGCGAAGCCCTCTCCGCTGGAAAGAAACGTCCAGCTGCCAAAACCACGGCTAGCAAAAAAACCTCCGTCAAAGCCGGCGCCCTAAAAACGGCATCAGCAAAAACTTCTTCTGATCGCATCACGCATCTTCCCGGTTACGGCAAGGTGGATGAAGTGCAGTTTGCCGGCTATGCCTCGGTGCGCGGCCAGACTGGCAATAACGGTGCCGATGCGGCGGATGAAAAACTTTTCTATTGGTTTGTGGGTGCGCCGGAATATGAAAAGAAGCCCACCATTATCTGGACCAATGGGGGTCCCGGCTCCTCCAGTTTCTGGGGCTTCTTTCTGGAGAACGGGCCTTACAGTATTTCGGCAGACGGCAAGAAACTGAGCAAGCGCCCCGAGGCTTGGAATAATTACGCCAACTATATGATTTTCGAGCATCCGCTGAGCGTGATGCTATCCGTCGCAGAAAAGCCTGAAGATATTCCGGCCAATGTAGAGCTGGGCATAGACCAGCTTTATCAGGCCCTGCTGAATTTTCTTGCCCTGCATCCGGAGATTGCGAAAACCCCCATCATTCTGGCGGGCGAATCCTATGCCGGTACCTATCTGCCCTTACTGGGCAAGGCCATACTCGAAGGTAATCGCAAAGGCCTGGCCAAAATCGATTTACGCGTGATGGTGCTTTGCGATGCCTGGGTAGATCCCATGGTGCAAATGGCGCAGGACACGACTTGGGCGCTGGCACACGGCCTTATCTCGCAGGCACAAAAACAATGGCTGGATGCAACTTATAAAGATCGCCTGCCGGAAATAAATAATGCCATTGCTGAGCTTTGCGGCGTTTATATGACCAATACGGCGCAGTTGGCTGATCCGTCCTTCAAGCCGATTTATGCCTATCTGAATGACGCGGCTGTGCGCGAAGCACTGCATGTGCCGGCGCATTACCCCAAGCTCACCCAGAACTGGTCTCCGCAAATCGGCAGTAATTATCAGGCGCGCGTAAACGAGTCTTTCCGTCATGTGGTGCAGGAGTTGCTGGATGGTGGGCCGGATGCCGGCCAGAATGCCAAGGAAAAACTGGTTCGTCTCGATGGCAGCAAGCTGCATGTGCGCGTGGTCTCCGGCCTCAATGACGCCAAGGACTGCAACTTCCTAGGCACACAGGCCTGGCTGGATCTTTTGCAGGGGGATGCGGCCTATCGCTTCCAGTCTGCGCATACGCAGCAGTGGAAAGATGCGCAAAAGAATGTCATCGGCTTTCATCAGGATGGCGGCCAACTCTCCTGGCTCAAGGTATTGAATGCCGGGCATATGGCGGCGCGTGATCAGCCTGATCTCGTGCAATACATCCTCGCTGCGCTCAAGCCTTAAGCGCAGCTCAAATAAAAATAATCCTGGTCAATAAAAGGGAATAGCCATGACGGATTTCAAGAGCAAGCTGCAACAGGCCAAGGCCTTCTATCAGGGCGCTCAGGACAAGCTGGATGTACTGCGCAATATCGATCCTTTCTTTATCGATCTTTCCTTGCGTGAAAATCCGGTAGGCGCGCGCGTTGGCCAGACCATAGGCGACAAGAAGGCCATTCTTCCTCTGGTGCAGCAATTCGGCTTCAATAACATCCTGCTCGGTACGCTGGATTATTCCATGGCCGACGAGCTGGAAGTGGATGACGACTTCATGATGTGGTTGCGCGATAGTGGCGCCGACATGACGGGCTGCTATGTCTTCACCGCCATCGGTATTGAAGACGAGCAGGGAAACTTCACGGCTGATCCGTCCATGCTCAAGATGCAAAGCTATAAGGTGCCCAATAGCCTGCACGAGATTTATCTCAGTGATATCGGCATGGAAGGTCAGTACGATATTGAAACGCTGAAGCGCAGCGTGGTAGCCAGTGTGAACTGGATGCTCAACAATATTCAGGGCGATAACGGTGGGCCCACCAAACTACTGATCAATATCGTGGATGGCTGTGATGCCTTCGCGCAGAACCCGGAGCGGACCTGCGAGGTACTGCAGATATTGTCCACGCTGCCTATACAGGGCATCAGCATCGAGGACGATCGTGGCACTTATCTGCCGTTTCAGGTGGGCGCTTTCTTTGCCATGGCACGTACTTTTATGCCGCAGCCCTTCAAGATTCTGGCGCATATGCATGCCGGTGGCGGTTTTGAAAATGCTTCGGTGCTGGAAGCCTTGGCCAATGGCGCAGATGGTGCCTGGGGTGGCCTGCCCAAGCGTGCCGCCATTATCGGTCATGCTTCTTTGGGTGAGCTTATTGCCAATCTGGTGCGTATCGGCAATCCGAATATGGCGGCGCAATACCAGTTGCAGAATCTTTTGCCGCTGGCGCGCCATCTGCAGATTCTGGATGAGAAAGAAGAGGTGCCGGCCGACTTGCCCATCTTGGGCTACAACGCCTACCGCTTGACGCTCTCCTTCTTTGAGCAGATCGAAGGCCGCTTCATGGATCTTCCGCCTGAGAAAATAGGCGGGAAATACGGCTATCGCGTTTGCCCGGTGGTGAGCAATCCGGCCGTGATTGCGGGCCGCCTTGCCGAGGTCACGGGCCGTCCGGTTTTTGATTTTCCCGAGACAGTCACCACGCAGATGATACGGTTGATGCGCCGCGATCAGCGTGCGGGCCTGCGTATCGTGTATGACGAGCCGGCCAATCTGGTTGAGCTCTATGGGCGTGCGCTGTCGAGCCTGCCTGTAGTGTCGGCGACCTCGCCCTGAGCCAGTCGTTCTGAGTCAGTCGCCCTGAGACAAATCGGCCAGAAATAAAAAGCCCCGCTCTTGCGGGGCTTTTTATGGAGGAAATTCATCAGGCTTATACAGGGGCGCTTATACACAGGGAGCTTATGCACGAGGCGCTTTGGCCTTGCCGCGAAGCGCAGACTCAGGCTTTGATCATGTCCGATCCGCCCGGTAGTGAGTAGCGCAGGATTTTCCAGACGGTAGTGCCGAACTGGCGTGTCATGGAGCCCGTGTTATAGGGCAGTCCGTAGCGCGCGCAGAGGGCTTTTACGCGTGGCGAGACTTCCGGATAACGGTTGCTGCACATATCCGGATAAAGATGGTGCTCGATCTGGTGGGAAAGATTGCCGGAAAGAATGTGGAAGATTTTGCCGCCACCGATATTGGCCGAGCCCAGCAGTTGACGCAGATACCAGTGCGCACGGGTTTCACCTTCCACCTGTTCCGGGGTGAAGGTATGCACACCGGCCGGGAAGTGGCCGCAGAAAATGATCGCGAAGGCCCAGATATTACGAATGATATTAGCGATGGCATTGGCGCCGGCGACGAGGCCAAAAGCCAGCCAGGGGGATGCCGGCACGTAATAGGAAATCGGCAGTGCCACCAGCAGCGCGGCCAGTGGCCACATCACATAATCTTTCAGCATCTGGCGGCCGGCCTTGCGTCCGATGCGTGCCATCAGGGGTTTGATTTCGGCAAAGGTTTTGCGCTTTTCCACAAAGTCCATGATGGCCTGCTCATGCAGCGCCACGCCTTCCTCAAAAAACATCATCAGCAGAAAGGCATAAATCGGCTGTGGCAGATATTTCCAGGCCCAGGGTTGCATGGGCGTGACGCGCAGGATGCCGTAACCGACATCCAGATCTTTCTCCATCACATTGGTCCAGGTGTGGTGCACGACATTATGCGAATGCATCCAGCGATCCGAGGGGCTCATATTGTCCCATTCCCAGGTATTGGACTGGATGGCGCTGTCTTTCATCCAGTCCCACTGTGCATGCAACACGTTATGCGCAATTTCCATATTCTCCAGAATCTTGGCGATGCCGAGCAGGAAAGTGCCTAGCGCCATGATGCCCAGGCAACTGGCCCAGCTTGCAAAGGCGTGGCCCCAGGCGGGCAGGAAAAACAGGGCGGCATAAATCAGGATGCGTCCGCCCAGTGCCAGACTGCGCTGGGTCTTGATTACGCGCAGGATGTAACGGCGGTCACGCTCACCGCGCGAATCCATTACTTCATCACGGATGGCGTCCAGCTCGCGGCCGAACTCTTCAATCTGGGCTGCACTCAGAGCAACCGGTAGGGTGTTGGCATTCATGGGCTATCTCCCTTCTTTTCTTTTATGCGTTCTTTGGTGCGCGCTATTTTTTTGCAGAGAAGCGATCAGATATCCAGCTCGCAATCGCCAGCGGCTGCACAGATGCAGGGCTGCACAATGCTGCCAACCTCGTTCATCAACTGGCCGGTGCGCAGATCACGCACGCAGCCCGCGAGCAAGGTGGTGTCACAGGCATGGCAGATACCCATGCGGCAGCCGTGGGCCGGATTGAGTCCGGCATCTTCTGCCACGCGCAGCAGACTGGTGGAAGAATCTGCCGTGGCACTGATGCCGCCGCGCGCAAATGTCACCATGCCGCCCACGGCACCGGCCGGAATTTCGGCAAAGGCAGCGCGGAAGCGTTCTACATGCAGCCGCCGTGAAAGCCCTTCGCGCTCCCACAGAGCTTCGATGCTGGCCAGCATTTCCTGCGGGCCACAGGCATAGCACTCGCGCTCGCGCCAATCCGGGCAGAGTGTGTCGAGCTGCGCTTCGCTGAAGTGACGTTTCTCACGCTGTTCTTCGCCCAGCTCGCGGGTGAACACGGGCTTGAAGCGATAGCGTTTGTGGTTTTCCTCCATGGCCGCGATTTCCTTGCCGAAAATCACGTCGAATTCATGCGGGGCGTAATGGATGTGCAGGCTGTCCGGCAAGCGCTCTTGCGCAATCAGGCTGCGCAGCATGCTCATGGCCGGGGTGATGCCGCTACCGGCGGTAATGAAGAGCGGTTTTACCGGCTGTGCATCCGGCAGATAGAAATCGCCTTGCGGCAAACCAATCGGCAGGTAATCACCCACCTTGAGATTGCGCACGATGTGTTTGGAGATACGGCCGCCATCCACCACTTTCACGGTGATGGTGAAGCAGCCGTCACTGCGCTCGGGTGCCGAAGAAATCGTATAGGTGCGCGTGTAATGCATGCCGCCCACGGGAATGCCCACGCGCACATGCTGGCCACCCCGATGACCGCGCCAGTTCAGCCCGGGCTTGAGGGTGATGGTGCGGGCATCGCGGGTTTCATCCCAGACCTTCACCACGCGGGCTTGCAACTGGTGAGTGGTCCAGAGTGGATTCACCAGCTCCACGTAATGCGAGGTGCGCAGGGGATAGGCAAACAGATCAGTGATGCGGCTGATGGCGGAGAGCAGCGGACGGGCTTTGGCTTCCGACCGGGCTTCTGAGGCTGCCGTGGACTTCATGGCGTACTCCCTTGTTTCCTGTCGTGCAGGGGGATGTTGTTATGAGTGCAGGAAAGCGGTTTGCAGACTCTCCTGTGCCCGAGTGTACGAGAGAGTCTAGACCGCTGTGACAGGGTTCTGTCGTGAATGCTTGTGCTTGCGCGTGACCTGACGGGCACGGTATGCCAGCGATGGATATCGCGCTCTGGGGCAGCTACTTCAGGGTTTGTGAGTTGCGGTCGACTTGCCGGAGATGTCAGGGAGAGCTGCTGTGCAGCCGCCGTGAGCGTAATGGAAGCGGGCGTGAGACGCGTACCGACACGAGCTGGCTTTCAAATTGGCGCGTCGCTGTGGCCCAGCTGCAGTCCAGAGCAGCACTGCGGGCTTCTTCCCAGTCCAATTGCAAGGCGGCCAGGCAGGCCTCCTGCAAATCTTCGCGCAGGCAGCCGCTTAAGCCTTCTTTCACCACATCGACCGGGCCGGTTACCGGAAAAGCGGCGACCGGCAGGCCGGAGGCCATGGCCTCCAGCATGACTAGACCGAAGGTGTCGGTGCGGCTGGGAAATACAAAGACATCGCTGCTAGCCAGCAAGCTTGCCAATTCTTCACCAAAGCGATAACCCGTGAAATGCGCCTCGGGAAATTGCTTCTCCAGTGCGGCACGTGCAGGGCCGTCACCGATCACCAGTTTGCTGCCGGGCAAATCCAGATTGAGAAAGGCGGGCAGATTTTTCTCCACTGCTATGCGGCCGGCATATACCCAAACAGGTTGCGCTAAATCAGTTGGCCTGCGCTTCTTGGGTGAAAATAAAGTGGTGTCTACACCACGGCCCCACATACCCATCTTGTTGAAGCCATAGCGAGCCAGTTGATCTCGCATCTGCACGGTGGACACCATGGTTTTGGCGGCGCCCCCGTGAAACCAGCGCAGCAGGGGATAGATAAAGTCCACGGGAATAAAAGGCAGGCGGGCGTGCACAAACTCGGGAAACTGCGTGTGATAGGAAGTGGTAAAGCGCCAACCACTGCGTAGGCAGTGCGCGCGTGCGGCAAGCCCTAGAGTGCCTTCAGTGGCGATATGAACAGCGTCCGGGGCAAAGGCATCGAGCAAGCGTCCGAGCCGACGGCGCGGAAAAACTGGCAGGCGTATTTCCGGATAGCTGGGCAGCGGGAAAGTAAGAAAACCCGAGGCGGGCGAGAAAACCTCTACCTCGTGGCCGGCCTTGCGGAGCTCTTCGCAGCTGCGTGTCAGCGTGGTCACCACGCCGTTGACCTGCGGACTCCATGCGTCGGTGCAGATGGCGATTTTCATACTGTCACGGTGACGATGGAAAATGGCGGTGATGTTGCAGAGGCATGATGCTTTGGTGATGCCTGCACGGGTGAATGTAGTGATGGCCAGCCGGTCAGGGGCGCGTCATGAAAATGAAACGTAAGTGAAACAAGGCTGACCTTATTTCGGCCTAGCGTTCCTTGTATGAACAAGACAAGGACAGAAAACCCAAGTTTTAATAATCGTCTGGCCCGTATGGAGTGGCTGGAATACCGCCTTTGTGTACGCATCAATCGCAGCTCACGCCGAGAGGCCGTCAGGCTTTTCTTCAAGGCGATAAGCCGCTTGGGTGATGGCGTATTCTGGTATTCGCTGATGGCCGCACTGGTCATTGTTCAGGGCGAAGCCGGGCGCCTTGCCGTGCTACAGATGCTGCTTACCTCCGGCATGGGCCTCGCGCTCTATAAATACCTGAAAGAAAATCTGGTGCGCGAACGGCCTTTTATTGCGCATGCCGATATCAGCTGCGGCTGTCCGCCGCTGGATCGCTACAGCTTTCCCTCCGGCCACACGCTGCAGGCTGTGCTCTTCACCACGCTGGCCGTGAGTTGGTTTCCCATGCTGGCCATGCTGCTGATTCCCTTCACCTTGTTAGTTGCGCTTTCACGCATGGTGCTGGGTCTGCACTATCCCACCGATGTGGTGTGTGGAGCGCTTATCGGCTTCGGTTTGGCGCAGAGCGCACTTTGGCTGCTACCAGCGATCTGATTCAGCCAATAAAAAGCCCCGCATCTGCGGGGCTTTTTATTGGCTGGCATCATGAGATGTAATGACAGGGTATGTACCAAACAGAGAGCAAGGTTTTCTTCTGCTACCAAAGCAGTCGGATGGATTACCAGCTGCGGGCACCAAAGGCATAGTTCTTATTGCCTTTTGCATCTGCTTTTTCTTCTTCAGTCTTTTCCGGAATAGCAGAGCTGGCGGCGGGGGGCACAATGGGAGCAGTGGCGGGCAAGAGTAGCTCGCGCATATGCAGAACCATTAGCAGCATTTCTTCATCTTCGGCGGCATTTTCAAGCTCGCGCAGAACAAGGCGCGCGTACTCTTGATTGCTGCTGAGTTTTTCCAGGTCCACATTCTTTTTAAGCTGCTGCTTGGCCATAAGTTTGAATTTGGCTAGCGTTTTTATCTTTTCACTGTAATCCATAAGGCGTCTCCGTACGCTAATTCGGGCAATAGTCGCAGTTCCATCCCCTGCACATCGTTGCGCGCCAGGCCGCATCCTCGCGGCCAAAAAAAAGCGCAGTTCCTCCTTTCGGTGGAACCGCGCCTTTGCGGATTGGGGTAGATATTTGTGGCGGCAAGAATACTGATCTTGCCCTTGCATGGCTTTTGTTTCCGATAGGTGGCGATGATTCTGGCATTGTCGGTGAGTGGAGTCCTTCTTGTATAAAGCAATGCCTCGAATTGGTGCGTTGCCTCGGCTAGTCATGGCTTGATGTGGGCGGCAGCGCATTTACAGAAAGCCAAAGTACAAGCGGATTCACTTGCAGCAAGCCGGGCTGCTACAGTCGGGCAGCTGGCAATGTCTGATCAGAAAAAGGAAGAAAAACCATGACCCTGGCATATTCGCTTCTCGATGTTTTTGCGGACTCCCCCTTTCAGGGCATACAGATTCCCGTGGTTACGCTGAGTGGCCACAGTCTTTCTGATGAGAAGAAGCAGGCTATTGCTGGCGAATTTCCGCAAACCGAAACCGTATTCATAGAGGTGGGCAGCAGCACCCCGGCCACCGTTTTCAATAGCGCAGGGCCTTGTCTTTTCGGTGCTCACACTATTCTGGCTGCTTCCTATGTGGCGCATGAGCAAGGCCTGGCACAGGACAAGGGTAGTTACACCACGTTTTCCGTACCGCAAGGCCGGCAATTTATAGAAAGTTTTATCGACAAAGCGGGCGACAAGCCGGGCACGATACAGTTCACGCGTACCCTGACGCCGAGTTTTGATCGCTACACGCCCGAGCTGCAGCGTCTTGCCGCCGCACTGGCGACTGAAGAGCGCCATATTTCTTTCAGCAAATACAAGCCGCTGGTGGTGAGCGTGGATCATCCCGTGCTCATCGTGCCCTTCACGCGCCCCGAGCATGTGCTGGCGGCCAGTCTTAATGCTGAGCGCTGGGCTGAGCTGGCGGGTGAAATTTATACCTCGCAGATTTTCCTGTTTGCGCCCGGAAGTGTTACCGGCAGCACACAGTTCCACGGCCGCCTCATTAATGCGGATCTGGGCCGTGCCGTGTATCCACCCATTGGTAGCGTGATGCCGGAATTTATCGCCTATCTCGCTGAGCAGGCTGATACCGCGCCCGGCACCCATATCTTTGCCATAGACCGCGGCAGCGAAACCACGCGCAAGAGCATTCTGCATGCAGAGTTCGACAAGCGCCCCGGTCGTGAAGTGCGTTGCCGTATCGGCGGGCATGTCATCAAGATGGGCGTGGGTGAATTGCTCTATCCCTGAAAAAGATATTTTTGCCTTATGAAACGGCCTGCTCCTAAAAGAGCAGGCCGTTTCTTTTTCAGGCAATAATTTCAGAGAGCAGGGCACGAACAAGCTGATGCATTTGTTCGCGGTTGCGCGCATCCACGGTAAAGGCGGGCAGCATTTCGCCGCGGCTGCGCAGCACGGCGCGTATATCGCCCATGGAAAAACTCATGGTGCAGTCGGCATGTGTGATGCCGATAACGATGGGAATGTCCGGGTGACTCGCGCGCAGGGCATCGAGCCAGTGTTGGCATTCCTTGTTGATATTGGCGTCGGCGGCATTCAGCAAGAGGATGATGCCGAGGGCACCTTCCAGAATGATGCTGCGCATAAAAGCAAAATGTTCTTGCCCGGGCAGGCCATACACAAACAGCGGCGGCTCGCCATCCATATTGATGGTGGCAAAGTCCATGGCCACGGTGGTGGTGGTCTTTTCGCCGTAGCCGCCTTCCAGCAAAGGCATTTCGGTGGAGACGGGCGCCGAGTCTGCAATGCTGTTAATGGCGGTGGATTTGCCAGCGCCCACCGGGCCGGCCAGTACCAACTTGATATTGTCCAGGCTCATGGCTGTGCCGCCTCCTGAGGGCTGCTGGCAAGGCCAAAGCGTTGCATCAGTTTGCCTAGAAAAGTGAGCTCCGGGGCTGATCTTTCCACGCGGATAGCAGCGGGAATTGCTGGCGTCGCTTTGCCTTCTACCAATACGCCAGACGCTTTCATGGCCCAGAGCAAGGCCATAGCCTCCTCTGTATCCATGCCGGCTTGAGCAATTGCATTGCTCGCCGTAACGGGGCCTTTTTGCAGCAGACGAATCAGATTGAAAATATTAGGCACATCAACAGCGAGGCCGATATCGGGCCAGTCGCTGAGCTGATAGTGCATTTCTGCAAGATCAGGAAAGCGGCCGATGCCTTGCAAGGCGGCGAGTACACAAAATGCATCCAGCGCCATACTGCATTGGCAAAGCGCGGTCATATCGGTGCCAGCAGGCATCGGGCTGAAATCCCATTCGGGCAGGCAAAAATCAGTCTGGGCCGCACGCAGCGCGGATTCCGAGCGGGCATAGACGCGAGAGGTCTGACGATTGATCAGAATGCTGTGATCACGCAGCTGCGCTTTGAAAATGCCATGGGCCAGCGTGGGAGCCAGCGCCAACAACACAAGGCTATTGCCCGCCACAGAAGGACTGGATTGATTTTTCTTTTCCGCCAGCATGGCGCCAATCTGTTTGGCAAGTGTCGCCGCCGGTGCACTAGATAATATTTTATGGGCGTTATCAGGCCCCTTGTCTCCTTGCTGGGAAAGCGCGAGTACATTGATGCCGCGCCGTGATGCCTGCTCTATGCAACGAATGCCGTAAGCATCATCGGCGTCTGCAATCAGAACGTGGCAGCGTGTGCCATCCCAGGCAGAAAGCCGGGCGTCAAATTTGAATGCCGCCATCAATTGCGCAGCAAGCCGTGCACGAGGCTCGGCAAGGCTGTTCAGGCCAGCGGTACGAATATCAATGCGCATGGAGACAACCTGCCCGATCTCGGGATCATGGCGGGGCCTGATGATTCAGGCCCCTGTGTGGATCGGTAGTGATCAGGAAAGATCCAGCGATTGCTCAAACTTGCGCAGGGCAAGACGTGCCATGGCCAGATTGGAGCGGGAGCGATCCAGAACCACATACAGGAATACGTTCTGATTGGTTTCCAGTGGGCGAATCAGGTGGTACTGCTTGGAAAGCGAGATGAGGATGTCCTCAATACCATCATTCAGATTCAGATTGGCGGCCACACGGCGCTTGGCGCGTACCACTTCGGTATTGCCGGCAGCGGCCACTTCCAGATCAATGCCGCTGCCGATGCCGGCCATCAACATGCCACTGTCCTGATCAACCAGGGCGGCGGCAATGAATCCATCAATACTGTTCAAAGGGTCAAGACTGAGGTCGCTCACGGTGAATCTCCAGTGTGTTTAGGAAAAGAATTTATTCGAGCAGTGCGGCTAATGTGCTGGCGCCATCCAGCGCCGCACGCAAAATGGTGGCGAGGTTTTCCATATCGCTGGCGCCTATGGCCAAGGCAAAGCGCAGGTTTTTGGTAGGAATGCGAACGGTGACAACCGAGCCACTTTCCATAGCCACCACAGAATAGCGGCAGCGGCTTTGGCTGGTTTCACGCGCATAGGATTCACTCAGCCCCAGCAGAGAACTGGTCATGGCGGCAATGCGTTGCGCATCACTCTGCGTGGCACCCTGCACATGGACATAGGAGCGTCCATCCACCGAGGCCAAGCTGATGAAGAAAATGGAAGGGTGCTTTTCCAGCAGACGCCTAAGCTCGGCCTCACATTGGGCCCGAAGATTGGATCCAGCTGAGGCTGGCGCAGTATTGACGCTCATCGACAATGAACTCTCTGTAGGTCATAGGAATGACAGAGTGACGTCCATGTGATTTGGCGGGCTCTTCTCTGCTGGCCCATGTGGGCAAAATGAGAAGAATTGAAAAGCGCTATTCCTGCGACTGTGACCAAGCGCCCGCATTAAAAACCAAGCGGGCAAGCGAATATGGATAAAAACAGTCGTGGGAGATTATTAGTGGGTAAATCGGTTCAAACGCTTGTGGTTAACCCGCAAAAACTTATGGCTAAGCGACATTTGTGATTTTACTAAAGTGAAATAATTGCTGATAAATTTATTATTCCGTTTGTCTGCTTTCGCGGTTTTGTGCAGGTGTGTTGAGTTGATTTATTTTGATTTCTTTATTGGAATTTATTTGTATTGCCTTTAATCAATTTTTCTGCTGCGTTATTAACTTTCATTAATAAGATATTTTGGTATCCCATCGCCATGCCCAATTTCGGACTTGCTGTCAGCAAAGCGGCATTACAAGCGGATTTATTGGCGGGTGGCATCGGGGGAGGGCAGTAAGCCAGATTGCACAGCGTGAGTTGCTTATGTCGTGGTCGTGCGCATGTGAGGACGACACGCTGAAGGCCTGACAGCAAGTCGAGATTAAACGAACAGCCGGGTCTGTACGCGGTCACCGCGCAGGCGAGCCTATGATCAACGCTGGAAGTGGCAGTGGCTCTTGAAAAGCTCAGCTTTATGCCGCGGATTTTGCTTCTAGCAGAGTCGCCATCAATTGCGCCCATTCAGCAGCCGGGGCCACCGTCATGGATTTCTGCACTGATTCAGGCCCCAAGGTGCCAGCGCCAGAAAGGGCCAGTACCCGAATGCCGCGCGCTAGTGCCTGCTCCATACAGTGCATGCCATAGGCGTCTTCCACATCGGCCATCAGCACATCACAGCCGCTGCCATCCCAGGCAGAAAAATCCGCCTCGTAGCGAAAAGCGGCCATCAATTGCGCGGCGAGGCGCGCCCGTGGTTCGGCGTAGTCGGGCAGGCCGGCAATGCGAATATCAATGCGCATGAGGGCGGGCGGAATTGGTGGGAGATTGGAAGGGCAGTTTTTGATACATCGCGAATCCACTTTCATCTGATGCAGGGAAATGACAGTGACATCCGTGTAACGGGCGAGCCTTCTCGCATACTTTTTCATTACAGCCAGGAGGCAAGAAGAAAGCAGCGAGAAAATGCGGCTACGCCTGACCGGGCCGTAAGGGCCGCTGGTCAGGGCGAATTATCGGGCTGAATATGGTGTCAGGCGCTTATGGCCAACCCACAAAAACTTTTGGCCGAGCGACATTCGTGGGGTGGAGGCAGGATGACCATCCGGCCATCCGGGTTGCAGCGGTGAGTTGCCGTGCCGGCTGAGATGCCTTGGCTATACGCCGGATATTCAGAACGTGGCCATCACGCCTAGATAGGGGCCCTTGAGATCAAGGTTCACGCTGTTGTGGCTGTCCACAGAATCAATGTCGAGGCTTAGCTGCATTTGGCGCCAACCGGCATCGATATCAACAGGGGTTTTGCCCTGCACCAAGCGCCAGCCGAAACTCAGCCGGTAATCTGTTTCGTTAGCGTTGACGTCGTCATTGTTGAATAGCATGCCGCCGATGATCGCGCCGTAAAAGAAACGGTCCACGCGATTCACCATCTTCACGGACATATAGCCAAAGGGGCTTTCTGCGTCGTAGTTGAAGCGGGCGCCCCCGCCCACAGCGAAATCCATGCCGACATCTATTTTCCCTAAGCCCACGCCCACGCTGAGCAGGGATGAGTCTGTTGCAATGAGGTTGTACCAGCCTTCGGCCAGCAGGAAATCGATATCGATGCCGGCATCCACGGCCGCGCTGGCAAAGCCGCCAACGCTGGAGGAGACCAGTCCGGCCAAGCCGTAACCGCTGCCCTCGTAATGCAGCGGCAAGTAGTGCGCACCAAAGGACCACTGGCGGTTACTGGCAATCACCGACAGCTGCGGAATAACTTCTGCGGAAAAATTCAGCGAGTCGCCCGTGGCGGCAAAGGAGCTTGAAATATTGCTGGGCGATTTTCCCTCGTTCACCACATTGCCATCCAGCGCCCAGGCATAGGTCTCGGCGCGTACGGAAACATCCCAGCCGTCGGCAGAGGGATCAGCGTGGCGCAGATAGTTGTCGGCCAATACAGGAGCCGCGAGCAGCGACAGTAGGCCACAGGCGATCCAGCGTGAGAGTGAGGCGACGTGCATTCCGTGGCGGTGTTTCATGAGGACTTCCTGCGTCATGTATTTAGTGTGAGCAAGGCGAGCGTACATGGCATTTATATCAGGTGCTGCATCGGGATAAGGAACTGGCGATGATCTGCTGCTTTGGAGTAAGGCTGATTTGGCAATAGTGATTCGATGCAGGGAGTACTTGGTCTCACGGCCGATTTACCATGATTACCACTGATATGTAGCTGGTCGCTTGACTGAGTATGACAAGTGAACTTTCCCGGAGGTCGTATCTGCGACGGGCGGGCATGGCCATAAATGCAGCTGTCGTACTTTTTGCGGTGATTACGTATTCAGGAGCTCTCCCTGATTTGCTAGATTGCGCCGTTTCGCCAGCCATCGATGAAGGCGGCCGGGCAAGTAAAAGGTTTATCAGGGGATGTCATGTCGCTTTTGAATGCTTGGCGCTTTATTGCAGTTTCATTTCTGGCTATATGGCTGGTTGCTTGTGGCAGCGGAGGCGGGGATAGCGGTGATAGTGGCAGCGGCTCATCGTTCAGTGTCAGTTTTGATACGGCCTCGTTGAGTTTCAGCTATCGGGAAGGAGAGACCCCCTCGGCTCAGCTTGTCACGGCAACAGCTCACGGTACGGCGCCTTCATCGGGTGTGTATATTGGCGCCGTTGTCTCCGGCGCTGGGATAAATCAACCGATCTATGTTTCTGTTGATGAGGCTGCGGGCAAGGCCTACGCCTCAATCATGCCTATGTATGGCCTTTCCCCGGGGTCATACAGCGGCTCTATCAAGCTGATGGCCTGCACGGACGAGTCTTGCGGCAAGCACTTTCCGGGTTCGCCGCATACGCTGAATTACAGCATCAGCATTCAGGCCCAGCTCAAGGCGAGTCCGGCCTCTCTTTCATTTACTGCAGCCGAAGGACAGGCCGGCGCCACCCAGTCGGTTGCCATCACTTTGCCGTCCAATACAGCGGCAGCGCAGTTGCAAGTGAATTATGGGGCCGGTGCGAGTGGCTGGCTGCAGATTCAAAATAATGGCAGTAGTCTTCTGGTAACGACGCAAGCAGCAGGTCTGGCTGCCGGCAATTATTCTGCCTCTGTGGTGCTGACGGGGGATGGTGGTCAGCAACAGATCACGGTGCCGGTCAGCTTTGATGTTACGTACAGCCCGCAGCAGCACCTCAGTATTGATAAGGCTTCTGTTTCATTTGCCGGTGCGGAAGGCTCTATCCTCCCTTCCGAATCTGTTGCGATTGATTTGCCGCCTGGCTCAAGCAGCTTTAGTACATCACTGGCCTATGTGGCAGGGGGCAGCGGCTGGCTACAGGTCCAGAAAAACGGTAGCAATATAGTACTGACAGCCAGTACGGTTGGTTTGGGTGTTGGCAGTTACTCCGCCAATCTCACCGTGCGTGACAGCACAACCAATGAAGTGGTCGTTGTCCCCGTAGGATTAACCGTTGCCTACGATGCCCTCCAGCATCTGCGCATAGACCAGAGCTCGCTTGCATTCACGGGAGTAGAGACCCAGTCCTTGACGGCGAAAACTTTGGGTGTTGGCCTGCCACCTGCAGCCAGTGGCATTGCAACCAGTATCAGCTACGGCGCAGGCGCAACAAATTGGCTGCACGTACAAAAGAGCGGCAATGACCTGATTATTTCTGTCAATGCCGGTGGATTGGCACCGGCCACCTATGCCGCCAATCTCACCGTACAGGCAAGTGGTACTGCAGAAAGCCTGGTTGTTCCGATCGGGCTGAGCATCAGCAAGGGGCTGATCGGTCTCAGTGCGGAGTCAGTCGTTATTGATCAGGATGCGGCTGGAGTGGGCAGTTTTTCCATTCAGGCAGCTTCTGGCGTAACAACATCTCAGTGGTCTGCCAGTAGTAATAAATCCTGGCTGGTGCTGAATTCAGCCAGTGGCGCCATTGGAGGCCAGCTCAATTGGCATATCGATCCAGCGGGCTTTGAAGGTCTTGCGAATGATGCGGATCACAAGGCTGTCATTACTATTGCTGGAACGGGCCTGAGCAGCGTTACAAAAGAGATTACTTTCAAGAAGAAGTTGAAGGAAATAGCACAGATTGATGATCTGGCATTGCTGTCTGGCGATACGGGCGAGGTATTGTTATATGGCGCCGGCTTTGCCGGCTTGAGTAATTTCGCGGATCGTCTGCAGATAAGCGGTGGATTAACAGCTTATGACGTTACCGTACTGAGCGATACGATGGCAGTAGTGACCTTGCAGAGCGTACCAGCCGGCAACTATTCCATAGGCTTGGGTACCACGCTTGGCATTGCTACGCATGAAAATGTTTTGCGGGTACTCAGTCGTGAGGATTATAGCTATCAGGCTATAAATACCGCCGGCAGGAAAGGCGCACTGGTCTGGAATCCTGTAAATAAAACAGCATATGCCGCTGATCTTGAGTTGGATCGGGTGCATCAGTTTGTCTGGAATGGCGCCATTTTTGAAAACAAGGTTGTGGCCTTGAGCAAGCCCAGGAAGGTCGGGTTCTCAAGAGATCATGGCTCTCTGCTTGTGATGTCCGAGAATGGGGATGTCAGAGAGCTTGAGCCAAATACACTGGTACAGAAATCATTCAAGGCAACAGGGCTTAACCCTCTTCCTGATAATTCCCAGAACCCCTTAGTGGTCGATGGAAGAAATCGTATTTGGGTTGGCACTAGCCGATATGACCTTGCCACAAAAGAGATAAAAACCAGCATGTGGTATGACTCTTCGGCGCGTGCGATGGCGGCTGTGTCGCGTGATGGAAGTCGCATGCTGTTCGGTAGTGACGGAAGTTTCTCGCCCATCCCTCCCGGGGTGCGTCTTGATCTCATCGATGATGTGATGGTGAAGTTGCCTGATGCAGAAATAACCCGCTATTTCGGTGGATATAGTACAGACCATAAGGGAAAGCGATGGCTGCTTGGAAATTATGGAATGTATGACCAAGACATGC
Source organism: Moraxellaceae bacterium (assembly GCA_050739955.1). Taxonomy (GTDB): domain Bacteria; phylum Pseudomonadota; class Gammaproteobacteria; order Pseudomonadales; family Moraxellaceae; genus UBA2031. The sequence goes on from JBOICI010000018.1 coordinate 42,114, forward strand.
TTTTGCTGGGGCGATTTGAAGGGCTTCCCTCTCGCTGGGTTGCAACGAGGTCTGTGCTTTCTCGTGATGGTAGTCGAGCCTATTTTTATGCTTTCGTTGAGGGCGCGATAAATATAAATCCAGGTAATCCAGACTCGACTTCAGCGGACAAGGGCCGCATTTATGTGTACAACACCGGGCCTTTATCGGCGAGCCAGTCCCGGTTTCCCTTGATGGGATATTTCGAAGTGCAAGATTATGCCGGGTGCCGAAACTTCTACGCTGAGTGTGCGCCGTTGCCAATGATGGATATTTCCCATGATGACAGGACGCTTTTCCTGGCTAGCGATCGTAAATTCATCGTGGTCCCTGTTCCGGCGCAATACCAATCTGCAGCAGCGCCATCTTCGGCTTCTGCACCCATGGGTGTTAGTGCCCGAAAATTGCCTAGGGAGAAAGCCCCTATGCGCATGCGGCGCTGGTTCCCCTGACTTAGGATGATGAAAATAAAAAGCCCCGCAAATATTGTGGGGCTTTTTATTTTCAGGGTATCGACGCAGGCCTGTGGCGCATGGCGGGATTAGCCTATCTGTTTGAGCAGATTCCAGCGTTGCTCCGGCGTGGCCAGTTGCAGCAGCGGAATGATTTCCTGCAGCAGTTGCGGGAGATGGGCTGAGACTTGTTCGCCCTGACCGCGTGCAATCATGCCCAGCGCCTTGTCCAGAGAGACAGTTGCCGGCTTGACCGTGGCGTGGACGGCCACGACAGCCTCCAGCCCCAGCTTGCCGATCGCAGCCTGAACTTCGGTTTGGGCATCGGTGCTGGCGCTGATGCTGGGCAGGTGCACGCTGAAGCGCCACTTCAGGGGAAGGGCGCGGCCGTTTACCTGCAAGGGATTATTGCGCAGAGCCTGCTGCACTTTTTCCAGCAGCGTGGTGGCGCCCTCATTCGGTGTGGATGGCAGGCTGATGGCCAGGGTGGAGAAGCTGTAGCGGCTGGGTGTGTCTTCAGTGCGGATGCAGGCGCGTATCAGCTGTGCGGCGTGAGTCAGGGCGGCATCTGCCGCCTGTTTGCCGTGCTGCATGAAGAAGGACTTGTAGTCGGCCATGTCAGCAATAAGGATGGCCACGGGCTGGCTATGTCGGCGTGCAAACGCGAAATCCTTGGTGAGTTGCTCAAGAAAAGAAGGCTGATTGCGGAAGCCGGTTAGCGCATCGACCGGAATCTGTTTCTTCAGGGCCAGTGCTTCGCGCTGGTAATTGCAGTGCGCGCGGGCGCGGGCTTGCAGATCGATGGAGTTGAACGGTTTGGGTAGGAAATCAGTGGCGCCTCGCTTCAGCGCTTCTTCACGTATCTCTTCAGAGTTGTCGGCGCCCGTCACCATTATTACGGGGATGCTCTGGATGCCCGGATCATCCGAGCTGCGTATGCGGTCCAGCAGGCCCAGGCCATCCAGCACCGGCATCAGCAGATCGGTGAACACCACATGAATGCTGTTATCCGCCTTGAGCTTTTTCCAGCCATCGTCACCATCGATAGCAACAATGACATCGAAATCCTTGCCCAGGATTTTGTTCGCCGCCATGCGGATGACTTTTGAATCATCCACCATCAGGACGCGAGGCTTGCTATCTACTGCCTGTTCCGACATGCCGTCACTCCGTCCGGATGGCCAAAAAGGATTGGGGGAAGCCAGTACAGCCTAGCAAGAGTGGCGCCGTCCAGACGTTTGGTGCCCCGCACGGAGCCGTCTGGCTGGCAGAGGCGGCAAGTCGTATACAGGGCGGTTCGCGGTGGTAAAGGCGCAGGTCATTAGTCACCTTGCGCCAGCTGATACGGATTACCCACCCAAAAACACATGCTGGTTGTGCCAAGCCAGGAAATCAGGGTGGGGCGCCAGCTTGTGAGGCGCTGTTATCGAATGGCCCGCCAATGCTATGAGCAGTGCATGATCTTGCGTGGATTGTGGTGTTTCCTGCAAAGCCCCTGAGATTTTAATAGTCAGGTCCGGCATTACGGTAAGCAGGCCCTGATCAAAGGCTTTATCGTGCAGAGCAGAAAGACAAAGGCCATTGGCGGGGTTGAGGCGGTTATGTTCGTCCTGGGCCCAAGGCACGATATGGCTGGCTACCAATAATTTCGGATGACTGATGCCGCTCATGCAGCAGCGGCTTTCATAGCTGCTTAGTACGGCCTTGCGAAAGAAGTACTGTTTGCGGCGAACGGTTACTAGCGCGGTTGTATTGCTGCCAAAGTAATCCGGCACGGCTTCATTAACGCTGTTGCTGCTTAGAGGCTCCAAAGTGTTTTCTTTGCTAGCCAAAGCGTCCATGGCGGCCACGCTTTCCAGTCCCACTTTATCCGGCTGCGCCTGAAATTCCGCCCAGACTTTCTTGTCCAGTGCCGAGGCGCCATCCAGCCCTTTGCGGCCACTGGCGGTGATGGCGGGATCTAGGCTGGCCAGATTGCAGAGCTTCATGGCCAAGGCGCTTGGTGTGCGATCAAGCTGCTTGGTGGTGGCAATGATGAGGGGATTGCCCTGATGAAATTTGCCGAAATCGAGCTGGCAATAAAGGTTGAGTGCTACCAGCAGTTGTTCGCGTGTCCAGTTCGCCATGCTTGTCTCGATAGATGAATCTCGGAGCCGGGGCGAGTATGCCAGGTCTGATGCTTTTGCCGGAGCTTGCGGGAACTACTGATTCACGGTCTTGGACAGGGCTGCTACAGTCGGGCCTTTCGTGTGTAAGGCCGGCAAAGCCGCTGGCGCTGTGCGTAGTTTCCTGAGGCTCTCTCTCGGAACGGGCGTACAGATGTGATTGCTTATCAAGAAAACAATAAGCACTGGCAAGGACGCTGGTGTGTATCAATAAAGGCAGGATGCTTAGGCTGATGGTGGTGGGGCCAGGGTGGGGCTGCTTCTCTTGCGCGTTTCGCGCTGCTATTCCCTTATCGGTCTTGTGCTGCTGTCTGCTCCTTTGAGGGTGGGCTTGCACTTCATGAACAGACGACAATTTCTTATCTCAGGTGGTGTTGCCTCGGCAGCGGTGGTGGCGAGCGTTTCTGTGCGTCGTGCGACGCAAGCGCCTGCTGATATTGCGGGCCTGATAGCCGAGCTTGAGGCTTTGCGCGGGCGAATTTTAAGCACGCGCGAGGGCTGGTCGCCCTTCAAGGTGTTCTCGCATTTGGCGCAGAGCATCGAGCTTTCCATGACGGCGTATCCCGAACTCAAATCCCCCGCTTTCCGGCATACGGCAGGCCCGGCGGCCTTTTTCGTATTTTCAACAGCCGGTGCCATGCGGCATCCGTTGACTGAGCCTATTCCCGGTGCGCCAGTGATTGCCGAAGCCGGTGATGTAGATGCTGCGCTAAACCGCTTGTTGCAAGCCCTGAATACTTTCACGGCCTATCAAGGAAAGTTGTCGACGCATTTTGCCTATGGCGAGTTGAGTAAGCCTGAGTATGCGCAGGCGCATGTGATGCATGTGCGGGATCATTGGCGCTTGTTTGATGTGGCGTAGGGTGTGCAAGGGCAAAGCCTTTGCGCACGCGGACGGAGTTGGAAATGATGGCGATGGTTGATTCAAGACGCGGCCGCGTGGGCAAACGGGGTTTGCCCACCCTACGGGTAATGCTGTCTGTGCTCATGATGTCTGCATTCATAACGGGCTGTGCCAGTCGGCCTTCTGCTGCTCCCAATACCGCATCCACCAAGACCAAAGACTGGATTGGTTTTACGCAAAAAGGGCAGGCCTCGTATTACGGAGCTAAGCATCAAGGCAAGAAGACGGAAAGTGGTGAGCCCTTCAAGCAGGAATTGAAAACGGCCGCGCACAAAACCCTTCCCTTTGGTGCGATGGTGAAAGTCACCAATATCGACAATGACAAAAGCGTGGTCGTAAGAGTCAACGACAGAGGGCCGTTTGTGCGGGGCCGCATCATTGATTTGTCCAGTGCTGCTTTTAATGCGATTGGCAGTACGGCAAAAGGCGTGCTCAAGGTCGAGATTGAGGTGATTAAGTAGAGGCCGCAGGTTGGGTGAACTGCGCTTGCCCCAGCCTGCGCTTGCTATGGCGAATTAAGCAGGACTGAATATGCGCAGGCGCTTTTTTAATGCTGGCAAATCCATGGTCTCAGCATGGCTTTTATGCTTTTGATGCTGCCTCTAAAAGCTTGTTCACGAGTTCTGCAATTTTCTCTGCCAGTAAGGGAGGGACTGCATTGCCGACTTGGACGTATTGTTGTGTTCTGTTGCCAACAAAGAAGTAGTTGTCCGGGAATGTTTGTATCCGTGCCGCTTCTCTCACGGTCAGGCTTCTGCACTGTGATGAGTCATAGTGAATAAAGTAATGACCGTCTTTTGATATGTGGCTGGTTACCGTTGTTGCGTAGCGGTCTTTTACCTGAACCCTGAATCGGTCAGAAAAGACACCGGAATGAAAGTTTTTGTGCTTTGGCCACAACGCCTTTGGGTAATCATCGGAGCGAGGGAAGGATCTCTCTTCATCTTTTGCGGATTCCGCCCATGCTGATGCAAAAAGATAGCGCCTGAGATCATCCTTAATATGGCCTCGGGTTTCGTGATTGCATACAAGTGACTTTCCCGAGGGGTCCTTATACCACTTGGCAAGGGGCTTGCTCATTCCCTCGAAAATGCTTGTTGAATAATTGATTTGGCTAAAATTGTTGCCTCGATAGTCTGGTGTAAGCTCCAGATTATCGATGGCTGACCCAATATTATTATTTAAAGTTTCTGCATTAACCCCAAGAGTCTTTATCTTGCCGATATCTTTTACGACGTCCTGACGAAGTGATGAAATGGCATCTATCCAGCTCTCGTAGGTGTCGTCTTCCTTTGATAGGCCGCTCCGGAGTCTTGGCAGGCCTCCTATTATTGATAGAAGATCCGGGCCTTCCTTTTTCTTTAGCAGCATGTCCTTTGTGAAAAGATTTGCGTATCTTTCTTGGACTCCCAGAAGAATAACCCTGTGCCTTGCCTGGGGTATGCCGTAATTCTCGCAGCGAATAATATAGTCAGATGGTTGAAAGTTATCTGATGGAGGAGTGACCATGGAGAATACGCGATATTTCTCGCCTCTTTTTCCTGCAAATTTACAGGGGTCATGCAAGTCTTTCAGTATCTGGTCGAAAATTCGTGTGCCATTAATTTCAGCGGAAAGCATACCTTTGACATTTTCCATAACAAAGGCGACTGGCTTATATTTCGCGAGTATTTCCAGATACTCTTTATAGAGAAAGTTTCTATTGTCTTCTGCTGCGACATAGTCGGCCTCGCTACTACGACGAGCGCGCCCTACAAGGGAGTAGGCCTGGCATGGTGGTCCGCCAATAACAATGCAGGGCTCTCCCTTTATGGCGTCGTCGATTGCTTTGTAGATCTCGGCATTATCCTCCCCAAGGGTAAGGCAGCGTGCTTCCTTTTTTGCCGCCTTAACCTGAGTGGAAAATCTTTGATCTGAATAAAGGTTTTCTTCCGGAGTTTTACCAAGTTTCCCTTTAAGAAAGTCGTAGTATTCTGCTGGAGCCTCGCCGTGGGGGAATTGCCGATAGAAGGCTCTTAATGTAAGGGTTGCATGTGCGCTTTCTTCTTTTTCAATGGAGATGGCAATTTTGAATGGTGACTTTGCTCCTGGGCCAACTCCGAAAGATGAGAAGCCCTCTCCCAGTCCGCCCGGTCCGGAGAAGAGGTCGATTATTTTAATCTGGTCTGCCATTTTCTTGCCTGCCCCGAATCAAGCCGCATAGCATACCAGGAGCGCCTAGGTTTGCCAGGGAAGAGAGTGAAATGACGGATGTGGTCGATGTAAAAACACGGTCTCGCATGATGTCTAGTATTCGTGCAAAAGATACGGCCCCGGAGTATGCAGTGCGCAGAATGTTGCATAGGGCTGGATTTCGCTTCCGGCTTCACTACGCAGCCCTTGCCGGAAAGCCTGATATCGTCCTTCCAAAATACAAAGCCATCATTTTGGTGAATGGATGCTTCTGGCATGGACACGACTGCCACTTATTCAAGTGGCCCTCTTCACGGTCGGAGTTTTGGCATAAGAAAATAAATTCCACTCGCGAGAGAGATATGAAGAATCTTGAAATATACAGGGGGGCAGGGTGGCGCGTTATGGTTGTTTGGGAGTGCGCTCTAAGGGGAAAGAAGAGGCTGGATGTGTCGAATATTAATGAATATTTGTGCGCTTGGCTGGTTGGCAGCGAATCTTTTAATGAGCTATTTGGGCGACAGCCGTAAGAGTGAGGATTGTTGCCAGAAAGTAAGGGGGCATTTACTTGGAGCCCCTTACTTTTCTTGAGGCAAGTTTTTTATTTCCTGCGTTGAATAAAACGTTCGGTATTTGGCTACTCGGGGTGAGAGTAATCGGGCGTTCCTATGCGGCTAAAATAGGTGCCTAAACGCTCTACAAGAGATGGTAGAAATTCAGAGGCTATGGTTGCAACTCTGTTGCCAATTAGTGCAGAGGTTTCTTCAGAATTTGATCTGTTAACTGATCTTATTTTATCGAAGCACACAAAAAATGGCCCGATAGGGGGGGTCTCTGTTGAGAGGCTCATTTTTGGTAGAAAATGATAAATTGGCGATTTCTTATGTTGCAGGAATTCGCCAAGTTGCATTTCTGCTTTTGACGCTATTTTTTCTAGATCGTTTGTCTTGGTTGCATCGGTATTGCTTTTTACATGGTTTCGGGCATCTTTCACTTTTTGAGCTGCAGGTAGCCACTCTGTTGAAATATCTTTGCACTCCACAAGTTGGAATGTTTCATTTTTTCCACCAGATCTCTCAAGGTCGCATCTTGGCGTAATAACAACTTCAATTCTGCCGTCATTGTTTTTTATTATATCTCCTGTTCTTAATCCGTCGCGAACGGGCGGTACAAAATACCACTCTTCTGGATGTGCCTTCTGGTTCATCTCATTCAGTAGTGACGCATGCAAATGAGAAACTATATGGCGCGTTATTGAGTTTCCGGTATGAGTTTCATCGCCGGTAGATGATCTGACCCAGTTCTCCCATCTAGGCCAGATAGATTGCGTAAATATTTTTGCCATTTCTTTATGAATAATGTTCTTTGCGCGCTTTATCTGGAAAATCATTTGGCTATGGCTGATGAGCCATGACATTACTAAAGAGTAGCCGTCCCCTTTCGTAAAGGTTTTGATTGCTTTTGCTTTTGTCGGGATATCTGCCAATGCGGATTCACCGGTAAATAATGCAATAACGGCCATTTCTGAATCTACTAATAATTCAACTACTTTATTGCCATCTGTATTTGGTCCAGTTTGATTGCTTTCTTGCTTCAATCGAATGTCAACGATTGCTGCATCGAATTCCTGAGTCTCTATCTTCTCTTTAGCATCTGTTAGGCTTTCTGCGAAAATGTGATGAATCTCTACACTGCTCTCGTCTGCATTATGCATCTCGAGCTTTCTGTTCCAGGATTGCCTTTCTTCTTCTACGTCTTCGACAATCAAGAGCTTAATATTGGCTGTCATAATCTAGTCCATTTATTTTAAGGGGTTGGAAATTCGATAATAAAAGTTGTATCGGCTGCTTGGTCGTCAAAAAGCAAATCGCCTTTGCTTGCTCTGCAAGCCTCTCGCGCAATCGCTAAGCCGAGCCCAGTGCCATCGGGCTTCAAGCTGAAGCCGGCATTGAACAGTCTCGGATGGTAGTTGTCGTCGACAGGCGGGCCATTGTTAGATATTGATATTTGTATTTTCTTTTTCAGTTGTTTTTCATTGATCCAGATTTTTCTTGGCAGGTCTATGGTTTCAAGCCAGTGAATTGCATTTTCAAGAATATTAAGGATTGCTGCCTGAAGGTCTTCTTCATAACCATATGCCTTCGATTCACTAGATATTTCAGACGAAAGCTCAATGCCAAAGTCTTTGATGCTGTCATCAAAGAGTTGGATAGATGAGGTGATAAGATGATTGATATTGAAGGTTGCTGGACTGCCCCGCCGCCTTCCTGATACAGGATCTAGGCGTTTAAAGAGTTTACTAAGGTCTTTAGTGCCCTTTGTTAGAACGTTCGCGTGATCGGGGAGCTGCTTTCTCGCAATCTCCCCTCGTTTCGAGTTTTCAATGAGCCATTGATGGTGATCTTTAATTGCATGTGCAGATTCTGACATGGGATTAAGAATCCGCCTTCCCTCATGAATAACCTGTGATACAACAAGGCCTAATGAGGCGCGAGACTGCAGGAGAATCTGGTAAGCATCAATTTCCTCCAGTGAGGTCTTGATGGCCATGGAGTCCTTTTCTATTGCTTTTAGTAAGGGCTGCCGAAGATTTTCTGGCAATTTCTCTACTGCCTTTATAGAGTTTTTGAGTGTTGCCAATTCCTTGGCTTGCTCAACATCGCCACCAATCTTTCTGCTTAGTCCAGCCTTTTCACGAAAATCAACTCTTCTTTCTTCGGCGTGAGTGAGAAGTATATGAATAAGGCTTTTTATTCGTTGAAATGAACCATTGTGCTCCAATCCTTCTCGGCTACTTCTTTCGATAAGCTTTGACTCGCCTTCTGATTGGATGAGTATTTTCCCTGATACCTGAGATGTACCGAGCTTTTTTGATGGGTTTTGAACGCGCTGCCTTTCAAGCTCTAGCCAGTCGTTTTCTGGGTCTCCATATGGCCTAATGCGGAATCCATTTCTAAATATAGATATTCCGGAATTCTCGTTCAGTATTTTTCTGGCCAACCGAATTCCTATGGTTTCGAAATTCAAATCCATTCTTTTGAAAAGTTCAGCGACAGACTCGGTCTCTCTGTCATATATATTAATGCTTATTTCAATTTCTCCGCAGTTTTCTTCTTCGGAGGATAGTTTTGGGGCGGAAATTAAGAGGGGCTGGGGCTGGTTGTCTCCTCTGCAAATGGTGAATTCTCCAGAAAATGAGCCATGCTGATCAAATTTCCCTGTCAGTTTGTAGTCCGCGTGTTCATTTATCTTAAATGGGTGAATAAGCCATTTATCATTTTCTTCTTCAGTGTCTGTTGGGCTTAGGTCGCTATTGCCCAGCGAAAATATCGCGTGTCCATCAAATCCGCATTCGCTCTCAATAAATGCGCTGAGATCCAGTCTTATTTTGAAGTTTGAGTTGTCTTCTATTGGTGAGGAAACTCTTCTTAGTTCTCGAATAAGGTTCTCAAGCTTTTTTTGTGTCCAGTCATCACGAAGCTCGGTAATACAGAGCGATACCCCTGTTTTGGTTGATTCAGTTTTATCTATTATGTTGTTATCAACTGGTATATCGAGCTCGTCGAGATATTGTTCTGCTGTAAATTGTTGCCAATCTATAGAAACCAATACTTCTTCAATTTTTTCTTCTGCATATACGGTTGCCGATAGCAGTTCAGTTTTGTCGCCAAGACGCGCGGCTGCAAAGCGACCAATACCCTTTGCGCCAAGAAGGCTTCGCCCTTTCGGGCTGGTGGGGTTTTTCTTTTTGTGGTCAGTTGCGGGCTCGAACCACTTTCCGATTACATCTTCAAGGTTCATTCCATGGCCATTATCATCGATAACTATTTTCCCTCCAGTAGTTTTCGATTTTGGCTCTATTTTTATATTCGCGTATGGTGAATCGGCATCGAAGGAGTTTTTCACTAACTCGATAAGTGCCGCCTCTGGCCCGCTTATTAACTGATCACCGATTGTTCTAATTATCCTGGCGCGTGGCTTTAGCTTTGCCATTGCTGGAGTCCTTTATTGATGGCAGCTTTACTGTTTCTGCTCATAAGCTCTCTTATTGGGTGGTTGTGCGTCAAGCCCACGGACTAATGAGCTAATAAAAAGCCCCGCATTCGCGGGGCTTTTTATTTCAACCTAACAACCGATCAAGCCAGCTGCGCCACATTGATCTTGCCCGCTTGTTCCGTGTACTCCGTCATCTTGTCGAAGTTCAGGTAGCGGTAGATGTCGGCAGACATGCTGTCGATCTTGCCGGCGTATTCCATGTACTCGGCCACGGTGGGCAGCTTGCCCATTACGGCGGCGACAGAGGCGAGCTCTGCCGAGGCGAGATACACGTCTGCACCCTGACCGAGACGGTTAGGGAAGTTACGTGTGGAGGTGGAGACGCAGGTGGTGTTGGGCGCCACACGTGCCTGGTTACCCATGCACAGCGAGCAGCCGGGCATTTCGGTGCGAGCACCGGCGCGGCCGTAGATGTTGTAGTAACCCTCTTCCATCAACTGGTGCTCGTCCATGCGAGTGGGCGGAGCGAGCCAGAGGCGGGTGGCGAGCGAACCGCCTTCCACCTTGTCGAGCAGCTTGCCGGCGGCGCGGAAGTGACCAATGTTGGTCATGCAGGAGCCGATGAACACTTCGTCGATCTTGACACCTTGAACCTGTGACAGCGGCTTGGCATCGTCCGGATCATTCGGGCAGCAGAGGATCGGTTCTTTGATTTCGGCGAGATCGATCTCGTACACGGCGGCGTATTCAGCATCCTTGTCGGCACGCAGCAGCTGGGGATTAGCCAGCCAGGCTTCCATGGCTTCGACACGACGGCCGATGGTGCGGGCATCGCCGTAACCCTGCGAGATCATCCACTTCAGCATGGTGATGTTCGAGGTGAGGTATTCGGCAACGGACTTCTCGGAAAGCGTGATGGAGCAGCCGGCAGCAGAGCGCTCGGCGGAGGCATCAGAGAGTTCGAAAGCCTGTTCGGCGGTGAGGTGTTCGAGGCCTTCGATCTCGAGGATGCGGCCGTTGAACACGTTCTTCTTGCCCTTCTTCTCGATGGTCAGTTCACCGCGCTGGATAGCTGCGTAGGGAATGGCATGCACGAGATCACGCAGGGTGATGCCGGGCTGCATTTCGCCCTTGAAGCGCACGAGCACGGATTCCGGCATGTCCAGCGGCATTACGCCGGTGGCTGCGGCGAAGGCGACCAGACCGGAACCGGCGGGGAAGGAAATGCCCAGCGGGAAACGGGTGTGGGAATCGCCACCGGTGCCGACGGTGTCGGGCAGCAGCATGCGGTTCAGCCAGGAGTGGATGATGCCGTCACCCGGACGCAGGGACACGCCGCCGCGGTTCATGATGAAGTCCGGCAGGGTGTGGTGGGTGTTCACGTCTACCGGCTTGGGGTAGGCGGCGGTGTGGCAGAAGGACTGCATCACGAGACCGGCAGAGAAGCCGAGGCAGGCGAGGTCTTTCAGCTCATCGCGGGTCATGGGGCCGGTGGTGTCTTGGCTGCCCACGGTGGTCATCTTGGGTTCGCAGTAAGTGCCCGGGCGTATGCCCTTGCCTTCGGCGAGACCGCAGGCGCGACCGACCATCTTCTGCGCCTGGGTGTAACCCTTGCCGGTATCGGCAGGCTGCACGGGCAGACGGAAGAGAGTGGAGGCGGGCAGGCCCAGTGCTTCACGGGCCTTGGTGGTGAGACCGCGGCCGATGATGAGGTTGATACGGCCGCCAGCGCGCACTTCGTCCAGCAAAACGGGGGTCTTAAGCGGGGCTTTGGCGATTTCAGCGCCGTTCTTGGTGGCGGTGACTTCAGCGCTGTCGTGGTTGATGTGCAGGACGATTTCATCGCCCATGCCCATCTGGGCGACATCCAGTTCGATCGGCAGAGCGCCAGCGTCTTCCATGGTGTTGAAGAAGATGGGGGCGATCTTGGAACCGATGCACACGCCGCCGTCACGCTTGTTGGGGATGTGCGGAATGTCGTCGCCAGTGAACCAGAGTACGGAGTTGGTGGCGGACTTGCGGCTGGAGCCGGTGCCGACCACGTCGCCCACATAGGCCACGATATTGCCCTTGGCTTTGAGTTCTTCAATCAGCTTGAGCGGGCCGACTTCACCCTGCTTTTCCGGGACGATGCCGTCGCGGGCATTCTTCAGCATGGCCAGAGCGTGCACGGGAATATCCGGGCGGCTCCAGGCATCCTGAGCGGGGGAAAGATCATCGGTATTGGTTTCGCCAGTGACCTTGAGCACGGTGACCTTGATTTCAGTCGGCACGTTCGGGCGGCTGGTGAACCATTCGGCATCAGCCCAGCTCTGCAGCACGGCTTTGGCATTGGCGTTGCCGGCCTTGGCCAGTTCTTCCACATCGTGGAAAGAGTCAAACACGAGCAGGGTCTTTTTCAGGGCTTCAGCGGCAGCGGCGCCAAGTTCGGCATCGGGCAGCAGGGCCACCAGCGGCTCCACGTTATAGCCACCCAGCATGGTGCCGAGCAGGTAAACGGCGCGCGCCTTGGTGACGAGAGGAGAGGAGGCCTCGCCCTTGGTGACGGCGGCCAAAAAGGCGGCCTTCACATAGGCGGCGGGGTCCACACCAGCCGGTACACGGTTTTCGATAAGGTCGACGAGGAAGGCTTCTTCGCCCTTGGGCGGGTTCTTCAGCAGGGCGACAAGGTCGGCCACCTGCTTTTCATCGAGAGCTTTGGGGGGTACGCCGATGGCGGCGCGTTCGGCAACGTGTTGGCGGTAGGCTTCGAGCACGGTGGCTTCCTCTACTGGCTGATGCTTGGTTTGGTCCGGCTGGAACGCACCGTGGCTTGTGGCCTAGGGCGCGCCGGGGTATGGGGCGGGGCATGGCGCCCCGAAAGCGCGCGAATTCTAGCGCTTTGAGCCTTCCGCGTTAAGGAAGCAAGAGCCGTTCCGGCGGACTTTGGTCGATATTTTCGTCATTTTTTTCTGTGATGGGGGCTAGTGGCCGCCATTTGCTGGGCTTATTGCGGCGGCGGGGTGGGATTGAGCACGGTTGGCGCTGCGTTTGCGGAGCTTGGCAGGTCGGGCTTTAGCCTGCTATGGGACCGCTGTTCTCTGTTTGTCGCCCCGGCGCAGGCCGGGGCCTAGTGACTTTCGCTTTTGCTGATATCCCTAACGTCACTGCATCCCGGCCTGCGCGGCCCTCACGTGTGCCGCATGAAATCCACCACCACCTGCGCCAGCTTTTCGCCCTGGTCTTCCTGCAGGAAGTGACCGCCGTTTTCTATGGTGGTATGGGGCTGGCCCGCGCAGCCGGGAATCAGCTTGCGCAGCACCGGGGCAGCGGCGCCGGTGATGGGGTCTTTGTCGCTGAAGGCGGTGAGGAAAGGCTTTTTGAATTGGTAGAGCACTTCCCAGGCAGCGCGATTCGGCACGGTGGCGGGATCATCCGGCGTCACCGGGACCAGGGTGGGAAACTGGCGCGCGCCCTCCTTGTAGCTTTCATCGGGAAAGGGCGCGTCATAGGCGGCGATTACTTCCGGAGGCGGGGCGATAGCGCAGCCGCCGGCAATCATTTTTCCGGTATTGAATACGGGCGTGGTCTGCGAGAACTCCTGCCACTTCAAAAAGGCCGCGCCGGGATGGAAATCGCCGGTGGGCAGCATGGTATTGGCTGCCACGACGCGGGCAAAACGCTCCGGATGTTCGCCCACGAGGCGCAGGCCGATGAGTCCGCCCCAGTCCTGGCAGACCAGGGTGATGTCTTGCAATGAAAGTTGCTGCAGCGCTGAACGTACCCAGTCGACATGGCGCTGGTAGCTGTAGTCCTTGCGCTCGGCGGGTTTGTCGGATTTGCCGAAGCCGATGAGATCCGGAGCGATGACGCGGTAGCCGGCAGCGCTGAGTACAGGAATCATCTTGCGGTAGAGATAGCTCCATGAGGGCTCGCCGTGCAGCAGCAGAACCACGGCGCCGTCGCGGGGGCCTTCATCCAGATAATGCATGCGCAACTGGCCGCCTTCGGTGTCGTCCACCATGAGGTAGTGCGGGACAAAGGTATAGCCGGGGAGATTGGCAAAACGCTCATCGGGGGTGCGCAGGAATTTCATGGAGGACTCCTTTTTTTCCAGTGCTTTTGAGAGGCAGTGTGGCCAGGATGAGTTCGACCTTGCGCTGGCCGCCGATTTCCAGCGTGGTATTGATCATGAGACAGGCCAGACGCGCTGCGCCGGGCCTGTCGTCATCGAAGGTGGTTTCCAGAAAGCGGCGCGCCCCTCAGGTCTTGATCTTGTAGCCGGTTTTGAAAATCCACACGATGGCGCCGATACAGGCCACCATGAAGAACAGGATCATGGCGGCGCTGACGCCCACGCTGACATCGGAACTGCCGTAAAAGCTCCAGCGGAAAGCACTGACGAGATAGACCACGGGATTGAAGAGTGAAACGGTTTGCCAGAAAGGTGGCAGCATATTGATGGAGTAGAAACTGCCGCCCAGAAAGGTGAGCGGTGTGACGATCATGAGCGGAATGATCTGCAATTTTTCAAAGCTGTCGGCCCAGATGCCGATCAGAAAACCGAAGAGGCTGAAGGTAATGGCCGTGAGGCTGAGAAAAAACAGCATCCAGAAAGGATGCAGGATGCTGTAGTCCACAAAGCAGCGTGCGGTGATCAGCATGAGTACGCCCAGTATCAGGGACTTGCTGGCGGCTGCGCCCACATAGCCCAGCACCACTTCCGCTGCCGAGACGGGAGCCGACAGCAGCTCGTAAATCGTGCCCGACCATTTCGGCATATAAATGCCAAAGCTGGCATTGGAAATACTCTCGGTCAGCATGGAGAGCATGATGAGGCCGGGAATGATGAAGGCGCCGTAGCTCACGCCATCTATGGAGTTCATGTGTGAGCCGATAGCGGCGCCGAATACCACGAAATAGAGCGAGGTGGAGAGCACGGGTGAGGCAATGCTTTGCGCCAGCGTGCGGAAGGTGCGGGCCATTTCGAAACGGTAAATGGAGCGTATGGCGTGGATATTAAGTGAGTTATTCATGATGCTGGCCTTGAGTTAATGCGTTGTCTCTGCCTGGTGAAAGAAAACCGTTCGCCCTGAGCGTGTCGAAGGGCGGCCTTTCCTGATGCCGAAAGCCCCGTTTACCCTTCGACACGCTCAGGGCGAACGGGGGATTTGTCACTCTACGGCCTTGCTGCTTTTGCGCAGCAGGCTGACAAAAATTTCTTCCAGCGAGCTCTGGCTGGATTCCAGATCTTTCCAGGCAATGCCGCTGGTCTCCAGTTGCTTGAGCAGATCGGCGATGCCGGTGTCTTCGCTTTGTGCATCAAAGGTGTAAACCAGTCTCAGGCCTTCACCGGCCAGCTCCAGCTTGATGCCGGCCAAGGCCGCCGGAATTTCCGTGAGGGCCTGCTTGAGATGCACGGTGAGCTGCTTCTTGCCCAGCTTGTGCATCAGTGTCTGCTTTTCTTCCACGAGGATGAGCTCGCCCTTGCTGATCACGCCGATGCGATCCGCCATTTCTTCGGCTTCTTCGATGTAGTGCGTGGTGAGGATGATGGTGACTCCAGCCTCGCGCAGGCGCCGCACCATTTCCCACATATCGTGGCGCAGTTCTACATCCACACCGGCGCTGGGTTCGTCCAAGAAAAGGATATTGGGTTCGTGCGAAAGCGCTTTGGCAATCATGACGCGGCGCTTCATGCCGCCGGAAAGCGTCATGATCTTGGCGTCTTTTTTGTCCCAGAGGGAAAGATCGCGCAGGATTTTTTCCATCAGGGCTGGGTTAGGCGCTTTGCCGAAAAGGCCGCGGCTGAAATTCACCGTGGCCCATACGGTTTCAAAAGCATCAGTGGTGAGCTCTTGCGGCACTAGGCCGATTTTCTGGCGGGCGGGGCGGAAATCTTTTTCGATATCGTGGCCATCGGCGGTGATGCGGCCACTGGAGGCATTAACGATGCCGCAGATAATGGAAATCAGCGTGGTCTTGCCGGCGCCGTTGGGGCCGAGCAGGGCGAAGATTTCACCGCGCTGTATATCGAGATTGATGTGCTTGAGGGCGGCATGACCAGAGGCATAGGTCTTGGTCAGGTCCTGCACGGAAATGATGGCGTCCACGGGAACTCCTGGGTGGTGGCTGCGCGAGTGTAGCCTGAGTGTTGTTTGAGGGAGAGACGCTGTCAGGCTGTTGCCAGTTTGATGTCAGTTGAGACGGATTTCTTCGCCCAGTTCACGGAACAGGGTGCTGACCCGGCGCAGGTGGCGGGACTCCGGATGGGTGAGCAGCCAGAGATCACTATTGCATTCGGGCAGGGTGTCGCTGAGCGCAACGAGACCGTCATAAGGTTTGATGAGGAAGCTGGGGAGTATGGCCACGCCGAGGCCGGCACGCACACTGTCGGTAGCACTCAGGATGCTGTTGCAGCGGAAACGTGGTTTCACTTTGGGCAGGTTTTTCTGCCGCCATTTCACGGAAGGATGCTCGGGCACAAAGTCGTCCACGGCTATCCACTGCTGCTGGTCCAGCGCCAGGCTGGCGGCATGTTGTTTGAGATAGGCCGGGGCGGCATAGACGGCGTAATGCATGACACCCAGCTTTTTGCCCACCAGATGCTCGGGTGGTTTGCGGCTGGCACGCAGAGCCAGATCGGCCTCGCGGCGGCTGAGATTGGCCAGCTGATTAGTGGCGGAAAGCTCGAAATCCAGACCGGGATGTCGTGCAGCGACCTTGTGCAGTGCTGGTAGCAGCAGGCCGGAAAGCAGGCTGTCGGTGGTGGTCATGCGTACTGTGCCACTGACCTTGCCTTCGCAGCCGGCCAAGGCGGTGCGGGCGGCTTCCAGCTCTGCTTCCATGCGTTCGGCGTGTTTGGCCAAAGTAAGCGCCTGCTCACCCGGGAGATACCCGGAACGTGAGCGCTCGAAGAGCGGCTCCCCCAGATGCTTTTCCAGTTTCTGCAGGGCACGAAAGACGGTGGAGCTGTCTACGGCCAGGTGGCGGGAGGCTTCGGCCAGGGTGCCGCCTCGGACCAGGGCCAGCACCAGATCGAGGTCGGCCGGGCCGATTTTGTATTGCGTGGCTGCAATCATGTGCTGCAATCCTGCCTATTTTCATTGCGAAAATGGAATCCTAGAGTGAGCGGGCTTTCAACGCCAGACGGCAGCGGCCCGAATCAGGAGCTATGCCTTGGGGCGTTGATTTTTCCCTCTCAATTCAGGAGCACCTTCATGAAACTTTATTACTCCTCCGGTGCCTGCTCGCTGGCCCCGCATATTGCTGCCCGTGAGGCCGGTGTGGATTTCACCTTGGTCAAAGTTGATCTCACCACGCACACGTTGTTTGAAGGCGGTGCAGATTTTTACGCCATCAGCCCGCGCGGCTATGTGCCTCTGCTGGAGTTTGATGATGGCTCCCGCCATACCGAGGCTGCGGCCCTGTTGCAGCATCTGGGTGATCAGGACGGCAGCCATACACTGCTGCCGACGTTTGGCAGCAAGGAGCGTCTGGTCGTCATCGAGTGGCTGACCTATGTCAGCACCGAACTGCACAAGGCGTTTGCACCCTTGTGGAAAAAGGAAACGCCGGAGGCCATGCGCCAGATCGTGCGCGACAATCTGGCCAGGCGTTTTGCCGAGCTGAATACGCTGCTGGAAAATAATGACTATCTCACCGGCAAGAATTTCACCGTGGCCGATGCCTATGCCTTCACCATTATCAACTGGACCAATTTCCTCGGTCTCAGCCTCAATGCCTATCCGCATCTGCAGGCCTATATGGCACGCGTGGCGGCACGTCCCAAAGTGCAGGAGGCATTGCGTGCAGAAGGCTTGCTGAAGTAAGCGCATTGATAAAATGGCGTCACACGGCAGCAACAAGAGCAGCGTTGCTGCCGTGCTAGCGTGAGCCCACTTGCTGATTTCTTTTGGGGAGAAGATATGTTCAACAAGGATGTGATATCGCCGCGATATTTCCTGCTGCCGGCTCTTGTGCTGCTGGCCTTGGCCGGCTGCGGTAAAAAGGAGGTGCCGGAAGAGGTGGCCCCCGCAGAGAGCGCTGCGCCTGCGGCGGCATTAAGCTGTCATCCGCAGTTGCAGAAGTTGGTAGAGGCGCTGCCGGTCAAGGCGGATATCGAAGGCCAGAAAATTACCGGGCGGGAGTGTCGCAGCGGCATGGCTTCGGTGACTTACGGTAATGGTGAACCGGTGCTGGTGAGTTTCGAGCTGACGGCTTTGCAGTATCCGGAAACCGATCTTGAGCCGCTGGGACCGAAAGGTGGGCAGGATGTGCTGGATAATCTGCGCAAGACCATGGAAACCAAAATTATGGTCAGTGAGAGCCTGTTAAAAGGCGCGGCTGCCTCGGCCAATAATCCCGCAGTGAATACTTTGAAGCCGGAAGAGCAGCTGCAGCTGCCGCGTGAAATCACCTTGCCCAATGGTGTCCGCGCCATGATCAGCACGCAGGATGGTAGTGACTGGGAGCTGGATGCCGTGATGAGTGATCGCCATATGCTGGTGCTGCACTGGCTGGATAATCGTAAGCCGGCCTCGACGGATGAGGCTGCCGCGGTATTTACGCGTCTGGCCAAAGAAGTGCAGTTCGACAAGTTGAAATAGGGCAGGGGCTCTGCAAAAGAAAAGGCGGGAATCCCCGCCTTTTCTTTGTGCCTTATTCAGAGCCTTACCAGCTGCCCGAGGCGCCGCCGCCGCCGAAACCTCCGCCGCCACCGGAGAAGCCTCCGCCGCCGCCAAAACCGCCTCCACCAAAAGAGCCGCCGCCCATACCGCCACCCATGCCTCGTCCACTGCCGCTGGACATCAGGCAGGCAAAGATGGCCGCGAACAGAGCGACGATCAGCACCGCACCCAACATCAGGGCGACAGTGAAGGCCACGCCAAAGCCCGCCACGGCGGCACCGATGCGGCCGAAAACGGAGCGGGCGATGAAGCCCGCCATCACCCCCGCCACAATGGCGATGACGATAAGGTTGTCATTGCCGCCGCCGCGCTGGCGTTTGGCGGTGGGGGCCGGCAGGTTTTCACCATTGACCAGCTTGATGAGGGCGTCCACGCCGGCATTGATGCCGCCAGCAAAATCACCCTGCTTGAAGTGCGGCGCCATGATGTCGTCCAACACTTGCTTGGCGCGCACATCCGGAATGGCGCCTTCCAAGCCATAGCCGATTTGCAGATTGGATTTGCGGTCCTGCACGGCAATGACCATGAGCACGCCATCGTCCACGCCCTTGCGACCCAGCTTCCAGCTGTCGGCCACGCGGAAGCTGTAGCTGAAGATGTCTTCGGGCTGCGTGGTGGGCACGATGAGCACGGCAATCTGACTGCCCTTTTCCTGAGAGAAGGCCAGCAGGCGGCTGTTAAGGGCGGCGGCATCGGCCGGGCTCAGCAGATTGGCCTGATCGGTGACAGGAGCTGCGAGTGCCGGAACGGGCAGGGGCTGGCCATCTGTAGCCAAAGCCCAAACCCATGACGGGCTCAGCCAGAGCAAGAGCGGCAGGAAGAATAGCTTGGCGAAGTGTCGCATGTGATAGGTGGAGAACAGGAAGTCCTGTCCTCCACGTGCCGTTTACGGGGCGGGAGCAGCGGCTGGAGCCGGCGCGCTGAAATCCACCACCGGTGGCTTGCTGATGGCGGCCTCGTTTTCCACGCTGAAGTTGGCGCGGGTATTCAGGCCGAACATCTTGGCGGTCAGATTGGACGGGAAGGAGCGCACGGTCACGTTATAGGCCTGCACCGACTGGATATAGCGATTACGCGCCACGGTGATGCGATTCTCCGTGCCTTCCAGCTGCGCCTGCAGATCACGGAAATTCTGGTCGGCTTTCAGCTGCGGGTAGTTTTCAGAGACCACCAGCAGACGCGACAGCGCCGAGCTCATTTCGCCCTGGGCTTGCTGGAATTTCTTGAGGGCGGCTTCGTCATTCATCAGCGAGGCATCGGCCTTGACGCTGCCGACACTGGCGCGGGCATTGGTGACTTCGGTCAGCACATCCTTTTCATGGGCGGCATAGCCCTTCACGACATTGACGAGATTGGGCACGAGATCGGCACGGCGCTGATACTGATTCAGCACCTCAGACCACGCAGAGTTGGCGGCCTCATCCTGTGCTTGCAGTGTGTTGTAGCCGCAGCCGGACAGGGCCAGTGCGACCAGGGCCAGAAGGGTGGCGGAAACAAGACGCAGGATGGACATGAGGAGGCTTTCCGTATCAGGGGATTGATGGCAGGAAGATAGGGGTAAACGTGGAGATTACAAGCACAGATTTGCTACGTCCCTCTCCAGTGCAGGCCTTGTCCGCGCGGGCCCAAGCGGTATAGTCGAGCGACCTTGAGGGTGACAAAAATGAACAAGCCCGCCGCCAAAACTCCCGTGGCATTTTCCTTTCGTGTTGATCTGCGCTGGTGCTTGGACGAGCTGCTGAAAGACGGGCGTCTGACGCAGCGCGATGTCAATCTGGTGTCCACCACGCCTCGTGCCCGCGATCAGCTGAACTGGCATCCCCTGCAGGTGGTGGCGCACTTTGATCTGGCGGATGCCAGCGGCAAGGTGGCAACACTCACGCTGGATGCCCTGACCAACTGGCTGTCGGAGCGGGCAGGCCAGCCGGTGTTTCATATTGATCCGATCAAAATACGTGCCGGGGAAGTCACCCAGGCCATGTCGTACAAGTATGCGGAGCGGCATGGCATTCTCGCCGTGGCGATGGCGCAAGATGAAGTCACCATTGCTTCGGCCCAGCCTTTCCATAACGAGTGGGAAACGGATCTCAAGCAGACTTTGCGCGGCAAGACCGTCAAGCGCGTAATTGCCAATCCGGCGGATATTCACCGCTACACCATCGAGTTCTACCGGTTAGCCCGCGCCATTGAAGGTGCCAATGCCGCCGACTCGGTTTCTAATCAATACGTCAGTAATTTCGAGCAGCTGCTGGAGTTGGGGAATGCCAATGCCTCGCCAGATGCGAACGATCAGCACATCGTCAATATTGTGGACTGGCTATTCCAGTACGCCTTCGATCAGCGCGCATCGGATATTCATCTGGAGCCGCGTCGCGATATAGGCCGCGTGCGTTTCCGTATCGATGGCGTGCTACACAATATTTACGAGTTTCCGCATCTCATCATGAATGCGGTGGTGTCTCGTATAAAAATACTGGGCCGTATGAATGTGGCCGAAAAGCGCAAGCCACAAGACGGTCGTTTGAAAACGCGTAATGCCAAGGGCTTGGAAACGGAGTTGCGTTTATCCACCTTGCCGACAGCCTTCGGCGAAAAAATGGTGATGCGTATTTTTGATCCGGATGTGCTGGTGCGCGGCTTCAAGGAGCTGGGTCTGGTGGGTGAGGATTTCGAAAAGTGGCAGAAAATGGTGAAGGAGCCTAACGGCATCATTCTCGTCACTGGCCCCACCGGTTCCGGTAAGACCACCACGCTGTATTCCACACTCAAGCAGTTGGCTACGGACGAAGTGAATGTCTGTACCATCGAAGACCCGATTGAAATGATCGAGGGCAGCTTCAATCAGATGCAGGTGCAGCACAATATCGACCTGGATTTCGCGGGCGGCATTCGTGCGCTTATGCGTCAAGATCCGGACATCATCATGGTGGGTGAGGTGCGTGATCCGGAAACAGCCGATATGGCTATTCAGGCGGCACTTACGGGCCATCTGGTGTTGTCTACGCTGCATACCAATGATGCGCCGTCCTCTATTAATCGCTTGGTCGACCTTGGTGTTCAGCCCTTCCTGATTTCGGCCACTATTCTGGGGGTGATGGCACAGCGTCTGGTGCGGCGCCTGTGTCCGCATTGCAAGGTAGAGGTTGATTGCGACGAGGCTGCCTGGATGGAACTGACGGCGCCGTGGAAGGCACCGGTGCCCAAAAAGATTTTTGGCCCCAAGGGCTGTCTGGAATGCCGCGATACCGGCTATCTCGGTCGTATGGGTATCTACGAGATCATGTTGCTTTCAAATGATCTGCGCAAAATCATCAGTGACAATCCCTCGCTGAACGACATCCGCAAGCAGGCCTATAAAGAAGGCCTGCTGCCGCTGCGTCTTTCTGGCGCGCAGAAGGTGGCACAAGGTGTGACCACGGTTGAAGAAGTCATGCGCGTGGCACCGCTGACCTGATCCAGTTTTCATTCACTTTAAACTTCAAGGAAAAGATTCATGGAAATTTTTGCTTTTATTGTTATCGCTTTCGCCATTGTGCTAGTCACGATGGTGGTCAAGCAGGTGCCGCAGGGCTATGAGTGGACGTTAGAGCGCTTTGGTCGCTACACACGCACACTGTCGCCGGGTCTGGAGTTTATTGTTCCGTTTTTCGACAAGATCGGTAATAAGGTCAATGTCATGGAGCAGGTGCTGGATATTCCGCCACAGCAGGTGATCTCGCGCGATAACGCCATGGTCACCATTGACGCGGTCTGTTTTTATCAGGTGTTCAGTGCTTCGCAGGCTTCGTATGAAGTCAGTAATCTGGATTACGCCATTCGCAATCTCACCATGACCAATATCCGTACCGTGATTGGCTCCATGGATCTGGATCAGATGCTGTCACAGCGCGACCACATCAATTCGCAGCTGCTCACCATTGTCGATCAGGCCACTAATCCCTGGGGCATCAAGATCACGCGTATTGAAATCAAGGACATCACGCCGCCTGCTGATCTTGTGGCGGCCATGGGTGGCCAGATGAAGGCCGAGCGTCTCAAGCGTGCGCAGATTTTGGAGGCCGAAGGTACGCGCCAAGCGGCCATTCTCGCGGCAGAAGGCCAGAAGCTGTCGCAGATTCTGGAGGCCGAAGGTGAGCGTCAGGCCGCCTTCCTGCAGGCCGAGGCGCGTGAGCGTCAGGCGGAGGCAGAAGCCAAGGCCACCATGATGGTGTCGCAGGCTATCGCCAAGGGTGACATTCAAGCCGTGAATTACTTTGTGGCGCAAAAATATATCGAGGCCTTGGGTACGCTGGCTGCCAGTGGTAACAGCAAGCTGATCATGATGCCGTTGGAGTCTTCGCAACTGATCGGCTCTTTGGCGGGCATTGGTGATCTGGTCAAGGATATGCAGAAGAAAGCATGAGCGGGAGTATGAGCATGGAGTACTTCAGTCAGAATCCGGCCCTGTGGTGGCTGGGTTTCGCCATCACTCTGCTGATTGCCGAGCTGCTAACGGGAACCCTGTTGTTTCTTTTCCTGAGTGCAGGGGCCAGTCTGCTGGTGTTACTGACGTGGGGCTTTGATATTTCGGGCTCAACACAGGCGATTGTGTTTGCCATAGCCGCCGTGGTGCTGGTGGTGGCGTGGCGAAAGTTTCGCCCTAACCCTGGCGACAAGGTGGAGCAGCGCGCCGGTGCGTCCGGTCTCAATAATCGGCTGGCCGGCTTTGTCGGGCGTGAAGCGGTGCTGGAAGAGTCGGTGAGTAATGGTCAAGGCCGCATACGCCTGGATGACAGCTACTGGAATGTGAGGGGTGAAGATCTGCCGGCCGGCAGTCGCGTCCGTATCGTGGCGGTGGAGGGCATGATCCTGCGTGTGCAGGCACTTTGATTGTTCAGGGGCCAGTAACTGGCCTCTTCTGCTCTTTCGCCACCATGGCGGCCTGCGCACAATGCGGGGCCGCCATTTTTATAGCCCGTTCCATACTTTATAGGAGACTGTCGTGGCTCAGCAGCGCATTGAAATCGTAAAGGAGTTTTCTGCTCCGGTTGAACGTCTGTTTGCCTATCTGGGTGAGCATGAAAATCTGGAGGCCGTGTTCGGCCTGCCCAAGATCAAGCGCATCAGCGACGGCAAGGGTGCCCGCAATGGCATAGGCTCCGCGCGCGAAATGAAAATTCTGGTCGGCCCCGCCTTTGTGGAGACGGTAACCGCCTACAAGGAAAACGAGCTCATCGAATACCGCATTACCAAGGGTAGCCCGCTCAAGAATCATCAGGGCGTCATGCGCTTTTACCCCACGGCCAATGGCGGCTCGCGCCTGCACTACACGATTGTGTTTGAGGGAAAATTTCCCTTGGTAGGCGAGATTGTGCGCATGGGTCTGGATCAGGGCATACGCCGCGGTCTGGACAAGCTGCGCCTCTGATCGGTACTTGCTGCTGCATAAAAAAGCCCGGCATTGCCGGGCTTTTTTATGCAGCTTAATGGGGTGGCGGGTGCAGGCGAGTATCCAGAGCGAAGGCCTCTTGCTGATACAGGCTGTATTTGCCGCGTGCGCGCTCAGGGTTGAAAAGCAGATTCCAGCTGCCGGTAGAAACGCTGCTGGGAATAAGGATGAAGGCATGGCGGGCCAGCAGCAGATCGCCAAAGGCCTGTTGGCCGGCGCCCGGAATGCCGGGGCGTAGCCAGCCGGGGTTGGGAACATCGCCGGGCTCTACCACGTGAATATCGGCCGGGTTGAACACCTCAAGGGCTGTCATGATATGCGCGACGGTGTCCAGGGTGCGGAACTGCTTATGCACGGCCACCTCGAGAATGGCGGCAGCGGGATCAAGAGAGCAGTAGACCGTGCGCTGCTTGCGCGAGTTCCAGCGGCCTCCGAACTGGAAGGCTCCCTCGCCGCTATCCCAAGTGCTTGCATGGCGGGCGTTGTCCAAGCGCCAGGCCAATACCAGCTTGTTGCCCAAGGCTCCGGGCAGCGGCGTCATCAGTCTCATGCGTAGACCCCGAACTCCAGACGGCCCAGAAAGTCGTCCACTAGCTCAGCGCCTGCCGGCGAAGTCAGCAACTCGATGGGGCTGCGCTGATCAAGGCCCGTAGCCGGGCTGATCAGCCATTGCTCAGCGGCCTCCTGACTGCCTAGTAACTCGCGGGCACGTTCCAGGACTTCGGCAAACTTCCAGGCACGCCCCCCCTGATCGGGACTGAGCAAGGCGTCTGGCTTGTTGTTCTGGCGCTGCAGCGTGCGCAGGCTCATGCCGGTGGCAATCTGCAGAACTCCCTGATCGGAGAGTATGCCGACATGCTCGATGAGATATTTCAGGGCTTTATTGGGCATGCCCCGGGTGATGACATCGTGGGCATCCAGCGGCGACAGGATGGCCTGATGGAAGACCTTGCTGCCCCCCAGGATATTGCTGACCCGCACCATAAGGTCGTCGCCGCTTTCGGTCTTGCGCGCCGCCCCGCCTTTGATCGCCCGTATCATCGCCTGCTCCCGCATGACATCTGTCGCCAATATAGTGACATGTGTCGCGAGAATGGCAAGCCGTATCCGGGCAAGGGAATGAGGGGGGGGGCAAGAAGGAGTGAATGCGGCGCAAAGAAAAAGGCCTGACAAAGTCAGGCCTTTTTCTTGAAATTGGTGCCAGGAGAGGACTTGTTAAAATCTTCTAATTCATTGATTTTGAAGTGAATAAAAGTAATTGATTTCTATGTTACCCAATGCAGTTACCCAGTACTTTTTCGCTACCAAGCCCTAGTGTTTTTTGTGGGTCCTAACCACAACATGTAGTGGTTCTCTCGTTCGTCGGAAAACGCCATTTTGAGCGTCCTTGGGTAACTCTCTTTTTGATGAAGAATTGGTCGTCGAATTTTGACGAGGCTCTCAGGGTGTCATCCATAGGGGAAAATTGCGCCAAAGGTTCAAGTCCCAAATGCAGGGCTTGATAGGCTTTTCAAAGAGGTAATGTCAGGTGCCCGCTATTACGCCGGCCACCGCGCCTAATGAGCTGCCGGGCTTGCCCTTTATAGTTCAGGCTTGGTGTTGAGATTCTGCGCCTGAGTCTGAAGTTTGGTGATGTCCGCCGGATCCGCACCTTCCCCTTCAGCATAGGCAATGAGATCCGTGTAATCGACAACCTGGTGTGCTGCTACCATGACGGCCTGTTGCCACGACTGACGATCCTTCCAGTGCCACCAGGATGCTAGGCGATCCATGACGCACAGGGTTGGGGTAATGACGCGCAATGGCCCCCATGGGGTCTCCAACTTCGGAATATCGCTGGCCTGCACGCAGCGGTTACCAAACTCCAGCGGCGCCGCCGGGAACTCCAAGAAAAACTCAGTCGCGGGGTGGTAGAAGTGCCGGTTGTCATCAGCAAGTCTGAAGCCATGGGGCTCCAGCATCTCTGATAGGCGCTTGCGCCGCTCTACCGTGACGAAATCGAGATCATTGGACTGGTACTGGTTCTCAGTGTAGATGCTGACTGCTCCCCCTCCGGACAGCGTGGCCGTGATGCCGGCCGCTTCCAGTAGCTGGCTAACCCAGGCAGCGAGCTCCACGGCAGTTGTGTTGGCGGTAATCTTCATTGGTCAGGGCCGGTCAGAGGGGTTTACCGGAGCGACGTGGGCGCCGGCGCTCCCGGAAATACTTCTCTGTCATCTCGTTTGGAAGGCTTTCCAATTCGGACTCCAAGAAGGCTCGCAGATTCTTTGTCGTCCTGCTGCTGGGATTCCAAGTAAATAAGCGGGTATTGCCGACCATGCGGCTGACCAGAATGCCCTCCCCCTCAAGTCGCTTTAGTTGACGCTGGATACCCGTGAGGGGCACGTCAAAAGTTAACGCAATGCCGCGGGCATAGCCCTCGCCGTAGTTCTGCAGGTACAGCAGGGCCTGGGAGGCTGATCGGTTGCCAAAGACAGCATCGAGGGCAGGTGTCACGTAGACGTCCTAATGACCACAAAGTGTGGTTATATAACCACGAATTGTGGTCTTTATGAAGGGGGTGTGGTGGATCGACGTCCCCCCACTTTGAGTGGCACCTAGCTTTAGAGTCCAATTCACCCCTGAGGAGATTGGACATGAAGAAGCGTTTCACCGAAGAACAGATCATTGGCTTCCTGCGCGAGGCGGAGGCCGGGCTGCCCATCAAGGAGCTCTGTCGCAAACACGGTTTCTCGGAAGCCAGCTACTGCCTGTGGAAAGCCAAATTCGGTGGCATGAGCGTGCCTGAGGCCAAGCGCCTGAAGGAGCTCGATGCCGAGAATGCCCGCTTGAAGAAGTTGCTGGCCGAGTCTTTGCTGCTGGCTCGAATCAGTGCCAGCGCGTACCGCTATAGTCCAGCGACTGACCGTAATCTGGCGCCCGGTATCGCCGTTACGGGGCGGGGATGATTTACCTGAAGTTGCGCTAGGCTGGCCTGATGGTTAACCACAAGCGTGTGGAGAGTCTGAAAAAGCATACTATTTCTACAGTACTTTCGTTGGTGGCCGGGTTGGCCTTTGCTCATGCCGGCGGACTGGATGCAAATCGCTGTCACACCAACCACAAGACTGGTGAATACCACTGCCATTGATGTTGGCGCGCCTAAATGGCGGCCAAAAAAAGCCCCCTGACTGGGGGCTTTTTTATTTTGTTTATGGATCAGGAGGTGGTGGATATTCAGTGAACAATGCCATGCCAGCCTTGATAGCCGACATAGAGGCCTACCAGCAGTATCAGGCCTCCGGAGAAGTAGGGGGCCTTGCGGGTAAATTCACCGAAACCACTCCAGCGCTTGCTGGCGTGGCGAACGCTCAAGGCAGCGATGGCACCAGAAGCCACCAAGGTCAGTGCCAGCCCAATGCTGAAGCAGAGTACCAGGGTGGCGCCCAAGCTGAATTGCTTGAGTTGTAGGCACAGCAGCAGGATGGTGATTGAAGCCGGACAGGGGATAAGACCTCCAGTAAGGCCAAACAGCAAAATCTGGCCGTTAGTGATCTCTCTATTAGCAAAACGGCGTCGGATGTCATTGGCATGTGCTAGCTCGTGGGGATCCTGATAGCCCGAGTTTGCCCCAAGTGCTTCGAACTCTTTCAGCGCATGGCTGTGTCCAGCTTCGGTGAACTCCACGTCGAATGCATGCTCATGGTTGCCATGATGCATTTTCACACGAGCCAAGAACTCATGTGGTTCGGGTATTTCTTCAGCAGACTCCAGATAGCCTGCTTTCTGCACTAGCGTAAAGGCCTGCCGGTTGCCATCAGCACGTTCTGTTTCCAGGGAGTAGGTCGCTGGTGCTGTTCGTAGCAAGCTCATTTTTTGTGGGCCAGGTGTATGTAGTCGGAAGCGCGGCGGTACGTTGTCCTCAAAGACTTCCAGCTTCAATATGCCATGGCCGGTGTCGATGACCTTTGGGCTGCCCTGGTCGTACGAGTGGCTATGGTCATGCTCGTGTGCAACAGCTCGCTGATGATGCCGAGTGCGCCAGAGCATCCATGCAGCTACGCCGACGATCAGTACGGCCGAGGCCAGTTGGAAGTAGGGCTCTGATGTTTCGGCATCCCATTTCCCCCCGAAGTGCAGGCCGATCAGGGCGACGACCCAAACCACAGCCGTATGGGAGAGCGTGGCTGCTAATCCGAGCATTACAGCCTGCCCAACGGTGCCTCGGATCGCGATGATGAATGCCGCCATCATGGTTTTGCTGTGGCCAGGCTCCAATCCATGGAGTGCGCCAAGCAAAATGGCACTGGGGATAAATAGCCAGGCATGGGCAGAGCCCTGTTGCAGCAGGGCGGCAAATTCGGTCATGGTGCGCAGCTCATAAAGGGGGCTAAGATAGGATACTCCCCCCTAGTATATTTATACTGCCCCCCACTATGTGGTCGGAGGCAAGATATGGCGCACATCATCCGGGACAAGGCCAAACTCCTTGCCCGTATTCGGCGGATACAGGGCCAAGCAGCCGGGCTGGAGCGGTTGCTGGAGTCTGACAGTGACTGCAATGAGGTACTGCAGCAGATAGCCTCGATACGAGGTGCGGTGAACGGCTTGATGTATTCCGTGCTTGAGGGCCATCTGGTCGAGCACGTCGTCAAGGAGCCAAAACTGGAGCAGCGTGAACACGATTTTGAGCCTGTACTGCAGGTGATCAAGTCTTACCTGAAGTAAGTCGTGTGGATCGCATCCGGTCGTTGAAAGCATCAGGACCCATCGAAGGTATGTCACTGTTTCCTCTTAGGGGGGGGCTTCTATTGTCCGCCTTCCGGGGTCACAGAAGTCTCTGACGGCCCTACGGGTCGGATTGAGTATGCCATGGCTAAAAGTGGCTTTTGGCAGAAAATACATTCGGCACATCACACGCTGGATGATGCCCGGCGTATGTATAAGAGAGTGGAAGCGTTTTGAGAGGCGTTAACCACTCGCTTGATCATTAGGGGGTGGACTATTTTGAGAGCAATTCTCATCTGGAAAGGAGCGTGCTAAGCTCCGAACACATTCGTCTATCAGACCCTCATGCCTCACTTC
Source organism: Moraxellaceae bacterium (assembly GCA_050739955.1). Lineage (GTDB taxonomy): Bacteria > Pseudomonadota > Gammaproteobacteria > Pseudomonadales > Moraxellaceae > UBA2031. Next base: position 70,982 of record JBOICI010000018.1, read on the forward strand.
TCCCAATCTCAACGCCGTCGCTGGACGCTACCGCTAGTAGTCGTCTTTCTGCTGCATTGGGGGTTTGGTATCGGCTCCGTGGCAGCCAGCATTATCTGCTTGGAGCCTGATGGTCGAGTGGCAATAGAGTTGGCTGGCAAATCCTGTGCAAAGGGAGGCAAAGCCAGCGCTCACCTCAAAGCTTGCGTGGATCTGCCTAACGACGACGGTCACCAGGGTGACGAACCCAGCCCTAGTCCATATGCCAAGCTGCCGAACGCCAGCGCTCTTTTTATGGTGACAGCTTTCCCTATGCTGCTGCCATTGCCCCTGACTATGCCGGCGGACTTCCGGCCCATTCTCTCCCCTCCGGCAAGCCACCATCCTGCCGTCCTGCGAGAAACAACCGTTCTGCGCATTTGATGCTCTCCCGCTGACCACTGAATGACAGGCCATCGGCCTGCCCTATGTCTTGCGTGGAGAGGATGTATGTCCCGTTTTTCCCATCATGTTTTATTCGTTGCCCTACTGGTAGCGTCGGCGGCCCCTGTCCAAGCCGATAGCGCCTTCCCCCTGAGCGCCTCCAATAACCGCCAAGCCTCATTATCTGAGCCAGCCAAGATGTCGGCACCTCAAACGGCTTCTTTGCGGCGCTATATTGACGCTGTCCTGGATGCCCATCCAGACATGAAGGCCTCTGATGCCAATGTCATGGCAGCAGAGGCGCGTGCCGAGAGCCTGGATCGCCCGATCTACAATCCCGAACTTGTTCTGGATGGCCAGCAAGCACAAAGCGACAGCTATTCTGCTGGGCTGAACCAAACCGTCGACATGTCGGGCAAACGCCAGGCACGACGTCTGAGCGGGCAGAAGCAGTTAGAGCAGGCCGTGGCTGATCGCGATGCACTACGTCAGCAATTGGCAAGCGACATCGTGGCCGCGCTGGCTGACTATTATGGGAAGCAAGCTGCTCTTGCACTGACAAAGCAGCGCCTCGATGTGTTGGAACGCTTCTCCTCCATCACCGAGCGTCAATACCAGGCCGGTGACATCGGTCTGTTGGAACGCAATTTAGGCAGTCTCGCGCTAACAGAGGCCATCGCCCTTTCGGGCCGAGCTGAGCTGGAGCAATTGCAGGCCCATCGCGAGTTAGTTGCAATCACGCGCAATCCTTTGCTGGAGCCACCCAGCCTGCCGATGATGCTACCGCTGCCCGCAGCACTGCCTGCCAACCTTGATGGCCTGGCCCAGGCTTTACCGTCAGTTCGTGCGGCGGCAGCGCGATCGGAGACCTCCCTCGCGGAGGTGGAAGTTGCTCGCAGCAACAGTCATGCAGATCCTACTTTCGGGATTCGTGGCGGTCGCGAAAGCAGTGACAGTGAAGCCACCAAGAGTCTGATTGGCCTGCAGGTCAGCATTCCGCTTTTCGTGCGCAACAATTATCGCGCCGAAGAAAAAGCGGCTTCCGCCGCTGCTGATGCTGCTCGCTATGAGGCTGCCGCGCTCTATCAACAAAGCCTCGCGCAAATGCAGGCCAGCGCTCGCCAATACAGTGCGTCATATGCCGCGTGGGAGCGTTGGCGCTCAGCCTCAGGCACCCGCATGGAGGACGGGATTGAACTGCTCGACAAGGTCTGGAAGGTACGGGAAATCAGCACATCTGATTATCTGGTCCAGCTCAAGCAATTACTCGACGGACGCGCAGCGGGTGAAGAGCTCAAGTATCAGACCTGGCGCGCTTGGGCTGAGTGGTTAGCCAGTTCCGGCCAATGGAGCGCCTGGCTTACTCCATCCACCTCATCTGCCCGCACGCCACTGCCTCTTTCTTCGGAACACTAATCATGAAAACTTCTCATTTTCCCCGTTTGCTGCTGATCACGATCATCAGCGCTGTTGCTGCCAGTACACTGACTGCCTGCAGCAAAGAAGAGGCCGCGGTCGAACCGGCCGCCAAGACTGCGGAGGCAGAAAAGCCATCTGACAGTGTTGAGCTCAAGCCTGAGGCCACCAAAATTGCAGATATTCGGACGGAGACGATTTCTCCGAAAACTCTGGCTCGCACCGTCTCAGCGCCCGGTGAAGTGCAATCCAATAACTATCGTTCGGCCCAGATTACGCCACGGGTGGCCGCACAGGTGGTGCATCGCCACGCCAAATTGGGCGACAGCGTCAGAGTGGGACAGCCACTGGTCACGCTGAGCAGTGTGGAGGTGGCCGAAGCCCAAGGCGAAGCCGTGGTCAAAGAGCGTGAGTGGGATCGTGTTCGCGAGCTGGGGGAGACCATTGTCGGTGCCCGTCGCTATCTGGATGCCAAGGTCGCCGCCGAACAGGCACACGCCAAGCTCTCTGCTTATGGGCTATCACCGACTGAGGCTGTCAAGGGCCAGTCTCTTGGGCAATTCACACTGGTCGCCACGCGTGCCGGTACGGTATTGAGTGATGCGTTTGTCGACGGTGAGCGCATCGAGCCCGGCCGGGTTCTGTTTTTGATCGCGGATGAGTCTGCCAGCTGGGTTGAAGCCAATCTTTCCCCGGCCGATGCTGGTCGGGTGATTCAAGGCAGCAAGGCCCGCGTGAAAGTGGATGGGCTCTGGTTAGACGGCGTAGTGATCCAGAAGCATCACCAGTTGAATGAAACCACCCGTACCATTCCTGTTCGTATCGAAGTTAAAACACCCGGTGATCATATTCACAACGGTGAGTTCGTCGAGTGCCGCTTACAGATCGGCACGATAGAAAACGCCATGGCTGTACCCAGCACGGCCCTTTATCAGGGCACAGATAGCAGTTGGGCTGTTTTCGTCCAGGAGAGCGCCACCCGCTATAAGCGGATACCTGTGCAAATCAAGGAAGACTTAGGCGAGCTGACCGTTATTGAGGGCGTTGCCGCAGGCGCTAAAGTAGTGACCGAGGGCGCTTTTTATCTCAACTCCGAACTGGCTAAAGCCAGCTTTGCCGAAGAAGAGTAAGGAGTCCCTATGTTTAATGCCATTGTGAATTGGTCGGTGCGTAGCCGGCTGTTAGTTGTGCTCGGGCTCCTCGGCGTGCTGGCGGCTTGCGCCATGCTGATTCCCAAGCTGAAGCTGGATGCATTTCCGGATGTCACCAATATTCAGGTCATCATCAATACCCAGGCACCGGGTCTGGCCGCTGAAGAGGTTGAGCAGCTCATTACCTTTCCGGTGGAGTCAGTGATGTATGCGCTGCCTGACATCGCCGAAGTCCGCAGCGTCTCCAAAACCGGACTATCTGTTGTCACCGTTGTCTTCAAGGACGGCACAGATTTGTATTTTGCCCGGCAATTGGTTTTCGAGCGCCTGCAAGCTGCGCGCGAGCAAATACCCGAAGGCGTCGGTGTGCCGGAAATGGGGCCGAATACCTCCGGGCTGGGTCAGGTCTTCCAATATGTCCTGCAGGCTGACGATCCCAGGCAATACGATGCAATGGCGCTACGCAGTTTGAATGACTGGGTGGTGAAGTTGTTGCTGGCGCCAGTGCCGGGCGTGACACAGGTACTCTCATTCGGCGGTGAAGTTCGACAGTATCAGGTGCAGGTCAATCCCGAGCGGATGCTGGCACAAAAGCTGACTATTGAAGATCTGACCAATGCCATCGAAAACAACAACCGCAATGCGGGTGGTTGGTATGTGGATCGTGCGGCAGAGCAGTTGGTGTTGCGCGGTGTGGGTTTTGTGCGCAGCGGCCAGGATGGCTTGAGGGATATCGCGAATATTCCGGTGAAAAACTCTGACGGTGTCGCGGTTAAAGTCAGCGATGTTGCCAGCGTTGTGCTTGGCCCCGAGATTCGCCAAGGGGCTACCAGCATGTCCATCCGTGATGACAAGGGCAACCCCAAAGTGCTGGGGGAAGTGGTCACCGGTATCGTGCTCAAGCGCATGGGCGCCAACACCAAATCCACTATTGATGGTATCAAGGAACGCCTGCCCGCTATCCAGAAGGCACTGCCACCCGGCGTCAAGCTGGTGCCGTTCTACGATCAGTCGGATCTGGTCAGCAAAGCCGTGCATACCGTCACCAAGGCACTGATGGAAGCCTTTGTTTTGATCGTGCTGGTGCTGGCGCTCTTCCTGATGAATCTGCGCGCCACCTTGCTCGTGCTGATTTCCATCCCTATTTCCATCGGACTGGCCTTGGCCGCCATGTCGTATTGGGATGTCTCGGCCAATCTCATGTCATTGGGTGGCTTGGCCATCGCCATCGGCATGATGGTGGACGGATCTGTAGTGATGATGGAAAACATCTTCAAGCATCTCTCCGAGCCGGACAAAGAACACAAAGCGCATGCCAAAGAGGAAAATCCCGGGGACCCCGATCCTTACGACGCAGCACATGATCAACATGGCATGGCCGTACGCATCATGCATGCCGCACGGGAAGTTGGCCGCCCCGTCTTCTTTGCTGTTCTCATCATCATCGTGGTCTTCACGCCTTTGTTTTCACTGGAGGGCGTGGAGGGGAAAATGTTTCAGCCCATGGCCATCTCCATTGTGCTGGCCATGATCGCATCGCTGATCGTGGCGCTGACCGTCATCCCGGCACTTTCCAGTTACCTGTTCCGTACGGGGGTTCACCATCGGGAAAGTCCGGTCATGCCGCCGTTGGAAAATCTTTACCGACGCGTACTGAACTGGGCTGTAGCGAAGCAGCGCATAGTGACTATGGCGGCCGTCACTTTATTTGTGGGATCGATGGTTCTGGTGCCATTTTTAGGATCGGAGTTTGTGCCCGTTCTGGAGGAAGGCACTCTGGGCATGCGTGTCACGCTTGCCCCGTCTGTCAACATGAAAACTGCCCTGGAAATCTCTGACAAGGTCGAGCGCCGTCTCTTGGAGATTCCCGAAATCACCTATGTGCTGGATCGCATCGGACGGCCCGAATTGGGCGGCGATCCCGAAGATGTCTCTAATCTGGAGTGGTATATCGGCGTCACACCGGCTGAGGAATGGAAGAGCGCACGTAATCGCATCGAAATGGAAGACCTGATCGGCGCCAAGCTGGCAGACTTCCCCGGCATTGCGGTTGGCTTTGGCCAACCCATTGCCACGCGCGTTGATGAATTGCTGTCGGGTGTGCGGGCACAGCTGGCTATCAAGTTGTTCGGGCCAGATCTCGATGTGCTGTCGCAAAAAGGCGCGCAAATCGAAGCCTTGACTCGCCGTGTCAATGGCACAAAAGACGTGGCGTTGGAACAGATCGCTGGGCAGGCGCAACTCGTAGTGCGGCCTAATCGCGAAATTCTGGCTCGCTATGGCATTCCTGTCGCCAAGGTGATGGATCTGGTGTCCGACGCCATCGGCGGGAAAACTGCCGGACAGGTGATCCGTGGCAATGAGCGTTACGACATCTACGTTCGCCTGAATGAGCCCTTCCGCAACAGTGCGGAAGCGATCAAGGCATTGGTGCTGCAAGGTGAGAACGGCACCTTGGTCCGCTTAGGCGATGTTGCTCAGGTCGGCATTGAGTCTGGACCACCACAAATCCGCCGCGACGACGTGCAGCGCCGTGTCGTGATTCAGGCCAATGTCGAAGGCCGTGACATGGGCAGCGTGGTGAAAGAGCTGGATGATCGCATTGCCCGCGAGGTCAAACTGCCGCCAGGCTATTCCGTGGTGTTTGGTGGACAATTTGAAAATCAGAAACGCGCTCAGCAAAAGCTGATGATCGTGGTGCCGCTCTCACTGGCCATGATTTTTCTGCTCTTGTATTTCGCCTTTAGCTCTGTCGGGCAAGCGCTGCTCATCATGGTCAATGTGCCCCTTTCTTTGATTGGTGGCATTGTCGCTCTCTTCATCACCGGACAGTACCTTTCTGTTCCCGGCTCCATCGGCTTTATTGCCTTGTTCGGGGTGGCTGTGCTCAACGGTGTGGTAATGGTCACGGCCATTAACCAGCGGCTGGAGGAAACAGGGGACTCCCTGCGCGCTGTTCAGGAAGGAGCGTTCTCGCGCTTGCGCCCGGTACTGATGACCGCCTTTATCGCTGCCTTGGGACTCATCCCCATGTTGCTTTCACATGGGATCGGTTCGGAAATTCAGCGGCCACTTGCCACAGTGGTAGTAGGTGGATTGGTGTCGTCCACGCTTCTGACGCTGATTGTGCTGCCTGCCCTATATCGTCGCTTCTCGCAAAAACTCATCGTGAGTGACGATAGCTGATATGCCGGGACCTCAGGGGCGGGTATATCACTGCCTCTGAGGTTTAGCGTTGCTTTTAAGTGGATTGTCGTGAATCAGGAATTGGAGGGGGTATCATCGTGAGCGAACAGGAAAAATGCTGCAGCAATGGCTGCGAGAGTGAGCCCATAAAACCGGCTTCTTCCGACACGGGCTTCAACCAGATATTCACCATCCGCAATATGGATTGCCCCACAGAAGAAGGACTGATCCGCAAGCATCTGGACGGCAGGCAGGAAATTTCGGCCCTGCAATTCAATTTGCTGGAGCGCAAGCTCAGTGTGTCAACAACGCTGAGTGTGTCTGCAATGCGGTCCTTACTACAGGAAATCGGCATGCAGGCTGTGCCTTTCACCTCTGAAGGTGGTCATGAAAACGGTGCCGCACTACAAGAGGAAAGCTCCCACGCCATTTGGTGGCGTGTTGGTACAGCCGGCATGTTGGCGCTGCTGGCCGAAGGGTTGGTCTTTGCGGGCATGGCAGAAAACACATGGCCAGTGATTGTGCTTTCCCTGCTGGCGATTGCATTGGGTGGCATGGATACCTTGCGCAAGGGCTGGATTGCACTCAAAACCTTTACGCTGAACATCAATTTCCTGATGTCGCTTGCTGTCGCCGGCGCCATTCTGATCGGTCAGTGGCCTGAGGCCGCCATGGTGACGGTGTTGTTTGCCATCGCCGAGCTCATCGAGTCTTACTCGCTTGAACGGGCACGCGGTGCGATCCAGAAATTGATAGCGATGGCACCAGAAACAGCACGAATACGTACCGATACGGGTCAATGGCAAGAAACCGAAGCACGTCGCGTGACCCAAGGTCAGATTGTGCAGGTACTGCCTGGCGAGCGCGTTCCGCTGGACGGAAAGGTGGTGTCCGGACGTAGTACCGTCAATCAAGCTCCCATTACTGGTGAAAGCCTGCCGGTAGAAAAGCAGGTGGGCGATACCGTTTTTGCCGGCACAATCAACGAACACGGCGTGATGGAGGTGAAGGTCGGCGCTGACTATGCACACACCACCCTGGCCCGCATCATTGAGACGGTGCAGGAGGCACAGACGCAGCGCGCACCGACTCAGCGTTTTGTTGATGAGTTTGCACGTTATTACACACCGGCTGTTGTGCTGATTGCTTTGCTTGTTGTGCTCGTGCCGACGCTGCTCATGGGGCTGCCTTTCTACACCTGGTTGTACCGTGGCTTGGTGTTGCTTGTGATCGCCTGTCCCTGTGCTCTGGTGATCTCCACACCGGTGACGGTAGTCAGTGCTCTCGCCGCTGCCGCACGACAGGGCATTCTAGTAAAAGGTGGTGTCTACCTGGAGGGTGGACGCAAACTGACAGTAATCGCCCTCGACAAGACCGGAACATTGACGGAGGGCCGTCCCATCGTCACGGACGTACAGCCCCTGAATCAGCAGCCTGTGCCAGAGCTTATCCAGCTGGCCATGAGCCTGGATGCCAATTCCACTCACCCCGTTGCAGCGGCAATTGTTAAGCATGCAACTGCACAGGGTGCATCCCCTCTCGCGGTTACAGACTTTGAGTCATTGACAGGCCGTGGTGTCAGCGGCGTTATTGCGGGACAGCGTTATTACCTTGGAAATCACCGCCTGATTGAAGAGCTGCTTGTGTGTAGCCCAGCAGTTGAAGAGCAACTGTTCCGCCTGGAGGCCGAAGGCAAGACAGCCGTGATTCTGGCAACAGCCGCCGAGTCATTGGCGATATTGGCGGTGGCAGATACTGTGCGGGCCTCCAGCGTGGAGGCCGTGCGGGAGCTCCATGCCATGGGCCTCAAGACGCTGATGCTGAGCGGAGATAACCAGCAGACGGCAGCAACGATTGCCGCGCAAGTGGGTATCCAGGATGCTCGTGGCAATCTGCTACCAGAGGACAAGCTGAAGATTGTGTCCGAATTGCAGGCCGCAGGCGAAGTCGTCGGCATGGTGGGAGATGGCGTTAATGATGCGCCGGCGCTGGCAAAATCCTTTATCGGTTTTGCAATGGGAGCAGCAGGCACCGACACGGCACTGGAAACGGCTGATGTGGCACTGATGAAAGATGATCTGCGTAAGCTGCCAGCCTTCATCTCCCTTAGCCGTCGGGCATCGCGGGTGCTGTGGCAAAACATCACCGTGGCGTTGGCAATCAAGCTTGTTTTTTTTGCCCTGGCATTGGCGGGAGCGGCCACACTCTGGATGGCTGTCTTTGCTGACATGGGCGCCAGTCTAATTGTGGTGTTCAACGGCCTGCGCTTGTTACGTGGGGGAGAAGGCGCCACGTACAAGGAAAACAATGCAGCCTCTTGACTCTGTACCCATGTACGGAGGCTACCATTACCACCACGACCACAAACCACCTGCATTTCCTATAGTGAACCAATGAACCGTAGCCATCGCCGTCACATTGCCCTGTTCCTGAGTCTGCTCATGACTGCCTTTCTGGCGTGTCAGGGCATGGCGCAGGCGGCGCTTGTGAGAACGGCCATGCCGGCGAAGCAGCATCAAGCGGCTACTATGGGCATGAGCTGTCATGAGTCCCTGCCCGCAGACACGGCCAAGAGCGCGCCGGCGTGTCCCTCCGACTGTCAGCACCTGGACAAAGCTACGGAGTCTGCGTCAGCCACCTTGGCGGTGCTGGATCACCTTGTCCCCATCGTGGCCTTCATGCTGCCTTTGGCCAGAGCGGATGTTGGTGCCATTCAGCTCACCTCTCTTTCGTTTATTCCCCCCGACCCAGATCCCCCCGCCACACTCCGCTTTCACCGCTTCCGCGAATAGCTATCTCCTGAGCCAGCTCACGGCTGGTCAACACACGTTATTCCATCGGCGTAATGGCTGATGTCGTTTTGATTTTCATCAATCAATGTGTGAGTCAGGAGTTTCATCATGAGCACTCGCCTGCCATCTGCTGTGCTGGGAACGGCACTGCTATTGGTATTGTCCACGGGGCATGCCGCTGAAGGATTGAGTTTCGCCGCAGCGTTGCAAGCCGCCGAGGCGACAGCACCACAACTCCAGGCGCGTCGCGTGGCTGTAATAGGCGCGGAAGATGCGGCCTCTTCCGCCGACGCGCTACCAGACCCCAAGATATTTATCGGCATCGACAACCTGCCCATCGACGGCGCGGATCGCTTCAGCACGACCCACGACTTCATGACCATGCAAAAAATCGGGGTCATGCAGGACTTCCCCAGTGCGGGAAAACGCCAGGCAAGGGCTGAAGCGGCGCAGGCACAAGTCAGCCAGGCTCAGGCGCAACTGCAACTGGCGCGCATCAATGTGCGTATCGAAACAGCCTCGGCCTGGCTTAACCGTTACTACCTGAGTCGGCAGTTGGGATTGTTCTCCGAATTTGAACAGGACAACCGTTTGTTGGGGGCAGTTGTGAAGGCGCAGCTTGCCGCCGGCCGAGGCATGGCGACAGATACACTTTTGCCTCGCCAGGAAAACATTGCGCTGAATAACCGGCGCGATGAGCTGCAGCGGGATATTGCCAAGGCAGATGCAGCGTTGCAGCGTTGGTTGGGTGACGATGCGCAACGGGATTTGACAGGTGAGCCCCCACGGTTTGCGGTCGATGCGGCAGTCCTGCGACAGCACATAGCACACCATCCTGAACTGCTGTTGTTTCAGCCCCTATCGGCACAAGCCAGTGCAGAGCTGCATGAGGCTGAAGCCTCACGTCGGCCGGGCTGGGGCATAGAGCTCGCTTATCAGGATCGCGGCTCCGCCTACAGCAATATGATGTCCTTCCAGGTATCAATGGATCTGCCTCTCTTCGCCGGTACCCGACAAAATCCCGTCATTCGCTCCAAACAACAGGCACTTCTCGGCATTGAAGCCGAACGTGAATCCATGACGCGCGAGCATCGTGCCATCCTGGAAGCAGAGGTCGCGGATTACACCGCGCTCACGCAGCAGCTGAATCGTCTGCAGCAAGACGCCGTGTCATTGGCTCAGGACAGGGTTGACCTGCAAATGGCGGCCTATCGCAGTGGCCGTTCTGATCTGACGCAAGTTTTGCAGGCGCGTCGTGAACTCCGCGATATCCGCCTTCAGGCCATCGCACTCGAAAACCAACAACAGGTGCTGGCCGCACGTCTGCACTTCCTGTTTGAAAATACTGAGGAGACCGCGCCATGAATCGGCAATATCTGAGCACGGGACTGCTGTTGATTGTCGTGGCCGGCATAAGTGGAGGAGCAGGCTACTGGATAGCCCATCGCCAACCAGCGATGTCCACCACCGGTATGGCAACCAGTACGGAGCGCAAAGCCATGTACTGGTATGACCCGATGAAGCCAGATCAGCATTTTGACAAGCCCGGCAAGTCCCCGTTCATGGATATGGAACTCGTGCCGCGTTATGCCGACGAGTCCGGCAATGTCGCAGGGGATGCGGGTGGCGTCACGATCGACAGTGCATTGACCCAGAATCTGGGCGTGCGTTTAGCAAAGGTCGAGAGCGGCACTTTAAGCCAGCCGCTAACAGCACCGGCCAGTGTGATTTTTAACGAACGTGATGTGGCGGTGGTGCAAACCCGTACTCCTGGTTTTGTCGAGCGCGTCTACGCACGCGCACCAGGCGATGTAATTGCGCAAGGCGCTCCGCTGCTTGATCTGCTGGTGCCTGAATGGGCTGGGGCTCAAGCAGAGTTCCTGGCGATCTCCCGCAGTGGAGATGCCGATCTTGTCCGTGCCGCGCGCGAGCGGCTGCGTCTGCTGGGAATGCCAGAAGCAACCATCCAGCGCGTTGAGAAAAGTGGCCAGGCACAAACGCTTTTCACCGTGGCCGCTCCTATCGCAGGCGTTATTCAATCGCTGGATATTCGCCAGGGCATGACGGTCAGCAGCGGCATGACCATCGCTCGCCTTAACGGTTTGTCTACGGTGTGGATGGAGGCCGCTGTGCCGGAAACAGAAGGCAGTCTGGTCTCACCGGGTAAGCCCGTGGCAGCGCAGTTGGCGGCTTATCCCGGTAAAACCTTCGAGGGGCGTGTCATTGCGGTACTGCCCGAGGTGAACACCCAGACGCGGACGGTGCGCGTGCGCATGGAGTTTCCCAATCACGGTCAGCTGTTAAGGCCCGGCATGTTTGCGCAAGTGAAACTGGACAGTGGCAAGCAACCGGAAACCCTGCTGATTCCCACCGAAGCTCTGATCAGTACCGGCAAACGCAACATCGTCATCATGGCCGAAGACAAGGGGAGCTTCCGCCCGGTTGAGGTCACGCCTGGCACACAAGCTGAAGGAAAAACTGCGATTCTGGCTGGTCTGAAAGCCGGTGACAGCGTGGTGGTCTCGGGCCAGTTCCTGATTGATTCCGAAGCCAGCCTCAAAGGCGTAATGGCACAAATGCAGACGGCAACGGGATCGCCGGCACCATCACCGGTGGCCGCCGAGACAATCAAGGCACGAGGCATTATTGAGGCCATCAGTGCGCAGGAAATTACGCTTTCGCACGAAGCCATCCCTGCACTGGAGTGGCCCGCCATGACCATGCCCTTTGCTCTCGACAAGGCTGCTTCCACGCAGGGCCTGAGAAAAGGCCAGCGCGTTGAGTTCTCGCTGGAAAAGCGGGGAGATGATCTGGTTATTGTCCGTCTCCGCACCATAGGAGGCATGTGATGATTGGTCGCCTGATTCACTGGTCTATTGCCAACCGTTTCCTCGTCATTCTGGCCACAGTCTTTGTCACGGCCTGGGGCGTTTGGTCGATCAAGATGACACCTGTCGATGCCTTGCCGGATCTCTCCGATGTGCAGGTCATCATTCGCACAAGCTATCCCGGACAGGCCCCGCAAATTGTCGAGAACCAGGTCACCTATCCGCTCAGCACCACCATGTTGTCGGTGCCCGGTGCAAAGACCGTGCGGGCTTATTCCTTCTTCGGCGATTCCTTTGTGTATGTCTTGTTCGAAGACGGCACCGATCCTTACTGGGCACGCTCACGCGTACTGGAATATCTGAATCAGGTACAAGGACGTTTACCGGCGACGGTGAAAACCGCACTCGGCCCCGATGCCACCGGGGTCGGTTGGGTCTATGAATACGCGCTGGTCGATCGCACGGGCCGGCATGATTTGTCGCAGTTGCGCACACTGCAAGACTGGTTTTTGAAGTTCGAGTTGAAAGCACTTCCGAATGTCGCCGAGGTGGCAACTGTCGGCGGCATGGTCAAGCAATATCAGGTGGTACTGGACCCCGCCAAGTTGGTCAGCTACGGCATCCCGCAAGGCAAAGTGATTGAGGCCATCCGGCGTGCCAATCAGGAAAATGGCGGATCGGTGCTGGAAATGGCCGAAGCCGAATACATGGTACGCAGCAGTGGCTACCTGAAATCTCTGGAAGATTTCCGAGTCATTCCCTTGGGTCTTGCTGCCGGCGGCATTCCAGTGCGACTGGGCGATGTCGCCACAATACAAATCGGGCCTGACATGCGCCGTGGCATTTCCGAGCTGAATGGCGAGGGAGAGGCGGTTGGCGGCGTGGTGATCTTGCGTTCCGGAAAAAATGCACAGGAAACTATCACGGCCGTCAAAGCCAGGCTTGATGAATTGAAGGCGAGCCTGCCTGCAGGTGTGGAGATCGTGCCTACCTATGATCGTTCGGCACTGATTGATCGTGCGGTGGAAAATCTGACGCACAAGCTGCTGGAGGAATTTCTGGTGGTGGCGCTGGTCTGTGTTTTTTTTCTCTGGCATTTACGTTCAGCGCTGGTCGCCATCATTTCGCTGCCGCTTGGGGTACTCACCGCCTTTATCGTCATGCAGCATCAGGGCATCAACGCCAACATCATGTCGCTTGGCGGGATCGCCATTGCCATCGGTGCCATGGTGGATGCGGCCGTCGTCATGATCGAAAACGCGCATAAACGCATTGAGACCTGGCAGCACGAGCATCCTGGCCAAACCTTGCAAGGCGAGGCGCATTGGCGCGTCATTGCCGAAGCAGCTGCCGAAGTCGGCCCAGCGCTGTTTTTCAGCCTGCTCATCATCACGCTGTCGTTCATCCCTGTATTTACCTTGCAGGCCCAGGAAGGCCGTCTCTTCGGCCCGCTCGCCTTTACCAAAACCTATGCCATGGCCGCTGCGGCCGGCCTGTCCATCACACTGGTTCCCGTACTGATGGGCTTCTGGATTCGTGGGCGAATTCCGGAGGAGCAACGCAACCCCCTCAACCGCTCTTTGATCGCCATCTACCAGCCATTGTTGAATAAGGTACTGGTTCGCCCCAAGACCACGCTGCTGGTGGCGTTGTTGATTTCAGCAACGGTGATTTTCCCTTTGTCACGTATGGGAGGGGAATTCATGCCAGCACTGGATGAAGGTGATTTGCTCTATATGCCTTCAGCACTACCAGGGTTATCAGCCACCAAAGCTTCGCAGCTCCTGCAGCAGACTGATCGTATGATACGCACAGTGCCGGAGGTGAAGACTGTCTTTGGCAAGGCCGGGCGTGCTGATACGGCTACCGATCCCGCACCACTGGAAATGTTCGAGACCACCATCCAGTTCAAACCACGTGATCAGTGGCGGCCAGGCATGACACCGGACAAATTGGTCGAAGAGCTGGACAAGGCGGTCAAGGTGCCGGGGCTCAGCAATATCTGGGTGCCACCCATTCGGAATCGCATCGACATGCTGGCAACGGGCATCAAGAGCCCTATTGGTGTCAAAATTTCAGGCAGTAATCTTGCTGAGATCGACCGCATTGCACAGGACGTGGAGCGCGTGGCGAAAACCGTTCCGGGTGTCAGTTCAGCTCTGGCAGAGAGGCTCACCGGTGGGCGTTATGTGGATGTTGATATCAATCGCGCTACAGCTTCCCGTTACGGCCTCAATATCGCCGATGCTCAGTCGATAGTGACCTCGGCCATTGGCGGAGAAAATATTGGCGAGACGGTCGAAGGACTGGCCCGCTATCCCATCAATGTGCGTTACCCGCGAGAGCTGCGCGATTCACTGGAGAATCTCCGGCAACTGCCAATACTCACCGATATGGGGCAGCAGATCACCCTTGGCACCGTCGCGAGCATCCAGATCAGTGATGGTCCGCCCATGCTCAAAAGTGAAAATGGTCGACCCTCGGGCTGGGTTTACGTGGATGTGCGTGGCCGAGATCTCGCGTCCGTGGTGAAAGACTTGCAAGCGGCGGTGACAAAAGACGTGAAACTTGGTGCGGGTATGAGCTTGAGTTATTCAGGCCAATTCGAATTCCTGGAGCGTGCCAATGCCCGACTGAAAATCGTGGTGCCGGCGACACTGCTCATCATCTTTGTGCTGCTTTACCTGATTTTCAGGCGCGCTGATGAAGCGCTGCTGATCATGGCAACATTGCCGTTCGCACTCACAGGCGGCATCTGGTTCCTCTACCTGTTGGGCTACAACCTCTCGGTGGCCACCGGCATTGGTTTCATTGCCCTTGCAGGGGTTTCTGCCGAGTTCGGCGTCATCATGCTGCTCTACTTAAAGCAAGCCATTCTTGCGCGGGAGGATGCGGGACTCGCATTGACCGCCGACGTACTGGACGATGCTCTGAGAGAAGGTGCGGTATTGCGAGTGCGTCCCAAGGCCATGACCGTGGCCGTTATCCTGGCGGGATTGCTGCCCATTTTGCTGGGTAGTGGCACGGGTTCAGAGGTAATGAGCCGGATTGCAGCGCCCATGGTCGGCGGGATGATAACAGCGCCGTTGTTATCGCTTTTCCTGATTCCGGCAGTCTATCAACTGATGCGACTGCGTCGCTTAAAATAATAAGTGGTCAGGGCGCCTTAGCACGACTTTGAGCCTGTGTTGCAGGTGATCAAGTCCTATTTAAAGTGAGCCTACTGTCTTGCAGCCAAACTTGGCGAACGGATAGCTTAGGTTTTACTTTGAGGTCTTATTGCCGGTATAAGCAGCCATGTCCAAAGTGCAATGGCCGCTCCCGCTATTTGTGCCGCAATGAATTCCGCTGCATCTAATGGCCGTATACGACCCAATATGATTTGGCATGGGACTTGTCAACGATCACGCTTTAGGCTGCGTTACTCGATGACAGGTTGATCCGCGTACGAGAAAAGCTGGATGGGTTAATTATGGCTCCTTCTTTTTTATTTGCTGAGCCTCGTTGAGACGGCCTGCTTGAACGCGTTGGAAATCCTGGTGTCCTCTTGGACGCGCTGCCAGTAGCGCTGTGCCAGATCCAGTCCCCATGCCCAATAGGCCAATGTATCAGTGCGTGGCCGTACTGTGGGGAAGGCGCGCTCAATGACCTCATTATTCACAGGAGCAAATGCCATAGGCAGCATGTCGTAGGCAGGGGCCAGGGTGAGCCGCCCGGCATCGTCCATGAAGAATGAGATATTGCCGAAGTGGCGATCTGTGTTGGCAATGAGCTGGGCAAACACGGTGCGCCGAAGGAGGGCATCATGGTCGGCCTTGTTGATGTGGCGGCCTGCGAGCAAGGCCGCCGCTGCTGCCTCCCAAGTCTGCTCTTTCAGGCCCAGGAATTCGGCATTCACCGCTTCCAGCGAGACCATGCCGCGCCGGCCCGTCAAGCCAATGCGGTCAAACCGCTCGACCTCCAGAAAGGCACGGCCTCCGGCCACGATCAGCTCAGAGAGGGTAGCTAGGCCGTGATCTGCCTCTTCCTCGGTCAGAAGCTGCAGAGCCAGATGTTCGCAGACGAGTAGGTCTGCCCATCGCTGTCCGGCTGCGGTCTCCATGGGAGGGGAGAATTTCACAAGTACTTCTTGGTAGTCGCTGTCTCCCTTCATGCGAAGGGCAGAGAACTTGGGCTGCTCGCCTCCGGCAGAGGAGCCGTATCCCGAGCCCTGTAGAGCATTGGTGGCAAGGACAGGATAGGCGGTTGTGCGGTCAGTCAGGGCAATGGCCATTGGTTGGTGGCGAGCCTCATGCTCAAGCCAACCCTGAAAGGCAACCTCACCAATGATGAGGTTGCCAGGACAGGAGGAGCCATACAGCGTTAGCCATTGCAGAATGTCGTCATTGCTCCAGTCCTGCCAACGGCCGGGAAGAGAAAGCTCTGGGTGCTGTTGCAGGAGCGCTCGCCCCAGAAAGCCTTGGGGACGCATGTCCCAGACAAACCATGCTAGATCTTCAAAGGCCTTGCTGTTGCCCGCTCTCCATTGCACGAAAAACTGCTCACCGGCCAAGGCGATCAACTCGCCGACGCATTCTGGGGTGCCATCTGTGCCGATGCGCGTTATGGGAAAGCGATGACCCATGTCGCGAATGCCACGTACCAAGGCATACCGGGTACTGCGTGCCTGGCCAAGCATGACTACCTGGCTGTCCAAGCGGCTCAAGGCCCGTGACAGTGTAGGCTGGGAGACGCCCAAGTCAGCAGCCAGCTCCTTCGCGGTTCGAGGGGCTGTTTGGCGTCGGAGAGTGTGCAGCAGACGCTCATCAAGGTTGGGGCTTGTCATGGCGTCCTCAAAGAATGAATAGATAGGGGAGTGCCTATTTGGCTGCAGCCTTCGTAGATTTTGGCCTTCATGCCAATATCTTTATCATTTTTGATTTAAAAAATGAATAGATATTGGCATTTTCATATGGATTGATATTTCATCTAGGGAGCGGCTGCTAAGGGGGCGTATCTGTACGTGCCGAAATCATTGATGGATAACCTTCTGCCGCCTTGATCGACTCCGGTACTGCGCTGCCCGTGCGCTTTGCCGCTACATGCGGTGTCACACCGAGTGCCTGCAGGTTTTTTATATGCCCGCTAGCGTCATAGCCCTTATCAGCGCCCAACGTGGCGCCGGACTTCAGTCGTCGTGCCGCCATTTTTTCAGCAGCATCTCGTTCAGCGTAACCGTTCGCCTGCATCGTCTCGACGTCCACCACCAGACCATTACGGTTCTCACTCAGGATGTGCGCGAGATGGCGTAGCTTGGACTCGGCAAACTACGCTTTCTTGTAGAGCTTCGCCTCCGGGTCTGTGGTGGAGACATGCGTTTCATTCGAGCGCGACTCATCCTTGAAGTCCACTTCAGGATTCCCGCTGCCCGTACCTGATGGCGGCTCTGCATCATCGTCGTTACGACGCACGAAACTCTTGTGCGAGGCCCATGCCTCAATCATCGAGCCATCCACGCTGAAGTGTTCGTCAGAGACCAGATCGGCCCACTCCGCCACACCCAGCACCTGATCAAAAAACTGCCGCAACAGGCGCTGCTCCAGAAGTCGGTCGCGATTGGCGCAAAACACCGTCAGCTCCCAAACAGGCTGATCAACGCCAAGGCTTACGAACCAGCGAAAGAGCAAGTTATAGCCCAGTTGCTCCATCAGTTGCCGCTCGCTGCGAATGGTGTACAAAAGCTGCAGCAAAAGGGCTCGCAACAAGCGCTCCGGTGGAATCGATGGCCGCCCCATGCGGGAGTAGCGACGCTGGAACTCGTCGCTCATCAAACGAAGAATGCCATTAACCACCATCTTCATCTTGCGTAGCGGATGGTGGGCAGGAATGCGGTCTTCGATGTCCACATAGCTGAACATCGCACCCTGGATAACGTCTTTGCCGCGCATGTGTTCTTCACATCAGGTGATGAGGCGTGAATTATCGCCGGATGCAGTGACTTTTTCACCAGCCTGTTAAGGGAGCAAATGCAAGGCATTCTCTGCCAAGCCGAGGGCATGCAAGCTGTAATCTACTGAAATAAATGGCAAATTTTCGGAAATGCCATGTGGCGGGTTTGACTGAAGTGCGTACAGGGTCTGGGCTGTTGAACTGCATCCCAAACTGACCCAGGGGGGGGGGGGGGGGGGGG
>JBOICI010000019.1:0-39088 GCA_050739955.1 Moraxellaceae bacterium
ATTCGGCAGTTCGCGGCTAAAGCCGCTCCTACAGGAAAAGAGATTAAGCGCCTGCGGCCCTGTAGCGTGTTTCCGGTGCGTCAGCGCCGGAACCGTCATGAAAAGCTATCGCAAGCGCTGAGCTCGCCGGAGTTCATGCCGGTCTTGAACCACTGCACGCGTTGCGCTGATGAGCCATGAGTGAAGGAGTCGGGCACTACATAACCGCGTGCCTGTTTTTGTAGCGTGTCGTCGCCAATGGCCGTGGCGGCAGTAAGAGCCTCTTCCACATCCCCTTCATCCAGTAATTGCCGCGAGCGCTGCGCATGATGCGCCCATACGCCCGCCAGACAATCTGCCTGTAATTCCAGTTTCACCGAGAGGGCATTGCCTTCGGCTTCGCTCATGCCTTGTCGCGCCTTTTGTACCTTGCCGGAAATGCCCAGCAGGTGCTGCACGTGATGCCCGACTTCATGGGCGATCACATAGGCCTGAGCAAAATCTCCGGGTGCCTGAAAGCGGTTCTGCAATTCATCGTAGAAGCCGAGATCGATATAAACTTTTTCATCCGCGGAGCAATAAAAGGGCCCCATGGCGGCTTGGCCCGTACCGCAACCGGTTTGGGTTGCCTCGCGGAAAAGAACCAGTGTGGGTTCGCGATACTGGCGACCCCCAGCGGCAAAGATGGCTTTCCAGGTGTCTTCCGTATCCGCTAACACCACAGCCACCAGTTCACGCGCCTTTCTCTCGCTGTCTGATTCCGTCACCGGGCCGCTTGCTGTGGCCGCCGGCGCATTGCCCTGCAATTGCTGTGCGCCTTGCATGACGATGCGCGGGTCTATGCCGAAATAGGCGGCTGCCAGTGCCAGCACAATGACACCCAAGCCCATTCCCCCTTTACCACCACCGGGAAAACGGGAGCCACGTCGATCTTCGATATTGCTACTTTGGCGCTGATTGTCCGTGCGCATATTGCTGCTCCCGTTCTGGTATGCAGTTTCCTGCGGGGTGAAAAGTCTTTCGGATTTTCACCCCACAGGAAACTGCTCAGAGATTTTCGTAGCGGTTCATATCCAGTATGGCGGCTTCGACGGGCTCGTGTTCTTGAATATAGGTCGAGTAATCGTGGAAGAATTTCCAAAAATCCGGATGTGTACGGCGCACGCCCCAGCGCAGGACAATGTCCTCGAACTGGTCTTTGCGATTCACGCTCTGCATGGCCAGAGAAAATGCATCCATTTCGGCAGCCGCGACATTGAAGGCGAAATTCGGGTAGCTCGTGAGCACGCCCGGATAAATGGTCAGGGTATCGCGCCCCGACTGATAGCGCAGAGATTCGGCGGCCATATAAGCCACATTGCTGTGGGCACGGTTGCGCAAGATAGTGTAGATCTCGCGCTCACCATCGCTCTTGTAGACCCGCAGCATGGTGCTCTCCGGCAGATAATCCACGACCGGCAGCCCCAGGGCCGGGCGCGAGGCCAGACGGCTGACGGCCCGATCCGTTTTACGTATCCATTCCGGCTGATCTTTACGCCAGCAGTTATCACCCTGGCAGCGGTTGATGGGGTCGGGGCGGGCATTGATGCTGTCAAAATTGCTGAGCAGCATGCGCGCAAACTCATCCTTGCTCTTGGCAGGATCTTTACTGACGTAATTAATGGCGGTCGGGCTTTCTGTGTCGAGACTGGGGTAGTAAAGCCACATCTTCAGTTTGCCACTGCTCTGATACCAGTCACTCATGAGAGGCTCGCGCGCCATGGCCGGCAGCAGACGCAGAAAATTGGTTTCCGCACCGTGGCGAATCAGATCGAAATAAAGCCGGGTCTGCGCCTGATGTGAAACCGTGTCGTAAACATTGAAGTTCACCACCAAGCTGTAATAGGTGCGTTCGAAAAGCGGATAGTCCAGCCACCACAGGGTTTGCGGAATTTCACCCCAGAGGCCTTTGCGTACGGAGGCACTATCGTGATGACGGAAAATCGAGAGCAGAGCATTGTCGTTCTTGCCTTCGCCGCTCCAGATGTCTGCAAAGGTCACCCCCTTGGGCTCTAAGCGAGCATATTCGGCCCTGCGTGTGTCGTTGTATTCGTTGCGCAGCTTGGTGTACTTGGTCCATTGCGGGAACAGGTCACGAATTTTCTCTTTCTGGCCCGGTACGCCCAGCATGGCATCTACCTTGCGGCGGTGTTCGGCATTTGTGATGTAAATATCGCTGTCCGGGGCCTGGAAAAAGGTCCAGAAATTATCGCGTATTACATCGGTGGCGATATTGCCGCGGCAAACCGGGCCCCGGATAAAGGTGCGCACAAAGTACTCTGCGTTATCGAGCATGAACTGGTAGCGTGCGCGTGCCGGAATGGCAGAGAAGGTGATAAAGGGATTGGCGCGTTCATCGATGTCATAGCCGGGAAGTTTGTTCACTTTCCAGTTGCTGCTGAAAAAAAGTTGCTCGATGCGGCGTATCTTTTCCGGATTCAAAGCATGGGTGATGTGCGTCTTGTGCACAATGCTGCCCTGCACCGGGCGCAGGCGGTACCAGAATTTTCCGCCCGGATCTTCATTAGGCTGTGCGGTGGCAATCAGGGAAACTGGCTGGCCGCTGGGCGTGCGCGAACGCACTACTTCGAAGAACTGGCTGTCTTTGATCTTGTCGAAATAAAGATGTGCCAGAAAAAGATGCTCATACAGCCAGCGTGCGACCAACTGTTCGCGCAGGCCGGAACGGTTCAGCAGATTTTCCCATTCCGTGATGGCTGCGGCTTCTTCGTTGCTGGCCTTGCGCGGTTCAGCATCGATCACGGCGCCTTCGGCCAGCCATTGTTTCAGGGTGTTGTACTCGGTATTGGTCAGGCCAGTCACGCCCAGCGGCATGCCGCGTTCCGGATATTTTTTCTGGAAGCTGTCCATTTCCGTAGCAGTGAGCGGGCACTGGTTGCTGACATCCGTGCCGATGGGAATGTTTGCTGGAATCTTGCTGTTCTGTTGCGGAATAGCAGCGTGACCCATGTCTATCATGCGTGCCAGCAGCGAGGCCTGGTTCTCTGTTGCGGCATTGCTCAGTACGGAGCTGAAACCTTTTTTCTGCCACTCGACCGTGCTCTGTGCATCAGTGAAAAGACGGGTGGGCGTCTGGGTTTTGGTGCGGGTACCGTCGTAAACCTTGATTTTGGTGGCGCCGCGCTGCAGGCCTTCGCCGCTGCCCAGATTGAGCTGGCAGGGCGCATCGTTGCAGGCATGGCAGGCCACGCACTTTTGTTCGAAGAGGGGCTGGATGCGGGCCTTGTAGGAAACCGCAGTGTCGGCCTGCAGGCCGGGGCTGGCCAGGGACAGGAAAAACAGTGCAAACAGTGGAAGCAGTCGCAGCAAGTGGCGTTGACGCATGGGCAGTAGTCCTTCAGCCAAGCAATGCCCGGCAGTCTATCAGCCCGGCTTTGCCGGGAAAGCGCCGTCCGGGCAGAAAAAAGCCCGGTTATCCCGGGCTTTTTTTCGTGACTTATGTCGTGCTCAGAGCTCGACCTGAGTGCCCAGTTCTACCACGCGGTTGGTGGGGATCTGGAAGAAGTCGGTCGCGGCGGCGGCATTGCGCGACATGCCCACGAAAAGTTTTTCCCGCCACATGGCCATGCCTGGCGCCGGCGTGGCGATGATGCGTTCGCGCGAGAGGAAGAAGCTCGTGTCCATCATGTCGAACTCCATCTTGTGCGTCGCACAATCGGCCAGCAGGGCGGGCACATCGGGCTGTTCCTTGAAGCCGTAGTAACCAGTAATCAGGAAAAAGTTGTGGGAGATTTCTGAGACGGTCACACGCTCGCTATCGTCTACAAAGGGAATGTCCTGTGTCACCAGGGTGAGCAGTACATTGCGCTCATGCAGGATCTTGTTGTGCTTCATATTGTGCAGCATGGCGTGCGGCACATATTTGTGGCTGCCGGTCATGAAGACGGCGGTGCCGGGCACGGTCTGCACGGCGCCACCACCTATGGAGTTCACAAAAAGGCCCAGTGGCATGGTTTCGTTGGCGAGGCGTTCGAAGAGCAGTTCGCGGCCGCGCTTCCAGGTGGACATGATGGTGAAGACGATAAGACCGATCAGCAGGGGGAACCAGCCGCCTTGCAAGACCTTCAGTGAGGTGGAGCCGAAAAAGGCCAAGTCTACGACGAGGAAGGGGGCGCCGATGAGGGTGGCTACGAAGGGGTTCCAGTTCCACAGCTTGCGTGCCACCACCATGGCAAGAATGGTGTCGCAGATCATGGTCATGGTGACGGCGATGCCGTAAGCGGAGGCCAGATTGCTCGAAGACTTGAAGGTCAGCACCAGCAGGATGATGGCGGCTAGCAGTGCCCAGTTCACGGCCGGCACATAAATCTGGCCAATTTCACGGGTGGAGGTGTGCTGGATGTCAAAGCGCGGCAGATAGCCCAGCTGCACGGCCTGACGGGTGATGGAAAACACGCCCGAGATCACGGCCTGCGAGGCAATCACGGCGGCCAGTGTGGCCAGTATTACCAGCGGAAAGAGACCCCATTCCGGGACCAGACGGTAGAAGGGATTTTCCACGGCAGTCGGGTCCGACAGCAGCAGGGCGCCCTGTCCGCAGTAGTTGAGGAGCAGGGCCGGGAAGACCATATAGAACCAGGCCAGACGTATGGGTCTGCGGCCGAAGTGGCCCATATCGGCATAGAGCGCCTCACCGCCGGTGATGGTCAGTACCACCGCGCCCAAGGTAACGAAAGCAATGAACTGGTGCTCAGCCACAAACTGCACGGCCCAGAGCGGATTCACTGCGCGCAGCACATCCGGATGGTGGCCGATATTGATCAGGCCCAGCACCGCCAGCGTGGCAAACCACAGGAACATGACGGGGCCGAAGAGCTTGCCCATGGAGCCGGTGCCATGACGCTGGATCACGAAGAGGGAGATCAGTACGGCGATGGTGATGGGCAGTACATAAGGGCCCAGCACTGGAGTGGCCACTTTGAGGCCTTCCACGGCGGACAGTACCGAGATGGCGGGGGTGATGATGCCGTCGCCAAAAAAGAGGGCGGCGCCAAAGAGGCCGATGGCCACCAGCAGGGCGCGCCGGCGCGGACTTTTATGCTCGCTACGGAGCGTCAGGGCCAGCAGGGCCATGATGCCGCCTTCGCCGTTGTTATCGGCACGCATGATGAAGGCGATGTATTTCAGCGAAACAACGAGGGTGATGGACCAGAAAATCAGGGACAGTATGCCGAACACGTTTTCCGGTGTGATGGCGATGCCGTGGGCCGCGTGGAAGCATTCCTTGAGGGCGTAGAGCGGGCTGGTGCCGATGTCGCCGAAAACGACGCCCAGCGCACCCATGGTCAGGGCCGCGGTGGACGATTTATGACCGTGATGCTCGGTCGCTTGCATGGAGGTCATCCCCTGTAAAGCCCGGCCTCAATGAAAAAGGCTGCCTGTCTCCCCCTCCGGGAAGGTGTCTTCATTAAAGCAGGAGAGGACGGCGGGCGGTTTCAGTGTCTGGCTTTCGAGCAGAGCGCGCATCTTACTCCGGCGCGCGCCCGGAAACAGCTATTGACGGTCTGACAGACTCGGGCTAACTGCCCTCATTCAATCCCGTCAAAAAATCCGCGTCCGGCTTTGCCTTTAGGGGGCAGTCGTATATCATGCGCGCCTCGCGACGGTAGCCCGCCGCGACTCTCTGGTGAGGTGGCCGAGCGGTTGAAGGCGCACGCCTGGAAAGTGTGTGTACGTTAATAGCGTACCGAGGGTTCGAATCCCTCCCTCACCGCCAGACAAATAAAAAAGGCCCTGCATTGCAGGGCCTTTTTTATTTGTCTGGTGATGCGACGAGTGAGAGCGCGAGTGGTTCGACAAAGCCGCGAAGATGTTTTGATCGCCAGCTCTGCTGGCGGCACGGCTCACAAAAATCGGGGCGAGGCCTTAGGCCGAGTAATCCCTGCCGGGAAGTTTGAGCCGGCTTTATTCATTCGCGCTCCTGCATTGCAGGGTCTTTCTATTATCTGTTGATGGCGGGGCGGACAAGAATACGAGCGCTGTCGGAAAAAGACGCTCTTCGCATCAGCCTATTTTCATTCTTCTTCTGGCGCTTCCAGTAACTCTCTCGGCACTTCGCCTTTCAACATCAAAGCGCACTGCTCGCTGAGTGGGTTGAATACAATCAGTGCATCGCCTTTGCTCAGTGCTCGTCGTGCTCGCTCTACGCGCGTGGCTAGCGGCGTGTCGTCACCATTGTCGGTGCCGTCGCGGGTCACAAAATCTTCCAGCAGGCGGTTCAGCGTATCCAGCTCAAGCATATCGGGGGGAATGATCACGACGGGATATCCAGCATCAGGGAGGGCCGGATTATCACGTGATTGAGAAGCGAGGGATATGGAGGTGTCGGCGTTCAAACACCGAAAAGGGGCAGCGTGTGGTTTTGCAACCGACGCTTGCCGGAAGCTTTTTCCGGGGCGGCATCATCGCGTGCGCCTTCATGCACCAGCAGCCAGTGTTTGCGCGGCAGGCCGCCGGCATAGCCGGTGAGGCTGCCGTCGCTGCCGATGACACGATGGCAAGGGACAACGAGGGCGACGGGATTGCGGGCATTGGCATTGGCGACGGCGCGTATGGCCTCGGGTTGGCCGATGGCACGGGCAAGCTCGGCGTAGCTCCACGTCTGCCCGGCGGGAATCTGACGCAGGGTCTGCCAGACCAATTGCTGGAAGCGGGTGCCTGAGGCATGCACGGGAATGTGCTTCAAGGCATTGAGCTCGCCACTCAGGTAGGACTGCAGGGCGTTAAGGATTTCTTCTGGCAGGCGCCGCTGTTCTACCGGGACATGGCCGAAGCGGCGGGCCAGATACTGGCGGAAGCGGGATTCGTAGTCCTGGAAGTCCAGGGCGCAAAGATGGCCGCCGCCATGGGCGAGTAGCAAGCTACCCAGCGGTGAGGGCAGACGGTCGATATGGATGGGGGGATGGTTCATGGCGGCACTCCAGTCGTCATGATCTTCTTGTGTGGGTGCTTGCGCAGTGTCGCTGCAGAAGATGACAGTCTGTAGCTGGGCTCTGTAGGGGCTTTGTTGTCGGGTTATAACCTGCCGTGCTCAAGGCTTTGCGAGCTATGTACTATATGTGTGGAGGCAGTGTTGTATCCGCCGATACTTTCTGTAATAAACAGCATCTAGATTATAAAAAACGGCCGCGATTGTATGGCCCGCAGCAAGGAACGCTGATGCGTCTGTCCCCTCTGTTCAAATTTTCCCTGCGTCGTCTGGTTCTGGCGGTTGCTTTTGGCCTGCCCTGTGTTGCCATGGCGGCTGATGCCACCACGGCACAAATTCTTGAACGTTTGGACAAGCTGGAAAAAAGCCAGGCGGCAGCCGATGCAGAGTTGAAAAATAAAGACATACGTATTCGCGAGCTGGAGGCGCAGTTGCAGCATTCTTCCGGAGCGGCTGTATCAGATAGCGCCGTCCCAGATGAAAAATATTACGGTGATTTCACGCCGGGTGGTGCGGGCTTTCGTGTGGCCAATACCAAATACGGTGCTCTCAATCTGAGTGTTTACAGCTATCTCCGCTACTTGAATCAGTCGGGTCTGGATGACAGCTATGTTGATGGCAACGGCAATGCGCAGTCTTTAGATAAGCGCAACGATATTCAGATTCAGAAAGTGCTGCTCTATTTCAAGGGCTGGGTTTACGACCCCAATCTGCGCTATGTGTTTTACACATGGACTTCCAATACCAGTCAGGGTGATTCGGCCCAAGTCGTCGTGGCCGGGTATTTACGCTATGCCTTTGACAAGACATTCAATCTGGCGGCTGGTATTGGCGGCCTGCCCAATACGCGCAGTATGGAAGGGCAGTGGCCCAGCTTCCTCAAAGTGGATTACCGCACCATTACGGACGAGTACTTCCGTGGTTCCTATACCACCGGAATTTTCGCTGATGGTGAGCTGGCCGAGGGCCTGCAATACAAAGTCATGCTGGGCAATAACCTGAGCCAGTTGGGCGTGAGTGGCTCGCAGCTGGATGATGGTTTGAATACAGTGGCAGGTGCACTGTGGTGGATGCCAACAACGGGTGAGTTCGGTCCCGGCCAAGGTTTTGGCGATTACGAGTTCCATGAAAATCTGGCCACACGTATTGGCGTGCATTACAGTGAAAGCCGTGAAACAGCGCAGAGTCAGCCCGGCAGCGATATCACAGAAAATACTCAGATACGCACGTCTGATGGCCGCAGTCTTTTCTCGCCCGGCAGCTATGCTGCCGGCGTAGATGTGGATAAAGCTCGTTACCGCATGAGCACGCTTGATGCGGGCATGAAGTATCGTGGCTATGCCTTGGAAGGCGAATATTTCATGCGTTGGATTGATGACATCAAGGCCAATGGCGCTTTGCCCTTCTCCAATCTGACCGATCAGGGTTTCCAGCTGCAGGCCTCCATGATGGCCGTGCCCAAGACATTACAGTTCTATTTGTCAGGCTCGAAAATCATGGGTGAATACGGCGACCCTTATGATATTGCGCTGGGCGGCAACTGGTATCCGTACAAAGAAGTGAGAAGTCTCCGTGTGAATGCCGAGTTGATGCAACTCAGTCATTCACCCGTGGGCTATACCAGTGTGCCCTTTGCTGTGGGTGGTAATGGTTTGGTCTTTACCACTCATGTTGAGCTCGCCTTCTGAGGCATGGCTACATGGCCCAAGCCTGGGAAAACGAGTAAAAGTGTTGCACTGCTAGAACATCTTCATGACGGATGTTCGAGATGGATCTGAAAATAGCGTCTGAAATAACAACAGGGGAAAACTCATGCACAGAATCACACTTAATCGCTTTACCCGTTATTCCGCACTGGCCGTTGCGATTGCAGCCAGCATCTCTTCCGCACAGGCCGACGAGGCCTCTTTTGAGGTCTACGGTTTTGCCCAGGCGGATTATGTGCAGGACTTCAAGCGTGTGAATCCAGCGTGGGATGACACACTGCGTCCCTCAAAGATACCTACCACTGAAGGTACATATGGTAGCGATGGCCAAGCTGTTATCAGTGCCCGTCAAAGCCGACTGGGTGTGCAGGCTAATCTGCCGGTAGAAGGACAGAATCTTTACACCAAATTCGAGTTCGACATGTTCGGTGTTGGCGCTGATGAGGGGCAGACCACCATCCGTCTGCGTCATGCATATGGCGAATATGGTAACTGGCTGGCCGGCCAGACCAATACCTTGTTTATGGATGCCGATCTTTTCCCCAATACCATTGATTACTGGGGCCCCTCCGGCATGGTCTTTCTGCGCAACCCGCAGATTCGTTGGACACCGCTGAAAGGCGATACCAGCTTTGCGATGGCTATTGAAAATCCGAGTAATGATGTCAGCTCAAGTAATGTGACTCTTCAAGGAGACTCCAAGCTGCCGGATTTCACGGCGCAATACCGTATGAATCAGGGCTGGGGGCATGTTCAGGTCGCCGGTATTTTGCGCAGTCTTGCTTATGAAGTAGTGAGCACCCCTGGCAATGAGCCTGCCGACTCGGTAGTGGGCTGGGGTATAGATCTGAGCTCCAACTTCAAATTCGGTGACGACACACTGCGCGTGGGTGTGGTGCACGGTAATGGCATCGGCAATTACATGAACGATGGTGGTAACGATCTGGCAAGTGACGGCGTGAGTGTCGATGCTTTGTCACTGACGGGTATTACCGCTTACTACGATCATGCTTGGGATGCGAAATGGACCAGCGCCATCGGCTACAGCACCACCATGGTGAATAACAGCGATCTGCAACCCGGGGATGCGTTTAATCGCGGCGAGTATGCTTCGGTCAATCTGCTGAATGCTGTTAACAGCAAAATGCTGGTAGGTGGCGAGTTCCTCTATGGCAAGCGTACCGATAACAATGGTGCTGACGGCAACGATGTCCGCGTCCAATTCACCATGAAATACAGCTTTTCCAGCAAGGATTTCGGCAAGTAAGCCGTTTTCCAAAAAATAATCAGCAAGGAGTCATGCAATGAAAATGCGTAGCAAGCTGTTTGCCGCCATTCCGGCGGCGATTCTGGCCTTGGGCATGAGCACCGCCGTACAGGCCAAGGATCTGTTCAAAAAAGCGGATGTTGAAGCGGCTATTAACGCCGCCTACGAAAAATACAAGGGTCTGCAGGAAGGCAAGAATGCCGACTATATTCCGGCACTGGCGAAGGTAGACCCCAATGTCTTTGGCATTGTGCTGGTCACCGCCGATGGCAAGGTTTACACCAAGGGCGATGTCACGACTGAGGTTTCCATTCAGTCGGTGTCCAAAGTGTTCACCATGACCAAGGTGATGGAAGAGTCCGGTCCGGCGTCCCTTTCCGGCAATGTGGGCGTGGATGCCACAGGTCAGGTTTTCAATTCCATCGTGGCCATTGAGCAGTTCAAGGGCGCCGAGATGAATCCGCTGGTGAATGCCGGCGCTATCGCCACCACCAGCATGGTCAAGGGCGGCAGCTACGATGAAATCTGGGGCAGCATCCTCAATTACTACAGTGATTTTGCCGGCCGCAAGCTCACGGTGCTGGAAGATGTTTACAAGTCCGAGGCTGATACCAACCAGCGTAACCAGGCGATAGGCAAGCTGATGTATGCCTATGGCCACATCATGGACAACCCGGATCAAGCCACTGACATCTATACCCGTCAGTGCTCAGTGGGTGTGAATGCTAAAGACTTGGCCATCATGGCCTCCGTGTTCGCCAATGGTGGCAAAAGCCCCATCACCGGCAAACAGCTGGTAAAAACGGAAGATGTGCCGGACGTTCTGGCCGTAATGGCAACAGCGGGTCTGTATGACGATTCCGGCAAGTGGCTTTACCGTACCGGCCTGCCTGCCAAGAGCGGTGTGGGTGGTGGTTTGATCGCCGTTTCTCCAGGCAAGTTCGCCATTGCTGTGGTGTCGCCTCCGCTGGATGCGGCCGGTAACAGTGTGCGTGCACAAAATGCTATTGCTGATATCTCCAATGCCCTTGGCGGCAATCCTTTGGCTTCCAAGCCTCTCAAGTAAGTAAAAGGCCCGGCCTTGTGCCGGGCCTTTTTTCCTGACGGACACTCTGGCGCCGCTCTGGCGTCATCGTAAACGCTAAGCGGAGACTGGCGATGAATATCCCCAAGAGCACTTTCCTGCGCCGTTGCGCGTTGGCCTGCACACTGGCTTTTTCGGTGGCTGGTGTTAGCCAGGCCGCCCCTCTTTTTAACGACTCGCATTTCCACCTGACCAATTACATTCAGGAAGGCATCAATATTCAGGACATGCTCACCATCATGGGTGACAAGGCGGGGCGTGTCGCATTATTCGGTATTCCGCTGCAGCAGCAATGGTCTGAGCGTGTTACCGGTGATATTGCGCCCACTTATTATCTGGATACGGATGCGCATCTGTATTACTACTCCTTCAACGATGCCTATATCGCCATGGCCTATCGCTCCTTGAGCAAGAAGGATCAGGCGCGTTTCGATCCCATGATCACGGGCTTCAATCCCACTGATATGTATGCGGCTGATCACATCCGTCGTGTGCTGCAAACTTTCCCGGGCGTGTTTTCCGGTATTGGTGAATTCACCATTCACAAAGAGTTTGTGTCCTCCAAGATTGAAGGGGATGTGGCCAGCCTGACTGACCCGGCACTGGATCGTCTTTTGGATTTTGCCGGCGAAGCCGGTCTTGTCGCCATCATGCATAACGACATCGCCATGCCTTTTCCCAAAGAAGGCAAATCCACCATTTATGTGGATCAGGCTAAGGCCTTGCTGAAGAAGCATCCCAAAACCACCATCATTTGGGCGCATACCGGTGTGGGCCGTGTGATTCAGCCGGTAGATGGCCATGCCAAAATTCTCGAGAGCATTCTGGCTGATCCGGAAATGGCCCATGTGAATTTTGATATTTCCTGGGATCAGGTGGCCAAATATCTGGTGGCATCACCACAGGCCACGCAGGTGGCCGCAGACCTCATTAACAAATACCCGGATCGTTTTCTCTTCGGTACTGATGAAGTGGCACCGCCCAACTGGGAGTCTTACAGCAAGGTGTATTACCAGTATCAGCCGCTGTGGGCACTGCTCAAGCCGGAAACCCGTGAGAAGATCTTGAAGGGGAACTATGCGCGTTTGTTTGATGCCGCCGCACTCAAGGTCAGAGCATGGGAAAAGGCTAATCCGGCACCGGGTCCTGTGATGGGCAAGAAGTAAGTTCTATGCTGTTTAAAGCACTGAAATCAGTGGCGCTTGTCGTGTTGACGGCAAGCGTCCTACTGCCTGCTGCGCAGGCAGAGGAGGCCGATGAGGCCAAGCGTATCAATATTGCGCCTGTGACTGGTGCGCTGATGTCTGCAGAGCCGCCGGCGGAAGCGTCGACGGCACCGGAGCCGGACTCGTCTGCGCCTGCTCCGGCACCTGCTGACCTGACTCCGGTTGTCACTTCGCCAGCTTCTACCGCGCCTCCCTCTGCCGCACCTCCTTCATCTACGTCAGTACTACCTGCGGCTGCTGTGCCGGCACTGTCGGTAAAGGTGTCAGCCACTCCGCAATGGCCTGCCGAGGCCGGTGAGTACGATCCGCTCTGGGACTGGATACAGGTGAACACCCGCGAGTGGTTCAAGGGCCGCATCAAGTCCATGGAGCACGGCAAGATCGTTTTTGACAGCGACAAGGTCGGTATTCTCAATCTGGATTGGGACGATATCCGTGTGCTGCGTTCGGCTCGCGCCATGGCTGTTTTCTATAACGAATCCAGTCTGGTGGTGGGGCGCTTGACGACCGAGGGCAATAATCTGGTAGTGCATGCGGCGAATCAGAACTCACATATTCTCATGGAGAATGTGGTTAGTCTGGCGGCTGGTACGCCAGTGGAAATTGATTATTGGTCGGCCGATATATCGCTGAGTATGAATTTTCGCTCAGGTAATACGGATGAGACCGATATTTCGTCGACGGCCACCGTGCAGCGGCGCACAGCACGTACCAACCTCAAGTTTAATTATCGTGGCAATTTTTCGGTGACGAATGACGTGCAGGATACGAATGATCATCGTATCAACTTCACGACGGACATTCTGCTTGATCGCTATTGGTATGTACGTCCGCTGTCTGTGGAGTACTTCCATGACTCCATCCAGAATGTAGATTCGCAGTGGACCTTAGGTTTTGGTGCTGGTTATTTTATTTTCGACCAGGCCAAGCTACGTTGGTCGGCCACGGCAGGGCCGGGTTATCAGATGTCACGCTTTATCGAGGCGCCGGAGGGGGATTCGCTCAAGGAAAACACGCCAGCCCTTCTGCTCAGCACGAATTATTATCAGGAGCTGACATCAACGGTAGATCTGACGGGCACCTATCAGGTGACTTATACCAGTGAAGATTCCGGGCATATCGAGCGTAATGCCACGTTCTCACTGGATGTGGATGTCACCAAGGATCTGGATTTGACGGTAGGCCTAACCTGGGATCGCATCGAAAAGCCGCAGCCGGATGCCAATGGCGTTACTCCCAAGAAAGAGGATGTACGGCTTTCAGTTGGTTTTAAATACGAGCTTTGAAATGAAAGAGACCACTTATAGTGGTCTCTTTCATTTAACTTGTTAGTGTTTTTTTCAACGAATCAGATCGAATTGCACGCTGAACTGGATGCGGGTTGCGTCACGGTCGGAGCCGTCTTTCAGTCCCAAGGTGCCATGCAGAACTTCCATGCCCAGATTGAGGCTGCCTGTGGGATTCCAGATCAGATTGACGGAGCTGTATTGGTCTTTGTGAATGGCTGATGGGGCTTGGCCAGCGCTGTTATCGACCTGCAGATTGCCGTAGACCAAGGCACTATTCCATTTTTCACTCCAAAAACGCTGATAGGCGATAAATCCGCCCATGCTTTTAAGCGCTTCAAGCTCGCCGCTCGCATTAAAGCCTGCATCCTGTGAGCCGCCATTGAAATCGGAGTAGTAGTGCCCGATACCTTGGCCACCCGTCACGCCGAACTGCAATGAATCCGCGCCTATGGTTTTGACGACGCCGGTAATGCTGGCGCCGCCACCCATGACGGAGTCATCCAGGCCAGTGCCATTGTCGTAAGCCACTTCGCGTACCACCGCACCTAGCTGCACATGGCCGCCTGTAGACTCCCAGCGACCACGTACGACGAAGTCCGGCATTGGGGTGCTTTCATAGTCGTCACCAGCGGTGATGCCTGTTGCGATGGTGGCAGGTGCACCGTCGTAATCAATTTCCGAAGCAGGCCGCTCGATAGCAAAGGCGATATTAGTGCCTTCGCCCAGTGTTTTTGAGAAGCGCAGCTGTGGCGTGAACAGATACAGCGAGCCACCCGGGCCAGCAAAGTCCAGCGTATTGGGTATGGAGTCGGCATCCATGAGGGTTGAGTAGGTATAACCGACAAGAACGTTGTTCACTTGCGCAAAGGCATGGCGCATACGGAAGTTGGAGCTACCGCCAGGGCCGAAGAAATCGTTCTCGATAAGGATACGCAGCGGGCCGACATCACTGGTGGTGGGGCGGCGTATTTCTATGCTGATACGACTCTGTTTGGCATGCAGATGGAACTGATTGTCAGGTCCTGTTGCAGGCAAATAGGAAACAAGAAATTGGTCGGGATCACCCGTGGGGTCAAGATCATAGATGCCGTCCAGCTTCACAGAGCCGCCGATGCGCATGACGCTTTGCGTATTGGGCAGCTTGAAGAAACCGGAAAGATCGTCGCCATAAGTGGCATTGTCGATACGGGCTGCGGCACTGGCGGCATCGTTGATGGTGCGACGCACCATCAGTGGTGATGCTTTGTAGACAGCCTGTATCTCGCTCTGGGTGTTGGCGATGGCTGTTTTGTTGGCAGCGGATTGTTGTTCCAGCGCATCAAGACGGGCGCGCAGATCGCGGATTTCACTGCTCTGATCGGCCAGAGCAGAGCCGCCAGCGATGGTCAGCAATAGCGCGGTGCTCAATTTATTTATTGTTTTCATGATTTCGATCCTTGAATAATCGGAATCTCTCCAGGCAGCAGACTTTGTAGTGCATGTCTGTTTCAAGACGCTTGATTTCCAGTTCATGAATTTTCGTTTTAAAGCCGGGAAGTTGGGTGCCTGGTCATGACAGTTCTACAGGTAGCTCAGCACCGCTGCTTGATCGAGTTTCTAGCCGGTCATGGTGACAGCAGTGCCCGGTGGGTAGGGCGTCAGCATTACGATGGAAAAGCTCAGCTAGTAGCCCCACTTGCTTTTGGTGATGCCAAGAGAGAACAGTATGAAGCAGGAAGTGGGACCGGCTTTTTCTGGAGCCAGAGAGCGGCATCAGAAATGGCGGCTTAGTTGTGCCGCCGGAGTGCCCTTTAGCTATAGATTGCCATTGATGTCTGGTTACGGGGTGGTGGCACTGTCCGGTGCAACTGCTCCGGTGCTTGAGTTCGGAGTGCTGCTTTCTGAGCTCACATTTTTCTTGTTTCCGTTTCCATCGGTAGCGGCCGCCGGATCAGCATGTTCTATCCAGCTTCCACCTAGTGCCTTGTAGAGATTGATGATGGCGACCACGGCATCCGCCTGTGATTGCGCGCGCGCCAACTGCACGGCGAAAAGATTGCGCTCGGCATCCAGCACATCGATATAACTGGTATAGCCGCCGTCATAACGCAGGCGAGCCAGTCGCGCGTAGCGGGCGAGAGCCGCTTCCTGGCGCTTTTGTGCTTCGAGGCGTTCTTTGCTGGTTTGCACCTGCGAAAGTGAGCGATCCGTATCGGCAAAGGCGCTCTGGATGGTGCCCTGATAGGCGGCCAGCAACTCACGCTGTCGCGCCTTGGCGGCTTCCACCTGGCCCTTGATGGCGCCGAAACGGAAAATTGGTCCGGTGATGCTGCCGGCATAGCGCCAGGTACGTGAGGGGCTGTCGAAGAGCGTGCTCATATCCGTGCTGGACTGACCAAAAAGACCGGTCAGGCTGATTTGCGGAAAGTATTGCGAGCGGGCTTCACCGATACGCGCATTGGCGGCAATCAGGGATTGCTCGGCACTGCGCAAATCAGGACGACGTTCCAGCAGATCGGAGGGCAGTCCTTCCGGCGGTGCGCCCAGTGTGATCTGGTCGATTGGTTTGCCGCGAGGAATATTGGGGCTGCTGCGTCCGGTCAGTACGGCCAGCGCATTTTCTGCGACAGAAATAGCCTGACGTGCATCCGGAATGGCGGCACGTGCGGCCTCGTATTCCGATTCCTGCTGAGCCTGCTCTACACCGGAAACCACGCCGCCCTTATGGCGCTTGTCAAAAAGATCGAGAGCGTCTTCGCGGGTTTTGGCAGTGTCGATAGCAATTTCCAGCTGACGATCAAAGCTGCGCAGATTGACATAGCCGGCGGTGACGGCAGTCACCAGCGACAGAATCACGGCCTGGCGGTTTTCTTCGCTGGACAGCAATTCAGCCTTGGCCGCTTGTGTGGCTGAGCGAACGCGGCCGAAAAGATCGATTTCCCAATCAGCGGTGAGCCCGGCACTCAGGCCGGTGGTAGCGCCCAGCGGTGGAATTTGCGAACGACCTGCACCAGCGGCGTAACCGATTTGCGGGAAGTAAGCACTGCGGGTGGTTTGCAGCGTGCCCGCAAACTGGTCGACACGAGCGGTGGCGCGCAGCAAATCGGTATTGTTCTGCAGAGCCTCATCAATCAGGCCGTTTAACACCGGATCGCCGAGGTCTTCCCACCAGCGGTCCTTGACCTGGGCATTGCTCGGTGCAGCCGCTTGTTCGGGACTGCTTTCAAGCCGGGTATCGCCAAACTGGCGGAAGTGCTCGGCTGCTTTGGCATCAGGGCGGTTATAGACCGGGCTCAGTGA
Organism: Moraxellaceae bacterium; assembly: GCA_050739955.1. GTDB lineage: Bacteria > Pseudomonadota > Gammaproteobacteria > Pseudomonadales > Moraxellaceae > UBA2031. The sequence goes on from JBOICI010000019.1 coordinate 16,819, forward strand.
GCAGGCCGAGAGCAGCAGTACGGAAGAGACAACAAGTGTCTTGTGCATCATGCGTCCTCCTTGTCGTGCTCAGGTGTGGCAGCTTCTGCCTCGGCTTTTGCCGCTTTCTTTTTACTGGAGCGTTCCGACAGTGACTCTAATCCCCAATAGAACATGGGGATGAAGAAAATGGCGATGACGGTGGCGCCCAGCATGCCGCCGATCACGCCTGTGCCGAGCGAATGACGACTGGCCGAGGAAGCGCCACTGGCAATGGCCAGCGGTATGCAGCCCAGCGTAAAAGCCAGTGAGGTCATGATGATGGGGCGCAGACGCAATTTGGCGGCATGCAATGCGGCATCCAGCGGACTCAGCTTTTCTTTTTCGCGCAACTCCACGGCGAACTCGAAAATGAGGATGGCGTTCTTTGCCGCAAGCGCAATGAGCACGGTCAGGCCGATCTGGAAATACACATCATTTTCCAATCCGCGCAGAAGAATGGCCACCAGTGCGCCAAAGATGGCGAAGGGTACGGCCATGATCACGCCAAAGGGCAGTGTCCACTTCTCGTACTGCGCGGCGAGGATGAGGAAGACCATGATCATGGCGAAAATGAACACCACGGCAGCGGTGGAACCGGCCGACTTTTCTTCATAGGCCTGTCCGCTCCAGGCGTTACCGAAGTCGGAAGGCAAGACCTCTGCTGCAATTTCTTCCATGGCGGCGAGGGCTTGGCCCGAGCTATAGCCCGGAGCCGGTCCGCCATTGATCTTGGCCGCAGGGAAATTATTGAAACGGGTAACGATATCGGCTCCGGTGACATAGCGTGTAGTCACCATGGAGTTGAGGGGCACCATGGCGTTGTCGCGATTACGCACATAAATCTGGTCGAGATTTTCCGGGCGCGCGCGATAGGACGGCTCGGCTTGCAGGATGACCTGAAAGAGTCGGCTGTTCTTGGGGAACTGGCTGACATAGAGCGAGCCGAACATGGTCTGCAGCGAAGAGTAAATATTCTGTATGGGTACGCCCTGTGCTTCGGCACGTTCGCGATCCACATCCACCATGAGCTGACGCGAGCGCGTATTGATGGTGGAGTTGACGCCGGCCAGCTCCGGCCGCTGCCGGGCTTTCTGGATGATCTGGTGTACCACGTCTTCCAGTTTGGCCAGCGGAGCATCACCTTTGCTCTGCACCCAGAATTCAAAACCGCCTGTGGTGCCGAGGCCGGGAATGGAAGGCGGATTTACCGGCATCACGATGCCTTCTTTATAAGTACTGAAGGTTTTCATGCCGCGTGCAATCAGCGCATCAGCCTTGGCCTCTGCTTCCTGACGTTCGGCAAAACCCTTGAAGGAAACGAAGGTAGTGGCGGAGTTGCCCTTGTTCTGGCCATCGATAAGGCTGTAACCGGCAATAGAGGCGACTGCATTGACGCCGGGCTGTTTCTGGAACCATTCGGAGGCCTTGTCAGCCAGGTCTTCCGTACGGTCAAGGCTGGCAGCATCTGGCAGCATCACCACATTGAAGATATAGCCCTGATCTTCCACGGGCAGAAAGGAGCTGGGAATCTTGGCAAACATTAGCACTGTCAGCACCAGCATGCCGCCAATCAGCATGAAGGAAAGCGCGATGCGTTTCATGGCCAGTGCGCTGATGGAGGTGTAGCGCTCAGTCAATTTATCAAAGCCGCGGTTGAAGGCAGCGAAAAATCTTTTCTTCTCGCCATGACCGGGTTTCAGAAGAATGGCAGAGAGTGCCGGCGACAGCGTCAGGGCCACGATGCCGGAGAGCACCACGGAAATGGCGATGGTCACTGCAAATTGTTTATAGAGCAGGCCGGTGATGCCGGAGAGGAAGGTAACCGGAATGAATACGGCCAGCAGCACGAGCACAATGGCAATGACCGGGCCGGTGACTTCATCCATGGCTTTCTTGGCGGCATCCTTGGGCGACAGACCATACTCGGCCATATTGCGCTCGACGTTTTCCACCACCACGATGGCATCGTCCACGACAATGCCGATGGCAAGTACCATCCCGAACAAGGTGAGCATATTGACTGAATAGCCGAGGGCAATCATGCCGATGAAGGTCCCGATGATGGAGACTGGCACGGCGAGAATCGGAATGAGGGTGGCGCGGAAGCTTTGCAGGAAAAGATAAACAACAATGATCACCAGGATCACGGCTTCGATAAAGGTTTTAACGACCTCGTCAATCGACTCCTGCACGAATTCCGTGGTGTCCAAGGCAACAGAATATTCCATGCCCTTGGGGAAGGATTTTTTCAGCTGCTCCAGAGTGGCGCGTACATTCTTGGAGACTTCCAGGGCATTGGCGCCCGGCTGCTGATAGACGGCAATAACGGTGGCGATCTTGCCGTTGTATTTGCTGCGTATCGAATAATCCTTGGAGCCCAGCTCGGCGCGGCCGATATCTCGCACACGCACCAGTGAGCCGTCGCCTGTGCCGGCACGCAGAATGATGTTGTCGAATTGCCCCGGCTCGGTCATGCGGCCGGAAGTGGCGACCGGAAAGGTTTGCTGAACGCGCCCTACGGTGGGCGATTGGCCGAGGCGGCCGGCGGCGTACTGCTCGTTCTGCTCGGCAACGGCGTTTTGCACATCACTGGCCGTGAGCCCCAATGCCGCCATGCGATCGGGTTTCAGCCATATGCGCATGGCGTAGTCCGGGGTGCCCATGATGGAAGCCTGGTTGGCACCGGGAATACGCTTCAGGGCATCCAGCACATAGATATTGGTGTAGTTGGCGACATAGGTCTGATCGAAGCTGTCGTCCGGCGAATACAGCGCAATCACCATGAGGAAGGCTTGCGAGCGCTTCTGCACGGAGACGCCTTGGGCCTGCACGGCATCCGGCAATTGCGGCAGCGCCAGATTGGCGCGGTTTTGCACATCCACCTGGGCCAATGCGGGGTCGGTGCCGATTTCAAAGAAGGCCGTGATGGTGGTGTTGCCGGTGGATGAGCTGGTGGAGCTCATATACATCATGTTGTCAGCGCCATTGATCTGCTGTTCCAGCGGCGCGGCAACATTCTGCGAAACCACTTCGGCACTGGCGCCGGGATAGGTGGCGCTGACGGTGATGGTGGGCGGTGAAATGTCTGGAAACTGGGCGATGGGCAGATTCACCATGGACACCAGGCCTGCAATCACCAGCACTATCGAAATGACCGAAGAGAAAATCGGCCTATCGATGAAAAAATGCGAAAACTTCATGCCGGGATTCTCAAGGAGTTTTGGTGATAGCAGCGGGTGCCGATGCCGGAGCAGAAGTCGCGTCTGCGCTAGCTGCCATGGCTTTTACCGGCACATCCGGTGCCAGTTTCAGGAAGCCGTCAATGATGACCTGATCGCCGTTTTCCAGACCCTGTCGTATCACCCAGTTATCGCCAGACCATTCGCCGGTTTGCACCGGACGCTGCAGGGCCTTGCCATCCTTGATGAGCCATACAAACGTACCGCGTGGCCCCTGCTGTACCGCGCGCTGGGGCACAGTGAAGGCATTGGGTCGGCTGATGCCGGAAACAGAAACGCGCACGAACTGGCCGGGGCGCAACTCACCTTCCGTATTGGGGAATTCTGCGCGGATCAGGAAGCTGCCGGTGTTTTCATTAAAAGCCGCATCAGAAAAAGTGATATGGCCTTCGTGCTTGTAGAGGCTGCCATCAGCCAGCGCGATCTTGACGATGAATTTGTTTTTTCCGCCCGTAGTCAGCTCACCTTTTTCCTGCTGGCTGCGCATCTGCAGTACTTCATTTTCGGAAATACTGAAGTTGACGCGCATAGGGTCCAGTGCCGCGACATAGGTCAGCAAGCTGTTGCTGGCACTGATGTAAGAGCCGGGCTGCTGTTTGGCAAAGCTGGAAAGGCCACTCACCGGTGAAGTGATATAGGTGTAGGAAAGATCCAGTTCGTTTTGCAGTACCTTGGCTTTTGCCGCCTCGACAGCTGCCGCCGCCGCGGACTCGCTACCGATGGCATCATCCAGTTCTTTTTTACTGATGGCATCTTGCTCGGCCAGCGGTCGCACGCGTCCGAGATTGGCGCGCGCAGTAGAGAGACGTGCTTGCTGCTCGGCGAGTTCGGCTTTGGCCGAAGCGAGCTGGGCCTGGAAGGGCTTGGGGTCGATCTGGAAGAGAGCTTGCCCGGCTTTCACGGTCATGCCTTCGTTATACAGGCGCTTTTCCAGGTAGCCGGTCACGCGGGCACGTATTTCCACCTGCTGCGAACTTTCGGTCTGGCCGACGAACTCCTGCGCCACGGCCACGCTGCCTGATTGCAGTGTGATGGCGGGAACTTCAGCGACAGGGGGAGTTTTTTTCTCGGGCTCTTTGTTGCCGCAGCCGGACAGAGCCAGCATGACGGCCATGCTTGTGACAAAAAGGGTCGTGGCAAAAAGAGCGGGCTTGGTCAAAAGCCCCTTTGTTCCCGTATGCATCAGTGCCTCGCAGTGGAGTGGTGATCCTGGCTGGGGCCCCGTGAGGCCGGTCCTTGGCAAGCGCCCAAGTTTTGGCGCAAGGAGCAAGTCTGTCTGTCTGTGCAGATGCCGGCAAGAGCTGTTTCTGATTGGTGGGGATGTTTGCAAGGTTTGTGCAGCCCGCTTTTGTATTTGTCATAAAGGCCCTTATACTGCGCGCCCGCTTTGCCACTCAGGCAAGGCGGCTCGCTGTGGCAACCCTGTCGGTTCCCCCGCAACGCTAAGCAGCAAATCCCGCCAGGTCCGGAAGGAAGCAACGGTAGTTGTGATGCGTGTGCCGGGGTCGGGCTGGCAGGGGGGCCTCCTTCTTATAAGTTTGTGGCGCGACGCTCCTGTCTTACCACAAACTACGCAAAACCCGGTGCTGCGCTCGCAGGATGTCCTCTCCTCCGCGGGCGCGGCGCTTCCGGCGCCGCCTCACTCTGTCCAGCTCCTGCTGCCCGCACCCTGTTGGGGTTTATGCGCGCAGCGCTCGGCCTTAGTTTCAGCTAGAGCCGTTCATGCTTTTCCCCCGTGAGTCTCTTGCAGCGACGCCTTTCCCGCTGTCCGTTCCAGCTCGTTTCTCCTCTGTGAATGACTCTTTTCGCACCAGGCCGGCCAGAATTGGCTCGCGCAGGGTTTGGGGTGAGGCCTGGCCGCGTTTCAAGGAGCCGCGGATTTGTTGGCGCGGTGGCAGTGCAGATGGCGGCTTAGTGGAGGCTTGATGACGGTTGTCGGACAGAGCGGCTTGAGTCATCAAATAAAAATCATTATCATTTGCGCCATGTTCAGGAGGGCGGTCCATGACCACATCCACAATGCATGATCACTACGCACAAGAGCCGGGCGGTTTTCGTCTGCGTGGTGGTGTGGGGCTTGCTGTGGTGCTGGTGCATATAAGCGCCATAGGCTGGCTCTTCATGCCCTCCAGTGGACCTGAGCCGGCCGAAGCCGGTGCTATGCAAATGGTCTTCATTGCACCGCCGCAGCCGGAAGAAAGCAGCCCGCCACCGCCGCAGCCCAAGGTAGAGCAGCCCCCCATTTTAGCCGCGAAGCGGCAAGCCGAATCGGCTCCCGAAGCACCGGTTGTACCACCTGAGCCTGTGCCCGATGCGCCAATTGTGGAGCAGGTCAGTGAAGTTCCAGCTCATCCAGCTCCCCCCCCCTCGGCTATCGTCAGCAGTACTTCCTCAGTCGCCGTTAATGACGCCGCTGTCGCGGTCATTTATGTACCTATCAGGCGCAACAAATTTGTGCTGCCTGCAGGCGTCGATTCTGTGACCGTTAAGCTCAGGGTCTTGGTCAATGCCAAGGGGCGTCCTGAAAGCATTTCAGTTCTTGTTTCAAGCGGTAATCCATCTGCTGATAGACGAGCTATGCAGGATGTTCGTGACTACAGGTTCCGACCTGCCACTGTGGCGGGTATTCCCATCAGCAAAGAAGCCACTATTCCCATCAAGTTTGAAGCAGGTAAATGACATGAACGAAGCCACCGGCATTGCCCATTTTCTGGCGCAGACCGATATTGTCGGCAAAAGCCTTTTTGTGATCCTGCTGGTCATGTCGGCGGTGTCCTGGTTCTACATCATCACCAAGACCGTTCTGCAGATGCGCACGAAAAAGCGCAGTGCGGCTTTCACGGATCTTTTCTGGAATGCCACCTCGCTGGAAGCGGTGCAGCATGAAATCACCACGCATGGCGTGGACAATCCTTTCTCCCATCTCACCAGTCATGCCCTGTTTGCGCGTGCGCACCACGCCAAAGTGGGGGCTGCCAAGTTGGATGAGGCGGGCAGTGCAGCAGATTTCCTCACGCGCACCATGCGTCGCGTGATTGATGAAGAAACTACGCGTCTGGAAAATGGCCTGACCGTGCTGGCTTCCATCGGTGCCACGGCGCCTTTCGTGGGACTCTTTGGTACGGTGTGGGGTGTGTACCACGCTCTGGTCGCGATTGGTGCTAGCGGTAGCAGCTCGCTGGAGCAGATTGCCGGCCCCGTGGGTGAAGCGCTCATCATGACCGGTCTGGGGCTGGCGGTGGCTATTCCTGCGGTGCTTGCTTACAACGCTTTCGTGCGTAGCAATCGTGTGTTGCTCGGTCGTCTGGATACCTTCGCGCATGATCTCTTCGCCTTCCTGACCACAGGCCAGCAAGCCGTGACCATGACGGGTAAACACGCCAATGTTTCGTCGCTGCGCAGCAGCACTGACGCAGGACACTGATCATGGCCTTTGGAGGATTCAACCAGCAGGGCAGCGGCGCCCCCATGGCGGAAATCAATATGGTGCCGCTCATTGATGTGATGCTGGTACTGCTGGTGATTTTCATGGTGACGGCGCCGATGATGAGTAATGCCGTGAAGGTCAATCTGCCAACTGCCTCTTCAGCGCCGATCAAGCCGGCGGAGAAAATTGATCTCTCGCTGGATGGCAACGGACAGCTCTACTGGGGCAAGCAGCCGCTGACCAAGGCAGAAGTGATCGCGCGTCTCAATGAAACGGGCCTTACCGCACCGGATACCGAAGTGCATCTGCATGCCGACAAGGACACACGTTACGAGTTGATTGCTGAAATCATGTCAGGTGCCGCTCAGGCGGGCTTGAGCAAGATCGGTTTCGTGACCAAGCCCGGTAAAGCGGCGACAGCCGCGCCATAAGCCGCCCATAAAAAAGCCCGGCATCAAGCCGGGCTTTTTTATGGGCGACAGTCCAGCTTCCGACATCCTGTGGTTTTGTCCGGGCGTGCTCGGCAGTTAAACTGGGCGCTCGCCCTATGTTCAGGTGCGGTGTCCGGAGTTATGTCTCCATGCGTTTGCTGCATCTTCTCGCTGTTTTCTTCCTGCTGCGATCACGCCACTTCCTTCTGCTTTGCTCGCTCTTGCTGGCGCTACCCGCGGCGGCCGTGCCTCTTTCGGCTATTGATGACGGCGCGCTGGGACGTGAAGCACGTTATTTCCAGGAAGACGGCCGTGCGCTGGATTTATCGGCGGCACAGGCCTTGGTGGAAATGCAGGGCTTTGCCGAGCGCGATCAGGCGGTCACTTCCTTTGGTATCGGGCCGCATCCGGTCTGGGTACATCTGCCCTTGGAAAATACAGACAGTGCAGCGTTGGCACGACGCCTCGTGATTGGTGTGACTTGGCTGAATCGTCTGGATGTTTATCTGGTGCGAGACGGCAAAGTGATTGCGCAATGGCTGGCCGGAGATGCCGATACGCGTTGGCAGAAACCAGAGGCCGGCCTGGGTTATGTCTTTGCTCATGATTTTGCGCCGGGCCTGACTGAGTTGTATGTGCGCGCAGAAGCGCCGGACCCGCTGCTGATTTCCCTGCAAGTGCTGGCGCCCGATGTATTAGTACGCGCCGAGCGCAGCATGGCCTATAGCTATGGTCTGGTGTACGGCCTTTTGCTGGCGCTGGTGGCCTATAACGCGCTGCTGTATTTCGGCATGCGTCAGCGCAGTCATAAGGACTATGCGATTTATCTCGCGCTCTTCATGCTGCTCAATATGGGTTACACCGGCCATGGTTATGCCTGGCTGTGGCCGCAATCGACCGTGCTGCAAAATTTTATGGTGTTGGTCTTGATGGTAGTGATGCCCTGCGCGGGCCTGCGCTTTGCCAGTGGTTTTCTCGAGCTACCGCGTTATGCGCCACGTTTGGCGCGTGTAGTGAGTCTTTTCAGCATGGCGCTCTTGCTGCTTATTACGGTGCTCACGCTCTTGCAGTGGCAGCGTGCCGCTGCCTTGCTGGCCTTCTCGGTACTTTCCGGCTTTGCTTTTTTCATGGTTTGGTTGGGTGTGCATGCCATCCGTCAGCAACGCACGGCGGGTCGTTATTTCCTGACGGGTGCCAGCAGCGCCATGTTGGGTGCAGGCATTACCTCGCTAACGGTCTGGGGGTTTTTACCGTATTCCGACGTCGGTTTTCGTGCGGCGGAAATCGGTTTTTCCATAGAAGCCATTTTGTTGTCGCTAGCGGTGGCCTATCACGTGCGTCAGCAGGAGCGTGCACGGCGTGAGGCAGAAGAATTGGCACAAGTTGATCCCTTGACCGGTCTCTACAATCGCCGCGCTTTTTTGACGACCGCAGAGGCCTTGTGGAGTGTTGCTCATCGTCATGAGCGCTCGCTGGTCATGGTCATGCTGGATGTGGACGGCTTCAAGGCCGTCAATGAGCGCTATGGTCATGCTGTGGGCGATGCAGCGTTGGAGAAAATCACGGAGCTTGTGCAACAGGTCTGTCGTCCGGGCGATTTGCTGGCGCGCTGGGGTGGTGAAGAGTTTGTTTTGCTCTTGCCGGAAATGACAGAAATAGAAGGCTGGCATGTAGCTGAGCGTCTGCGGCGTCAATTGGGGGCGGAAGCTTTGAAGGCCGGCAGCGTTACCTTATTTATGCAGGCCAGTTTTGGTGTGGCGGCCAGTGAGGGTATGGCAACGTTGAAGGCCCTGATGCATGAAGTGGATCGTCAGCTTTATCGCGCCAAGCAAGCCGGTGGCAATCAGGTTTGTGCCAGCACCGTGGCCTTGCCTGCTATGGAAGCGGGTAGTGCTTCACCGTCGGCATGATGTGAAAATAGCGCCTAAAGAAAGGTGAGGTATATATTTTTAAATTAAAGACTCGTCATTCCCGCGAAAGCGGGAATCTTTATGTTTAAGACTCGAGTAATGCTTTTGAGATTCCCGCTTTCGCGGGAATGACGTTGTCTAAATATGTGTTTTTATTGGACGGGTTCCGATCCTGTATTTTTTGAGATTGGCCGTTGAGGCCAAGTAAAAAAATAAAAGTCGCCAAAGAAAAACCCCGCCATGGCGGGGTTTTTTTATGTCGCCTGAATAATTTCAGCGATGAAAGTCGCCGGCACGTTCTGGCTGATAGGGAATATCCATGACGCGTAGTTTCAGCAGGCCGCTAGGCGCCGGCCAGTTTATACATTGCCCGGTGCGTAAGCCCAGCAGGGCAGCACCGGCAGGTGCCAACACGGAAACCTTGCTGCTGGCCGTATCGGCATCGCGCGGATACACCAGCGTGAGGTGATGTTCACTGCCACTGGCCTCATCACGGCAATGCACCACGGAGTTCATGGTCACCACATCCGCCGGCATTTTTTGAGGTGCTCGCAAAGTAGCCCGACCGATTTCTTCCTGCAGGGCCACTGCTATGGGCAGGGCTGCCATCTCGGGTGTTTCCAGCAGACGTTCCAGTCGTTCTACGTCCAGCGTACTCAAGGTGATGGCGGGTGAGGAAGTTTTCATGGTGGGCTCCGGATGCTCCTGTAGGTGGTGTAGCTGGACTGTAAGGATTGTGTATGTCTTGAACGAAAAAAAGCCCCGCGAAAGCGGGGCCGGAGACACCATAACGGTGATAACTGTTTTTGACTATGCACAGAATCGGGCATTCTTTCTTGCAATAGCCAAGGCAAGGGCTCGCCAGCTAGAGATCTGCAAGGCAAAAGCCGCTGAGGAAGCGGAGCTTACTCATTGTAAATGAGCATTCCGAAGCGGCTTTTCCTAGGTACCCCCCTGAGGGGTGAACGCAGCAGGGCGCGACGCGCAGCAGTCCGGATCAAGCCATCAGCGCATCCATGCACAACACAACCTGCCCCAAGCCCGGGCGCATCACGACACAGGAAAACGTGGTGCACAGGCGTTGTTCGGTGAGCGAAAGATAAGGCCGTGAAATCTGCACGCGACCCGGCTGTTCCACGGCATTGCGGAAATACTGACGCCGCGCCCAGCAAGCACCACGCGCATCCGAGAGCGGATGGCCACGGCCGCGCAGGGCATGTGCCGTGAGCGCGGTATCGCCAATCTGATAACCCATGCTGTCTATGGCGTAAACGCGGGTGACTTCGGTGTCGGGAATTTCTCCCACGATGACGTCGAGTTCTTTGCCATCGCGAAAGGCATTCCATACCGCCATAAAGCGGCTACGCATACGCAGCTCCACACGATCCGGTGAAGCCTTGGCCGCACCCATCAGCAGCGCGGCTTTTTCGCGGATGATATCGGGCTCGGGCAGCGTGGGATGGGCGGGAGAAAACCAGTCGCCTTGCAGTAATTCGGCATCGGCATCTACCGCGATATGCGCTTGGCGCTCGCTCATGATGCCGTCCACCAGCACCAGTGATCCGGCTTCGCGCAATAGCGAAACCATATGCGGGAAAAGACGCGCCGCCCGCTCGGAGCTTTCGGCGTTCTGCACCAGCGTCGGGTCCAGACGTACGATGTCCGGACGCAGCGCCAGCACACGATCAAAATTGGAGGCGCCGGCACCAAAATCATCCAGCGCAATGCGGAAGCCGGCGGCGCGGTAGCGGCTGACGAAATCTTGCAGCTCGGCATCATTGAGGCTGGCGCTGTCGGCCACTTCCAACACCAAGCGTTCCGGGCTCACATCCATGGCCGTGAGTTCGCGTAGCGCTTCTTCGGGTGAAAAAAGCTGATGACGTATGGTTTGCGGATGAATCGGCAGGAATAACCATTCATTGCCGTGCACGGCTGGCGGTGCATTGCGGCTGTGTACGGCCAGCGCCAGACGATCGAGATCGGCAATTTCTTTTTCAACCATGCCACGCAAGCGTTCTTCGGCGGATTCCAGTCGGCCGCCCTGTTGCACCAGCAGCCGGGCCTCCATGCCCACGGTGCGTAGCAGCGCGGGGCTGATGATGGCTTGGTACACACTCTGGAGTTCGCGGTCGCCGAGTACACCGATGCTCATGGACTCATCCTCGCGCAGATAGCCGCGCGGCAGGAGACGGAAGGGTTGTGTCATGTCAAAAAACAGCCTGGTCGTGAGTAAAAAGGCGCATCTTCCGTGAGCCAGAACATCCCTATACCAGCTGTTTAGCAAGAACGGTGCCGTCTGTGCGTGCACGCTAGAGAGGCTTTTGCACCGGGACGGGGCGCTTTGCTGGGGATTGCCATCAAGTGGACAAGTTGTCTGCGCCGTGAAAGGGCGCTGCCCTTGTGGTTTCCGTGGGAGGGGCTTTAGCCGCGATGATTTTGTAAAAAAATTGTCGCGGCTAAAGCCCCTCCCACAAAAAAAGCCTCGGTGCGTAGGGTGTGCAAAACCGCAGGATTTGCGCACGCGTCTTGCTCGGTGGAATACGCGTGCGCAAGCAAAGCTTGCACACCTTACGAGCGATTACGAAAGGCCGCCGGCGTGCTGCCGGTCCAGCGCTGGAAGGCGTGTATGAAGGCCGCTGATTCGGCATAGCCCAGTTGCTGGGCGATGGCCTCCACGGAAAGGCGTTTGTCTTGCAGCAGGGTTTGCGCTTTTTGTTGTTTCACTTCATCCAGCAGGGCACGGAAGGAATGGCCTTGCTGGCTGAGCTGACGGCGCAGGCTGCGCTCGGGAATATCGAAGGCCGAGGCCACTTCCAGAGCAGAGGGAAAGCCGGCACTAAACAGAGTGAGATAGGCGCGCAATTGTTCCGGCAGTTTTTCCAGCAGCACAGCGTCTTGCTGCTGTATCTGCGCATCGCATTGCTGGCGGAAGAGGGCGTGGGCGGCGCTGTCGGCGGTGGGAAAGCGCGTTTGCAGATAATCGTTATGCATGACACAACGGATTTCCGGCCCTTCGCCGAAATGCACCGGGCACTGGAAGTGCTCTTCATAAGCCCGGGCTTCGGGCGGTTTCGGATAGGGGATGAAGATGGCCTCGGCTCTTACATTCATGCCTAGCGTGGCCTGCATATCGCGTATCAGCTTGTAGGTGCCGGAGGTCTCGCCGTCCACACGGAAGCGGAAGGCTTTTTCTGGCAGTTGCAGGGGCTGCAGGGTGAGGGCGCTGGTCTCGGCGCCGGGCTCAAAGCCCAAACGGCTGAAGAGGAAAGTGAGCTGCTGATAACGCACGCCGGTCTGGAAGGCTTCATAGGCGTTATTGCAGGTGAGCAACAGCATGGTGAGCGGGCCATAGCCCGTAAAGCCGAAGAAGGTGCCGGTCTTGAGGCCGGCCACCGGGTCTTTCAGATGCTGGGCTAGTTCGATATAGATGCGCAGCTCCAGCGCCCGGTCTATGCGGGCACCGGGGTCCAGGCGCTCCAGCTCCAGACCGAAGCGGGAAAGCACAGGGTCTATGTCTTCGCCTAGCTCGCGCAGTCCGCGTAGCGTATAGACCAGACCCAGAATGGAACGCGTGGACATAAGGTGAGGACTCCCGGATTGGCCGGAATTATCAATTTTTCGGGCTAGCCTAACATATCGTTCCGGGCCTTCAGCCTTTAGATTGGCCTCCATACCCGGCAGACCGGGACGACAACAACGACAAGCAAAGGGCAGGGCCATGACCAGCAAAGCCGGAATCCAGACAGAAACACGGGTGGTGGACGTCCTCATTATCGGCGCCGGCTTTGGCGGCCTGTGCATGGGTATCAAGTTGCGCGAAGCGGGCAACGACAACTTCGTGATTCTGGAAAAGGGCAGCGACGTTGGCGGTACCTGGTATTTCAATTCCTATCCCGGCGCCGCCTGCGATGTGCAGTCGCATATGTATTCCTTTTCTTTCGAGGGCAATCCGGACTGGAGCCGCCGTTATGCGGGCCACGAAGAGATTCGTAACTACATCAGCGGCACCACGGAAAAATACGGCCTACGCCCCTTCATTCATTTCAATCGTGAAGTGAACGAGGCGAGCTTCGACGAGGCCAGCGCGCGCTGGACCATACGCACCAGTAATGGCGATACCTATATTGCTCGCCACTTTGTGCTGGCCTCTGGCCCGTTGCATGTACCAGCCGTGCCGCCGATTCGCGGTCTGGAGAACTTCAAGGGCAAGGTCTTTCATTCGGCCCAGTGGGATCACAGCTACGACCTCAAGGGCAAGAATGTGGTTTCCATAGGCACCGGTGGTAGCGCGATTCAGTACTGCCCGGAAATTGCACCGGACGTAAAACAACTTTATGTCTTCCAGCGCACACCCGCCTGGGTGATTCCGCGTGATGAACGCGCTTATGCCGGCATCGAGAAAAAAGCGTTTGCGAGCTTCCCGCTGCTGCGCAAGCTGCACCGGGCCCGCTTTTACTGGAGCAATGAATCGCGCCTGCTGCCGATTCTTAATCCCTCTATGGCCAAGGGCCTGCAGGCACTGGCCAAACTCTTCATCCGTCTTCAGGTGAAAGACAAAGCCCTGCAGGAAAAGCTGACGCCGGACTACACCATAGGCTGCAAGCGCATCCTTATTTCCAATAAGTGGTTCCCCATGTTCAATCGCGCCAATGTCGAGTTGGTGACGGATGGCATTCAGGAAGTGCGCGCTAATAGCATCGTCACGCGTGATGGCGTGGAGCGTCCGGCCGACTGCATCATTCTCGGCACCGGTTTTGTGGTGGACCCGCGCATTTATATGAAGAGTTTTCCGGTGACGGGCCTTGGCGGGCGCAATCTCAACAAGGATTGGGAAAATGGCTCCGAGGCGTATTACGGCACCACGGTAGCGGGTTACCCGAATATGTATCAGCTGGTGGGGCCCAATACCGGCCTTGGCCACAACTCCATCATCTTCATGATCGAGGCGCAGGTGCACTATGTGCAGGAGTGCCTGAAGCTGCTGCGTGAAAAAAATGCGGACTATCTCGATGTAAAGCAGTCGGCGCAGGATGCCTTCAATAATCTCGTGCAAAAGAATATGCAGGGCACGGTATGGAGCTCAGGCTGCAAGAGCTGGTATCAGCAGGACGACGGCCGTAACACCAGCATCTGGCCATTCTCGACCTGGCGCTTCTGGTTGCAGACGCGCAAGGTGAAGGCCGGGGATTATGTTTTCGGCAAGGTAAAGGCCCGGGCCGAGAAACGCTGAGTGGCTTTCTAAGCAATAAAAAGGGACGCGATGGCGTCCCTTTTTATTGCTGGCGGCTTTCGGCTAAGTGCCGGAGGCACCTCAGTCCCGGCCTATGGCTTTCACTTTCTTATCGCCGCAACGCTCGCATTCATACGCCGTCACCAACCGCCCCTGTTTCACGTCGAACTGCTTTTCCTGCACGATCTTCCATTTGTGAAAGCCATGCTCGCAAAGACCCTTGGGCTTGGCGGCCGGTTTTTTGAAGGGCAGTACATTGCTCATGCCTATCTCTCTTAACAAATGCTCACTGGCTCATGGCAGGGAGCGGTGCCATGAAAAGTGGCGGAGACGCTATGATGAGCGCAAAACCTGCTGGCGGAAATGCTCATGAGCCGTGCTTTTGTGAAAGAGAATGACGGGGATGGCCCGGACGATCTGCCTGAGCTGCCGCTTAGCCCCCATCCCAATTATGTTACGCCGCGTGGCCTGCAGCTTTTGCAGGCGCGTTTGCAGAATGCGGAAAGTGAGCGTGCCGGCATTGATGCAGGCCTTGTGGGAGCGCTGCAGCAGCGCGCACATCTGCAGCGTGAAATGCGCTGGTTGCAGGCGCGTATTGCCAGCGCGCAACTGGTGCAGCGCAAAGGATCTGCGCGGCAGGTAGGCTTTGGCGTGCTGGTGGAATTACTGGATGAACAGGGGCATACCCTGCATTACCGGATTGTGGGCGAGGATGAGGCTGATCCCGAGGCGGGACTGGTGAGCTGGTTGTCGCCGCTGGCACAGGCCATAGAGGGCAAGCAGGTGGGTGATGAGGTGGTCTGGCCGCGGCCACTGGGAAATTTGCGGGTGGAAATAATGCGTATAGAAAGCGATCGCTGATTCATCATTACTGTGGGCCGGTTTTTCCTGCACACAGTAATGATGGGTAGGGTCGATGTGCGGCCGGATCAAAGTGCCCGGCCGTTAAAGTGTTGCACCGGAAAAGATTCCGGCTCCACGCCTTCGAGGCAGCGCACATTGATGGCGGCCATGGCCTTGCCATCCGGGCCCACACCTTCACCAAAAGGCTGTATGCCGCAGACCGGGCAGAAGTGATGTTTGATCACATGCTTGTTGAAGGTGTAGGTGCTCATATCTTCCGGCTTGCTCAAGAGCCGGAATTTTTCGAGTGGTACAAACCACATCAGCACGCCCTTGCGCTGGCAGATGGAGCAGTTGCAGGCCATCACGCCCTCGATGGAGCCTTCGGCTTCGAAGGCGATGCGTCCGCAGTGGCAGCTTCCCTTGTAATTCATATCGATCTCCCTTGTTTCGGCGGTTTTGGCTCAGGCCGTTTTTGCGCTGGCCAGTATAGCCAGCTGACGCAGGGCGTCGGTCCAGCCATCGTGATGCGAGCAGGCGGTTTCGCGGTTTTCCGGCAGCTTTTCATGCGTGACGGTAACGCGGGTGCTGCCCTCATTCTCGGTGAAATCCACAGTAACCAGAGTCTCCTGGCGCTGCGTGGCGGGTGAGGCCCAGGTGAAGACCAGCTGTGTATGGCGGGCAATACGAATATAGCGTCCGGTATGCGGCAGGGGCTCACCGTCCAGATACATCACGATTTCAAAATCACCACCCTCGCGCGCATCAATACGGGCGCTGCAATGCGTGGTGGGCACCGGATGCAGCCATCCGCTCAGGCTTTCGGCATCCAGCCAGGCATCGAAAATAATGTCGGCGGGAGCCGCAATATCGCGATGGACTTTAACGGCGGCGATGGCGGTTTGTGCGGCGCTTGATGTGCTGAGTGTTGCGTTCATTTCGGCTTTCTCCCTTGCGGTGTTTGCCCCTGCTTTTTCATCACGAAGGCTTCCAGGGCTTTGAGACGGTCATCCCAGAATTGTCGGTAGTAATTCATCCACGCCATGGCATCGGCCATGGGCGCGGCATTCAGTGAAAGTGTATGTTCGCGCCCCTGCACCGTGCGCAACACCAGGCCGGCCCGTTCCAGAATCTTGATGTGCTTGGAAACGGCATTGAGCGAGATGGGGAAATCAGCGGCGATTTCCGTTACCCGCGCTTCCGATTGCGCCAGCCGCGCCAGAATTGCACGGCGGGTGCTATCAGCCATGGCCACAAATACATCGTCGAGTGCTTCAGGATTATTATCAACCATAAGGTTGAATATAGGAGCCAGTCGTCGGTCCGTCAAGCCCGGTGTTGAGTGCAGGGGTCAAGCGGTCCAGCCGCTCAAGAGAGGTCAAACAGCTCAGCCGTCCGAGAGATGCAGGGCGGCTTAGCCGTCCGAGAAATAAGGCGGCTTAGCCGCCTAGTGCAATGGTCATGGCCACGAGGATGCAGCCCAGCAGCACCATGGTCAGGCCAGATAGTCCGGGGCGCTGCGGGATGAGGCCGCCAGAAATGAAACCGGTGAGGAAAAGCATGGCGACAGCAATGGCATTCGATATGCGTATGGCGGTGGCAATGTGATCGACAAAGAAGAAAGGAATGGCAACGGGAAATATGCAGGTAATGACCAGCAGACAGACAGCAAGCGCACCCAGCAGATCCTGACGTGATGGCCATTTGCGGAGCACGGGAGGCGGTAACTGCAGAACGCGCTGATGAATGTTGTGCAATTCCTCCTGCGTCATTACCGCGGCCACCATGGTGGGCAGGGTATTGGCCACGCTCTTGGCGGCAGTCGCCGGATCGTGTGCTGCACGTGCCGCCAGATAAGCCTGGAAATTCCGGTTTTTTTCGGCCATGCAGGCCATGAGATAGATGATGCCGTCAATGATGCCCCAGGCGATATTGCAGCCCAGTGCGCCAATCAGCATGGCGCGCACATCATCACGGCCGGCGTCAGCGATGCTGAGGGTGCCGGTAAACGTCAGCATCATGATGAGACCGAAAAGAACTTCGGGAGCGCGTGAGTCAGCGTCGAGAACACCGCTGGCAGTTTTCTTTTCATCAGGTTTCATGCAGGGCTTCCGGTCGTGCTCAGCCTCTCAGGCGGTTTGGGGTGGCAGCAGGAATAAGGTCATCGCGAAAATCACATAGACCATCAGCATCATCACGCCGAGATACCAGGCTGAGCGTCCGCTACTGCTTACTAGCCATGTGGTCAGGGCGGCTATCAGCATCATCACGATAGCGCCGGGCCAGAATTGCAGATTCATGGGTGGGCCGCCGGTAAAATAACTAAGCAGTACCAATACCGGTGCAACAAAGAGCGCAATTTGTGAGGCGCTGCCAAGCGCAATACCCACACTGAGGTCGAGACGGTTTTTGCGGGCGCCGGAAATGGCGGCAAAAATTTCGGCGGCCGCACCCACTAGCGCAACCACGACAAAGCCCACAAAGGCCGGCGTCATGCCAAAGGTTTCTGCGGCTGCTTGCAACGATTCCACAAAAATATCACTGACGAGGGCCACTATTACCGTCACCACCACCAGCATGGTGAGTGCCACCGGCATGGGCCATGTATTTGCATGAGCCTCTGCATGAGCCTCTGCATGCGTTACTTCATGAGGGGCTGTGGCTGTCAGTTGATGTGGTGCTGCAGTTGAGCTTGTGAAGGAGTTATTTTTCGCTGCCGCAAACAATTCACGATGGCTGCCCAGCGAAAAGAAGAGGCCCAAGCCATAAGCCACTATGAGTAGGCCGGCTAGACCCAGGCTGAGTTCCTGGATGAATTGCGAGAGCGCGGGTGAGGAATCGGCATTGGCGTAGGCTGATGGCGCAAGCAGGGCGACGGTGGCCAGAAAAAGCATGGTGGCCTGCATGCGGGCATTGGCGCGATTGAACTCCTGCATATGATATTTCATGCCGCCCACCAGAAAGCAGGCGCCCAGCATGAACAGTGAGTTGCCAACGATGGCGCCCACAATCATGGATTTCACCAGTAAATACTGACCGGCCTTGAGGGCGGTGAGGGCAATGATGAGCTCGGTCAGATTGCCCAGAGAGGCATTGAGCAGTCCACCGACAGCATCACCGGTTTTTTCCGCCACAGACTCTGTGGCATGGCTGAGCAGCGCCGCTAGCGGCACGATGGCCAGTATGGAAAGTATGAAGAGGGCGGCATGTGCTTGCGGTTGCAAGAGCCAGGTCAGAAAGACAGCGGGCACAAAAAGCAGCAGCCACAGCATGGGCGTCTTGCGCAATTCCTGCACTATCCAATGCATCACCATCCCCTGGTTTATGAGTGATTACCTGAGCAGTCTGGGCTGCTTTTGACGCGGCTTGGCGCGCCGTTGGCCAGTGTATGAGGCGTCGTCATGGCTGTCGACGCCTCTGCATCATTTTGCTAAGCCTATACGCTTGCGGATTGGCGGGGTCCCGCTGTTCTGAGTTTTCGTCTTCGTGCCAGAGGTAGGTCGTTGCGACTGCAATGTTTGGTGAGTTACTGTTGGCGCGCGGTGTAAAACAGGGGATACCCCCCGATGCCCGTAGTGCCCGGCGTAACGGCGGTCTTTTCAGTGACCATTGCTGGCAAAAACCAAAAGAATACTCAGGACGGGGGGGCGGTATGACTGATCATGCAAGATTGAGCGCTTATGGAAAGGTATTTTCGGGCAAAAATATAGAGTCGCCTAGCTCGTCGCCTGTCTGCTTTTCTTCACATCAGAATAATTCTCCTGCCAGTTCGGCAAAATTTCTCAAGAGTCTTGCGCTAGCACTGGGCAGTGCCTTGCTACTGGCTGCCCCGGTTCAGGCGAAAGAGGCTGCCATGACGGCGCTTACGTGCACAGCGCCTGCCGAAGGCCGTCAGCATTGCGCCGTGAATACATCAGCTGGCGTGCTGATGAAACGGGCCCTCAGTGAAAGCTCTTGCCTGCTCGGAAAGACCTGGGGCTACGACGATCAGGGCGTTTGGGTAAAAGATGGTTGCAGTGCCGAGTTTGTGGTCACGGTGCCGCCGGGCAGTGCAGCGCCTGCTGGCGCCGTGGCGGTGGCAGCACCCGTCAGTACGGAGTCTGCCGTGGCGACAGAACAAACTCCGGAGGCAGCTCCCGCGCATGAAACCTGGGGCGTGCTCGATCCGGGCAAGGGCTTCTTGCTGGGCCGCAATGAATTTGGCGAGGCTTCGCTCAGCGGTTATGCACTCATCCGCTACATCAACCAGATGGATAGTGATGAGGTTTTCACAGATCACCTTGGGCGCACGAAAGAGGTAGATGGCCGCAACGATATCTATTCGCACCGTGTGTTGGTCTGGCTCAATGGTTGGGTGGCTGATCCCAAGCTGCGTTACACCATTACCTGGTGGACGGTGACAGACACGGATCAGGATGCGCTGTTCGGTAATCTGGGCTACCAGTTTTCTGATGCGTTCAATCTGTATGGCGGCGTGTTCGGTAATCCCGGCTCACGCTCCATGCAGGGCTCACACCCTTATTGGTTAGGGCACGACCGCGTGATGGCGGATGAATTTTTCCGTCCTTTCTTTACACAGGGCCTTTATGCCAATGGCACGGTGGCGCCTGGGGTTTGGTACAGCGCCTCGGTGGGTAATACCTCCAGCACGCTTGGGACTACATCTACCCAGCTCGATCGCAAATTTACCTACGGTGGCTCGGTATGGTGGATGCCGACCACGGAAGAGTTTGGTCCGCGTGGCGCTTATGGCGATTGGGAGTATCACGAAGAGGTGTCTACCCGTTTTGGTCTGTCGGCGGTGTTTAGTCCGGAAGAGCGCTATACCGATATCGGCACGGCCTCTGGCAATACCTCACTGAAACTGGCGGATGGCTTGAATGTGTTTGAAACCGGCGCTCTGGCGAATGGGGTCACGGTGCAGAATGTCGACTATCACATCTTTTCCGTGGATGCCGGCGTGAAGTACAAGGGGATGTTCTTGCAGGCGGAGTATTACCAGCGCCGCTTGGAAAACTTCAGAGGCGATGGTGCGCTGCCGGTTAACAAGATTGATGACAATGGCTTTTATGTGCAGGCGGCGTTTTATCCAAAGCCGAAAGTCGTGGAGGTGTATGTGGCCACTTCGCAGATTTACGGTGACAAGAGTGCCGGCTTTGATAATAGCGCGGAATATATTCTGGGCAGCAATTACTATCCCTTTGAAACCCGCAATCATCGTTTGAATCTGCAATATCAGCGTGTGGTGGAGTCCCCGGTCGGCAGTAGCTTTGGTTACTACGTGGCGGGTCAGAATGGCAATACGATAGCGGCTTCGTTCTCGGTGTTTTTCTAAGGGCGGTCTCCGCTGCAAAGCCCCGGCTTTTGCCGGGGTAAAATATCTCTAGCAATTAGCACTAGGCCTCGGCACAAACAGGGGCCTAGTGTTTTTTTTGATTTTTATTCACATAGTCGTAGGGCGGAACCGCGAAGCGTTTCCGCCGAATGCCAGGGATTAATTTGGCCTACTGCATGCGGCGGAAAATCCTGTCGGGTGTTCTGCCTTAGGTGCTATCTCTTTTGTCGTCCCCGCGAGGGCGGGGACTCAGTGACTGTTCTTTTTATTTTGCGTTCTTGCTTTCACAGATGAAGAAAAGAGCACCGCTGTTCTGCTCTTGAGCTTGCATAGAGCCTGCTGGTCGGAGCAAAGCTGGCTAAGGGAAGTGCGGGGATTTTGGTACTGTCGGGGATTCGGTGAGGTGCTTCGAGGGGGTTGCACCGGCTGTTTATTAATTAAAGGGATTGCGCCCTGCCGGCGGGGGCGCGGCCGATCAAATAAACAACGGAGGTTTGAGTAGGGAGCGCAGCCATCCGGCGGGAAACCTCCGGGGTTCCGCCCTAGACGGGCTGTAGTTCTGCGCTTTTGCGTGATTCCTTTTTCAAGAAAATTTCAACGGCCATAAAGGCAAAGGGGACAACGCCGGCGAGCAGCACAGCCAGCCAGACGAGTACTGGCCAGCCCTGTTTGTGCGAGGTCAGCAGGGAGAGGACGAAATACAGCAGGAAGAGCGCGCCGTGCGCCATGCCGATGGGAAAGACCAGCTCTCGGCTGATAAGGCCCAGGGATACGCTCAAGATCAGGAGAAATGAGCAGCCTTCTAACAGGCTGGAAATTCTGAAAATGCTCAGCACGGTGTGGTTTCCTTGTGGGGATGTGGTGGGTGATCAGTGTTTGGCTTTGTGGCAAGGCTCGGAATTTAAGATGGCTCTGGCTTTAAGGAAAGTATCTTTTTTGCTCTTGGGGGCGGGGATTTTGGCACTGTAGGGGATTCGGTGAAGTGCTTCGAGGGGGTTGCTTCTTTTGATCGTAGGTCGGGCTTTAGCCCGACGCTTTTCTCTGCCATGACCCACTTTGTGTGTGGGAGGGGCTCCAGCCGCGAATCTATCTCTTGTGTATGTTTTTTTTGGCGATTGCTTGGGGTGCGGGGATTTTGGCACTGTCGGGGATTCGGTGAGGTGCTTCGATGGGGTTGCACCGGCTGTTTATTATTAAAAGGGATTGCGCCCTGCCGGCGGGGCCTCACTTTCCTTTGGATCGCCTGCGGATGCGTAAGCAAAGGAAAGGCGACTCCCCGGACTAAAGCCTTCCGGGGCAGGCTCTGCGGAGGGCAGGTTAGTTGGCTCTGTCCTCTCTTGTAGCTGATTTTGTCCGGGTGGTGCTCGCGCCTTTGCGACTCGCGATGGGCTTCTGTGCTTTTGCCGCTGTCGGGGCCGTAGGTACAGAAGTTCGGCTCTTGATAAGTGGGCCTGTGCCATGCACTTTTCTTCTGCTCTTCACTCTTTCGGCCAGCGCTGAAATCCAGAAGCAAAAGTACGCATCGCTTCGCTGGCTGAAAGCAAAACCAAACCTAGGACAAAAGCAGCCCTCTCTCCTCGTCATGCCGGCGAAGGCCGGCACCCATACTGAGTTGGAAATTTCATCATCGTATGGGCCCCGGCCTTCGCCGGGGTGACGAATCTCTAGAAACTAAATCTGTCGCCCCCGCGTAGGCGGGGGTCCCTTAGATTTTCACAAACCAAGAAAAGAGCACCGCTGCTTTGCTCTTGAGGCCCCATAGAGCCTGCCGACCGGAGCAAGACCGGCCAAGGGGAATGCGTACATGGATGTACGCATTAGCGCAGGTGAGGCA
>JBOICI010000020.1:0-51101 GCA_050739955.1 Moraxellaceae bacterium
CACCCTGCGCTTGATCACGCGCAGGGTGCCGGGGGCGGTGGCCAGGATGTCCGAAGCGGCTGGGGCGACCGGAGTGGCAGCGGCGGGGCTGCCCGAAGCGGTGGTTTCCGTATGCATGATGCTTCCCGTAAGCAGGTGAATGAGGCAAAAAGGGTGAAAAATGGGGTACCGAAACCCGCGCCGCGCCTGGGGCAGGGGAGTTGTCGCGCTTCAGGTCAAACACTATATCTTGTGGGTGTCGCCTTCCGCTGCGAGGGGCGCTCTAGCGCCGCTGAACTCCCTGTAAACCATGCTGACTCTAGAAAACCGTATGTGAAACCCTCTACTTTCACCCCGTATTGTTATGAGAAATCGGATGGGTGGGTGAAAGTGTTCTGCCGGGCTGCAACGCAACATATGGTGTCGGTACCTCTGTAGGGCTACAAGATAAGCCGTTTAAGGAGGGGCTGCAAGTGAAAGTCGGCGCGCAAAAGCTGTGGATAGCTTGTGGGTTGGTCGTGGATGTTCTGGTCTGTGATGGGCATCACCCTGCGGTTTCAGGCCTTGCCGGTGTGGACACTATATATAGTGGTTGGATTTTGTCCGCGCAGTGACTGAACAGGCCTTCTGTGAGTGGATGCCACGGTCTTGTATCTGTTTCGTTAGGGGGGCTTGGGAAGCGCAGTTACAATTCGTATGCTCCCTCGCAGTTACAATTCGCCGGGCCTTGGGGTTTGCCGGTATCTAGTTGATCTGACTTAAGGAATTCGAGCATGAACCAGACTACGGAAAAGTTGCCGCGTGTGCTGATTGTGGAAGATGACGAGCGCCTGGCTGCATTGACCCAGGAGTATCTGATACGCAATGGCCTGGAAGTCGGGGTGGAAACGGACGGCCTGCGTGCCATACGCCGCATCATCGAAGATCAACCTGACATGGTGGTGCTGGACATCATGCTGCCCGGGGCCGATGGCCTGACCGTCTGCCGCGAGGTGCGTAGCCAGGGCTATCAGCATCCCATCCTCATGCTTACTGCCCGTGCCGAAGACATGGATCAGGTGCTGGGTCTGGAAATGGGCGCTGACGACTATGTGGCCAAGCCGGCCCAGCCGCGCGTACTGCTGGCACGTATCCGTGCCCTGATGCGGCGTTCGGACATGGTGGTGGAAGAAGTGCCTAATCGTCTGGACTTCGGCGAACTGGTGATCGACAACGGTGCCCGTGCCGTCATCCTCAATGGCGAAACGGTGGAGTTCACCAGCGCTGAATACGATCTGCTCTGGCTGCTGGCCTCCAATGCCGGCCGCATCCTGTCTCGCGAAGACATCTTTGAGCGTCTGCGCGGTATCGAATACGACGGTCAGGACCGTTCCATTGATGTGCGTATCTCGCGCATCCGTCCCAAGATCGGTGACGACCCTGAAAATCCGCGCCGCATCAAGACCGTGCGTAGCAAGGGCTATCTCTTCGTGAAAGAGTCGGCCTGATCCTGAGGAGGGCCGGCTGACTTGGCCGGCCCTCCTGCTTTCATGCCGTCAGGGCGGCGTACTCTGCACTCGTCTTCCATCACCTTCCCCGTGTTTAGGCACGGGCGCGCTGAGCCGGGGTTCCCCGTCAGCCAACCGCAAGAGCCGCAGGCATGCCGAGCAGCATATTTGTACGAATTTATGGTGGTCTGCTGCTGGTCATTGCCGCGGTGGCTATTGCGGGCTATGTCTTCGTGCAGAAGGTCAATGAGGAGCGTGCCGATTCCTATCGCGAGAATATGGCGACCGGCATGTTCCGTTTGATTGCACTGGGGGTGTCCCGTCAGGAGGGCGACGCCCGTATTGCCTGGTTATCAGAAGCCAGCCAGATCATGGATAGCCCGATTTCGGTAGTGCCTCCCTCGCCTGAGCAGTTCACCGAAGAAGAGCATGCGCGACTGTCTGAAGGGCGCGCCATTTTCCGCGCCAATGAGGGACAGAATTTTGCCGATATCTTTTCGCGCATTCCCGGTAATCAAGAGCTTTATATCAAGACTCGTATGTCCAAGGTTTCGGAGCAGCAGGCCAAGGCTCTGGCTGTTTTCTTTCTGGAGGAGCTGAGTCATTACCCTGGTCGCGAGGAGCAGCGCATACAGGAGTTGCAGCGTTATTTTCCGTATCCGGTAGTCATGATGCCTATCTACAAGGCGGCTCTTGATCGCGACCAGCAGGCGCGCATCCGCCGTAATGAAGTGGTACTGGTGTTGAAGGAGGGAGCGGGTACACGCAATTCTTCGCTGCGTATCGTGGCACCACTGCCCGGTGGTGATCGTGTGTTGGTGATGGGGCCGCTTTATATTTTTGACTGGATGCCCATGCAGTTGGTGCTTATGGTGGCCATTGCAGCGCTATCCATCATTACCGTGGCCGCGTATTTCATCATTCATCCCTTGGAGCGCAAGCTCAAGAAAATGGAATCGGCCGTGCGCCGCATTCGCGGCGGCGATCTCAGTGCGCGTGCGCAGGTGCAGGGCTCGGATGAAGTTAGTCAGTTGGCCCATGCTTTTAACGGCATGGCGGAGCATATACAGCGTCTTATTGATTCGCAGCGTGAGATGACGCGTGCGGTATCACATGAGTTGCGTACGCCGGTGGCGCGTCTGCGCTTCGGCATGGAAATGCTGGCAGAAACCGATGATGGCGAGCAGCGCTATGACCAGTTGCAGTTGCTTGATCAGGACGTAGAGCAGCTCAATCAGCTTATCGATGAAATTCTCACCTATGCCAAGCTGGAGCAGGGCACGCCTTCGCTCAAATTTGAAACAATAGAGCTCAAAAATCTGATGCATCGTGTTGGCCAGGAGACCATGGCGCTCAATACCGGCCATATCATCGAAATCAAAGAAGATGAGGCGGATGTGCGGGTGGAGGCAGAGCTGCGTTATCTGCATCGCATCCTGCAAAACCTGGCGGGTAATGCCGTGCGTTATGCCAAGACCCGGGTGCGGATTTCCGGCGGCGTGAAAGGCAATGCAGCTTGGGTGCGGGTGGAAGATGATGGCTTCGGTATTCCGGAGAAAGACCGCGACAGGATTTTCGAGCCCTTCGCCCGTCTTGATGACAGCCGCACGCGCTCGTCCGGAGGCTATGGTCTGGGGCTTTCCATCGTGCAACGCATT
The DNA here is from genome assembly GCA_050739955.1 of Moraxellaceae bacterium. Classification (GTDB taxonomy): domain Bacteria; phylum Pseudomonadota; class Gammaproteobacteria; order Pseudomonadales; family Moraxellaceae; genus UBA2031. The sequence continues at coordinate 3,125 of JBOICI010000020.1, forward strand.
GCCTTCTGGCACGGCGGCCATATGGAGGTTGGGCAGAGTCAGGAGCTGGGCGGGGCCTGTTTCACCTTTCGCTGGCCGGTACGTCAGGCTCTGCGCCATGCCCGCACCAAGGCCAAGGCCAAGACTGCCGGGGATAACACGCTGTAACAGGACGCGCACAGCGACTCAACAGACCCTTCCAGCCATTCCCGGCACCATAAATCCATTCAATCAAAGCACCCCCCTGCGATGATTGGACTCCTCAAATGGTAGTAATCGTTGTACCCCTGTTAGGCCCGCATGATGCGGGCTTTTTTTTGTCCGGCTTTTCTTGCGTCCTGCTATTCGGCGGACAGGGGCGCCCAAGGCGACGAAACGGCAGAGTCCCAGATTGACAGACGGTTTAATAACGATAAGTATTCTCATTACGTTTGGCCTGCTGGAACTCTCCTCCTATGTATGTCTGCATCTGCCGCGCCGTGACTGACAGCCAGATTCGTGATGCCGTCCAGGAGGGCTGCTGCAGCATGCGCGAATTACGTAATTGCTTGGGAGTTGCCACGCAATGTGGCCGTTGTGCTCTGACCGCACGCGATGTGCTGAATGAGTCTTTGCAGGAAGCCGCCAAAGACATAGCTGGCGCCGCTTGATAATCATTCTCTTTTCTCTTTGAATTCCTTGGCTTTTTTCATTCTTATCGCCACTCGAGCCTGACTGGGTCTGCTAAGCTGACTGCCGTTTTCAATTAACGGAGCAGGCCATGAAAGGCGACGCCCAAGTTATTGCCTATCTCAACAAAGTGCTGGTGAATGAGCTCACGGCGATCAACCAGTATTTCCTGCATGCCCGCATGTTCAAGAACTGGGGCCTCAAGAAGCTGGACGAGCACGAGTATCACGAGTCCATTGATGAGATGAAGCATGCGGATTTGCTCATCGAGCGCATTCTTTTTCTCGAAGGCCTGCCCAATCTCCAGGATCTGAACAAAATCTTCATCGGCGAGAACGTTGAGGAAATGCTGCGCTGTGACCTCAAGTTGGAGCATCAGGCCCATCCCGACCTCAAAGTGGCGATTGCCCACTGCGAGCAGGTGGGGGATTACGGCTCCCGTGATCTTTTCCAGAGAATTCTGGAAAGCGAGGAGGAGCATATCGACTGGCTGGAGACTCAGCTGGAGTTGATACAGCGCGTTGGCCTGCAGAATTACCAGCAGTCCATGATGTAAAGCGGCGCTCTTGATGTGCCCAAAGGCCAGATTTCTACGAATCTGGCCTTTTTCTTTGTGCGATATCTCTCACAGGCGAGTGGGTTATTGCGTATATATGCCCATGACTATCACCCGTTAATTTATTATCTTATTGATAAATAAGGAATAATTTTATTTCGGAGGACGTGAGCTCGGTCACTTTGCTTCTGGCAGTGCTTGAGCGGGAAAGCGACTTGGTTAGTATTGCTCCTGTCGCAGGGAGCGACGGGATAGGGAATCTTGCTAGGACGGCATGCCAAAGGAATGGGCACACGGAGGTAGGGAATCATCGGGCAGGGAGCTTGTGATTCTGCGAGGGGCGGTTAACCGCCCCTTTTTAATTCGGTGGATTCTGCAAGGACAGCAGACCGCCAATAAAAAAGGCAGCCTAGGCTGCCTTTTTTATTGCGTGCATGGTGCGACCGATCAGCGCTCCAGCAGTGCCAGTTTGCCCGGCTTGCCGTCCCATTCTTTGCCATCGGCAGGGCGCTCGCCAATTTCCGTGATATTGGGCCAGACCTCTGCCAGTTCGGCATTGATCTTGAGGAATTCCTTCTGGTCGGCGGGGACTTCATCTTCAGAGAAGATGGCATTAGCAGGGCACTCGGGCTCGCAAAGGGCGCAGTCTATGCACTCGTCCGGATGTATCACCAGGAAGTTCGGGCCTTCATAGAAGCAGTCCACCGGGCAGACTTCTACGCAGTCCTGGTACTTGCACTTGATACAGTTCTCGGTGACTACGAACGTCATGCTGACCTTACCTCGGGTGTGCTAAACGGTGGGGACTGAAAACGGCGGCTAGTCTAATGCCTGACCCTGCGACTGGCAATCCACGCCAACGTCATGATTTATCGATAATTCTGCTGAATTACATCAATTTTTTAAGGGCATAGAGCAGGTCCAAGGCTTCGCGCGGGGTCAGCTCGTCCGGGTTGATGTTGCCAAGCTTGCGCTCAACCGGTGAAGGGCCGCTGGCGAACAGGTCGTTCTGTTGGGGGGCGGTAGCAGGCTGACTGCTCAACTGCGTGCGGACTTCCTGATTTTCCAGCTGCGCCAGCTTGCCGCGGGCATTGCGTATGACCGGGGCCGGGATGCCAGCGAGCTGCGCTACCTGCAGGCCATAGCTCTGGCTGGCCGGGCCCTCTTTCACGCTGTGCAGAAAGAGAATGCGCTCACCGTGCTCGGCCGCAGACAGATGCACATTGACGACGCCTTCATCCTGCTCGGGCAGGGTAGTGAGCTCGAAATAATGCGTGGCGAACAGCGTAAGTGCACGGATTTCACGAGCCAGATAGTCGGCGGCAGCCCAGGCCAGTGAGAGGCCGTCAAATGTGCTGGTGCCGCGACCGACTTCATCCATGAGCACTAAGCTTTGTGGTGTGGCGTTATGCAAAATATTGGCGGTTTCTGTCATTTCCACCATGAAGGTGGAGCGGCCACCGGCCAGATCATCACTGGAGCCTATGCGCGTGAAAATGCGGTCAGTAGGTCCTATACGGGCACTGGTGGCCGGTACAAAACAGCCAACATGCGCGAGTAGAACAATGAGCGCGGTCTGACGCATAAATGTGGATTTACCGCCCATATTCGGGCCGGTAATGATCAGCATGCGACGCTCGGGACTCAGCGTGACTGAGTTGGGTGTGAAGGGCGCATCCAAGACTTTTTCCACGACCGGATGTCGGCCGGCTTCAATATCAATTCCGGCCTCGTTCACAAGCTCGGGACAAACCAGATTCAGGCTGCTGGCTCGCTCGGCAAAATTGGCGAGCACATCCAGTTCGGACAGGCTTTCGCCGGTCAGCTGCAGAACGGCAATGTCGCCAATCAGTTTTTCCAGCAGCTCTTCATAAATGGCCTTTTCGCGGGCGAGAGCACGCGACGAGGCTGACAGAGCCTTGTCTTCAAAAACCTTGAGCTCGGGCGTAATAAAGCGCTCGGCATTTTTCAGGGTTTGGCGGCGAATGAAATGTGCTGGTGCATTTTCTGCCTGCGCGCGCGTGAGCTCGATGTAATAGCCGCTAACGCGGTTGTAACCCACTTTCAGCGTGCTGATGCCCGTGTTATCGCGCTCGCGTTGCTCCAACTGCACCAGATAATCGCCGGCATTACGGCTGATGGCGCGCAGCTCATCCAGTTCGGCGTCAAAGCCTTCGGCAATGACGCCGCCTTCACGCATGACCACGGGCGGCGACTCAATGATGGCGCGCATCAGCAGCTCAGTGAGCTCAGGGTACTCGCTGATGTTTTGCGAGAGCGAGCGCAGATGGCCTCCGGAAAAAACGCGCAGATCAGCCTGCAACTGCGGCAGCAGCGCCAATGTGTCACGCAGGCGGGAAAGATCGCGCGGGCGTGCGGACTTGAGGGCTATGCGCGCGAGGATGCGTTCCACATCGCCCACATCACGCAAGGTTTCACGCAGAGGCTCGAAGCGATAATTGGTTTTCAGTTCGCCCACCGCTTCTTGACGCGCTTGCAGCACTGCGCGCTCGCGCAATGGCAGATGTAGCCAGCGTCGCAGCATGCGGCTACCCATGGCACTGGCGCAGTTATCCAGTACCCAAGCCAAGCTGTGCTCGAATTCGCCGTTCAGGTTTTGTGTGATTTCGAGATTGCGGCGTGTGGCCGGGTCCAGTTGAAGAATGCGATCTGTGCTTTCCACGCGCAGGCCGCGCAGATGGGGTAGAGAGGTACGCTGAGTTTCCTTGGCGTAGCCGAGCAGGGCGCCGGCAGCGGCGATGCCTGCCGTGAGACCTTCGCAACCGAAGCCTTGCAGATCCTGGACCTGAAATTGTTGGGTGAGGGCGCGCTCAGCGGCTTCCGGATCAAACTCCCAGGCCATGAGTTTGCGTACACCACGCCTATCCGCGAGCGATTCAAGCAGCAGACTGTCTTCGGCGACCAGCAGCTCTACCGGGCTTAAGCGAGCCAGTTCTGCGGCCAGCTCCTCGGCTGAGTCAACTTCCTGCAGACTGAAACGGCCGCTGGAAATGTCCAGCGCCGCAATGCCGAGGCGCTCGCCCTGTGCATGCACAGCGCAAAGAAGATTGTCTTGGCGCTCATCCAGAAAGGCTTCGTCGCTCACTGTGCCCGGTGTCACGATGCGCGCGACGGCGCGTTCCACCGGCCCCTTGCTGGTGGCCGGATCACCAATCTGCTCGCAGATCACAACGGACTCACCCAAACGAGTGAGTTTGCCAATATAGGATTCGGCGGCGTGATAGGGCACGCCTGCCATGGCAATGGGCTTGCCGCCGGATTTGCCACGAGCCGTCTGCGTTATGTCCAGCAGACGCGCCGCCTTGATGGCGTCGTCAAAAAACAGCTCATAGAAATCGCCCATGCGATAGAACACCAGCTCATTCGGGTGTTCGGCCTTGATGCGAAGGTACTGCTGCATCATGGGGGTGTGGTCAGCTAAATTATCCTGCGACATATCAAGCATTTGAGTCCATTTTGTTGTTATTTTATCCTTAATTATCAGTAGGATAAAATATTAGATTCAGTACATCTACGTCCGCTGATTGATCAGTCCCAGCAAGCGCAGATCATCACGCGCAGGAGTGGATTGCGGCTGTGTCCACCACGCGTATAGCCACTGGGATTGACCTGCATGAGCCGACACAGCGTGCGGACGGCCTCTTGATTGAACTCATCGGTGTATCGCGTACTGCTCATGACTACCTCCATGCCTTGAGGTTGGGTTTAGAGGCATCCAGGAAAACCGGGGCGATTCATGGCTGGCTACCTGTAGCTGGCATAGGGATGTGCTCCTGAGGTTTTCCAGTCGCCTTCAAGGCCAACTCCAGCATGTCCAGTACATGGGCCGGCACTTGCGCGGGCACGCCGTTGCCCAGCGGGAGATGTCGCATGACATCCGCGTGCGTAATGCTGGCCAGTCCGTGCAGCGTCGACCAGATGAGCATGGCATCCAGATCGACGTTCACTGCCTCCTGGCCTGAGATGCGGTGCAACGCCAAGCGCAGGACATCAAGCGCATGCACGGCATCCTGCACCAAGTCGTGATGGATAGCAGGCTCTGGCCACGGCGTACCGAACATCAGGCGATATTCCAGCGGGTGCTCAGCGGCATAGCGCAGATAGCGCTCTCCCAGTGCGCGTAGATCGGCGTCGGCGTCGGCGGTCAAAACTCCGGCATCCAGATAGCCGGCCATATCCTGGAAGCAGCGGCGCATGACCGCCGCCAGCAAGTGGTCGCGGCTGGCGTAGTGCTTGTACGGGGCTTGGTGTGATACGCCCAGCTCCCTCGCCACCTCGCGCAAACTCAGTCCCTCCAGTCCTCGCTTGGCAATGATCTCACGTGCGGCAAGAACGCAAGCTTCCCGCAAGTCTGAGGGTGGGGGGCTCTTCGGGGAGACTGGGCACATGCGCGATACCGGTGCGGATAATGGAAAAACAGTAACACGGACAAGCAGTTGCGCACAGTGATTAAGCGCGGCGGCCAAGGTCCGGACGAGCCGTGACATGCTGTTTGATGATCTGTCGCCAAGATTTGTTGACGCTGTCAACTCATTAGGCCTACATTGGTAGACACCGTCAACCATTTTACGGCATACCCTCATGCGCCGCACATTCTCCAGCATTGTTCTGCCCGCTGTTGCTGCACTGCTTACCGTCGTCCTTTCTGGCTGCGGCAGTTCGAGCACAGCAAAGGCGACCGCCGAGCCACTTCCGGTACAAACATTTACGCAGCAGGCCGTCGCCACTGCCTTAACGGAGCGCTACCCCGCCACGATATTGCGCGACAGGGAGGCGAACCTCTCCTTCCGCATTCCGGGCACGGTGGATCAGCTTCAGGTGCGCATCGGTCAAACGGTGCACAAAGACCAGCTCCTCGCCAGCTTGGCCGCCACCCCTTATGCCGCTGCGCTCACACGTGCCGAGGCAGATAAGGCGCGGCTTGAGCGTCTAGTGCGCCGCAATACGCAGTTGCTGCCGGCGGGCGCCGTGTCCCAAAGCAGCAGTGAGGACAGTGCCAGCGCCTTGGCGGCGGCACAGGCCGCTGTCGACGCTGCCCGTTATGACGTGGGCTCCACGCAGTTACGGGCCCCCTTTACCGGCATCGTTCTGGCTCGCGACGTCGAGGCCGGCGAGTCGGTGGGACCGGGCCAGCGTGTGCTTCGTATCGCCGACGTGTCCAGCCTGGCGCTGGCCCGGGCATCAGTGCCGGCGGCCGTGGCAAGAGAGTTGCGCAAGGGCTCGCCGGCCACGCTGCTGGTCGGACCGGAAGGCCGCGAAGTCAAGGCGCAGGTACTGCGGATTGGCGCACTGAGTGATTCCCGCACCGCCACGCTGGAGGTTGACCTCAAGTTGGCAGGGGCCGAGAACCTGCCGAGCGGCATCGTCGGTTCGGTCCGTTTTGAAGATCGCCGCAATGCCCCCGCATCGATGCGGCAGTACCTGCCTCCGGAGGCGCTGCTGAGTGCCGCGGACGGCTGGGCCAACGTATTCGTCCTTGACCCCACCCACTCGGTTGCCCGACGCACGCGGGTTCGCTTTCTGGGCTTCGACGGCGAGTGGCTGCAAGTCGAGGGCCTGGCACCGAACGCGAAAGTCATCACGGCAGGGGCCGGTTTTGTGTCGGATGGTCAGTCGGTGCGGGAGGTCACGCCATGAACTTCAATCCGGCAGCGTTTGCGATCCGGCGCTGGCAATTCACGATGGTGGTATTCCTGCTGCTGATCGCACTGGGCCTCAATGCCTTCCTGACACTACCGCGCATGGAAGATCCGTCGCTTGATCCCCCCGTCCTGGTCATCAACGCCGTGCTGCCGGGTGCGACGCCGACGGAAATCGAACAACTGATCACAAAGCCGGTGGAAAACACGCTCTACAAGCTGGATGACATTCGCGAAGTTCGCTCCCAGAGCCGGAATGCCATCTCGACCACCCGCGTGGAGTTCATCTGGGGCACCGATCCGGAAAAGGCCTATGAACAAGTCTCCCGGGAGATCAACGCGCTCCGCCCGACACTCCCCATGGGCATGCAGCGGCTGGAGGTCATCCGTGCGCGTCCGCTCGCCGTTTCCGTCATCCAGATTGGCCTGGTCAGCGACACTCTACCGGTGCGTAATCTGGAGCGGCTGGCCGACAAGCTGCGTGAGCACCTCGGCGCCATCCCCGGCGTCAGTGATGCGCGCTATTGGGGAGCGACGCCCAGTGAAGTGCGCGTAGCGCTGGATCCGGCGCGCATGGCCGCCCATGGTGTCGTGCCCGGTCAAGTGCTGCAGGCCCTGCGCGCGGCCGGATCGGAGGCTCCGCTCAGTCCGGTAGAAGCGGGAGGTCGGCGCTTCGAGATTCAGCACGATGGCGCGTTTTCCGACACGGCCCGGATAGGTCGGGTAGCGGTCACTGGCAACGGGGAGGCCGTGCTGCACGTGCGCGACGTCGCCAGAGTGGCGTGGGCCACCGGCGAGCCCGACCACATTACCCGGTTCAACGGCAAACGAGCGCTGCTCCTCACCTTGTCCCAGGGTAAGGGGCAGGACGTCAACCGGATATCCCGCGATGTCACTACCGCGCTCGATGCCTTTGAGCGCACGCTGCCCGGAGGCGTCAAACTCGTTCGTGGTTTTGACCAGTCCCATAACGTCAACGCCCGTCTCGGCATGCTCGGCCGGGATTTCCTCATTGCCCTGGCCCTTGTTCTGCTAACGCTGCTGCCGTTGGGCACGCGGGCCGCCATTGTGGTGATGGTCGCTATTCCCAGTTCACTGTTGCTCGGGATGCTGGGGCTCAAGGCCTTCGGCTATACCCTGAACCAGGTGTCGATTTCAGGATTTGTGGTAGCGCTCGGGCTTCTGGTCGACGACGCCATTGTGGTGGTGGAAAACATTGCCCGATGGCTGCGCGAAGGCGCCTCACGCACTGAGGCAGCTATTCAGGGCACGCGACAAATCACGCTGGCCGTATTGGGCTGCACCGCCTGTCTCATGCTGTCGTTTGTGCCCTTGCTGGCGTTGCCGGAAGGCCCCGGCGAATTCGTACGTGCGCTGCCGGTCGCCGTCCTGTCGACGGTCGGCGCTTCGCTGCTGGTCGCCCTGACACTGACACCGCTGCTGGCGGCCGTCCTGCTCAAGCGGCAAGACGGGCCGGAGCACAATCGCCTCCTGGAGTGGGTGCAGCGAGGCATTCAGCACTTCTACGCACCAGTCTTGCGGAAATCTCTGGACCGTCCTGTACTGGCCCTCAGCCTGCTTCTGGGCCTGACGCTGCTGACAGTTCCCCTGGTGATTTCCATTGGCGCCAGCCTGTTTCCCCCGGCCGAGACCCCGCAATTTCTTGTCCGTATAGAAACGCCCAAGGGCACCACGCTGGAGCGAACCGACGCGGTGGTCAAGGCGGTGGAGAAGCACCTGTCCTCTTTGCCGGAAGTGGCGTGGTATAGCGCCAACGCGGGCAGGGGAAATCCCCAGATTTTCTATAATGTAGCGCAGCGGGAACTGGATTCTGCCTTCGGCGAAATTGCGGTATCCCTCCATCGCTGGGAGCCCGGCAAAAGCGAACAGTTGCTGGAATCGATCCGGTCGGCTTTCGCGCAGTATCCCGGCGCCAAGATCAGCATCGTGACCTTCATGAACGGCCCCGATATCGAGGCCCCGATTGCTGTGCGTATCTCCGGCCCTGACGTGAATACGCTGGCCATGCTGGCAGGCAAGGCCGAGCGGGCCATGCAGGACACGCCAGGTGTGCGTGACGTCGCCAATCCCCTGCGCCAGCAGCTAAGCACGGTAAAACTGAATGTCGACGAGGTGGCCGCGGCCGCCTTGGGGGTTCCCGCGGGCGCGATTCGGGAGTCGCTGCAGATGTCGCTCACCGGCGTAGCGGCGGCGAACTTCCGCGGACCGGATGGCTACGACTATCCCGTCAAGGTCCGCTTGCCAATGGCGGCACATAACGACATCGGCCAGCTCTCCCAAGTCTACATTCCTAGCACTGGCGGTAGTTCTGTGCAGTTGAGCGCTATTGCCCGGCCCACTATTGCCTCTCAGGCACCCCGTATCGATCGCATCCGGCGCGAGCGTGTCGTCACGCTGACCGCCAACGTGGCACCGAGATTCCTGAATGGCCAGGTGACCAGCGCAGTGTTGGCCAATGTGGAGGCGGCGCTGAGTCTGCCGCCAGGCTATTCAATCTCGCTGGGCGGGGAGGCGGAGGTTCAGTCGCGCAGCTTTGCGGGATTTCTGCCAGCCATCCTGATTGCTTCCTTGGGGATTCTGGCCATTCTCATCCTTGAGTTCGGCCGGTTCCGCACCGTTGGTGTTGTTTTTGGCATTGTTCCCTTCGGCATCTTTGGTGCCGTACTGGCGCTCTGGTGCACAGGGCAGTCGCTGTCGTTTATGGCCATGATCGGGTTGATCGCCCTGATCGGGATCGAGATCAAAAACTCCATTCTGCTTGTGGATTTCACCGAGCAGCTGTGTGAACAGGGGATGCCGATTCGCCAGGCCATCGAACGGGCGGGGGAGGTGAGGTTCCTGCCGGTCCTGCTGACGTCTGTGACGGCCATCGGCGGCCTCCTGCCCCTGGCTCTTGAGAACAATGGCCTGTTGTCACCGACCGCTATTGTGCTCATCGGCGGCCTGCTGGCATCGACCCTTTTGGCGCGAATCGCCACGCCCGTCATGTACTTGCTGCTGTCGCAGCGACACGCTGGAGAACCGGCATGAAGCGTCTGCTCAGCATTGCCCTGTGCCTGTTATCCGGCTGCACCGTAGGGCCGGACTACACGCGCCCCCCGATCACGCAATCCGCCCACTGGCGCAACGCCACCGATGCGGCGGTATCGGACGCTCCCTGGTGGACGGTTTTTGGCGACAGCAAACTGGACGCCCTTGAAGCGGAGGCCATGCAAGACAATCTCGAGCTTGCCCAAGCCATGTCGCGCGTGGAGCAGGCGATGGCGGCCGCCCGTGTTGTTGCCTCGGGATCGCGGCCGACCCTTGCGTTTGAGGGCTCGCTGGATCGCTCGCAGCAGTCGCTCAACTCTCGCGAGGGCGTGCTGGCCAGTGCCCTCCCGGGTTACGAGCGCACTACCACGCAGGCTACCGTAGGACTTTCGGCAGCCTGGGACCTTGATTTCGCGGGGGCCATCCGACGTCAGCGGGAGTCGGCTCTGGCCCGACTGGACGCTACTCGCGCGGCAAAAGAGGCCGTACGCATCGCGGTGTCGGCCGAGGTGGCAGATGCCTATTTCACTGCGGGTGCGCTTCAACTACAGCAAGACGCCGGCTCTCGAAATGTCGCTCTGATGGAGGAGCAAGTGGCTCTCCTGCAGCAGCGACTCAGCACGGGTGACAGCAGTCGTGCAGAGTTGGATGCGGCTGAGTCCTACTTGCATCAGGCCCGCGCGGGGCTGCCAGCGCTGAGTGCCGGCATCGAGGCGCAGCACAATCGGCTTGCTCTGCTTCTGGGGCGGGACCCCTCAAGCGCCAATTTGCCCGCTATCAGCCCGCAAGCTTTTGCAGTGGCAGTGGATCCTGCTGCGGGCATCCCCTCCGACATTCTCCGGAAACGTCCCGATGTCCGCGCGGCTGAGATGGTTCTGGTCGGGGCCAATGCCAGTATTGGCGCTACCTTGGCAGAGTTCTATCCACAGCTCAGTCTGGGGCTCTTTGGGGGCCAGCAGACCATTCCGCCGGGTGACCTGATGTCGTCCGAGTCTGGTCTGCTGCAGGCCGGTCTCGGCTTGCGCTGGCGATTGTTTGATTTCGGTCGTCTGGACGCACAGCTCCTGGCCGCTCGCGGCAAGGAGAAAGAGGCCTTGATTGCTTACAGACTGGCTGTGCTGCAGGCAACTGCTGATGTGGAGTCTTCCTTTGCAAGGCTGAAGGCGATGCGGGAAGGCCTGCGCCAACGTGAGTTGGAGAGCGCAAGCGTTGCCGCCCTGCTGAAAGCTTCCAGCACTGCATTTGATGCAGGTGCCATCAATCGCAGTGACTTGCTTCAGATTGAGCGGCAGGTGGCAGGAAGCAGTGCCGATCTGGCCTCTGCCCGAATGGAGATGGCACGCTCTGTCATCAGCTGTGCCAGGGCACTGGGAGGACCCATGCCCAAACAATCACTGCAATAAAGCGGTTGCGCTATGACACGGCACCGATGCCAAAGCTTGGTTTTTTTACGGCCGAGTATTTTTTATACTCACGTATTTTTGTGATTTTTACGCTGCGGCTGTATGCGATATTTATCTCTGAAGAGATTATAAATATTGGAATATGTGACAGCGAAAATTAAAGACGGAGATTCCAAAATTTAATGGGATCTCCGTTATTGCAATGCCGCTTCCTGCTTGCAGCTCTAATCAAGGCAGCATCACTTGGATTAAAGTCTGGTATAGGTTTTTCTTAATCGTATTTTCCTCGGCTGTCATGGCTTGGGTGACTCTTTAAGCTGGACAACGACCTTTCCCTTGGCTCTCCCTTGAGCTAAATATGCAAGCGCCTCCTTGGCTTGTTCAAACGGGAAAACCTTGTCGATCACCGGGCGAACGCGCTCTGATTTGAGCAGCGTGGCAATTTCGGAAAGCTGTGCGCCATCAGGGCGAACAAACAGGAACGAGTAGCTAACGTTGCGCTTCTTCGCAAGCCGCATGATCTTTCGGCTCATCAAACTGAAGACCATCGTCAGAACGAAGTTAAGTCGGCGAGAACGGGCGAAGGCAGCATCCAGCGGTCCGATAAGAGAAACGATTGTGCTGCCGGGTTTGAGGATGTTTACAGAGCGCTCGATATCGTCGCCCCTCAACGTTGCAAGAACCACGTCATAATCGCTAAGCACCTTGTCGAATTCTTGCTTTTTATAATCGACTACCTCATCGGCGCCCAGACTGCTGACCAGTTGAACATTGCCCGTGCTGGTGGTGGTGCCGACCTTCAGGCCAAAGTGCTTTGCCAGCTGGATGGCGAATGTGCCAATGCCGCCAGCACCGGCGGGAATGAATATTTTTTGGCCTGGCTGAACTTTTGCCCGCTCTTTGAGGGCCTGCCAGGCAGTGAGCCCGACCATTGGCACCGAGGCTGCCTGCACATAGTCCAGATTGTCCGGCATCAGTGCAGCAACATGCTCGGGGACCACAGCAAATTCGGCGAGTGAGCCGGTGCCAAGATCGAAGAGGGTGGCAAAAACGGCATCGCCGGGCTTGAACTTTGTCACACGGCTGCCGACTTCCATCACCACGCCCGCCAGATCGCTACCCATCGTGGCCGGGAGTTGCAGCTTGATGACGGGTTTGAATATGCCCGTCGGAATCATATTGTCTATCGGATTCAAGCCAACGGCGTGAACCTCGACAAGAAGTTCATCCGGCTTTGGGCTGGGGCGCGGCACTTCGGAAAATCCTATGTCAGGAGATTTTCCGTAGCGTTTGAAGGTGAGCGCTTTCATATTGCGTTGACTCCAGTGTTGGCTAGTGTGTCTGGTGTTCAAAAAAATCCGTCGCCTGCCGCCGCTTGATAAGCATCTCGTCCACCATCGCCGCTGCCAGCGCTATAAAAGCGGTCGCGGTAGAACATGTCTGCGATCAGAAATGCCTGCTGCGCTGTGCCGCTGTTTGCTCCAACCCGATGTGTCGTGGGCATTATGGTGCTGCAGTTGCCGGCTTGCCTGAGCATGATCAGCCGAGACCGAACTGCTTGTGCAGCATCTTGTCAAAAAGGCTGCGTGGCAGGAAACGTCGGGCGAAGTCACCCTGACGGGCAACCTTGCCCGAGGGATAGCGCTGGCGCGGCATTTTCTCGCTTGCTGCCCGCATGATGGTCTCGGCCACGCTCTCGGGGTTATCTGCGGCGGACATGGCGCGTTCGTATGCAGCGAGGTACTTGGCCCGACTCACATCGTAGGCGGCAAGGGGTAGGTCGGGAGCAAACGTGCTGGCGTCAAACATCGTGCGTGTCACTCCGGGCTCGATGACGGCGACACGTATTCCGAAATCACGCACTTCATGATCAAGGGATTCGGAGTAGCCTTCGATCGCATGTTTGGTGGCGGCGTAATGGGCGTTATAGGGTGCAGGAATGAAGCCCAGCCCGGAACCGATATTCAGGATGCGGCCACTACGCTGTGCACGCATTATGGGAAGAACGGCATTGCTGACGCGGATAAGCCCAAAAACATTCGTTTCGAAAAGAGCTCGCACCTGCGCCATCGAGCTTTCTTCTGCCGCGGCGGGGCTAAGGCCGAAGCCGGCATTATTGACCAGCAGATCGATACGGCCTTCAAGCCGCATCAACTCATTGATGGCGGCGTTGACGGATGCATCTTCGGTCACATCAAGAGCCAGCATGGGCAGCGAGCGTTGGCTTGCCGCCATACCGCCGCGCCTGCTGGTGCCATAAACCGCATAGCCTGCGGCCAGAAGGCGCTTTGCGGTGGCTGCGCCGATGCCTGATGAGGCACCGGTCACGAGTGCCACGGGTTTTTTATTGTTCATGAAAAAGTCCTTTGGTAGTGGCTTGCCGCTCATTACGAAAGCAGCGTGTTAGCTGCTGATGCGCCATTACACCGTTCGTGTTGGTCGTACGACTTAGGAGACGCTCAGATAGCGCTCGGCCACGTCAGCTTGCCGAATGTCCGACAGCAGCCCCTGACGTGCGCCATTGAGGGCGTCCCAGCGCTCGGCCACGAGCAGTGGCGGGATTGTGACCAGTTCGCGGCGGTCGAAGCCCACGAGTGCGGCATCTACCAGTTCGCCCACTTCCATCACTTCCGGCAGCGTGTTGACGTCGATGCCGGCACGCTCCCAAATCCGGGTACGTGTCGCCGCCGGCAGTACGGCTTGCACGTAGACGCCCTTGGGCGCCAATTCCAGGCTCAGCCCCTGTGAAAGGAACAACACAAAAGCCTTGCTGGCACCGTAGATCGACATGCCGAGCTCGGGCGCAAAACCTACCACCGAGCCAATATTGACTATTGCGCCGCTACCGGACTGCACAAAACGTGGGGCGACCGCGGCGGCCAGCCGTGTCAGTGCCGTGATGTTCAGCCTGATCAGCTCTTCGACATTCTCCGCGCTCTGCTGCGCAAAGCCGCCCGACTGCGCCATGCCGGCGTTGTTGATCAGGATGCCTATGCTGGCATCGTCGCGAAGACGGGTTTCGACCGCGGCCAGATCGGCCGCCTGGTTCAAGTCGGCCCTTTGCACATCGACAGCCACGCCACAGTCTGCCCGCAGGCGCGTAGCCATAGCCTCCAGGCCCTCTTTGTTGCGGGCGACGAGCACGAGGTTATGGCCGCGGCGGGCAAATCGCTCGGCGTAGGTGGCGCCTATGCCGCTGGAGGCGCCGGTGATGAGTACCGTCGGTAGTGCGGTCATGGTGATTCTCCTTTGCAAAGCCTGTTTTGAGGGTGCGCAAGCGCAGCTGTGTTTGTGTCGCGGATGGCGGGTGAGGGCATGGCCTTGACGGGGGCGGGCTCGTCGTCTGCATACGCCTGGGAAAGGGCTTTCTCGGTCATGCTGTTTCAGCCTCGGATTTTGCCAAGGCCGCAATGATGTTGAACGTAATCTAAAATGTCAAGACATTGATTATGACCATAATCAATGTATGGTAAGGTCCTCCGTCAGGCATAAATCCACAGTGGAATAGAAATGAAAGTCACCAAGGCACAGGCGCAGGCCAACCGGGCGCACGTTGTTGAAACAGCATCCACCTTGTTTCGGGAGCGTGGTTACGATGGGGTTGGCATTGCAGATTTGATGACGGCTGCCGGCTTCACTCACGGCGGTTTCTACAAACACTTCCGCTCCAAAGCTGATCTGATGGCGGAATCCGCAGCCTGTGGCATCGCACAGACCGCGGCACTGACCACGGCTGTGGAGGCTCAGGAATTCGTGCGTCTGTATGTCTCGCGCGAACACCGCGACAGCCGCGCAAGGGGCTGCACGATGGCGGCACTGGGCGGGGACGCGGCGCGTCAGCCGGAGGCGGTCCGGGCCACTTTTGCGGCTGGCATCGAGAGTCTGCTGGCGGCTTTGAGCTCCATGAATACGGTGCCGGGCTCAGCGCCTGCGCAGGAGGCACGAGCCAGGGACATTGATATGTTGGCGCATGCGCTGGGTGCGATCGTCATGTCACGTGCTTGTCCGGATGATTCGCCTTTGGCCGATGAAATCCTCTCTGCCTGCCGCGCTAAAATCATTGCGTCGCTGGACGCGCCGGAGAAAGCCGCATGAAAGCTCTCTATCTGGAAGATTTCATCCCCGGGCAGAAGTTCACGGGCCGTATGCGCATGCGCATCGAGGAAAACCGGGCCAAGGCCTTTGCGGCCGAGTTTGATCCCCAGCCTTTCCATCTCGACGAAGACGCCGCGAAGACCTCGATCTTCCGTGGCCTCGCCGCCAGTGGATGGCATACGGCGGCGGTGACCATGCGTTTGCTGGTGGACAGCGAGCTTCAGCCGGCGGGCGGCATCATTGGTGCGGGCTTCGACGAATTACGCTGGCCAAGGCCGGTGCGACCGGGCGACGAGTTGCGCGTGGAAAGCGAGGTGCTGGAAGTGCGTCCGTCGCAGTCCCGACCGGAGCAAGGCCTGATCAAGGTACGCACAAACACCCTTAACCAGGACGACGAAGTGGTTCAAACCTCGGTAGGCAATCTTGTGGTGCTGCGACGGCCAAGCGGATTGCCTGCGAGCGTTTAAGTCAAACGCTATAAACGGATCAACAACTGCACACCATAACTTTGGCCGGACGCTAAAGCTGCCGCACTTTCTGAGTCAGTTTCCGCACAGAGCGGGGCGCTGCTGCTTAATCCTTGCGGGCTCTGTCTTGATGCCGGGCATCAACGGGCAGTTGCTAGCTTGCGGGCACCCCAGGCATAAATGCGGTGCGATGCGTTGGGCATGAGACGTGTCAGAAAATCATAGAAAATGGCATCCCAACCGACCAGCACGCGTGAGCGCCGCTGTCTGATGGCGCGCAGGATGATGGTAGCGGCTTGCTCGGGGGAGGTGAGCGAAGCGGCATTGTGGGCGCGGTGCACATCTTCTTGTGAGGCTTTTGCATTCACAAACTTGTTGACCCGAGAGTTGCGCACAATCTCTGTACGGATTCCTCCCGGCATCACTAAAAGAACATTTATGCCTTCACTTCGTATCTCTTCCCGCAGTGCATCTGAAAAGCCACGAATGGCGCTTTTCGCTGCACAATAAGGGCCGTTATTCGGTGCAGCGATAAAAGAGTGAATGCTGCCAAGGTTTACAATGCTCCCTTTGCGCGCGCGTACTTGTGGAAGGAATGCGCGGGTGCCATGCACGACACCCCAGTAAAGAATATTGAAGACCCACTGAAATTGCTCGTAGGGCACATCTTCAAGTGTGTCGAGCAGAGCGACACCCGCGTTGTTGATGATGATATCGCAGCCGCCGTGCTCTTGAGTGGTGTGCTCGGCCCAAACGGACATGGCATCAAGGCTTGCTACATCAACGATGTTCGTCGTGACCTTTACGCCATATTTCCGCGCCATTGCCGCAGTCTGTTCAAGCGCATCGTGTTTGATATCGGAAAGCGACAACGCCGCTCCTTGTTGGGCGGCTGCCAATGCCAGCGCTCTACCGATACCGTTGCCGGCACCGGTGATGGCAATAATCTTTCCCTTGAAATGACTCATGATAATTTTCCTGGTGGGCTCAGCGCGGGCCTTGATAGACGGAGCGAATGCGACGATCCGCAACCCAGCGGCTAATGGCGGGGAAATGGCGAATCCCGAGTGCCATCAGGCGTGTCTGCGCGCCAGGAACAATCAGAAAATTGGAGCTCTCCATGCCGGCCATGAGGGCCTCTACGATGCCCTCTATGCTCATTTTTGGAATGGTCAGTGTGTGTGCCTGATTTTCAGGAGTGCGAGTTGCATCTAATGCATCAACCATGGGCGAATCGAATTCGGGAGGACAGGCAACTTGCACGGTGATGCCTTGTGGTGCCAGTTCGGCGCGCAAGGCTTCGGAAAAGCCGAGCAATGCATATTTAGAGCTGCAATAAGCCGTGTAACCAAAGACGCCGGTGAGGGCGGCCACGGAGGCGACATTGACGATATGGCCATGGCGTGACTGTTTCAGATATGGCAATGCCGCGCGCACGGTTCGCAGCGTACCGAAAAAGTTGATGTCCATGGTCTGGCGGTAATCCTGCTCAGTCAGCGTTTCCACATAACCCTCGCGCAGGATGCCGGCACAATTGATAAGCATGTCCAGTCCACCCATGGCCTTCACGGCATTGGCAATTCCAGCTTCGATATCGGGCCCGCTAACGTCGAGGGACATGGCCTCAACATAGGCTCCGGCCACCTGCGCACGCAGTTGTGCTACGGCGGCATCAAGCTTTGCAGGATCTCGGGCAATCAGTGTGAGTCGGTCGCCTCGACGCAATAGCGGCAAGGCGAGAGCCAGGCCCAATCCGGATGAGCCGCCAGTGAGAATGATGTTGCGGGGTTTAGACATGATGAGTGCTTCCGTTTTCCGGGAAGAGCGAGGCAAAACGCTCGGCCAGTGCGGTGATGGTGAGACTGGGATTGACGCCAACATTGGCGGGAATGGCGCTGCCATCGACCACAAAAAGTCCGGGGTGGCCGAAGACTTCATGGCGGGCATCAATCACGCCCTGCGTTTCGTTGGCTGCCATGACGGCGCCTCCGAGAATGTGGGCAGTCACCGACATATTGCCCAGGCTCTCGACAATCATGTTTTGAGGGATGCCATTGCTGACTTCCGCCACAGCACGCGCAGCGGCATTCGCCTGGGGCAGGAAGGATGGGGTGCGTCCCCCCTTGCCAAGCCGTGACTGCAGTCCATAACGAAGACCGCGGAACAGGGTTCGGCCGTAGCGAAAGCGCAACTCATTATCGGCGTGTTGCATCACGGTCAGGTATGTCGTGCGCTTGTGCCAGTTGCGAGAGAAGTAAACGCGGAAGGCATTAAGCGGATGCAGCAGATAAGCCAGCAAGGTACGCAGTGCACGACGTGCCGGGTTGACATCATCAATCATTGGCACCATGTAGAACTTCATCATGCCGTAGCTTGGTGGCAGACGATTCTGAGTCAGATGGGTTTTTTCATCGGCAAAGAAATGCGTGGAAATGGATGCTCCCCGGGTTACATCCACAGTGCTATCACGGGCGAGAATGCCGACCAAGGCTTCGCTATTGGTGCGGACACGATCACCCAGCGTTGAGGAGACTCGTGTTAGTGTTTTATAGCGATCACGGGAGGCGAACAATATCTCCTGTGTGCCAAGTGAGCCGGCAGCAAGAATGACTTTTCTTGCCCGCAGTGACGGGTAGTGTTGCTTGCTATCCCAGGGATGCTCCAGATGCAGGTCATAGCCGCCATCGTCCAGTGGCACTACATGAGTGACCTTGCGTTCAGGAAGAATTTCAACGCCCAGTATTTCCGCAAAATGCAGATAATTTTTATCAAGAGAATTCTTGGCGCCATAGGCACAGCCCGTATAGCAGCATCCGCACTGCTTGCAGCCTGAGCGATCAGGGCCTTTGCCTCCAAAATAGGGGTCTGGAGATGTATGGTCAGGATTTCCGAAGAAGATGCCTTGGGGTACAGATCCAAATGTGTGGCCAACACCCATTTTCTCAGCAGCTTGTTGTAGCCACTGATCCTGGATGCCGCGATACGGATTCTTATTGACACCCAGCATGTGGCGGGCCGTGGCATAATGCGGCGCGAGTTCTTTTTCCCAGTCTTCATTCAGGTTTGCCCAAGCAGGATCACGATAGAAGTTTTCCTTGGGCTGCAATAGAACGGCACCATAAACATTGCTGCCGCCGCCGACACCGATGCCGCGCAAGAGTGCGACATGCTGGAAGACTTCTTGGGCAAAAAATCCTTTTAGGCCAAGCGCAGGTGCCCAAGCTAGCTTCTTTTGGTTGGTTGCGGCCTGTTCAAAATCTACCGGCGTCAGACGCCGTCCCATTTCAAGTACGGCGACCTTCCAGCCTTTTTCAGCCAGACGCAAGGCACTGACACTGCCGCCGAATCCTGATCCGACCACGATGATGTCGTAATCAAATGTATTGCTCATGATTCTCGAACCAGCTGGAAAGGAAAGCGGAAGTGGCGCAATACCGGCAGCTCGACGATGGTGATGCCAAGCAGTGTTTTTTCATCAACCGCGCGTAGTTCGTCTCGTACCCAGCGCCAGGGGATGGGCGCCTCGGAGCCGTATCGCAAAGCGATACCCGGCTTGCCATCAACCAGGGAGGGCGCCTCAACAACCGTCATGGATAAAGCTTCAATAGCGCTTCCATCTTTGAACAATATATTGGTGGCAGTTGTTGGCGTAAGGAATTTCTTGCCTTGCCAGTGGGGAAGTCCAGCCAGATGTACGCTGGGAAAGCCGCCAATCCGATACCAGAAGGGGCCTACAAAACTAGCCCTGAAAAATCCATGAAGCATGTTCGAGCTGGGCGCAGGCAGGCTTCTGAAATAGCGGTTCAACTCACTCAGAGAAGCTGATTCATATGTGGCTTTCATTTCTTACCTCTGAGGATTCCATGGTTTGTTTGATTATCTGGTTGGTAACCAAGGTGTCGTTTTTGAATTTTTTCATCAGGTCTCGAGCCAAGAGATCTTCCAGTTTTCGGCCAATTAAAGGGACGTTAACCTGAATATAAAAATCCAGTGTTTGAAGTGTTTCATTCCCTTTTTTGAGCATCTTCATGTCGCACGTTAGCTTGACCGGCATGCCTTTGAATTTTATATCTAGCGTCCCTGTATGACTTAACTTGTCCCAGCTGTCTGTCTGAATCAGCGTGATTCCAGAGGGCACTATAGATCTAGCAAATGCAGGTATTTCAACTTCTACGGGGATGTCTCTCTGAATGCAGATTTCACTTCGGTGTTCGGATATTTCTTTTGATATGAGTTTTATATTGCGAGCACCCTGAGCGTCGTACTTGGCTAGTAGAAAGTCAGGGTTAGTCAGTATTGGAATGAGATCCTGAATCGAAAATTGATAGGTAATGGTTTCTTGGAAGTTCATGTTTTTTCACTCGGCAGCGATGGCTGCGGCATGTGGTGTGCGCATGAAAGAGTGGTGGCCGGCAGCTATCTGGCTTCAGCGCGTCCTATCGGGTGACGGACCGCTTTTGTGCGCAAATTCAGGGGCCGTTTGTTTTTCGGTATCCCTTTTAGGCCCCGTGCTCTTCTGGGATCTCTTGCTAGGTGGAAGCATCCCCAAATCTGACTACATATGTCGTCAATATAAAAGTGACGGCAATTGTAGTCAATATGGTGATCGGTGATACTTGATCCATACGTCGGATCGAATGGGCGCTCTTTATGACAGCCATCACCAGGCCAACTTCCAAGTCGGCTCGCGCCGCTACATCCACCAGTCGCAACTATGGAGGGGAGGGGCTTGAGCAGCGCAAGCTAAGGCGCCGCGCGCAGTTCATCGAGGCGGGAAAGGCCCTGTTCGGGAGTGTGGGTTACCGCAAAACCACGATGCGCCTGCTATGCAAGGAGGCTGAGCTTACGGACAGGTACTTTTATGAGTCTTTTGAGACTACAGAGGATTTGCTGGTGGCGGTCTACGAGCAGTTGATCGGTGAATTACTGGCAGAGCTGCTGAAGGCGATAAGTGAGCTGGAGCCGGAGCGGGATGTCGATCGCCTTATCGGCCAGGGGCTGGATGCTTTTTTCCGCTTTGCGCAAGACCCGGTAGCCTCGCGCATAGTCTGGCTTGAAATCCTGGGTATTAGCCCGCGAGTGGACGCCCTTTATAACGGGACCTTGCGCCGCTTTGCGGACATTCTTTTGGGGCTGACTCGTACCGCTATTCCCTCCTGGGATATCTCTGATGATGTTGCCGGCGCAGTGGCGATGGGCATGATTGGTGCCGTCAGTGAGTTAGCAAAAGACTGGCTCATGGCGGGCTATGCCCAGCCGCGACCGGTTCTGGTGGAGGGAGCCAGCATGATCTTCAGGGGCATGGCCGGGGTGTCAGCCACGAAAGGTAAAACCTTTAAGCGCAATTAGGAAAATCAGTGTTGTTGCTTGGGCTGGGCTACTTGCTGTGAATGGCCTCGAGTTGCCATTTCTCTCTTCGGGCGGTGCGCTTCTCTTCCGCCTGATCAGCCAGCTCTGCGAGAAGACCAGCTTGATCACCACCAGCCTATCCTTCGGAGAAGGCGTCACCGTCTTCAGCGACACCAGATGACCACCGCCTTGCTCGATCGGCTCATCCATCACTGCGAAATCCTGGAAATCTGCAACGATTCCTTTCACTTCAAGCAGCGTAAAAAAAACAGGACAAATCCGCCGGATCAACGGGAAAGTTTTGCTCGCTGATTTATACGCAAGGCGCCCACTACCAATGAAAAGGCGGGAGATGGCTGGCGGCGGCTGGGGTAGTAGAGGTAGTAACCCGCAAAGGGGGTGCACCAATCTTCCAGCACGCGCACGAGTCGACCCTCCTCAATGTGCGGCGCAAACTCCTCTTCGGGAAGGAAGGCTATACCCAGTCCTTCAAGTGCTGCCGTGACGATAGGGGGCGTGGTATTGAAAATGGCCTGACCCTCAACGCGTACATTCAACTGCTGGCCTTTGTTCTCGAACTCCCAGACGTACAGCCCCCCATGTGTGGGAAACCGGATGTTGATGCAGCGATGACCCGTGAGGTCGCTTGGCGTTTTAGGCGGAGGATTTGCGGCGAAGTAGTCTGGTGATGCTACGGCCGCCATCCTCAGCTTGGGGCCGATGGGAAGGGCGATCATGTCCTTGTCGATGGTGTCGCCCAAGCGCACGCCTGCGTCAAAGCGATCCGCCACGATGTCCCGGAAGCCGTAATTGACGTCGAACTCCACTTGGATGTCCGGATACTCGCGCATCAATGGCGCGAGCTTGGGCAGCAGCGTGGTCCGCAGGACATGATCTCCGCAGGTGATGCGCACGGTCCCGGCAGGCTTGTCGCGCAGTTCGGTCAGTACATCCAGCTCGGACTCGATTTCGTCGAAGCGATGGCCAATCGCCTGCAGTAGGCGCTCCCCGGCGACCGTCGGGGAAACACTGCGCGTGGTGCGGGTGAGCAGGCGGATCTGCAGGCGGGTCTCCAGGCCACTGATCGCCTGGCTGAGCGCCGACTGGGTAACCCCCAGCTGCGCCGCAGCACGGGTGAAGCTGCCTTCCCGGGCCACCGTGACGAAATACAGCAAATCATTGAGGTTGCGTCTGACCATGCCCCAGTTTGCCTCAAAGTATTAATTAGTGGAGCTAATATAGTCTTTAAGTATTCATTAGCTACACGACTTGCTCCCGATTCGCAAGAATGGGCGCATGAAAGACTCTCTCTCGCTCCCCCTGTACTCCCCGCCAGAGACACCGGTACCGCCCGCCCATTGGAGCGGGGTCTTTGCCATGTCGCTGTGTGTCTTTGCTCTGATCGCCTCCGAGTTCATGCCAGTCAGCTTGCTGACGCCGATGGCGGCTGACCTTCATGTCTCCGAGGGCATGGCAGGACGGGGCATTGCCATTTCCGGGGTGTTCGCGGTGCTGACCAGCCTGTCCATCTCTCGCCTGGCCGGCACCCTGAACCGCAAGACGCTGCTGCTGGTGCTCACCGGAATGATGGCTGTCTCAGGCGTAGTGGTGGCAATGGCGCCGAGTTATCCGGTATATATGGTGGGTCGTGCGCTCCTTGGCGTGGTCATCGGGGGCTTCTGGTCGATGTCGGCGGCGACTGCCATGCGCTTGGTGCCCTCTCATCAGATTCCTCGCGCCCTGGCTATCTTCAATGGTGGCAACGCATTGGCCACGGTAATCGCCGCGCCCTTAGGCAGCTATCTGGGGGCGGTCATGGGTTGGCGCGGGGCCTTCTTCTGCCTGGTGCCAGTGGCCGCGCTTGCCCTGGCTTGGCAGTGGGCCAGTCTGCCGTCCATGACCGCTCATGAGCGTTCGGCGGATGCTGGCAATGTGTTCACGCTATTCAGGAGTCGCTTCGTTGCCCTGGGCATGGCCGCTTGCGGCGCCTTCTTCATGGGGCAGTTTGCCTTGTTCACCTATGTACGGCCCTTCCTCGAAACGGTGACTCACGTCAGCGTGTCGACGCTGTCTCTCATCCTCCTGGTAATCGGCATAGCCGGTTTCATCGGCACGATGCTGATTGGCAATGTTCTCAAGCGTGGCCTCTACCAGACCTTGATCATCATTCCCGTCCTGATGGCATTGATCGCCCTGGCCCTGATTGCCTTTCCCTTGCTGCCAATGGGCGCCTGGATCATGGCGGTGACAGTACTGCTGGGGCTGTGGGGGCTGATGGCGACGGCAGCCCCAGTGGGGTGGTGGAGCTGGATTGCAGAAGCCATGCCCCGTAATGCCGAGGCGGGTGGTGGTTTGATGGTGGCTGTGATCCAACTGGCTATTGCCTTGGGTTCCACCGTGGGCGGGTTGCTGTTCGATGGCTATGGCTACCAGAGTGCTTTTGCGGCAAGTGCCGGCGTGCTGCTGCTTGCCGCTCTTCTGGCATTCCTGACATCCCGCTTCCGTGTAATGCAGGTCGCAGGAATAGGAACGGAGCAAGGAGACCGTGCATGACAGCCGGCTATCACCGGGGGGCGGGGCTGCAGATTCTGCGCGGCTTTGGCCTGCTGCTGGGCATGCTAAGCCCCAGCAAGCGCAGACCATCACGCACACGAGTAGATTGCGGCTGTGTCCGCCACGTGTAATAGCCACTGGGATTGACCTGCATGACCCGACACTGCGTGCGCACGGCATATTGCGCTTGGTGCGCGTGAATGAAGGCCTACCTTACCGGGACTCGTTGGCAAAGTACGCGGCGGCCTTTTTCAGGATGTCGCGCTCTTCAGTGACTCGCTTCAGCTCCGCCTTTAGGCAAGGGTTCGCGGCGGCATGGGTCCAGTGCTTCTTGGGGAGTGGGGCCATTAAAGCGCTTGATCCAGGCGTACAGACTGTGGGTGGTTGTGCCCAGTCGCCCGGCGACCTCTGCCACGGAATGACCGTGCGCGATCACTTGCCGGACGGCCTCTTGCTTGAACTCATCGGTGTATCGCGCACTGCTCATGACTACCTCCAGTGCCTTGGGGTTGTGAGGCTTAGAGGTATCCAGGAAAGCCGGGGCGATTCACGTTGAAATCCAAGAAATTTGTGTGGGTTTTAGTATGGGTTTTCGGTCTTATATTTTCATAACTTATAGAAATTCATAATTAACACACCCTTACATCATCGGCGGGTGATCGCTGAGGTCTGTACTCATCGGCTGTCTTTTTATGCGGGTATAAGCAAAGCGCCGGATGATAGGGAGTGGCGGCCAAGGACTGGCAAGTTTTTGAGGCATTGTCGGCTGGTTGCTGGCGGCGTTAGCGTTTATCGTGTCTTCCGATTTTCCTGCAGACACTGCTTGCCATGACTGATGTCATTACTTCACTTGCTGCCCGCGTGGGCGCTGAACTCAAGGCCGCTGGCGCTAGCCTGGCCATGGCTGAGTCCTGTACGGGTGGGGGCATTGCTGAAGCGGTAACTCGTATTCCCGGTAGCTCGGCCTGGTTTGGTCAGGCTTGGGTGACGTACTCGAACGCGGCAAAGGCCAAGCAGTTGGGCGTATCGACAGAGCTGCTGCGTCAACAGGGGGCCGTCAGCGAGGCCGTGGTATTGGCCATGGCTTCTGGCGCAGCGGCACGTGCCGGAGCGACATGGGCTGTGGCCGTCAGTGGTATTGCTGGCCCGGATGGAGGCTCGGCTGAAAAGCCGGTAGGCACGGTCTGGCTGGCTTGGGCAGGCCCGGCGGGAGTGGAGGCTGAGCGCTGCCAGTTTGCCGGGGACCGTGATGCTGTCCGCCGGCAAACTGTGGAGCGGGCCCTGAGCGGTCTGCTGGAGAAAATGGGTGTTGCCAGTCCCTAGTTAACTGTGCGAAAGTACAGCACTGTCCTGATGGACAGCATGGTTGGCATGCCAGTCTCAACATGAAGCCCGTAACGTAACGATTTTCCGGCCAGACAAAGAGGATACGATGATGGACGAGAACAAGCAGAAGGCCCTTAGCGCCGCCCTTTCCCAGATTGAAAAGCAGTTTGGCAAAGGTTCCGTGATGCGTCTTGGGGATCACCCCGCTGCAGGTGCTATTCCTGCTATCTCTACGGGTTCTCTCGGTCTGGATATCGCTCTTGGCATTGGCGGCCTGCCGCGCGGCCGTATCGTGGAAATCTATGGTCCGGAATCTTCCGGTAAAACCACGCTGACTTTGCAGGTGATTGCGGCTTGCCAGCGTGCGGGTGGTACCGCTGCTTTCGTGGACGCCGAGCATGCTCTGGATCCTTCTTATGCTGCCAAGCTGGGCGTGAAGGTGGAGGACCTTCTGGTGTCGCAGCCAGATACCGGTGAACAGGCTTTAGAAATTACCGACATGCTGGTGCGCTCTGCAGCAGTAGACGTGATTGTGATCGACTCCGTGGCGGCGCTCACGCCACGTGCTGAAATCGAAGGCGAAATGGGCGACTCCCATATGGGTTTGCAGGCCCGTCTCATGTCGCAGGCGCTGCGCAAGATCACCGGTAATATCAAGCGCTCCAATACCTTGGTCATCTTCATCAACCAGATTCGTATGAAGATTGGCGTGATGTTTGGTAATCCAGAAACCACCACCGGTGGTAACGCCCTCAAGTTCTATGCCTCGGTACGTATGGATATACGCCGTATCGGTGCCGTGAAAGAAGGCGAAGAAGTGGTGGGTTCGGAAACGCGTGTGAAAGTGGTGAAGAACAAGGTGGCGCCTCCCTTCAAGGAGGCCGAGTTCCAGATCATGTATGGCCAGGGCATCAATCGCTTGGGCGAGATTGTGGATCTTGGCGTCAAGCTGGGTCTCGTCGACAAGGCTGGTGCTTGGTATGCCTATCAGGGCAGCAAGATTGGTCAGGGCAAGGGCAATGCCTGCAAGTACCTGGAAGAGAATCAGGCCATTGCTCAGGCGATTGAAAAGCAGATACGTGAGCAGCTGATTGGCGATGTACCCGTGGCTGCCGGTTCTGATCTTGATGATGCCTACGACGAAGCGGACGTCTAAGTCTGCCTTTGCGCCGGAAGATGATCCATCTTCCGGTCAGCCTTCCCCCGAGTTCCTGCATGGCCGTGCTTTGGCCATGCAGGCTCGCCGAGAGCACTCTCGTCAAGAAATCCGTCAGAAGCTACTGGATCTAGGCGGTCTACCTTTAGTCGTGGACTCCCTGCTGGATGCCTTGGTGCAGCGGCGCCTGCAGTCGGATGAGCGTTTTGCCGAGATTTATATCCGTAGCCGTGCCGAGCGAGGCTATGGGCCTCGCGTCATTGAGGCTGAGTTACGGGCTAAGGGCTTGGCTGCCGAACTGCAGGAACAGGCGCTGGCAGCCAGTGGTTATGACTGGCTGGAGCAGGCCCAGCTAGTGCGCCAGAAGCGCTTTGGCCGGGTCTTGCCGGCGGAGATGCGTGAGAGGGCCAGGCAGATGCGTTTCCTGCAATACCGCGGTTTCAGTGGCTCTCACGTCAGTCAGGCCTTGCGTTGCGAGCTGCCGGCTGAGGACTGATCCGGTCCTTTTACCCTTGCGCATTAGGGGCTGTTCCCGTCCTTATTTCCCTGGCCACAGACTGGCCGAAAATCCCCTACGAATCAGGCCTTTGTGCCGCTATAATCGCCGGTCTTTTCCAGTCGTCCGTCCCGCTGCATATCGCTAGTCCGGGAGACAAAGCCCGGAGTTTTGCATGAAAAGCGCCGCCATCCGCGAAGCCTTTCTCCGCTTTTTTGAAGAAAAGGGACACACCCGTGTCGCCTCCAGCTCCCTCGTTCCTGGCAACGATCCGACCCTGCTATTCACCAATGCCGGCATGAATCAGTTCAAGGATTGTTTCCTTGGTCTTGATAAGCGCGCCTACACGCGTGCCGCGTCTTCGCAGAAGTGTGTGCGTGCTGGTGGCAAGCACAACGATCTGGAAAACGTCGGCTATACCGCGCGTCATCACACGTTTTTTGAAATGCTGGGCAACTTCAGCTTTGGTGATTATTTCAAGCGTGATGCCATTGCCTATGCTTGGGAATTTTTGACTTCGCCGCAGTGGCTGGCGATTCCAACAGAAAAGCTTTGGGTAACGGTTTACGCAACCGATGACGAGGCTTATGCCTTGTGGAATGAGGGTATTGGCGTACCCGCCGAGCGCATCATTCGCATCGGGGATAACAAGGGCGCGAAATACGCATCGGACAATTTCTGGGCCATGGGCGATACCGGCCCTTGTGGTCCTTGCACGGAAATTTTCTATGATCACGGCGCTGATATTGCTGGCGGCCCACCGGGCTCGCCTGATGAAGATGGTGATCGCTATATAGAAATCTGGAACAACGTGTTCATGCAGTTCAATCGTACGGCTGATGGCGTGCTGCATCCGCTGCCAGCACCGTCGGTGGATACGGGCATGGGCCTAGAGCGTATTTCTGCTGTTATGCAGCATGTGCACTCCAATTACGAAATCGATCTTTTCCAGAGCCTGCTGAATGCGGCCGCCGCTGCGATTGGTTGCAAGAACGAAGATCAGGCCTCCCTCAAGGTGGTGGCCGACCATATCCGCTCTTGCTCTTTCCTGATTGCCGATGGTGTGCTGCCCTCGAATGAAGGCCGTGGTTATGTGCTGCGCCGTATCATTCGGCGCGCCTGCCGTCATGGTAACAAGCTGGGTGCTACGGGCTCTTTCTTTCACAAGATTGTTGCCGCACTCGCGACTGAAATGGGTGAGGCTTATCCCGAGCTTAAAACCCAGCAGGCTGCGATTGAGCGTGCCATCAAGAATGAGGAAGAGCAGTTTGCCAAGACCTTGGAGCAGGGTCTCAAACTCTTGGAGCAGGAGTTGGCCGGCCTTAAAGATGCGGTGATTCCGGGCAAGGTCGTGTTCAAACTTTACGACACCTATGGCTTCCCGGATGATCTGACCGGCGATATCGCACGTGAGCGTGGTCTTACGTTGGATATAGTTGGTTTCGAAGCGGCCATGAAAGAGCAGCGTGAGCGCTCGCAGGAAGCCGGCAAGTTTGATCTGGATTACAACAGCCTCATCAAGGTAGACACCGATACTCGTTTCTTTGGTTATGAAGCAGCAACAGGTGTTGGTCGTGTACTGGCTCTTTTCAAAGGCGCCGACAAAGTTGATGCGCTGAACGAGGGTGAGCAGGGCGTGGTTGTGCTGGACAGCACGCCTTTCTATGGTGAGTCCGGTGGTCAAGTGGGTGACACCGGTTATCTCGATAAGGGTAATCAGCGCTTTGAAGTGCGTGACACCACCAAGGTGGGGGGCGCGCATCTGCATCATGGCGTGATCACAAACGGCAGCTTGCGTGTGGGTGATGAAGTCACGGCCGAGATAAATGCCGGTCTGCGCGAGTCCATCAAGCGCAATCACTCTGCCACTCACCTTATGCATGCGGCACTGCGCGATATTCTGGGCTCTCATGTCCAGCAGAAGGGTTCGCTGGTGTGTGCCGATTATCTGCGCTTCGATTTCTCGCAGCCTGAAGCCATCAAGCCGGAACAGCTTGATGCCATCGAAGCCTTGGTGAATGCCGAGATTCTTGCCAATCAGCCGGTGCAAACCGAAGTCATGGCGATAGACGATGCGCGCAAGAAGGGCGCCATGGCGCTCTTCGGCGAGAAATATGGCGATACCGTGCGTGTGCTGAGTATGGGTACGCCCGGCTTTTCCATCGAGCTGTGTGGCGGTACGCATGTCTCACGCACTGGCGATATCGGCCTGTTCAAGATCACCAGTGAAGGCGGTGTAGCTTCTGGTGTGCGTCGTATTGAGGCCAAGACCGGTACGGGCGCATTGGCCTATGTGAAGGCAGAAGAGCAGGCGCTGGAAGAAGTGGCTGCCGTGGTGCGCGCTCCTTTAACGCAGGCGGCGGAAAAAGTACGTCAGTTGGCTGAGCGTAATCGTGATTTGGAAAAAGAGCTGGAGCGTCTGAAGATGAAGCTGGCGGCATCCGCCGGCGACGACCTGCTCAATAGTGCCGTCACAATTGGCGCGGCCAAGGTACTGGCAGCACGTCTCGATGGCGTTGATCCTAAATCCCTGCGCGACACCATGGATCAGCTGCGCAATAAGCTGGGCTCCAGTGTGGTCGTGCTGTCGGCCGTTGCTGATGGCAAGGTCAGTCTGGTGGTGGGTGTGAGTGCTGATCTCACCGCTAAGGTGAAGGCCGGCGAATTGGTCAGTTTTGTGGCCCAGCAGGTGGGTGGTAAAGGCGGTGGCCGTCCCGACATGGCTCAAGCCGGCGGGACGGATGCCAGCAAACTGCCGGAGGCGCTGGCCTCAGTGCAGGGTTTTGTCAGCGACAGAATCTGAAACAGGCATCTGAAACAAGAATCTGAAATGAAACAGCGTTGCAAGACGCAAAGGGTGTGAAGCGAAAATGGCACTGATTGTTCAGAAATATGGCGGTACTTCGGTGGGAACACCGGAGCGCATCGAGGCGGTGGCTGCTCGCGTAAAGCGTTGGCAGGCCAAGGGTCATGACATTGTGGTGGTGCTCTCGGCCATGAGTGGCGAAACCAATCGCCTTATCGCTCTGGCCAAGGCGATTACACCTGAGCCAGATCCGCGTGAGCTGGATGTCATGGTATCCACGGGTGAGCAGGTGACGATTGCCCTGCTGGCCATGGCGCTGAAAAAAATCGGTGTCGATGCCAAGTCTTATACGGGTGGGCAGGTTGCCATTCGCACCGACAGTGCTCATACCAAGGCACGTATCGAATCGATTGATGATGCTCGCATGCGGGCTGATCTTGCGGCAGGTCGCATCGTGATTGTGGCGGGCTTTCAGGGTGTGGATGGCGACGGCAATATTACAACGCTGGGGCGTGGCGGCTCTGATACCACGGGTGTAGCGTTGGCGGCGGCTCTCAAGGCGGATGAGTGTCAGATATATACCGATGTGGACGGCGTTTATACGACCGATCCGCGTGTGGTACCGCAGGCCAAGCGCCTGGATCGCATCACCTTTGAAGAAATGCTGGAGATGGCATCGCTGGGCTCCAAGGTCCTGCAGATCCGCTCCGTTGAATTTGCCGGCAAATACAATGTGCCGCTACGCGTGCTCTCTAGCTTCACCGATGAAGGCGAAGGCACTCTGATTACTGTTGACGAGGAAACCATGGAACAGCCCGTAATCTCCGGCATCGCCTTTGCGCGTGATGAAGCCAAGATCACCGTACGCGGCGTGCCCGATACCCCCGGCATTGCCTTCCGCATTCTCGGCCCGATTGGCGATGCCAATGTCGAAGTCGACATGATCGTGCAGAACGTGAGCGCAGATAACACCACGGACTTCACGTTCACCGTGGCTCGAGGCGAGCTCAAGAAAGCACTGTCTGTGCTGGAAAAGGTGGCCAAGGATATTGGTGCTCGTGAGGTGGTGGGTGACGACAAGATCTGCAAGGTTTCTCTGGTAGGTGTGGGCATGCGCTCGCACGCTGGTGTGGCTTCCAAGATGTTTGGTGTGCTGGCCAAAGAGAACATCAATATCCAGATGATCTCTACTTCCGAAATCAAGATTTCTGTGGTGGTGGACGAGAAGTATCTGGAGCTGGCTGTGCGTGCCTTGCACACCGCCTTCGATCTGGATCGGCCGGCTGCCTAAAAGGCTGACCGGTGGGGCATCGTCCTTGCAATGTGGGACGATCGCCCCATCTCTGTTCTGTCGTTAGCTGTTTTTGCTTTATAAGGCCGCCTGGTCAATACTGACTCGCGCGGATTTCCGACGGCTTGCGCCTGAGTTGCGCAGCCCCGTAGCTATCTCAAGGAGACAGTGATGCTGATTTTGACTCGCCGTGTGGGTGAAACCCTGATGGTCGGAGACGAGGTGACCGTAACGGTGCTGGGTGTGAAGGGCAATCAGGTTCGTATTGGGGTGAATGCTCCAAAGGAAGTTGCCGTACACCGTGAAGAAATCTATCAACGCATTCAGCGCGAGAAGTCTGGGGACTCCCAGGATATCGAAGACTGATTCGCGTCGCCCGCCCCATCGAGGCTGATGGCGGCATTTCAAGCGTGCAAAAGAAAACCGAGACGTTTCTCCCTGAAAGCGTCTCGGTTTTGCATTGTCAGATCCCTCTGACTCTTCCTTGTCGGCTCTGACCAATCCGTGGTCTGCATCCTTGCGCCGTGAGAGGAAGTATCCTGATTGGTCGGGGTGGCGTATGCCGGTGATCACCCAAGCTCTTGTAGGATATTTGCCATAGCCACTTATGGTGCCGCTTATACGGTCTGGCCGCTGCTGTCTGCTTGGAAAATGAGCAACTGCCTGTTTTTCCCTGATTTTACCTTTTCAAGCGTAGGTGGTCTGAGTATCATGCGCCCTCCGCGGAGAGGTGGCCGAGTGGCCGAAGGCGCTCCCCTGCTAAGGGAGTACACCTCAAAAGGGTGTCGGGGGTTCGAATCCCCCCTTCTCCGCCATTATTTAAAAGCCCGGTCAGCCGGGCTTTTCTTTGTCTGCTCGTTGGACTCGGTTGAGGGTGTTCCTAGTCTCTATCGTGTTGGCGATATGCTGGTGAGTGCTGCTGTGGCGTGCTCAGGGCATTGTCTTGTGCGCCTAATGCAGCATGTCATTGGCGTCGAGCAGAACAGGCTGAAAAATCTGGAAAATTTCCCTTCAAAGTGTTGACGCGAATGGGGTGTCTCACCATAATTCGCCGCCTCGATGCGCTGGTAGCTCAGTTGGATAGAGTATCTGGCTACGAACCAGAGGGTCGGGGGTTCGAATCCCTCCCAGCGCACCATCTCAATAAAAAAGCCTGCGATTTCATCGCGGGCTTTTTTATTGCCTGTTTCATGCTGGTGGTCTGTCACTACCGATGCATGCATTGCCGCTGTATGGCGGCGACCGGTATCCTTGCAGCTTCGCGGGGAAAAACGGATTTCAGTCATTCATGCAAGCAGCTATCGCTACCTATCAGGGACGTAAAACCGCACGCCAGAGCAGCGAACAGCGCCGCTTGGCCATTCTTCATGCCGCTTTGCGCGTGCTCATTCGTGATG
Organism: Moraxellaceae bacterium; assembly: GCA_050739955.1. GTDB lineage: Bacteria > Pseudomonadota > Gammaproteobacteria > Pseudomonadales > Moraxellaceae > UBA2031. Next base: position 35,379 of record JBOICI010000020.1, read on the forward strand.
GCGTGCGCGGTGTGCGTCATCGTGCTGTTGCTAAGGAAGCGGATGTACCACTTTCTGCTACGACGTATTACTTCAAAGATATCCACGATCTCATCGCCGATGCTTTTGCTTTGTTCATCAATGAAACCATGCAGGCGTTTGTCGATCCTTTCTGGTCGCGTGCGCATGACTGGATTCGCACCTATCCGGCCGATAGTCGCAATAATCAGGCTGCCAGAGCTGAAATCACTGAACATATGTCGGCCATGGGGGCCAACTACATACTCACGCGCGTCAACGAGCATCGTGAGCAGCTCGTGGTAGAGCATGCCTTCTGGTATGCCGCATTAACGGATTCGCGCATGCATGAAATTGCATTGCAGCACGGTGATAGATTGCTCAGTAACTTTACGCAGATACTCGAATATGTGGGTGTTCGCGAAGTTGATCTGGGGGCAAAATCCATACTGACGACCGTGCGTCGTCTTGAATATGAAGGCATGGTAAGCGCGCCTGGTTTCTCTTATGAAAATGCCAAGGCCGCGCTTTCTCACCAGATACGTGCGGTGATGGCGGTATGAGTGAAGCGGCATTACAGCGCGTGAAGCTGGATCCAGAGTGGAAAAGGGTGCTGGCCGCAGAGTTTGTTGCGCCGTATATGCATGATCTGCGTGCCTTTATCGAGCAGGAAAGAAAGACCGGTAAAACGGTATACCCGCCGGGCCCGGAAATTTTCAATGCGCTGGATACCACGCCGCTTTCGAAAGTGAAGGTGGTCATTCTGGGGCAAGATCCTTATCACGGCGCGGGCCAAGCACACGGCCTTTGTTTTTCGGTGCGCCGTGATGTGATGCTGCCGCCTTCCCTGAGGAATATTTATCGCGAAATCCAGACTGATCTGGGCATTGCACCGGCCCGACATGGCGAGCTTACGCACTGGGCCGAGCAAGGCGTACTTTTGCTCAATAGCGTGCTCACGGTACAGGCCGGTATGGCGGCCTCACATCAGGGCCGGGGCTGGGAAACGTTTACCGATGCAGTCATTCGTGTGCTCAACGAGCAGCGCGAGCATCTGGTCTTCATGCTTTGGGGTAGCTATGCCCACCGTAAAGGCCGTTTCATTGATACACGTAAGCATCTGGTGTTGAAGTCGGTGCATCCTTCGCCGCTTTCCGCCAACCGCGGTGGCTGGTTTGGTTGCCGTCATTTTTCCCAAGCCAATCATTATTTAGAGACGCAAGGGCAGGCGCCCATAGACTGGTCGCTGCCAAGCTGATCCTTCTCTGCCTATGCTTGCGCCACCATCTTCTATAGCCATCTGATTATTGAGGCTCTCATGTCTGAATCCCCTGTTGTTCTGCTTGAAGAACGCCCTGCTGTGGATGGCCGCTTTCTTGGCATAGCCACGCTGAACAGTGAGCGTTCTTTGAATTCGCTTAGCCTGGACATGATCAATATCTTGCTGCCGGCCATGCAGCGCTGGGCGGAAGACGAGCGCATCGTGGCCGTTCTTCTGCAGGGGGCTGGCGAAAAAGCCTTTTGTGCGGGCGGTGATGTGCGCCGTATCTGTCTGGCCGTGCGTGAAAACGGCATTGATGACACGTATGCACAGGCTTTTTTCACCGAGGAATACAAACTCGATTATCTGATCCACACTTTTCCCAAACCTGTGATCGTGTGGGGGCAGGGCATCGTCATGGGCGGTGGCATAGGTCTCATGAGCGGAGCTTCGCATCGTGTGGTGACGGAAAACTCCAAGCTGGCCATGCCAGAAATCACGATAGGCCTGTATCCCGATGTAGGTGGTAGCTATTTCCTGTCGCGAGTGCGCGGTCGTCTGGGGCTGTTTGTTGGTATGACCGGTGTGCATCTCAATGCCGCGGATGCACTTTTTATTGGTCTTGCCGATGTGGCGGTGCCGGCGGCACGGCGTGATGTTTTTATCCAGCATCTTTGTGAGGAAAGCTTCAGTGATGACAAGGAGACTCGTGATCTACAGGTAAGTACCTTGTTGATGCGAGAGCCTGCGCCCACGCTGGCTCACTCCGAGCTCAAGCCGCGTGCGGCCCTGCTTGATGTGCGTGCCGCCAGTGATGATTTACCAACGCTCTATGCGGCATTGACGACCCCAGCTCTGGATGATGCCTGGCTGGATCGCAGCGCCAAAAGCCTAACTAAGGGCTCGCCGACATCAGCGGCCCTTATTCATCGGCAATGGCTGCGTGGCCGAGATATGACGCTGGCCGATATCTTTCGTGAAGAGCTGACCTTGTCGACACAGTGTGCGCGGCATCCAGACTTCATCGAGGGCGTGCGTGCCCTGCTGGTGGATAAGGACAATGCTCCGCAATGGCAGCCGGCCACATTGGCCGAGGTTTCGCCGGAGTGGGTGGCGGAGCACTATGCAGAACCTTGGCAGGGGACGCATCCCTTGGCAGATTTATAAGGCCGTATTTGTCGCCCATAAAAAATCCCGCAGCAGCGGGATTTTTTATGGGCGATCGCTTTGTGCTAATGCCAGAGATTCACTCTTCTTTTTCAGCGGGGAGCGCATAGGGCAGGGCCCGAATCGTGAGTGCTATGCCCTTGTCGGCCAAACTCAGAGCCTGCTCGCGTGCCGCCGTATTTTTCACGATGGCGAGCACATCCAGTTGCCCCTCATTGAGGGTGGACATCACTACATCGCCGACCTGTTTGCCCTCGGCATGAATCTCCCCGGACTCCGGTAGGGCCGATGCGCTGCCGTGTAAGCTGTAAAGACGCTGTTTGAGCTTGCCGCGGAAATAAAGGCGCGCCACTACTTCTTGTCCGGTGTAACAACCCTTGTTGTAACTCACGGCAGCAATAGCGTGGTAGTTGAGCTCTTGTGGCTGGAAGAGATCGCGTGTGGCGGCAAAAATAGTGGCCAAGCCTGCACGAATTTCAGCGGCCCACCAAAGGCCTTCGGTGGCACGGGGGAGTGTGTTGCGCGGCCACAATGTTGTCAGCTTTGCCGCCGGCACCAGCAAGAGGAAGCGAGCTTCATCTGCAATGCGTACGGCCAACACACCCTCTGCACTGCGAGTGGATTCATCGCCAGCCGGTAGGGCTTCGGTGAAAGCACTGACAGCAGTATTTGCATCCGGGCCCGCCACGCCAAGTACAGCCAGTGTGCTGCTGGCATCAGTCAGTGTGGTTTTGGAAAAAATCGAGTATTTCTTGAGATGGGTTAGTGCTAATTCCAGCTGATCGGTGGGCAGTATCAGCGCTACATTTTCGCCATCGGGAATGGCGATGAAGCTGAACAGCACGCGGCCTTTGAGCGAGCAGACGGCGCCACGACGTGCCATGCCTTTTTCCACTTCACGGAAGTCCGTGGTGGCCTGTCCCTGCAGGAATTTTGTGGACTCGGGGCCGGTAAGGGTGAGCACGGCCAAGGAGGGCAGGGGGATAACCGCTGTGGTCTGGGAAAAATCCACAGACTTTACAGGGGTGTCTTTGAGAAGCTCAGTCCAGGGTGTGATCATGATGGGCGTGGCAACAATGTCTTGGGCGGAAAAGATGGAGATGAAGCTCGAGAAAACAAGCGTATAATCGCCGCCTGACCGATGAATGACCAGCCTGCGTCAGACTGGGCTGCCAAGAGAGTGGTGTGATGAGTGAGTTGAGTGCTGAAGAACGCCGTTTGCAGTGGCATTGCCGGCGTGGCCTCAAGGAGCTGGATGTCATCCTCGGTCCGTTCATGGACGAACATTACCGGGATCTCAGTGCCGAGGAAAAAATCCTCTTCTCGCGTTTACTTGAAAGCGAGGACATGGACCTTTTCAACTGGTTCATGCAGCAGGACAAACCGGCCGATCCCGCGCTGGAGCATATGATTGAGCTCATTCTCTCCCGTATGGCGCATTGATTTAAAACTGCGCCCCTCTCGCATTTCCCAAGGTATTTTGCTGCTCTTGCATCTGGCCGCCGCGCTTGCGGTCCTGCAGGCCGGCCTTTCTCTGCGGCTACAAATCTTGCTATGGCTGGTGATTACGCTGCTGGCCGTGCTCGGCTTGCGTCAGGAGCAGCGACGGCAATACATTGTGCGTGAGCAAGGTAGTGACTGGTGGCTGGAAACGGCAGCGCGCATGGGCCATGCCGAGCTCGTCAGCAGTCAGGTCTGGCGCTTCCTCGTGGTGATGGATTTTCGGGCACAGGATGAACGCGGAATATGGCGGCAGCGCGTCGTAGTGTTGCCGGATGCGGTGGTTCCAGATGCCTTTCGTCGTCTGCGTGTGCGTTTGCGTCATGGCGCTTTGCCGGCCAGTAAAAAGACGCTCTAGGTTTTTGTGCGCTGAGTGTTTTAAGCGGAAAAGCCTTTCGGCTTTTCCGCTTAAAACACTCAGCGCATGGATTTTTGCAAGGAGCCCAGCAGGCCGCGCAATAACTGTTTGCCTATGCTGCGCCCCACTTCTGAACTGGCGGCCCGCACCGCACTTTTGGCCGCTGCCTCCCATACCGTATCGGCCTGACGGGCTGGCGCTTTCGTTGTTTTGGCGTCAGCTTTGGCCTGCGTTTCGCTAGCGGCCGTGGCGGCTTGTTCCTGCGTACGTGCCTGCAGGCGCTCATAAGCAGACTCACGATCAACCACTTCTTCATAACGGCCGCGAAACGGCGAGCGCTGCAAGGCAGCAGCACGTTCTTCCGGCGTGACGGCGCCGAGGCGAGAGCGTGGCGGACAAACTTTGGCGCGTTCCACTGGATTAGGCACACCCCCTTCACCCAATGTTGAAATTAGCGCTTCGCCGACACCGAGCTCGGTAATGACGGTCGCCACGTCCAAGCCGGGTTTGGCGCGGAAGGTTTCAGCGGCGGCTTTTACGGCTTTCTGATCTCTCGGCGTAAAGGCACGCAGAGCATGTTGCACTCGGTTGCCGAGCTGGCCCAGCACACTATCCGGAATATCCAGCGGATTCTGTGTGACGAAATACACGCCCACTCCCTTGGAGCGTATCAGGCGTACCACCTGCTCAATCTTGTCGAGCAGGGCCTTGGGCGCATCGTTAAAAAGCAGATGGGCTTCATCAAAAAAGAACACCAGCTTGGGGAGCTCGGTATCGCCGCGTTCGGGCAGGTTTTCATAAAGCTCGGAGAGCAGCCACAGCAGGCAGGTGGAATAGAGCTTTGGCTGCTGGAAGAGTTTGTCTGCAGCCAGCACATTGATATGGCCGCGGCCTTCCAGCGTGGTTTGCATGAAGTCTTCGAGCTTGAGCGCGGGCTCGCCGAAAAAATTGTCGGCGCCTTGTTGCTCCAACTCCAGCAGTTCGCGCTGGATGATGCCCAAGGTCTGTTTGCTGACAGTGCCGTAGTCCTTGCCAAAGGCTGCGGTATTGTCCACCGCAAAAGAGACCAGAGAACGCAGGTCTTTCAGATCCAGCAAGAGCAGGCCGTTATCGTCGGCATATTTGAAGAGCAGGGCCAGCACACCTTCCTGCGTGTCGTTGAGGTCCATGAGGCGAGAGAGCAGTAGCGGACCCATATCGGAAATGGTGGCGCGCACGGGATGGCCTTGCTGCCCGAATACATCCCAGAACACGGTGGGATAGGCTTGATTGCGATAATCGCTCACGCCCAGCTTGCTGGCGCGCTCGGCGAATTTGGGATTGTCCGCGCCCTTTTGCGAAATGCCGGCGAGATCGCCCTTGATGTCGGCCATGAAGACCGGCACGCCCAGATCGGAAAAGCCCTCAGCCAGCACTTGCAGAGTGACGGTCTTGCCGGTGCCGGTGGCGCCGGCCACAAGGCCGTGGCGATTGGCGTAGCGGCCTTCAAGGAAGCAGGGCACATCGCCCTTGCCGATCAGAATCTGGTTGCCCATGGGGAGTCTCTTGCCGATGAAAAGATGCCGTGGTTTACCGCGCCCTTTGTCAGCTGTCAAAGCCTGCTAACAATGTTTGCTAACAGCGCTTGCTGACAGTGCCTGCTGATAAAGTGTGCGATGGTCATCGTTTTTGGCCCGCAGGTTTCAGCGCGGATGCGTGCTGTTCACTGGCGTGAGAATGCTGTCGTGCAGTTCGGGGCTGAGCTCCGGATAATCCAGGGTGTAGTGCAGGCCACGAGATTCCCGGCGTAGTTGGGCGCAGCGGATGATGAGCTCGGAGACCAGCACGAGATTGCGCAGCTCGATGAGATTGGTGGAGATGTTGTAGTTGCTGTAGTACTCCTGAATTTCCCGCTTCAGCAACTCCACGCGATGTAGCGCACGCGCTAGGCGTTTGTCCGTGCGCACAATGCCCACATAGTCCCACATGAAGCGGCGCAGCTCTTCCCAGTTGTGCAGGATGATCACGTCTTCATCGGGGTTGCGCACTTGCGAGTCGTCCCATGGTTTGCAGGCCGGCGGTTCGGGCAAGTTGGCAGCTTTTTCCTGTATGTCACGGGCGGCGGCCATGGCGAAAACAAAACATTCCAGCAAGGAGTTGCTGGCCATGCGGTTGGCGCCGTGTAGCCCGGTGAAAGAGGTTTCGCCGATGGCATACAGATTTTGCACATCGGTATGGCTGGCCAGATTCACCATCACGCCGCCGCAGGTGAAGTGGGCGGCGGGTACAACGGGAATCTGCTCTTTGGTGATGTCTATGCCGAATTCCAGACACTTCTCGTAGATGTTCGGGAAATGGCTTTTGATGAATTCGACGGGCTTGTGCGTGATATCCAGATACACGCAGCGTATGCCGAGGCGCTTCATTTCATAGTCGATCGCGCGGGCGACAATATCGCGTGGCGCCAGCTCGGCACGCTCGTCAAAACGCGGCATGAAGCGCTCGCCATCGGGTAGGCGCAAGTAAGCGCCTTCTCCGCGCATGGCCTCGGTAATCAGGAAGTTTTTCGCCTGCGGGTGATAAAGGCAGGTGGGATGAAACTGGTTGAATTCCATATTGGCCACGCGGCAGCCGGCGCGCCAAGCCATGGCAATACCGTCGCCGGTCGCGATGTCCGGATTCGTGGTGTAGAGATAGGATTTGCTGGCGCCGCCCGTAGCCATGGCCACGAATTTGGCGCGGAATACTTCCACTTCCCCTGTTTCCGTATTCAGCACATAAGCACCCAGCACCTGATTTTCACCAGCCTTGCCAGATTTTTGTGTAGTGATGAGATCGATGGCGACGCGGTTCTCCAGCAGATCAACATTGCTGCATTCCCGCACGCGCCGTATCAGCGTGGTGGAAATGGCGCGGCCGGTGGCATCGGCGGCATGAATGATGCGGCGATGCGAGTGGCCGCCTTCGCGCGTGAGATGTGGCTGCTCGTCATCATTCAGGGTGAAGCTCACGCCCTGATCAATCAGCCAGCGTATGGCTTCGGGGCCGTTTTCTACGGTGAACTTCACCGCATCTTCATGACAGAGGCCGGCACCGGCGACGAGCGTGTCGGCGACATGCAGGTCGGTGGAGTCGGTCTCATCCAGCACCGCGGCCACGCCGCCCTGGGCGTAATACGTGCTGGCATCACTGAGCGTGGCCTTGGACAGCACGGCTACGCGCAGCGAGGGATCCAGCTTGAGGGCCAGGGTCAGGCCAGCGGCGCCTGAGCCGATAATCAGAACATCATGCAGGTGGTCGGTCATGAAGAGCCCAGTCGAGGATGCCGGCCAAGATCGAAGCGGGTCAGTAGGCCGGAAAGGGCGCGTAGTATAGGCCGGCCGGCGAGTCACGGGAACGTACGGGTGGCTGAAGCGGTCGCTGCTGATGGAGCGAACTGCCGCTGGCTACTTGTCGTCCATACAGGCTTGATCTGGAGTACGAGTGCTTACAAATCCACACTGTTCAGGCTATGGCGGCCTCGCTAGTTTTCCCGCTTCACAAGATCCGGGAGCCGGCAGGCTGCGGTCTTTTTTTCAGGAGAAAATCATCATGCGTTCACTGTCCGGGTCCGTGATGTTGCGGGCTTTTGCTGTTCAGTTGCTGGCGCTCCTTGCCTTGGCCGTCACCTTGCCGGCCCGTGCCGAACTGCCGGATTTCACGCCCTTGGCGGAAAGTGCCGGCAAGGCCGTGGTGAATATCAGCGCCTCTGCCAAGAGCAGCAAGCGTGCCGGGCAGCAGGATGTGCCGGAAATTTTCCGCCGCTTCTTTGGCGATGATTTCAATTTTGCCCCTGGCCCTCAGGACAAGCAGTCTTTTGGCTCCGGCTTTATCATTTCCAGCGATGGTTATGTGCTCACCAATAATCATGTGGTGCAGGGCGCCGACAAGGTCACGGTACGTCTTTCGGATCGTCGCGAGCTGGATGCTGAGGTCATAGGCACCGACGAGCGCTCCGATGTCGCTCTGCTCAAGATTGACGGCAAGGATTTACCCGTTCTGAAAATAGGCAACCCCGAGCAGCTCAAGGTCGGTGAATGGGTGTTGGCCATAGGCTCGCCTTTTGGCTTCGAGTATTCAGTGACGTCCGGCATCGTCAGTGCCAAGGCGCGTGCGCTGCCCAATGAATCCTATGTGCCTTTTATCCAGACCGATGTGGCCATCAATCCGGGCAACTCCGGCGGTCCTTTGCTGAACATGAAGGGCGAAGTCATTGGCATCAATTCGCAGATTTACAGCCGCTCCGGTGGCTTCATGGGGCTGTCTTTCGCCATTCCCATTGATGTGGCCATGGAGTCTGTGGAGCAGCTCAAGACGTCGGGTCATGTGGCTCGTGGTTATCTGGGGGTGGTCATCCAGGACATCAGCCGTGATCTGGCTGATGCCTATGGCCTGCCGCGTCCGGCGGGGGCGCTGGTAGCCAAAGTGCTGCCGGGTTCGCCGGCCGAGAAGACCGGTCTCAAGGAGGGAGATGTCATCACCCAATTCAGTGGCCGCGATATCAATCTCTCCTCTGAGCTGCCGCAGATGGTGGGGCGTGCCAAGGTGGGGCAAAGCTATCCACTGACGGTCTATCGCGATGGCAAGGTCAAGACGCTGAATTTTGAAGTGGCTGCGTTGCCAGATGCCGATACAGATGGCAGCAGTGCTCCGGGGTCTAAGGGCAAGTCCACCAAGCCTGATTTGAGCCGGCTTGGCATCAACTCCATACGTGAACTCAGTGCCGAGGAAAAAGCGGCGCTCAAAATCGATGGTGGTGCCGTGATCATGCAGTTGGGCGACGGTGCAGCGGCTGACGCCGGTCTGCGTGCTGGGGATGTGGTGGTCAGCCTGCAAGGCAAGTCCGTGGCATCTGCCAAGCAGTTTGCCGATATGGCCAAGGAGTTGCCCACCGCCAAGGCGGTGCCGCTGGGCGTGAATCGTCGTGGCCAGCCGCTGATTCTGGCGCTGAAGTTGGCGGCTCCTGAGGCGCAGAAGAGCACGGGCGCAGACAAGAAGAAGTAAAGACTGCGCCTCTTTCCGGCCTTTGCAGGCGCTCGCGGCTTTCCCCGCGGGCGCCTGCCTCTTTGTGGCTGCTTCAGGTAGAATCCGCGCCTTTGCTGGGCCCTTTCGCCCCGCGCTTCCCGCCCTCCTGTAATTCCCTGTGGTAGCCGCCCTGTGACCGACATCAAGAACATCCGCAACTTCTCCATCATTGCTCATATCGACCACGGCAAATCCACGCTGGCGGACCGCTTCATCCAGATATGCGGCGGCCTTGAGGAGCGCGAGATGCAGGCTCAGGTGCTGGACTCCATGGACCTGGAGCGCGAGCGCGGCATCACCATCAAGGCGCATTCGGTCACGCTCTATCACACTTCGAAAAAAGACGGTCAGCGCTACCAGCTCAACTTCATTGATACGCCCGGCCATGTCGATTTCTCCTATGAGGTCTCGCGCTCGCTGGCGGCCTGTGAAGGGGCTTTGCTGGTGGTTGATGCAGCACAGGGTGTGGAAGCGCAATCAGTAGCCAATTGCTACACCGCACTGGAGCAGGGCCTTGAGGTCATGCCGGTGCTGAACAAGATTGATTTGCCGCAGGCCAATCCGGATGCGGTCTGTGCAGAAATTGAAGAAGTGATCGGCGTTGAAGCGACAGACGCTTGTCAGGTCTCAGCCAAGACCGGCTTTGGTGTGCCGGAATTGCTGGATGCATTGGTTGACCGTATTCCGGGCCCGGTAGGGGAGCGTGAGGCACCTTTGCAGGCGCTGATTATCGACTCCTGGTTCGATAACTACTTGGGTGTTGTTTCGCTGGTGCGCATCAAGAACGGTCGCGTGAAAAAGGGCGACAAGATTCTGGTGAAGAGCACCGGGCAGGCACATCTCGTGACCAGCGTCGGTGTCTTTAATCCCAAGCATCAGGAAACCGGTTTGCTGGAGGCGGGCGAGGTCGGCTTCGTGATTGCCGGCATCAAGGATATTTTTGGTGCCCCGGTAGGCGATACGCTGACACTCTCGACCACCCCGAATGTGGAAATCCTGCCCGGCTTCAAGAAAGTGAAGCCGCAGGTGTATGCCGGCCTTTTTCCGATTACCTCGGATGATTACGAGCCTTTCCGTGAGGCGCTGGCCAAGCTCAAGCTGAATGATTCGGCGCTGTTTTATGAGCCGGAGTCATCCGACGCGCTGGGCTTTGGCTTTCGCTGCGGCTTCCTCGGCATGCTGCATATGGAGATCGTGCAGGAGCGTCTGGAGCGTGAATACAATCTGGATCTGCTGACGACGGCGCCGACGGTGATCTACGAAATCGTCAAGCGCACGGGTGAAACGGTTTTCGTCGACAACCCGTCCAAACTGCCCGATATCGGCTCGGTGGAAGAGTTCCGTGAGCCCATTGCTGAGTGTCATATCTTGGTGCCGCCTGAATATCTGGGCGATGTCATCAAGCTGGCGCAGGACCGGCGTGGCGTGCAGAAAAACATGCTTTTCCACGGTAAGCAGGTTGCTGTCACTTATGACATTCCCATGGGTGAAGTGGTGCTCGACTTCTTCGATCGCCTGAAGTCCGCCTCACGTGGTTATGCCTCGCTGGATTATGCTTTTGCGCGTTTCGAGGCTGCCAAACTGGTGCGCGTGGACATTCTTATCAATGGTGATCGTGTGGATGCGCTGGCCATGATTTGCCATGTCGACAATGCCCGTTATCGTGGTAATGCCATCACCGAGAAAATGAAGGAACTGATTCCCCGTCAGATGTTCGATGTGGCTATTCAGGCCGCTATCGGCAATCAGGTGATTGCACGTCAGACTGTTAAGGCTATGCGTAAAGACGTGCTGGCCAAGTGTTATGGCGGCGACGTGTCACGTAAGAAGAAGCTCTTGGAAAAGCAGAAAGAAGGCAAGAAGCGCATGAAGCAGGTGGGCAGTGTGGAAATTCCGCAGGAAGCCTTCCTGGCGGTACTCAAGGTAGACAAGTGATCCACGCCGCAAGGCATCGGGATCATCCCCGCGTACCCCATCGGGTGCAGGCGGGGATCTCATGAACAAGGGCTGCGGCCTTAAATAGAGAAGCGCAATGGATCTGGATTTTGCACTCATACTGACCGTGGCTGTACTGGTGACCGGAGCCATCTGGGGTTTTGACCTGCTGCTGCTCAAGCCGGGGCGAAGCAAGAAGGCGGCGGCAGCGGCGTCTGCTTTCCAGGGCCAGGGTGGCGAGAATGTGGACTCCAAAATGGCCGAACAGGTCGTGGCGCGAGAAATGCGCGAGTCCCTGCTAGTCGAGTATGCGCATTCCTTTTTTCCTGTGTTGTTGGTGGTTTGGCTGCTGCGCTCCTTTCTCTTCGAGCCCTTCACCATTCCTTCCGGCTCCATGCTGCCTACCCTGCAGGTGGGTGACTATATTCTCGTGAACAAGTTTTCCTATGGTCTGCGCCTGCCCGTGCTAGGTACGGAGCTCGTGCCACTGGGCAAACCACAGCGTGGTGATGTGATGGTATTCAAGTATCCTGAAAACGAGCGCGTTAACTACATCAAGCGTGTGGTCGGCACTCCCGGGGATCATGTGCGGGTACACAACGGCGTGGTTTCGGTGAATGGCAAGGAGCTTGAGCGCGTCAGCGAGGAGTTTCCTGATGCAGGATCTTGGGAGCTCTATTTTCGTGTCAGGGATGGTGAGGCCTCTCATCTTATTCGTCAGGAGGATGGCCGGGAAGGCGCCAGTCCGCAAGGCGAATGGGTTGTTCCGGCCGACAGTTATTTCATGATGGGTGATAACCGGGATAACAGCCGAGATAGCCGATTTTGGGGCTTTGTTCCGGACAGGCTGATTGTTGGCAAGGCATCCTATATCTGGATGCACAAGGAGCCGGGCCTCAATTTGCCGGGCTTCGGGCGCAATGGTAAGGTGCTTTAACCTTGTTACAGACTGACAACAAGAAGAGGGTTTCGGTCATGCAGCGTCATGCGCAGCGGGGAATGTCATACATTGGCGTAATGTTTGTCGCTATGCTTTTTGCTTTTGCGATCAAGGTAGTAGCTGCTGTGGGCTCGGATTATTATGACAATTACACGATAGGGAAAATTGTCCGCAGCCTTCTGGATGAGGGACGTACAGGCTCCGTGGAAGAGTTTAGACGAGCACTTTCTGATCGCTTCCAGATCAATAATATTCGCGACAAAAGCCCCGATGATTTTGAGTATCGCATGGAAGGAAAAACTCTGGTCGTCGTCGTTGATTACGAGGTCCGCAAGAACTTTGTAGCCAACCTGGATGTCGTCATGCACTTCAACAAGACTTATAGTAGTGAGCTCACCTCTGCAGAATGATCATCAGCTCCAGCGCCTATTGCAGGCGCTGGGCTACCAGTTCCGTGATCCGGTCTGGCTGGAGCTTTCCCTGACCCATAGAAGCGTCAGCGGCAGTCGCAATAACGAGCGCCTGGAGTTTCTGGGCGACTCCATACTCAATTTCATCATTGCCGATTTTCTCTACCAGCGATTTCCGGGGGAAAACGAGGGGCGTCTTTCGCGTCTGCGCGCCATGCTGGTCAAGCAGGAAACCCTCGCCTCTGTCGCTCGTGATCTCAAGCTCGGAGACTATCTGCGCTTGGGCCCGGGGGAGTTGAAAAGTGGGGGCTTTCGTCGTGAGTCCATTCTGGCGGATACGGTGGAGGCTCTGCTGGGGGCGATCTTTCGGGATTCTGCTGACATGGCGCTGTGCGCGCAGATTGTTGCCAGTTGGTTTGGTGAGCGCCTGGATAGTGTGGGCCAAGAGACAGTGATCAAGGACTCCAAAAGCCGGCTTCAAGAGTGGTTGCAGGGCCGACGGCAGCCCTTGCCCGTCTATAGTGTGACGGACATCAGTGGGGAGGCGCATAACCAGTCTTTCCACGTGAGTTGCGAAGTGCCGGGCCTGGCGGTGCCGACACAGGGGGATGGACCCAGTCGCCGCCATGCTGAACAGGAAGCAGCTGCCGCTGCCCTGATACAACTAGGTATTCGAGACAGCGATGAGTAGTGATGATCTGATTAACCAGTTTTTTGGAAAATCGGCCGAACATGCGGCCGATTTTCGTTGTGGCTATGTGGCCATCGTGGGGCGTCCCAATGTGGGCAAGTCCACACTGCTCAACCATATTCTCGGGCAGAAGCTCAGTATTACCTCACGCAAGCCACAGACAACACGGCACAGAATTCTGGGTATCGTCACGCGTGACAAGACGCAGACAATTTATGTGGATACGCCCGGTATCCATGGCGAAGAGCGTAAAGCCATTAATCGCTATATGAATCGCGCAGCAACTTCGGCACTCAAGGATGTCGATCTGGTGCTTTTTGTGGTGGATGGATTGAAGTGGTCGCCTGATGACGATCTGGTGATGAGCAAGATCAAGACGGCGGGCCTGCCCACACTGTTGGTTATCAACAAGGTAGATGAGGTGGCTGACAAGGAAGCTTTGTTGCCGCGTATAACAGAGTTGACGCAGCAGTATGGCTTTGTAGAAGTAGTGCCGGTCTCAGCTTTGCGAGGCCACAATGTTGATCGTTTGCAGGAGCTGGTAGCAGAGCGACTGCCCCAATCTTCACCTCTTTTCCCGGAAGACCAGATCACTGATCGCTCTTCGCGCTTTCTCGCCGCTGAAATGGTGCGTGAGAAAGTCATGCGCCAGTTGGGTGACGAGATTCCCTACGAGCTCACGGTGGAAATCGAAGAGTTTAAGCAGGAGGGCAAGCTCAAGCGTATCAGCGCCCTTATTCTGGTTGAGCGTGATGGTCAGAAAGCCATAGTGATTGGTGATGGCGGGCAGCGTTTAAAGCGCATAGGTATGGATGCCCGCATAGATATGGAGAAGCTTTTTGGTGGCAAGGTCATGCTGTCACTATGGGTGAAAGTGAAAGGCGGCTGGTCGGATGACGAGCGCGCGCTCAAAAGTCTGGGTTACGACTGAGTCTGCCCTATGAGCAGTATGCTGCATGCCTATTTTCTGCATGCGCGACCCTATCGCGAGACCAGCTTGCTGCTTGATCTTTTCACGGCTGAGCAAGGCCGAATCTCCGGGGTATGGCGGGGAGGCCGGCGAAGCAAGAGCGGTGTGCCGCAGTTATTCCAGCCTTTGCTTATTGAGGCAGTTGGCGCCGGTGAGCTTAAAGCTTTACGTCAGGTTGAAATGGCGGGTCCGGCTCTAATGCTGACGGGCTCGGCCTTGTTCAGTGCGTTTTATCTGAATGAGATACTGGTGCGCTTGCTGCCGCGTGACGAGCCGTATCCCTCCCTCTTTGTCTTTTATGCCGAGACCTTGGGCTGCCTGCTGCAGGAAGAGCCTGCGGTATTGTTGCGTCGCTTTGAGGGGCATCTTCTGGATGCTTTGGGTTACGGCATTGATTTCGGTCACGACAGTGATAGCGGTGAGTCTGTGAGTACGTCTTTCGTCTATGATTTTCACCCCGAGCGTGGCTTCACCCGCAGTCGCTCCGGCGCTGCGTTGATAGACGGCGCGGTTCTGATGCAGTTGGAGCAAGGTGACTTTTCTTCGCCGAAGGCTGCTGCGGTAGCCAAGCGTGTGCACCGTATGGCTCTGTCCAAATTATTGGGTGGGCGCCCGCTCAAGAGTCGTGAACTTTTTCTGGCGGCAAGAGAGAAATGATGAGCAAGTCTATTTTTCTGGGTGTGAATATCGATCACGTGGCGACCCTGCGTCAGGCGCGTGGGACCATTTATCCGGATCCCGTGCAGGCTGCTATTGTGGCTGAGGAGGCGGGGGCGGATGGCATCACCTTGCATCTGCGTGAGGACCGCCGCCATATTCAGGAACGCGATGTACGCCTGATTGCGCAGGTTATGCAGACCCGTATGAATTTCGAGTGCGCGGTAACCGAGGAAATGTTGCGTTTCGCTGAGGAGATTCGTCCAGCCCATGTTTGTCTGGTCCCGGAAAAGCGTGAAGAGCTGACGACTGAGGGGGGGCTGGATGTGGCTGGCCAGTTCGAGAAGGTCAGTGCTGCATGTCAGCGTCTGGGTCGTCTCGGGATTGATGTTTCGCTCTTTATTGATGCTGATGAGCAGCAGATAGATGCGGCTATCAAGGCCGGCGCACCGACCATAGAAATTCATACCGGTGCTTATGCCGAGGCTAAGTCAAAAGCAGAGGAAGACAGGGAGTTCCTGCGTATCAGTCAAGGCGTACGCTATGCCGCAGGACGCTTGGTTGTTAATGCAGGACACGGCCTGCATTACCACAATGTGCAGCGCATTGCGGCTCTGACCGATATTCATGAGCTCAATATTGGGCACGCCTTGGTGGCTCGCGCGGTATTTTCCGGGCTGGCGGGGGCGGTGCGCGAGATGAAACTGATCATGCAGCAATCGCGGCAAGAGGCAGTGTTGGCCGCTCTGCGCGACTGACTTTGGCTTTCGGTAAGCAAAAGAAAACGCCGGCGA
>JBOICI010000021.1:0-144764 GCA_050739955.1 Moraxellaceae bacterium
TGACCCCACGGGGATTTGAACCCCGGTTACCGCCGTGAAAGGGCGATGTCCTAACCGTTAGACGATGGGGCCAGAACCTGGTGGAGCTAAGCGGGATCGAACCGCTGACCTCTACAATGCCATTGTAGCGCTCTCCCAGCTGAGCTATAGCCCCAGGTCTGGTTCAACGCAGTACATGATGCCCTGCAGTTGAGGCGCGCATTCTATGCAGCACCTCAGGGGGTGTCAACGCTTTCGGCGAGCTTTTGTTTCCATTCTTTTTCCCAATCCTTGGCTTCGTTCTTGGAGACACCGCCGAGTGCCGCAATTGCGTTGCGCAGACGATGACGCGTGAGATCGGCGCCGAGGATATTCATGGATTCCATAACCGGTGTACTGGATGCAGAGCCGGCAATGGCCACGAAGAAAGGAAACATGAAATCGCGCAATTTATAGCCAAGCGTCTCGCTGATTTTCGCAAGCAGTGCGGCAATGGCATCGTGATTCCACTGGCGCAATGCTTCCAGCTCCCAAAGCGAAACCTGCAGGATTTTCCGTACTTCATCCGGCGTCAGCTTCTTGTGGGTAAAGCTTTCCGCCGTGACATTCACCGCACCGGAGAAAAAGAAGGACGCCCAGCCCGCGGCATCAGACAGTGTTTGTATACGCGGCTGAATCTGCGCAACGACACGTGACAGATATTCCGGATTGACGGCCCATTTCTGGAAAGCCTGCATCAATTGCGGCACCGACATCTCACGCAGCCACACGCTGTTCAACCAGGACAGTTTTTCCACATCAAAAATAGGCCCGCCCAGCGAGACGCGTTTGATGTCGAAATTTTCCACCATTTCTGCCAGCGTGAATTTTTCGCGCTCATCCGGCATGGACCAGCCCATACGGCCCAGATAATTGAGCAGCGCTTCCGGCAGAAAACCCATGCGCTCGTAGTAATTGATGCTGGTGGGATTCTTGCGCTTGCTGAGCTTGGATTTGTCCGGATTACGCAACAGCGGCATATGACAGAACACGGGCTGCTGCCAGCCGAAGAGCTTGTAGAGCAGCACATGCTTGGGCGTGGAGCTGATCCACTCTTCGCCGCGAATCACATGCGTGATCTCCATGAGGTGATCGTCCACCACATTGGCGAGGTGATAGGTGGGCAGGCCATCGGCCTTCATCAGCACCTGCATGTCCACTTCGGTCCAGGGAATCTCGACATCACCACGCAGCATGTCCGGAATCACGCAAATACCTTCGCGCGGCACCTTCATGCGGATAACGGCGGCTTCACCGGCGGCCAGACGCGTTTGCACGTCAGCGGCCGCCAGGTTGATGCAATGACCGTCGTAACCCGGGTTCTGCTTGGCTGCCATTTGCTCGGCGCGCAGGGTGTCCAAGCGCTCGGAAGAGCAGAAACAATGGAAAGCATGGCCATCTTGCACCAGCTTCTGGGCATGCTCGTGATAAATCGCGCTGCGCTCACTCTGACGATACGGCGCATGCGGGCCGCCGACATCAGGGCCTTCATTCCACTCGATACCCATCCACTTCAGCGCGCTAAGAATCTGTGCCTCAGACTCCGGCGTAGAGCGCACTTGGTCAGTGTCCTCGATGCGCAGGATGAACTCGCCGCCATGCTGGCGGGCGAAGCAGACATTGAACAAAGCAATGAAGGCGGTGCCGACATGGGGGTCGCCAGTGGGAGAAGGCGCAATACGGGTGCGGACAGTGGTCATGAAGCAATCCGGGGCTACAGGAAATGAGGCGCGATTATACGCATGGCGCGCGGGCAGAGGGAGAAGTTGGCAAACGGCTGCGCGCAAGCCCTGCCTTGCCCGGACATGAGGTCAGCGCCACACTCGAACCGCACTTGTGCACATAGCCACTCCCGCAAGCCCTTAGACACCAGCCCCTATGCCACGCCTCGCCCTGCCCCTTATCAATCCCGACCGCTGCACCGGTTGCGGCCGCTGTGTGGCGACCTGCCCGGAGCATGTGTTATGGCTGGAGGCGGAGAAACCCAATGGCATGGGAGACAAACATGCGGTGCTGCACGATGCGCCGGGCTGTACCGGCTGTGCGAAGTGCGTGCTGGTCTGTCCCTTTGATGCCATCGCCATGATGCGTATCTGATAGTGCGTCTCTGATGGTGAGTGCCTGAAAGCGCGCCGCTAATACCCCCGCACTTGCCTTGAAACAGCTTTCTGTCCAGCTTCTGCATCCCGGCAGACTGCCCCGAGCAGCAAACATGATTCCTTTTTCCGTTCTTGACCTTGCCCCCGTACTGGCCGGCAGTGACACCGCCCAGTCTTTCCGCAATACCCTGGATCTGGCGCAACACGCCGAACGCTGGGGCTATCTGCGCTACTGGCTGGCTGAGCATCACAATATGCCGGGCATCGCCAGCGCAGCCACGGCCGTGCTCATCGGCCATGTCGCAGGCGGCACTTCCACCATACGCGTGGGCTCAGGCGGCGTGATGCTGCCCAATCATGCACCGCTGGTGGTGGCCGAGCAGTTCGGCACGCTGGAGTCGCTCTACCCGGGACGTATTGATCTCGGCCTCGGTCGCGCGCCCGGCACCGACCCGGCCACCATGCGCGCCCTGCGCCGCCATCATGGCCGCGATAGCGGTGACAGCTTTCCGCAGGATGTCGTAGAGCTGCAGCACTATCTGGACGAGCCCCAAGAAGGAGAGCAGCAGAGCCACGGCGTGAACGCCTATCCCGGCAGCGGCCTGAAGGTGCCACTCTGGTTGCTGGGCTCCAGTCTGTTCAGTGCGCATCTGGCGGCCGAGTTAGGCCTGCCCTTTGCCTTTGCCTCGCATTTCGCGCCGGATTATCTGCAGGCCGCGCTCAAGGCCTATCGGCAAAACTTCAAACCTTCCGCGCAGTTGGACAAGCCTTATGCCATGGCCTGCATCAGCGTGTTTGCCGCGGAGAGCGATGCCGAAGCCGAACGGCTTTTCACCTCGCTCAAGCAGCAGTTCGTGAATCTGCGCCGTGGCCGCCCCGGCCTGCTCCAGCCGCCGCTGGATAAGGGTCTCTCGCTCTGGAGTGAGGCCGAGATTGCCGGCGTGAACCATGCGCTGTCTCTGGCCGTAGTGGGCTCGCCCACAACCGTGCGTGCCGGGCTGGAGCGTTTCATTGCGGCCACGGCGGCGGACGAGCTCATGGTGACGGCGCAAATCTTCGACCACGCTGCCCGCCTGCGCTCTTATGAAATCGTGGCGGACATCCGCGACCAGTTGGCTTAAGGCCAGCCGCCGCAAAGCGCGGTAGAATGCCGGCCATCCTCACCACTGCTCGCGCTCATGAAATTTGCTCTGCTCATTACCGCTGCCCCCCATCAGGAACAGGCCTGGCAAGCTCTGGCGTTCAGCCGCGCCCTGCTGGCTCGCGGCCATGCCCTGCCCCGCGTGTTTTTTTACGGCGACGGCGCCCTGCACGGCAATTCGCTCCTGCTGCCACCGCAGGATGAACCCGATGTGCAAAAAGGCTGGCAGGAACTGGCCGCCGCGCATGGCACTGAGCTTGTGGTCTGCATCGCCGCCGCTCTCAAGCGCGGCGTGATGGATGCCGACACCGCACAACGCGAGGAAAAAGCCGTCAGCAATCTGGCGCCAGGCTATGTGATTTCAGGTCTCGGCCAGCTCGCAGAAATCATGCTGGATGCCGATCGTGTGGTGAGCTTCCCGGCATGAAAAAGACACTCTATATCCAGCACCACGCCCCTTTCGCCAGCGAATCCCCGCAAGAGCAACTGGATGCACTTCTGGTCTGCGCCGCATTCGGTCAGCAGGTGAGCGTGCTGTTTCAAGATGAAGGCGTGTGGCAGCTCCTGCCTGCGCAAAGTGGTCGCCCCCTGCAAAAGCGCACGCTGGCGGCACAGCTGCAAGCGCTGGAGCTGTATGAAGTGAAGGCGCTGTATGCCGATGCGGCCTCACTGCAGGCACGCGGCTTGGCACCGGAAGACCTGGCTCTGCCCGTCACTGTGCTGGATGCGCAAGGTCTGCAAGCCCTGCTCAACCAACAAGATTTTCTGCTGCGCTTTTAGGGCCTCTCCATGAACGAAAGCAGCACGCTGCACATACTCAGCAAAACCAGCGCTACCTTGCTGCCCTCGCTGCTGCGCAGCTTTGCTGCGCCTGACGGCCTGCTGCTCACCGGTGACGGCGTTTATACCGCCCTCCCGGCAGGCACCAGTCTGCCTGCCAGCACACAGGCCCTGCGTGCCGATGTGGAAGCGCGCGGACTGCTGCCGCATTGGCCGGCACAGATTGCGCTGATCGATCATGAAGGCTTTGTCGATCTTTGCGTGCAGCATGCACGCTCGCTCTCCTGGGCCTGAAAGGGAGCATGCTGATATGAGCTCCGCCGGCGACAGCATCGGTAACAATATTGATAACAACATCGGCAAAAACAGATTCGATGCCGAAGGCTATCTGCGCGATCACACGGCGTGGACAGAAGCCTTGGCCGTCGACATTGCTGCCCACGACCATATCGCACTCACCCCAGCACACTGGGAAATCCTGCACGCCATACGCCGCTTCTATGCGCAGTATGAAATGTCACCG
This sequence comes from Moraxellaceae bacterium, assembly GCA_050739955.1. Lineage (GTDB taxonomy): Bacteria > Pseudomonadota > Gammaproteobacteria > Pseudomonadales > Moraxellaceae > UBA2031. The sequence continues at coordinate 4,562 of JBOICI010000021.1, forward strand.
GCCACCCGCCCCTTGCTGAAATATCTGGGCCAGGAACTGGGTGCAGAAAAAGCCGGCAGCATATATGTCATGCAACTTTTCCCCGGCACCCCGGCCAAAACCATTGCGCGTATCGCCGGACTGCCCAAGCCGGCCAATTGCATTTAAGAGAAAATCACCATGGTGATGAAGAATATCTATCGCGACAACGAGCACCCTTTTGCGCCCTATGTGCGCATCCTGGGCAAGGGCAAGACCGGCTCACGCTCGCTGAGCTTTGATGAAGCCAAAACAGCCATGGGCATGATTCTGCGCGGCGAAGCGCTGGATGTTCAGATCGGCGCCTTTCTCATGCTGCTGCGCGTCAAGGAAGAATCCTGTGAAGAGCTGGCTGGCTTCGTCGCCGCCGCCCGCGAACATATGGCAGCACCGCAAGATATTGCCGTGGATCTGGACTGGTCTTCCTATGCCGGCAAACGCAAACACTATCCCTGGTTTCTTTTTGCCGTAAAGCTATTAGCCGCTAATGGCGTACGCGTCTTCATGCACGGCGCCAGTGGTCACACGCTTAATCGCCTCTACACAGAAAACGTGTTGCCGCTTTTGGGTATGCCGGTCTGTGCAGACTGGGCCTCGGTAAAAAGTGCGCTGGAATCACAAGGCTTTGCCTATCTCGCACTCGAGCAGTTCTCGCCACCATTGGGCGAGATGATAGGCCTGCGCAATGTCATGGGCCTGCGCTCACCAGTGCATACCTTGGCGCGTCTGCTTAATCCACTGGATGCGCCCGCCGTGATGCAGGCCATTTTCCATCCGGCCTATCGTGAATCTCACCAGAAAGCGGCCGAGCTTCTCGGCTATCGCAATAGCTGTGTGATCAAAGGCGAAGGCGGCGAAATCGAGCGCAATCCGGATGGCAGCTGCTTGGCCAAGCGCATCGTCAACGGTGAACTACAGGACGAGGAATGGCCCATGATCTTCCCGGCCCGTCATACGCCGGAAGAAGAGTTCGTGCTGGAAGATTTTCTGGCCGTCTGGCGCGGTGAGAAAAACCATGAATACGGCGAAATGGCCGTGATCGGCACGCTGGCTCTGGCTCTGCGTACTTTGCAGAAAGCCGCCGCACAGGATGAAGCCATGGCTATCGCTAAAGCATGGTGGGAAGCGCGCGACAAAAGCGCCCTCTAAAAATCAGTCAACAATCACCCATAAAAAATCCCGCCTTTCATGGCGGGCTTTTTTATGGGTTCGTATATCTGAATGCCGATCATTTCGTCATTCCCGCGAAAGCGGGAATCTCAAGAACGTAGCACTAACTTCAAACAGCAAGATTCCCGCTTTCGCGGGAATGACGACCTTTATACAAGACCCCGTCAATAGGCAGACAGCAACTCTTCGCTCGCCTGCCAGAGCTTTGCCGCCGTGGCCGGCCGCGCCAAGGGGCTGTGCAGGGCCGGTTTGCAATTGATGATGAACTGGCCATGCAAAGCCGCCGCCTCAGGCGCACTGGCCAAGAAAACGGAGCTCTCAGCACCACGCTCTACCGATATCGTGAGTGCGGCATAAATTTTTTGCGCAAATTTCGGCATATCGCGCGCAATACCCGTATCCACGCCACCCGGATGCAGGGCATTCACGGCAATGCCTGTGCCCTCAAGTCGGCGCGACAACTCCTGGGCAAACAAGAGATTGGCCAGCTTGGACTGACCATAAGCCACCACCGGGTTGTAGAACTTCTCACCACGGAAGCTGCCGAAATTGATACGACCCAGCCAGTGCATGATGGAGCTCACCACCACGATACGGGCCGGCCCAGCAGCTTTAAGATTTTCCAGCAGCAGTTGGGTGAGCAGGAAATGCCCGAGGTGATTCACCCCGAACTGCATTTCAAAACCCTGGGCTGTGATCTGCTTACGCGTGGGGAAAAGCCCGGCATTAAGGATGAATACATCCAGCACCGGTACGCGACGACGAAAGTCTTCGGCAAAGGCAAGTACCTGATCAAGATCGGACAAATCCAGTTTGAGAGCCGCCACTTGAGCGCCGGGAATCGCCGCCGCGATTTCCGAAATAGCCCGCTCCGATTTCTCCAGATCGCGTGCCGCAATAAAGACACGGAAACCCTGCGCCGCCAGTGCCTGCGCCGTGGCCTTGCCTATCCCGCTATTGCCACCCGTAATCAATACCGTCTTCATGTCCTGTCCCTTCAAGAATCTACCCAGCCGCAACGCTAGCTGAGAGCGGCAGAAGCAACAACCATCACCGGGGCCAGAAATCAGGGCATCGGGGCCTGCCCTGCCGATGCACACAAAGAAAAAGCCGGCACTAGGCCGGCTTTTTCAAACAGACAAGGCTTATTTCAGTTGCGAGGATGACAGCCCCAGCACCTGACGCGCCACGATAAGCAGCTGAATCTGCTGTGTGCCTTCAAAGATATCCAGAATCTTGGAATCACGTGCCCACTTTTCCAACAGAAATTCCTCGCTATAGCCCAAGCTCGAGCAAAGCTCTACACAGCGCAGGGTAACGTAGTTACCCATACGACCGGCCTTGGCCTTGGACATGGAAGCTTCTTTGGAATTGGCCTGCTTGTTATCCGCCATCCACGCTGCCTTCAGGGCCAGCAGCCGTGCCGCCTCATAATCGGCTTCCATGCGATAAATTTCTGCATCCAGTGCCGAGGCATTCCACAAGCTCTTGTCATAAGAAGGCTTGCAGTCTTCCTTTTCAAGCATCTCATAGAGCAGATCAAGCGCGGCACGCGCCACCCCAATCGACATCGCCGCCACCATGGGACGCGTGTTGTCGAAGGTCTGCATAGCGCCGCCGAGTGCCTGCTTGGCGTCTTTCGCAATTTCCGCCGAACCCAGCACATGATCTTTCGGGATACGGCAGTCGGTAAAAGTAATCGCGGCCGTATCAGAAACACGGAAACCCATCTTGGGCTCCAGCCTCACCACCTGCATGCCGGGCGCGCCTTTAGGCACGATGAAAGATTTAATGGCGCGCTTGCCTAGGCTTTTATCCAGCGTGGCCCACACCACAATGGCATCGCAAAACTCACCGGCCGTGACGAAAATCTTTTCGCCATTAAGTACCCACTCCTCGCCATCAAGACGCGCCGTAGTACCGATATGCGCCGTATCCGAACCTACCGAGGGCTCGGTAATCGCCATGGCGCACCAGAGCTTGCCGTATTTCTCTTTCTGCTCCGGCGAACCTACGGCCATCAAGGCTGCATTGCCGAGGCCATTGCCTGGAATGCTGACACTCATCGCTACATCGCCCCAGCTCATTTCCGCCGTGGCCAGTACCGCCGTCATATTGCTGCCGTTTTTTACAGCGTTCTTGTCGGCATCAGCTTCAGATTTTCCGCCCAAAGCAGAAGCACTCATATTGCGCAGCATTTCGCCCAGCGGATAAAGCTCCACCGGTTTCTCATGCTCGGCTTTATCGTATTTGCGTGTGATGGGACGAAACGCCTGCATGCTCAGCATGCGGGTCATGTTTTGTACTTGGACCAACTTCTTTGGCAGTTCTAGATTGATCATGATTTATCTCCCTTAAACTACCGCGGCGCCTTCGAGTATCCCGACGGCACGCAGATTGCGATAAAAAAGTTCCACCAAATGCTCGCGAATAAAGCCGTGGCCACCCAGCATCTGTATGCCATTAGTGCCGATTTCCATGGCCTTCTCGGCGCAAAGCACACGCGCCAAATACGCTTCTTTATGGAAAGGCAGGCCCTGCTCGGCCAGTGAGGCCGCGCGATAGGTCAGCAAACGCATGCCTTCCAGTTCTATGGCCATATTGGCCACCGTGAAGGCCACGGACTGGCGATAGGAAATAGGTTCGCCAAAAGCGGTGCGCTCATTCACATAGGGCACCACATAATCCAGCACGGCCTGACTCACCCCCACGGCCAGTGCGCAGGCGCCGATACGGCCGAAATCCACCAGACGCTCAAGATCGAATGCTTTTTCGTCTTCACCAAGACGTGCCGAAGCAGACAGCTTCACACCCGAAAAACTGAGACGAGCCACTTCAACAGCACGCAGTCCCATCAGCTCTTCACGTTTTACGGAAAGGCCGGCGGCACCCTGCTCCACAATAAACGCTGCAGTGCCTTCGCCTTCTACCGTAGCCACGACCACGATAAAGCGGGCGCTGGCGCCCAGAATGACCATGGACTTCTCGCCATCCAGCACATAGCTGCTGCCGTCTCGACGTGCTGTCGTGCGTATCTCGGTCGCATCAAAACGTGCACGCGGCTCCATCAACGCAATCGCCGCCGGTACGAATTCTTCACTGGCCAGCTGCGTCAGATATTTTTCCTGCTGCGCTTTCGAACCCTGATCAATGATGAGATTGACCACGGACAAGGGCGTCAGTGCAGCCAGCGCCAGCGACATATCGCCCCAGGCCAGATCTTCTGCCGCCAGCACATTGGAAACCGGCGAGCGCGCCGCACCCGCACCACCGAAGTCTTCCGGAATAGGCATAAGCGCCAAGCCCAAGTCCTGAGCCTTGGCAAAATAATCGGCAGGGGTAGCGCCAGCCTCATCGGCGGCACGGCTTTGCTCTCGCAGCACATCCTGCGCAAACCGCTTCAGCGATTCGCGCGTCATGCGCTGGTCTTCTGTCAGCGACAGATCAAAAGGAAGATCACTCATCTCGACGCTCCGCGTGAGGATGGCAGGGGAAATCCCGCGAATACGCGGCCATGCCTGATGACGGGAAAAATCCACCCCTACTCGGGGCCAGCCATCCTTGCAGAGGCTCCATGGCAGGACAATGACATGATCGACTGACAAAAACGCTCAAGAGCAGTGGCCGAAGCTGCAGAAATGAAAAGGCCCTGCCGGGCACGCCACGGCAGGGCCTTACACAAGACAGAAGCCCGATCAGAGGCTATCCAGCCAGCGCGGGCGCTCTATGCCATAGCCCTGGGCATAGTCCACACCGATCTCCTGCAGGCGCGCCAGAATGGCGTCGTCTTCCACGTATTCGGCAATGGTCTGCAGGCCGAGATAATGGGAGAGATCATTGATGGAACGCACCATGACATAGTCGTTTTCATCGGTGCAGATATCACGCACGAAGGCGCCATCTATCTTCACGAAATCCAAGGGCAGATGTTTGAGGTAGTTGTAGGTGGCATGACCGGCACCGAAATCATCCAGCGCGAAGCGGCAGCCCACCTTCTTGAGCTCACGCATAAGGTCCACGGCATCGGCAATATTGCTGATTGCTGTGGTTTCCGTGATCTCAAAACAAACCTTGTCAGTGGGCAGTTTGTATTCCAGCAGACGGTCCAGCACATAGCTCATCATCTGCGTATCCGTCAGTGAATGACCGGAGAGATTGATGGACATCATGCCCAGCTTGGCCAGCTTTTCCGGATTGTCCTTCATCCAATGAAAGGCGCTGTCCACCACCCAGCGATCCACGGCCAACATGCGGTTATAACGCTCAGCCGCCTGCACAAACTCCGAAGGCGGCAAATCCTCGCCCCCGTCATCCTGCATGCCGAGCAGGATTTCGTAATGCGGCAATTCTTTCTGCTTGCGCTCCGGGTTGATGGCCTGGATTTTCTGGCAACGCAGGGTCAGGCGCTCTTGTTCCAAAGCCTGGTTAAGCTTGGCCACCCATACCATGACATTGTCGCGACGCGTCATCTCGTCAGCATTGGGGTGATAAACCTGTATGCGGTTGCCGCCATCGGCCTTGGCCTGGGCACAAGCTTCTTCCGCAGCGCGCATGGTGCGTGCTGCGGTGTCACTGGTGTAAGTGATATCAACAAGGCCGGCGCTGGCGGTGAGCCTGTAGCTCTTGCCCTCAAAATTGAACTTCATGGCCGACAATTCATTCATGCGCAGACTGATGAGCTGCTGGGCACGGCCCAGATCACAATCTTCCAGCAAGAGCGTGAATTCATCACCATTGAGACGGGCCACTGTGGTCTTGGGCGTGAGGGCCTTGTTGAAAAGTGCCGCCACATCTTTGAGCAACTGATCGCCTGAAGCCAGACCGGCGTTGTTATTGATGATCTTGAACTGGTCGAGATTGACATAGGCCAGCACATGACGCGCGCGCTGGCGCTTGGCAGTTTCCAGCGCACGTTCGAGCTGACGCATGAATTCGGCACGATTAATAAGACCCGTGAGCTCGTCGTGCGTGGCCTGCCAGGCCAGCTTTTCATAAAGCTCATGCACCACTTTCTCAAGCGCATCATCAACCACCGGAATGTCTTCACCCTCAAAGATGAGAGCATTGCCGGTGTGCATGAGGGCCGCCAGTTCCCGCAGGGTGAAATCGTTGACCTTGATACCCTGATGATTCACGAATACGAAACGTGAGGAATTGACCGCACGCCAGGCTAGCCGCAGGCGCTCGGACTCGGCGCCGCGATGACGCAGCTCCATCCAGTCGCCCAGTTCCAGACGGTGCGCACGCTCCATCCACTTCTGCAACCAGCGCTCTTCCGAAGGATCGTCTTCTGCTTTCTTGGCCGGTACCAGCGCCCAAGGCACATCCCCCAGCATACGTTGCGGTCCGGCCAGCAAATGTTTGAGCTCAGCAATTGCTTGTTGTTGCTGACGACCCGTGAGCTCAACAATTTCCTGCAGGCCCGCCTTGATCAGGCGCAGCACATCACGCAAATCAAAAGCGCGATGCATATCGGCACCAATGGCAATCAGCTCATCAATCAGGCCGACATATTCTGTCCAGGCACGGCTGTCTTCGCCCTGGCGCAAATGTGTTTTTACCAGCAGATCCCGCCAACCAGCATCCAGCAGCGTGATGATGGGCTGCGGTACTTTTTTGCCGGCAAGACGGGAGTCCAGTACCTCTTGCACACGATGCCGGGCACTCTCCAGCTTGTGCTCGCCTTCCGCCATCTGGCGCACGCGTTCGAGATTGCGCTCGTAAGCCTGCTCCTGCCTCTTCACGAAGGGATCCAATACATCCAGGGCCTGCTGGAAAATTTTCGGATTATTGTCAAAACCCTGCCCGATACGATCGACCAACTTGTCGATAGCCGCTTCCTGCTCCTTGGTCAGGGGGTGATCCTTGAAGCCCAGACGCGCCAGACGATTGAGTACTTGTCGCGCGGGGTGGTCCTCGCGCTGGAAAAGATCGTCATCATTCATCAGCGAATGCATGACTGGCAGCTCCAGCTTCTGGAACCAGCTGCGAGCATGCTCACCAATGAGCTGGTTCTGGCCCAAGGTCTGCAAAAGGCCTTCAGCCATCTGCATGACCGAGAGCACGGTTCCGGCAAGCTCGGTCCCCTGCGTGGACGCCATTCCTTCCAGCTCTTGCTTCCAGCCATTCTTGGCAGTTTTCAGCGTGGAAAAGGATTTCTGCACATCATCAATTTCAAAATAAGCCGGCGGCGCAGGTGGCGCTATCGGCTCACCAGCAGCATCCACGGTCGGCGCATTGCGCATGTAATCGGCATTGCGCATGGCATGCTGTAATTCGAAAAGACGCTTGAGCGAGGTCACGGCGGCCTGGGCATCACGCTGCGAAGATTCAAAGCGCACACTGGCCGCACCTTGCGAGCTGCGCTCCAGGAACTCAGCCGCATTACGTGGCGGGGCTAGCTTACCGGGCTTGGACGCTAGCGCGTCGGTCTTGCCGGCAGCCGCCTCGGCAGATACAGCTGCCGAGCCATTTCCTGCACCTGCACCTGCACCTGCACCTGCACCTGCACCTGTGCCTGTGCCTGTGCCTGTGCCTGTGCCCTGTGCTCCAGCAACAGGTGCGGCCGTTGCGGCCGGCATTTTTTCCGCAACCTCATTATCCGGCGCATCTTCATGGCGCGACACAAAGCGCGACAGCTCAAGCTGCGGCAGCACGTTGTGCTTGATCAATATCTGGTTCAGCAATTCATAAACAGAGAGCAGGCCGGACAGCACGCCGGCCTCGAAGCTGCGGTACAGCAGCTTTTCTACAGCATGAGTCGGGCGCAAGATTTCGAGAGCGCTCTGGAAGGCCTCGCAAATCACCACGGGCGCAAAAGGATTATGCTGACGCCCGGGTGCGGAGTGTCCCAACTCATCCAGCCGTGCCTGCAAGCCGAACAACTGCGGACGGCAGGCCGCTTCGATACGGCTGGCCATGACCTTGACCACCAACCACTCTTCGAACTGCTCCTTGTCCACGAGAGCAAGACCTGAAGCATCCACGCGTTTGTGCGCCGGCTGCTCAAGTCGCAGAAAAGCGGTTTTGATCCCCGTGAGAAAACGCATGCGCACCGTATCTTGCTGTTTGCGCAGCAGCGTTGCCGCCTCGAAAAAAGTGCGCTGATCGGTATTGCTGCGGGCGTGATCCGCCGCATTGAGAAGTGCCTCATCAGCCTGGCTGAAAAATCCGGTCAGATTATCGCGGCAATAACTCACCAGTTCCTGACCCAGTTGTTCCAGCAGAACCTTGGACTCCACACTCATGACAGAGGAGTGTGCCACCGCCTCCCGCTGCGCAACCTTGAGCAGGGTGGCCAGCGTGCCGTCATCCGGATTAAAAAAAGAAACACCGAAAAGATTTTTATCGATATGAGCAATACGGGCGCGCAGCTCGTGCTCACGCGCCTCTTCCTTACCCTCTCCGAGAAACATACGGATGATGACCACATCACCGCGCGCCAGCTGTCGGTCTTCGGACGACGGACCTTCGCGCAACTCCAGCAAGGCACCGCCGGAGCAGATGTCCTTCATCAGACAGGAACGGCGGTTCATGCCCCTGGCAATCAGCAGGACATTCATACTCAGGGGCAGGCGCTCAACGCTGCGCTGCTGCATCCCGGCGGCCACAGTGCCGGACGATGGTTCCGTCATCGAGAGATTTCCTTAAACCAACAAATACTGGGGTTAGAGGCCTAAGTTGACGTCAAAACCCGACGGTCCACAAGCATTTCACCAGTATTCGATGACAAGGAAGACAGGTGACAGGAAAAGCCGACGCGAGCCGGTATTTTCATGTGCCTGAAAAAAACAAAACGCGCTGCCCCTTTCGGGACAGCGCGTTTGTCTTGTGTGGCGCAGCGGACGGGACTCGAACCCGCGACCCCCGGCGTGACAGGCCGGTATTCTAACCGACTGAACTACCGCTGCTCGGTCTTTACGTTGTTGTGGTGGGTGCTGACGGGATCGAACCGCCGACCCGCTCCGTGTAAGGGAGCTGCTCTCCCAGCTGAGCTAAGCACCCGGGCACATCTAACGTGGCGCGCATTATAGGGAGTAAAGAGAGGCTGTCAAAGGGAAATCCGAGCTTTTTTTTACTGATTTATCAGGTGCTTATTTTTCAGACAGATTGTGGGCGGAATCTGTACAACAGCATCGTTTCTAGCACGTCCCTCACAACACTAGCGCCAAGCAATATCTGAACTCAGGCAATAAAGACGGGGGTATAGACGGGCACCAGCTCGAAAAGCTCCAGCACATCCGTATTACGCATACGTATGCAGCCATGGGAGAGCGGCTCGCCCATGGGCTCGGTATCCGGCGTGCCATGAATATAGATATAGCGGCGCATGCTATCGCAGCGCCCTAGGCGATTCCGCCCGGGCTCGGCCCCCGACAGCCAGAGAATGCGGGAGAGTATCCAGTCGCGGCCCGGATGCTGGGCCGCCAGATCCGGCGTCCATATCTCGCCGGTGGGACGCCGACCACGAAAGACAGCTGCCGCCGGAGCGCCCTCACCGATACGGGCGCGCACGATATGGGCGCCACGTGGCGTCTGCTCACTGCCAGAAATCTCCCCCGCCCCCTTAAGCGCCGTGGACACGACGTACTGCCTCAGCACCGTGCCCTCCTCCAGCAAGGTCAGCGTCTGGCCGGGGATGGAAATTTCTATACGCCTTGAGCCCTCAGGCTTCATGTGTTTTTTCCTCAGCCGCCGTTCTGGTTGGCCACATGCTTGCGATAGTGGTCGATGATAATGCGCGAGGCCTCCTCGGCGGTATCCACAACGGAAAACAGCGCCATGTCCTCACGGCCTATGCAGCCTTCTTTCATCACAGTGCCCTGCATCCAGTCCACCAGACCTGCCCAATAGCTTTTGCCGATCAACACCACCGGAAAGGGCTCGGTCTTTTCCGTCTGTATCAGCGTCAGGGCCTCGAACATCTCGTCCAGCGTGCCAAAGCCGCCGGGCAGGATGGCAAAGGCCACGGAGTACTTGAGGAACATGAATTTGCGCACGAAGAAATAGCGGAAGCTGAGGCTGATGTCCTGATAAGGATTGGGCTCCTGCTCACGCGGCAAGGTGATATTGAGGCCGATGGACAGTGCCCCTTGGTTGAAGGCGCCCTTGTTCACGCCCTCCATGATGCCAGGGCCGCCACCAGTGACCACATTGATACCGGCGCGGGACAGCAGCTGCCCAAGCTTGAGGCCTTCCTGGTAATACGGGGATTCAGGACCCAGACGGGCACTGCCAAAGACATTCACGGCACAGCCGATCTTGATGAGATGCTCGATGCCGTCGACGATTTCCGACTGTATGCGCAGCACGCGCCACGCTTCCGGCATTTTCTTGTCAAACATGGAGAACTCCCTGTGTCTTTCTTATTGTCACAGGGAGTCTAGCAGTGGCAGGCACCACCCAGACAAGCAGGGAATTGTCAGCCTGTGCCGCGCGACTCAGTGCAGCAGACGCGGCTCGTCATCCTCAATCATCACGCCGCCGCCGGCGGCCTGCAGCTGTCCCGTCATCTGCACTCCGACACCTATCATGGCGCGGGCAATTTCACCCAGATGCTCCGCAAGCAAGACCCGGGTTTCTTCAGAAAAACGTATGGCAACCAAGGGCTCGGAAGAACCCGGTGAGGAATCCGTACGACGCAGGACGAATTCACCCTCGTCGGTTTCCACCACCTCAAGAAATCCAGCAACAGACATCAGCAATCTCTACAACAGAATCCGGAAAAAAATAGTGCGCCTCAGTACTCGACGCGCTCACTGCGAAACTCGCGAATGATTGCCGTCAGTTCGCGCTGCCAGGAGGCAATGGCCTCAAGATCAGGCGCTGACAAGGGCTCATCGCTGGCCACACGCACGAGACTGATGGCTCGCCCCAGCGCCGCCGTATCGGCCTCGTCTGCCGGGGCATCGGCGGGCAAGGTATCAGGCGCTATCAGGCAGAGGTGATGCGCGCGCAATAAAGCGGCCAACCAGGAATCCGCGCGCTGCTCCAGTTGCTGGAAGATCGCAATCTCCGGTGCCACCTGGCCACGGCTCGCCATGGCAAGACGCACATCCTCGCTGGAGAGCAACACACCACTCAATTTGTAAAAGCGCACCAACTCCTGCAGAAAGGCCACATAAGCCCCATGCAGATGCAGGATGGCCGCCTCACGACAAGACAGCGCCTCTGCCTCCCAGGCAAACGCACTCTTGTCCTTGAGCACACGCGCCAGCTGATCCTGCTGCAAACGCGCAAAATACAGCTTCTGATTGGTGCGTCCGGTATTGGGCTTTTGCCGGCCGGTATCGATAGCGCCTTTCATGCAACCTCATGACGCATTGTCAGAAATAATCGTGAATCGTGAATCGTGAATCGTGAATCGTGAATCGTGAATCGTGAATCGTGAATCGTGAATCGTGAATCGTGAATCGGTGTCTTGCCTCGACCGGAGTCCTTGTCAAGGGCTTCGCGGCTAAAGCCCCTCCTACAAAAACGCCGGCATCTCCTGTGGGAGGGGCTTTAGCCGCGAACGCTTTTGCTTCTCACGACTCACTCAATGCCGCACAGCGGCGATCTCACATTTCACTTTTTCTCAAACACCGCAATCGATTCCACATGCGTGGTATGGGTAAACATATCCATCACGCCCGCCTTCAACAGACGGTAACCCGCCTCTTTCAGCAAACCGGCATCGCGCGCCAGTGTGGCCGGATTACAGGAAACATAGACCACGCGCTTGGCCTTGAACTTGGGCAGGTACTTCACCACCTCTTCAGCCCCGCTGCGTGGCGGATCGATGAGCAGGCGATCAAAGCCCTGACGGGCCCAGGGTTGCTGCGAAAAATCCGCGGTCAGATCCTGAGCATAAAACGACACATTGGCCAGACCGTTGCGGCGCGCATTTTCCATGCCGCGATCCGCCATGGCCTGTATGCCTTCCACGCCGATGACTTCTCTCGCCTTTCTCGCCAGTGGCAGGGTGAAGTTACCCAGACCACAGAAGAGATCCAGCACCCGGTCTTCCGGCTGGGGATCGAGCAATTCCAGTGCCAGATTCATCATGCGGCGATTCAGCCCGGCATTGACCTGGGTGAAGTCCATGGGATGAAAGGCCATATTCAGATCAAAGTCCGGCAGCGCGTAATGCAGACGATCTTCGCCCGGCAATTCGGTCTGGCTTGGCCAAACGCGATGCACGGAGTCATTCCCCGCCGGCTGCAGGTACAGGTGCCAGCCACGCGCCTTGCAGAAGGCGGTCAGTGCAGCAGCATCCGTTTCCGGGAGCGGGTCCATATGCCGAAAGACCAGCGCTACATCCTCATCACCCGCGGCCACTTCTATCTGGGGAATGCGGTCCCGCATTACCAGACCATTGATCAGCTCGCGCAGCGCCATCAGCTCATGGCCCAAGCGCGCATCCAGCACCTCACAGCGCTTGATGTCGGCGAGGAAGCTGGACTGCTTTTCGCGAAAACCCACCAGCAGTTCGTCTTTCTTGATAACGAACTTCACACCCAGACGCGCCTTGCGGCGATAGCCGAGCTCGGCATCCAGCAGCGGCGGCAGCCACTCCTGCGGCTCTATACCGCCAAAATGCCGGAACTGCTCCGCCAACACGCTCTGTTTGAAACTGATCTGTGCCGCGCGCGACATATGCTGCAAGGAACAACCACCGCAAATACTGAAATGTGCGCAAGGCGGCGTCACACGATCGGGCGAGGCGGACAATACTTCGTCAGTCCTCACCTCATCGTATTTTTTATGCGTGGCTATGTAAGTAGCGCGCACGGTTTCACCGGGCAGCGCGCCCTCCACAAACACCAGCTTGCCATCAAGGCTGGCAATACCGCGGCCTTCATGACTGAAACGGTCTATGGTCAGTTCTACTGGCGGGCGAGCCCGCATTTTTTCACGGCGTGTCATAAAACTTTTTCCAATCGTCATTCCCGCGCAAGCAGGAATCTCCTGATGCAAAGCTGTGACTTTATCCTTGAGATTCCCGCTTGCGCGGGAATGACGGGTAAATTATGAGGCAGCGGAATTCTTTTCCCATGCCTCGAGGAATTCAGTGAAGTGCGGCTTGGCTTCTTTGCGCAGCAGAAGCCGGGTCTGCTCCAACTCGGCTTCATAGGCGGCAACATCAAGCTGACCGCGCATAAGCTGAAAACGCAGATAGACCAGCCAGGTATTGAGCACATCGGTTTCGCAGTAATTGCGTATGCCGGCGAGATCGCCCTCCTGATAGGCATCCCAAACTTTCGCGCCGCTCATGCCCATCTTGCCGGGAAAGCCCAGCAAGGTGGCGACCTGATCCAGCGGCTGCGAGGCGCGTGGCTGGTAGGCGGCGAGGATATCCATGAGATCGGTATGGCGCAGATGAAAACGGCTGATGTAATTATTGAATTTGAAATCGCGATCGTCTTCGCCCAGATCCCAGTAACGCGGCGCACTCACACCATGCTTGAGCGCGCGGTAATGCAGCACCGGCAAATCAAAGCCGCTGCCATTCCAGGACACCAGCGTCGGCATATAACGCTCTATGCCGCTGAAAAAACGCGTGATGAGATCTTTCTCGTCCGAGTGCTCATCACCCAGCGACCACACTTTGATGCCTTCCCGCGTGCGTAAGACCGCCGAGATGCAAACGATGCGCTGCAGATGGTGGCGCAGAAAATCCGAGCCGCCTGTTTCCTGACGACGAATATTGAACATGGCATTGGCCGTGTCCTTGTCATCCAGCCCCTCCAGGCCATAGATACGCTGACCGCCATCCACATCGGGCACGGTTTCTATGTCGAAGACGAAGATATTGCTCATGCGTGTTGCTCCGGCTTTTCCTTAAGCACTGGTTTTGCGGAAACGGTCAAAGCCGCCCCGCCAGAATCACGAACCGAACACGCCGGTCGAAAGATAACGGTCACCGCGATCACAGATGATGGCGACGATGACGGCGTTCTCCAGCTGCTGCGCAAGCTGCAGCGCTGCCCATACGGCACCACCTGAGGACACGCCACAGAAAATGCCTTCTTCACGCGCCAGACGGCGCATGGTGTCTTCAGCATCTTTCTGCTGCACATCCATCACCACATCCACACGTGAACGATCAAAAATCGTCGGCAGATATTCTTCGGGCCAACGCCGTATGCCGGCAATCTGCGAGCCATCCGAAGGCTGCAGGCCGACAATCTCCACGGCCGGATTTTTTTCCTTGAGATAGCGCGAGCAGCCCATGATGGTGCCGGTAGTACCCATGGAACTGATGAAGTGGGTAATCGTGCCTGCGGTCTGCTGCCAGAGCTCGGGCCCCGTTGTCCGGTAATGTGCCAGCGGATTGTCGTCATTGCCGAACTGGTTGAGCACACGACCACGGCCTTCACCTTGCAGCCTGAAAGCGAGATCGCGCGCACCTTCCATGCCCTCTTTCTGGGTGACAGAAATCAGCTCGGCGCCATAGGCGGCCATGGCATCACGGCGCTCCTGACTCTGGTTGTCCGGCATGATGAGGATCATGCGGTAACCCTTGATGGCAGCGACCATGGCCAGCGCAATGCCGGTATTGCCGCTAGTGGCTTCGATCAGGGTATCGCCGGGGCGTATATCGCCACGGGCTTCCGCCGCCTCAATCATGGAGAGCGCCGGGCGGTCTTTCACGGAGCCGGCCGGGTTATTACCTTCCAGCTTGACCAGCACGGTATTGGAGGTATTTCCGGGCAGGCGCTGCAGGCGGACCAGCGGTGTGCGGCCTACGGTTTCGGCAATCGTGGGGTAAACAGGCATGTCGTCAGAGCTGCTTGCGGTTCATGGCGAGGGCGCGATTGTAGAGGGAAATGCCAGGTAGCGGCACCGGGCATAGACAGCCACATCGCCGGTACCGGCCTTGAGGCCGGGCGGTTATAGTTCAGTCACCATAACGGAACGGTCAATGAAACCTGCCCTATGAAAGCCGCCCTATGAAGCCCTGGAGCTTACAAACCCGACTTATCTCCCTGGTCCTGATTCCCACCGCCCTGCTGGTATTGGGCCTAGGCGTTTCCGTGGTGCTGGCCCGCTTTCATGGTCTGGAGTCGGTACAGGACGAGCGCGGCCACATCCTGCTGGCCAAATACCGCTTCGCCTTCGACCAGATTCGCGAAGTCACCCCCGCCAGCTTGCAGGATCTGGCCGTTGCCGCGCTGGAGGAAACCGGCCTGCGCTCCCTCACGCTGCTGGATCGTGATGGTCAGCCCCTGCTGCACAGCGGCCCGCTGCCCCACACTCTGGATCGCGGCCAGACCCTGGAGCTGGATGAGGGCATACACCGCTACACCACCAGCGACAGCTGGCTCTATGTGCAGCGCCTCGGCAGCCCGGTGCCGGTAGGCAATGGCCGCCTCAAACAGGCTTGGGTGATGCTGGAGTTCAGCATCAGCGAACTCACCATACGCAAATACGAGTCCCTGCTGCTGGTACTCACGCTTTGTCTGACCACACTCGCCCTCATGACCACCCTGCTCATACGGCTGGTACACCGCTGGCTGGCACCGGTGGCCGACATGACCGCCACTCTGAAGCAGGTAGACAGCGAACATCTGGACCGTCGTCTTTTCACCGAGGCTTCCGGTGATCTGCAGGACCTGGAAACCGAGATCAACGCCCTGCTCGAGCGCCTCACCACTGACACCGAAGAGCTGCAAAGCTCCATGACCCAGGCTAACGAGGACCTGCGCGAAACCATGGAGGCCATGGAAGTGCAGAACATCGAGCTCACCCTGGCGCGCAAAGAAGCGGTGGAGGGCAACCGCATCAAGTCGGAATTCCTCGCCAATATCTCGCATGAAATCCGCACACCGCTGAACGGCATCATGGGCTTTGCCAAACTGCTCATGAAAACGCAGATGTCGCCGCGCCAGCTCGACTATGTGAAGACCATACAGAAATCCTCCGACAGCCTGCTCGCCATCATCAACGACGTGCTCGATCTCTCCAAGATAGAGGCCGGCAAGTTGGTACTGGACCATATGCCGCTGGATATTGAAGAAGTGATTTTCGATGTACTGGGCATGCTGGCGCCGCTGGCGGAAGAAAAGGATCTGGAACAGGTCGCCTTCATTTACGACGACGTACCGCGCCATCTCATGGGCGATCCTTTGCGCATGAAGCAGATCATCACCAACCTCGTGAACAACGCCATCAAGTTCACGCCCAAAGGCGAGATCACCATACGCTGCATGTTGGAAAATCTGACCGAGCGCCACGCCACCTTGCGCATCAGCGTCACCGACACCGGCATCGGTCTTTCCGATTCCGCCCGTGCCGATCTCTTCCGCGCCTTTAGCCAGGGCGATCCATCCACCACGCGTAAATTCGGTGGCACCGGCCTTGGCCTCGTGATTTCCAAGCATCTGGTCGAGCAAATGCTGGGCGAGATCAATTTTGAAAGCACCGACGGCCAAGGCTCCACCTTCTGGTTCACCATGCGCGCCGAACTGGACAATTACACCCACTCCGGTTTCTACGGCGATCATCTGCAAGACCGCCGCATGCTGGTGGCAGAAATGCATCCGGGTGCGCGCCAGTTTCTGGCCAACACCCTGGATCACTGGGGCGCTCAGGCCACCGCCGTAGAAAGTCTGGAAGCGCTGTACACAGCGCTGCGCGAAGGCGCTCCGCCCGATGCCCTCATCATTAACCTCAGCCTGCTCGGCAATCGCAGCGTGATGAGCAATCTGCAACTGGAAGAACTGCGCCGCCTCACCAATGGCCCCATTCTGCTGCTTTCACGCAGCTCTGATGCCGCGCAGGAGCAGGCCACTTATCAGGATGGCCAGATCGGCGTGCTATCCAAACCGGTGTCGCCGCGCGAGCTTTATGCCCGCCTCACCCAGATGCTTTCCAACCGTGCCCTGCCTCCGGCACAACTCGCCCTGCTGCCACCGCGTCGCGGCCCGGCACTGCGTGTGCTCGCCGTAGACGACAATCCCGCCAATCTCAAACTGGTGTGCACCCTGCTCGGTGATCTGCAAGTTGATGCCGTGCCCGCCAACGACGGCCATCAGGCCATACGCCTGTGTCAGGAAGGCCGCTTTGATCTGGTTTTTATGGATATACAGATGCCGGGGCTGTCCGGACTGGAAGCCACACAGGCCATACGTGCGCACGAACAGGAAAGCGGCGCCAAAAAGCGCCTGCCCATCGTGGCCCTGACCGCACATGCCATGGCCAATGAAAAAGAAGCCCTGCTCAAGTCCGGCATGGATGACTACCTCACCAAACCGGTACAGGAAGCGCAGTTGGCGCATATGCTGCAAAAATGGGTGGGCGTGGACCCGCGTAACGGTGCTGGCAACAGCTTTATCGATCTGATCAGCGCAGAAAGCGACGGCGACACCATCGTCAACTGGCAGGAGGGCGTACGTCTTGCCGCCGGCAAGAAAGACCTCGCCCGCGACATGCTCATCATGCTGTTCAACAGCCTGGAGCAGGAGCGGCGCAAGATAGAAAGCGCCTATGGCGACAACAATATCGAAGCCTTGCTGGGTCATGTGCACTATCTGCACGGCGCCACCCGCTATTGCGGCGTGCCGGCCCTGCGCGATGCCGCGCAAATTCTTGAAACCGACCTCAAATCCATGATCAATCTTTATCAGACCCAACTCGGTGAAGGCGTGGCCACGGAAAAACCGCGCACCGATACCTGCGAGGAAGCCGTGGAGCATTTGCTGTCCTGCATAGGTGAGCTCATCCGCTGGCGCGAGAACAACGCCCTGCCGGCCTGATCGACGAATATTCATGCCGAGCTGGGCAATGCCCGGGAGATGCTGAGCTATAGGGTGACGGTCATAGACCGGCCCTCTGCCATCATCGTTTTATCCTCGACCTGCGCCACAAGCGGCTCAATGAAGAAGAAATCTATCAGCGCCTCTCGCTGCATACGCGGAGAGTTCTGCACGCTCATCATCGACAATGCCGACGCAGCCAGAAACTGACCAAGCCTGATCTCCGCCCGGAGCAGGATTGCTGTCGGCACATCCTGAAAGAGGCCGAAGCAACCGCCAAACCGCAACACTGAATAAACTCAAAACCCGAATAAGCACAGCCTGGAACCGCCGCCCCTGTCAGGACCGTATTCGCAGATGCTGCGTGATGACATGGCTGAGCAGATTGATGCCCAGCCCGGCCGCCAGCAAGGGCAAAAGATAAAGCGCCAGCGAATACTCGGAGAGAAAAACAGTGTCATCCAGCAGCGTGCGGGAATGCTGCGCCAGTGCCATCACATCCTTAAGCAGGATGATGTCCAAGCCCGACAAAAGCAGCAAAAAAAGGGAAAAGGCCAGCAAGAGCCAGCGTGAGATATCGCGCACCCGCAACAGATGCACAACGATATAAAGCGGCAGCGCCAACGATGTCAGCACCAGCCACCAGAACTCCACACGCAACCACGTCACGGTCATCCCGTCCTCTCCTCATGCTTTTCCGGCCATCCTGCGCTGGCCCGCTTCTGCTGGCGCAGGCAGCACTGGCTTGCGCGCAGCCCTCGGCGTCACCACGGTCAATTCCGGCATCAGCCAGCATGGCATAGTCGCCCCCGTTCCTCATCAAAGCCATAAAGAAGGAGACCTTGATGAATGCCAATGAATTACAGGGCCTGGGCCTGAATATGCTGAACCGTTTTGCACAAAGCGACTGGCCCGATCGCCTGCATGTACGCAAATCTTTTGAGAGGCTGCTCTATACCGGCAGCCGCACCGGCTTCCAGCTGGCAGGCACGCTTGCACGCGGTTTTGGCGGCAAGAAGAACGGCAAGCTGGACGACAAGCAGCGTCTGCCCGCCGCCGCCAAAGGACTGTTCGATCTCAGCATCAGCGAAGAACAGCAGATGATGCGCGACACCCTGCAACGTTTTGCCAAAGACGTGCTGCGTCCAGCTGCCCATGCCGCCGATCATGAAGCCGTGTTTCCTGCTGAAGTCCGTGCCCAGGCACTGGAGTTGGGCCTTAATTTTTACGCCGTGCCGGAAGCACTGGGGGGCATGGCCGCCGAACAGTCCGTGGTCAGCAATGTGCTGATGGCCGAGGACCTGGGTTATGGCGATTTCACCTTGGGCGCCTCCATTCTCGCCCCCATGGGTGTAGCCAACGCCCTCACACGCTGGGGCACAAAAGAGCAGCAGGAAAAATACCTGGCTGCCTTTGCTGAAGAAGAAGCCCCTGTTGCCACCTTCGCCATTAATGAGGCCGTAGCGGCTTTCAATCCGAACACGCTTTCGACCACCGCACAGCGCGATGGCTCCACCTATGTATTGAATGGCGAAAAAGCCCTGGTGCTGCTGGGCAAAGATGCCGAACTCTTCCTCGTCGCCGCGCGGCTGGATGGCAAGGCCGCCGTCTTTATTGTGGAGGGCGGTGCTAAAGGACTGGGCTTCAAGGAAGACCCGGCCATGGGACTGAAAGCGGCCGAAACGCTGAAAATGCAGCTGGACAATGTGCGCGCTGAAAAACTCGGCGGCGATGACTTTGACTATCAGGCTTTTCTGGATCTCGGCGCGCTGGCCTGGATCGGCCTTGCCATCGGCACTTGTCAGGCCGTGCTGGAGTACACCGCGCATTACGCCAACGAGCGCATCGCTTTCGGCGAGCCGATTTCGCACCGTCAGAGCGTGGCTTTCATGATTGCCGACATGGCCATTGAAATTGATGCCATGCGCATGCTGCTGTGGAACGCCGCCTCTCTGGCCGAAGCCGGCAAACCCTTCCACCGCGAAGCTTATCTGGCGCGTCTGCTGGCTGCGGAAAAATCCATGAAGATCGGCAACGACGGCGTACAGCTGCTCGGCGGCCATGGCTTCACCAAGGAACATCCGGTTGAGCGCTGGTATCGCGATCTGCGCTCCGTGGCCCTGATGCATTCCGGCCTTCACGCCTGAGCTTGTTAATGCATGAGTGCGTGATTAGTGAAACGTGATCTCGCCGCTGTGCGGCATCGGGTGAATCGTGACTTCGCCTTCAGCTCGTGAAAGGTCTCACTCCTTTGGTGGGAGCGGCTTTAGCCACAATGCTTTTCACGACTCACGATTCACCGCCAGGTGCGTAGCACCGGCATCACGCTTCACTAATCACAGTGCCAGGCCAAGCCCACACACTTTGCCAAACCCGTATTCGAGGAAATGAACAATGAATCTTGAGAATCCGAAAAAACTCAAAATGCTGGTAGACCAGGCGCATGAAGTAGCCGTGAATTTCCTGCGTCCCATTTCGCGCAAATACGACAAGGCCGAGCATGCCTATCCCAAAGAACTGGACATGCTGGCCTCCCTGCTCGACGGCTTTAACGATGGTGCCGCCGATGCGCCCAGCTCCACTGCACTCGGCAAGCGCGGCGCCACCGATGACGGCAGTATCAAGAACGGCACGAATATGTCGGCGGCACTGGGCTGCATCGAGCTCTGCTATGGCGACACCGCCTTCATGCTCACCATGCCGCGCCAAGGCTTGGGTAATTCCGCCATTGGTGCTGTGGCCAATGATGAGCAGCTGAAACGCTTCAAGGGCAAATGGGCCGCTATGGCCATTACCGAACCCGGTACCGGCTCCGATTCCGCCAATATCCGCACCACGGCGGTGAAAGATGGCGACGACTACATCATCAATGGCGAAAAGATTTTCGTAACCTGCGGTGAGCGCGCCGATTGCGTAGTGGTGTGGGCCACGCTGGACAAAAATCTCGGCCGTGCCGCCATCAAATCCTTTGTGGTGGAGCGCGGCACCCCCGGCATGCGCGTCGAGCGTCTCGAGCACAAGCTGGGTATCAAGGCTTCAGATACTGCTGTCATCAATTTCACCGACTGCCGTGTCTCCGGCGCCAATCTGCTGGGCAATCCGGAAGTTGATGTCGCCAAGGGCTTTGCCGGCGTCATGGAAACCTTCGACAACACGCGACCGCTGGTAGCGGCGATGGCCGTGGGTTGTGCCAAGGCCTCGCTGGAGCGCATCAAGGAATTGTTCAAGGATCATCTCGACGCGAGCTACAGCACGCCGCCTTTGAATGCCTCGAATATTGAAGCGACGATTTATCGCATGGAAGCGGAGTGGGAAGCCTGTCGTCTGCTCACCTTGAAAGCCTGCTGGATGGCCGACAACAAAAAGCCCAACTCCAAAGAGGCCTCCATTGCCAAGGCCAAGGCCGGCCGTGTCGGCAGCGAAATCACGCTGAAATGCGTGGAGCTGGCCGCCAGCCTCGGCTACGGCGAAGACGAACTACTGGAGAAGTGGGCGCGTGACTCCAAGATTCTCGACATCTTCGAAGGCACACAGCAGATACAGCAACTCATCATTGCGCGTCGTGTGCTGGGCAAGAGCTCGGCAGAACTGAAGTAGGCTTGAAGCGGCTCTGATAAAAACAAGGCTGCCTCCGGGTGGCCTTGTTTTTTGGCCCGTCAGTCAAGAATCAAGGATTGGAGCACTGTGCGCCGCGTGTTAATTTCCCGCCGCCGACACGCCCACAGGCGAGCGCCCACAAGAATTACAACGAGAGCATCATGGCCACTTCCTCCGCCCCCTCTGGCACAGCCATCTCTGGTGAACTGGCCTTACGATTGCCCGGCCTGAACCCGGCCGTATTGGCGTCACTGGATGAGGCCCAGCAACAGGCCCTGCTGGCCGCCTTCAAGGCCGCCGAAAAACAGCAGGAGCGCGACTATGCCGATGCGCTGGACGAAAGCCTGAAGCACGTACCTGCGCTACTGCGCAAAACCATACGCAAAATGATCATTGGCTGAGGAGTTGCACTGATGGCCGATTTCCGCCGCCAAGCCGAACAGACCAAGCTGGCCCGCCTGCTGCGCACCAGCCCTGAGTCGCTGAATTTTCTCGACACGCTGGATAGTGATGCGCTCAATGCCTTGCGCCAAGCGGCCACGGGCCGCCTGCATGGCAGCCATCATGCCTTTTTCAGCCGTGTGGCCGCCGCCAGCAAATTGCTGCCCACCGCCATGGTGGCTTTTATTGCGCAGCGCAGCATCGGTCCGCTGCTCTGCGCGCGCGTGGCCGATGCCATGAGCACCGAGCGCGCCATCGCCATCACCAGCCATCTGCCCGCCGAATTCATGGCCGCCGCCACCCCCTATCTGGATAGCGCGCGCGCGCGCGAGCTCACTGCTGCTCTGCCCTTGCCCCGCGTTATCGAAGTTACACATGCGCTGATACGAAAACGTGAATTCATCACGCTGGGCGATCTCGTGGGCAATCTGCCCATGAGCCTCATTGGCCCCATTCTTCAGGACATTGACGACGGCGAAGCGTTGCTGCAAAGCGGCTTTTATGTGGAAGCGCCGGAGCGTCTGAATGAAATGCTGGAAGCTTTACCGCGGTCTCGCCTGCCCAAAGTAATTGCGGCGGCAGCCGATGAAAAAGCAGATTTGTGGCCGCACGCACTGGCCCTGATGTCGGTGGTATCGGCACGCTGGCAGGAACGTCTGGTGCTGCTGGCTGTAGAGGGCGACGAGAGCGTGCTGGAAAGCATGATACGCGGCGTGGTCAAGCACGATCTCTGGAATGTCACGCTACCGCTGCTAGAACTGATGCCGGAATCCGGCCGTCAGCGCTTGGTAAATCTGCCCGTGCTGAATGACGATGCCGTGCTGCGCCGCTTGCTGGAAGCAGCGACACGCCATGACCTCTGGCATCACCTGCTGCCGCTGGCGCCCCTGATGAATACCGCACTGCGTCAGCGTATGGGCCGTCTCACCGATGAACTCAACGAGACCAGCATACGGCGTCTGGTCGCGCTCGCGCATGAACGCGATCTCTGGAGCGAGGCCCTGTTTCTGGTCGAATACATGGGCAAAGTGCGGCGTGCCACCATCGCCGAGCTTATGGCTGAAAGTAATGATGAGGCGGTTAACAGCCTTATCGCCACCGTCCAGCGTGCCCAGCAGTGGCAGCTCATCCTGCCCCTGCTGGCCACCATGACGGAAAAGGCGCAGCAGCGCTTTGTTGGCCTACCGCTATTCCGTGACAGCAATCTGCAGCGCGATATCCTGCTGGCTGCCGATCAACACGGCCTCTGGTCCACCATGCTGCCCTTGCTCGCTCTGATGCCGGCGGATGTTCGGCGCAGCGTGGCGCAATCGGTCGAGCAGTTGGATGCCGAGGCCGTGCGCCGCTGGAGTGGCAGCATACGCGAGCCACGCCATTGGCAGCTGACCCTGGCCTTCACCATGGAAATGAGCGAGGGCCACCGTGCCTTTGTGGCCGAACAGTTCAGCCAGCACGATGACATCGTGCTGCATAGCCTGCTGCAGGCCTTCAACCGGGAAGGCCAGTGGCAACCGCTGCTGGATTTCCTCATGGCCCTGCCTGCCTACGCCCAGCAACTACTCATGCAACGCGCTGGCGGCTTGGACCCCAAGCTGCGCCTCAATCTGCTGCGGGCCGCAGCACCTGCGGCGCGCGACATACTGCTGCAGCGGCTGGCCGAGCTGCCCGCCAGCGAACACGCCAACTTCTCGGTACTGGCTGCCCAGCTCCCGGACGCGGAACGGGAAGGCCTGCGCCTGCGCTGCCGAGAGCTGGGCATCCCCGAACTGGTCTGACACCCGCCTGCCCGTGCATGACCGGGCGGGCCCTGCCCCTCTAAACGCACTCATCCCCCCGGCCTCAGCCGCCCTAGAGTACCTTTTGGTCGCGTGGTAAGGTCTGCCCCTGCGCGCCCGCATCATGATCCATGAAGAGCCCCAGAGCTCTGAAAACAAGAACGAGGACATCATGGCCGCTTCCCCTCTGGATGACCTGCGTACCCTGCTGGGTACTGCACCGGCCGGACTTGCCGGACTCAACAAAGACGACCAGCAACAGCTGATTGATACCCTGCGCCGCGCCCGTGTGGCGCAGCACGCCGACCATGCCGCCGCTTTCGACAAAGCGCTCGCGCATATTCCGGCACTGCTGCGTGGCCCTGTGCGCCGCATCATCTACGGCTGAGCTGTCATGACCGATTTTCGCAAGCAGGCCGAGCGCGTGAAGCTCGCGCGTCTCCTGCATACCAGCCCCGAGTCGCTGGGGTATCTAGATGGGCTGGATCTCAGCACCCTGCAGACCCTGCGCTTTTCCTGCCGCCGCTTTCTGCTGGAAGAGCATCGTGGCCTTTTTCGCCGTGTTGCCACCGCCATCCGCCTACTGCCCGCGCCCTTGGTTGCCATGCTGGCTGAACGCGTACTGGGACCGCTGCTCTGCGCACGCGTCGCAGATCAGCTGGACACTCCGCGTGTAATGCAGCTGGTACGACATCTCACGCCTGAATTTGTGGCCTCAGTGGCCGTGTATATAGAAACTGATCAGGCACGTGAGCTCGCCACCACCTTACCGCTGAGCGATGTACTCAATATCAGCCGCATCCTGGTCGAGCGTGGCGAATACAGCCTGATGGGCGATCTGGTCGGCAATCTGCCGCTCAGCCTGATTGAAGCCATGCTGCGCAATATCCGCGATGGTGAAGCCCTGCTGCGTATCGCTTTCTTTGTAGAAAACACACAACGCCTATCCGACATTCTCGATGTATTGCCGCCGCATCAGGTGATGAGCGTGATACGCGCCGCTGCCGACGAGCGCACTGATCTCTGGCCGGAAGCACTGGCACTCATTTCCGTGGTGAAACCGCACTGGCAACGCCGTCTCGTCAGCATGGCCGTGGATGGCGACGAAGCCACCCTGATCAGCATGGTACGCGGCGTGGTGAAACACGATCTCTGGTCTACTGCCCTGCCTTTGCTGGAATTGATGACGGAAAATCATCGCCGCCGCGTGATCAACCTGCCGGTAGTGCATGACGAGGCGGTGCTGCGCCAATTACTGCACGCCACCAGCCAGCGCCGTCTCTGGAAGTTTCTGCTACCGCTGGTACCCCTGATGGAGCCCCCTCTGCGCCGCCTCGTCACACGTCTTGCCGAAGATCTGGATGATGCCGAGATGGAGCCGCTGGTGAAGGTTTTCAGCAGCCACCAGCAATGGTCGGCAGCACTGCAGATGATGGAGCATATGAGTACGGCACGTCGCCAGTTGCTGGCCCGCCATATCGCCGACGACCCCGACAGCTCGCTGGAAAAACTCGCCACTACAGTTCATGAACAGCAACTCTGGCCGCTGTTCTTTCCCTTGGTCGCCGCCTTGCCCGAGACCGCTGTAGCACGGCTCATCAGCCTGCCTCTCTATCAGGAAGATCGGGTGCTGCACGATATTGTGAGTGCCGCCCACCAGCATCATCTCTGGCCCTATATTCTGCCCTTCGTGCAACTCCTGCCCGAGCGTGACCGCAGCCGCTTCGCCATTGCCGCTGAAAACATGAGCTATGCACAAACGCAACAACTGGTGTGCAGTCTGGATCGGGCCGAACACTGGGCGCAGGCCCTCAGCCTCATGAGTCATATGCGACAAGAACGGCGCACCGCCATCACCCTGCAGGTTTCTGATCAGCATGACGGCGTGCTCAATCACATGCTGCGCTCGCTGCAGGAAACCGCATCATGGAAGCTGCTGCTGGATCTCATCACCGCACTGCCGGCAGATGCCCAGCACCAGCTCATCGTACGCTCGGGCAATCTGGATGTACGCCTGCGGGCGCGCCTGCTGGTCTATGCCGACCAACACCAGCTTTCCGACGCCGTACTCGTGCGCATGGCAGAAATGCCCAGCACGGAAGTGGATCCGCATCGCGATGTCATACCGCACCTCCCCGAGGAAAATCTGGCCAATCTGCGCCACCGCTGTAATGAGTTGGGGCTGAGTCCCCTGCTGGGCTAAAAACCATCAGAGCAGCACGTATGGATACGTCCCTTATGAACACAACACAGAGCAGCAGCCCCGCCGGCCATTACGTTTCCTTCATCACCAGCCAGGAATTACGCCGGGCCGGTGAAACTCTGGTCAAGGAAGTAGCTCGCGGCAACTGGAAACAGCAACAGCTATTGATCGAAGTGATACGCCGCTTTGATGAAGAAGTGGGCAAGGCCATCGTGCTGGATGGCATTACCGCCATGGGCCTTACCGGCGGCGCCGAACGCTTTGTCAGCTCCGTACTCGCCACTGTTTCCGCCACGACCGATAAAGTGTCGAAGCAGGTCATTCCCAAGCTCAACGAAAAGCAGATGCAGATTGCTGCCGATCATGTGCGTTCGCTCTCGCTGTACTCGGTAGAAGCCGATGGCAGTAAAGTGCCGCGCACCGGCTTTATCGTACCGAACGAAATCGAGCAGTTGCGCCTGACCATTACGTGCGAAGTGCGTGCCGGCAACTGGCAGGGCCAGCGCGACAATGCCGCCAAATTACTGAGCGCCATCGGCGATCAACTGCTGGCCGAGGTTTATCTCAAATCCATCAAGGCCATGGGCCTGGGCTTCTTTGCCGACAAGATCATTCAGGGTGGTGCAGGTATTGCCCGTGTGCTGCAACACAAGCTCATCGACTGGGCCATAGGCACAATGGGCGAAGAACAATTCAACCGTGCCGTGGATTTCATGGAAACGCGCACCCTGCATTTGTCAGAAGCACAGACCCATCACTATTTCTTTTATCCCAATAATTAATTCCTAGTCCCATAAAAAAGCCCGGCAATGCCGGGCTTTTTTATTCAGCAAAGATCACTGCGCCTTCTGTTTGCGTTTGCGGTATTCCACAGGCGTTTCATTGGTCCAGCGTTTGAAGGCGCGATAAAACGTACTGGGCTCGGAAAAGCCGGTGAGATAGACAATCTGCTCGATAGGCTCATCGGTACGGGCCAGCAGACGGCGCGCCAGTCGTGAGCGGTAATCCGCCAGAATCTGGTTAAAACTGGTATTGGCTTCCGCCAATTGGCTACGCAGACGGCGCGGCGGAATTTCCAGGCGCTTGGCCACAGCTTCCAGACTGGTCTCGCCCGACTCCAGCATTTCACCAATGGCACGCTTCACTTCCGACACCAGATCAAAACGTTGTAACTCGGCCAGCTGTTCCTGCGCGATCTGCTCGTGCAGACGCAAAAGTCGTGGCTCTGCCTGCCAGATGCGGAAATCCAGCACTTCCTTATTGAAGTACATGCGGTATTCGCCACAGCCCAAGGTGACATTGCAGCCATAGATACGCATGTACTCAGCAGGCGGCGCGCCTTCTGAGTGCTCGGTATGTATGGCCAGCACCTTGAAGTTGTTGTCGGTGACGAACTTGAAGAACTTGATCATGCCGGCGGCAAAGCATTCGGTGAAATGCCGCGAGGCTTTGCGATCGGTTAGCGTGCGCAAATAGCACTGATCGCCGTCAAAGACGAGCTCGCCAGTGAGCGCATCCGAAAGCAGGCGATGGAAATTCATGGCACGCTTCAAGCCTTCACCGAAGGTGGGACTGGAAGTGAAGAGATATTCCAGCACCTGACCGCGATACAGCGGCATGTGCTCGCCCATATGCAGGCCCACATGCGGGTCACGCGAAACCTCTTCTGCGGCCTGCCAGAAAATCGTCTGCGCGGCATTGGGGGTGCGTGAGTAGCTGGAATCCTCAAGACGAGAAAGCGCCACGCCCGCTTTGGCCAGAATGGCTTCTGCCGGCAGATTGGCATTCACCATGGCCTGATAGGCGAGGCGCAGGAAAATATGTGCGTCGGTGCGTTCAGCCATTTTCTTCAAGCAACTCCACTCGCTGACTTTCACCACAGCAGCCGGCCTCCACCGCAGTGGCCGGCGCCGGTCAGCGCTGGCTGACGATACCTGATGGCAAGTACTTGTCACAACTTGGAAATATGACCTGCAAGGCGAGTCAGAAGACCTCTACTCGGAGGACATCATAGGCAGGCTCTTCATAGGGATGCGCCAGCTTCAGGGCCGCCACAGCAGCATGGATATGCGCATCAGCACAGACCAGCTCCACCCGGTACTCCTCTACGGTTTCCACCACATCCTGCGCACCGATAAAGGGGCGGCTGCCCGACAGCGGCCGAAACTGCCCCTGCCCTTTTACCTCCCAGCAGCAGGAATCATAAGCACCAATACGGCCGGCGCCGACGGCAAAAACGGCAGCCTTCACCGATTCGAGATGCGTTTGCGGAACGTAGAAGCAGAGTTTGTACATGAGCCGATCAATCCATGACTTCGGAAAAGACTTTGTAGGAGCGGCTTTAGCCGCGATGCCTTGCTCGTCACAAAAGCATCGTGGCTAAAACCCCTCCCACAACACAGGAAGAAATCAGAACATATTCGTGGCAGCAGTAATCCACAGCCCTTCGGCCGTTACCGTATGCACACCATTGGCAAAGATACGGCCTTCAACCAGCATCTTGCGGCCTTCACGATTCAGGATGCGGGCATCCATGGTGAGCTCGGTATCCAGCGGCGTGGCCGCGTGATAACGGATATTGAGATAACCGGTAAAACCCAAGGTGCCGGTGATTTCCTGCACGCGCGCCAGCAGGATATCCATCATCAGCGCGATAACGCCGCCATGCACACGGCCCGGCGGACCCTGAAAAACATGATTGAGCGTGGCGCGGGCATGCACCACTTCGCCATCTACCCAGAGCTGCATGGGCGGCGCCACAGCCGCGGCGCGACCCACCATGATTTCAAAATCAAAAATATGTTCGCAGTCTTCGCGTGTAGCCGTGCCCGTACGCAGGCGATCAAACAGCGCCAGATGCGAAATATGCGGCTGTGCTGCCACCTCTTTCGCCATGGCTTCCAGCACATCTGCATGACGGGCCAGCGTGGCCGTGTCGGCATCGACACGAATAAAGCTGGCCGTCAGCTGACGCAACGCCTCGGCAATACGTGCATGCTCGCGAAACTTTGCCGTGGCCGGTTCTTCACGCACCGTCCAGATATCGGCCGGACTATAGGTTTTCTCGCTCATGCAGCTATTCCGTCTTAAGCCGCAAACACGCGGGCATTGCGGAAGAGACGAGCCCAGGAACCATCTTCTTCCCACTCGGCCGGATACCAGCTGTGCTGCACGGCGCGGAAGACACGCTCCGGATGCGGCATCACGATGGTGGCGCGACCATCACGCGAGGTGACGCCGGTAATGCCGAAGGGCGAGCCATTGGGATTGTGCGGATAGGTCTCACCCACATAGCCCAGCGCGACAAGGCCGCTGCCGGCCAGTGCGGCAATGCGCGCTTCAGTATCGCTGACACGGCCTTCACCATGCGCCACCGCAATCGGCATACGCGAGCCGGCCATGCCGGCCAGCAACACCGAGGGCGAATCCTTCACTTCCACCATTACGGTACGGGCTTCGAACTGCTCGCTGGTATTACGCATGAAGCGCGGCCAGTGCTCGGCGCCGGGAATCAGGTCTTTCAGCTGCGACATCATCTGGCAGCCATTGCACACACCCAAGGAGAAGGTGTCGTTGCGCGTAAAGAAGGCTTCAAAGTTGTCGCGCGCACGCATATTGAAAAGCACCGACTTGGCCCAGCCACCGCCAGCACCCAGCACGTCGCCATAAGAGAAGCCGCCGCAAGCCACCAGGCCTTTGAAATCGGCCAGATTGACGCGGCCTTCGATGATGTCGCTCATATGCACATCAAAGGATTCAAAGCCGGCGCGATCAAAGGCCGCTGCCATTTCCACATGGCCATTCACGCCCTGCTCGCGCAGCACGGCCACACGCGGACGTATACCTTTACCAATGAAAGGTGCCGCGACATTGGCATTCACATCGTAGGAAAGCGCGACACTGAGGCCAGCATCAGCACTGTCGATCAGTGCAAATTCCTGCGCGGCGCAGTCGGCATTGTCACGCAGGGACTGGATACGGAAGCTGGTTTCGCTCCAGGCTTTCTGCAACTCGGCGCGTGTCGACGCAAATACCGTTTTGCCACCAGCATTGATGGTGACTTTCTCGTCGGCAGCCAAAGCGCCAATTTCACTCACGGCATCGGCCAGCCCACCAAAGGCAGCCTTCACCGCCGCCACATCAGCACGACGCACCTGCACCACAGCACCCAGCTCTTCATTGAAAAGAACGGACAGCACATCACCCGCAATATCCAGACTCACACCACTACGCGCGGCAAACGCCATTTCCGCCACGGCGGTAAAGAGCCCGCCATCGCTGCGGTCGTGATAGGCCAGCAACAGGCCTTTTTCATTCAGGCTTTGCACGCCATTCCAGAAATCCTTGAGCGAGGCAGCATCCACATTGGGCGCATCATTGCCGATGGCGGCAAACACCTGCGCCAGCGCCGAAGCACCGAGGCGGTTCTGGCCACGGCCCAGATCCACCAACAGCAGCACAGTGTCGGCCACATCGGTACGCAGCTCGGGTGTCAGGGTCTTGCGCACATCAGAAACTGGCGCAAAGGCCGTGACGATGAGCGACATGGGCGACGTTACCGCCTTCTTTTCGCCCTCATCATCCCAGACAGTGCGCATGGACAAAGAGTCCTTGCCCACGGGAATGGCAATGCCAAGCTCGGGGCAGATTTCCATGCCCACAGCCTGCACGGCATCAAACAAGCTTTCATCTTCGCGACCATAACCGGCCGCCGCCATCCAGTTGGCCGAGAGCTTGATGTCGCTCAATTTGGCAATTTTCGAGGCGGCCATATTGGTGAGAGCTTCGCCCACCGCCATACGTGCAGAAGCCTTGGCATCAATCAAAGCCAGCGGTGTGCGCTCTCCCATGGCCATGGCTTCACCGGCAAAAGTATTGAAGCCCGTGGTGGTAACGGCGCAATCGGCCACCGGCACTTGCCAGCGACCCACCATCTGTTCACGCGCCACCTGCCCCGTCACGGAACGGTCGCCAATCGTGATAAGGAAGGATTTCGAGGCCACCGTGGGCAGGCTCAGCACACGGAAAATGGCATCTTTCAGATCAATACCGGCCGTAGCAAAAGCTTTTTGCGGCAGCGCTTTGCGCTCCACTTTGCGCATCATGCGCGGCACTTTGCCGAGCAATACCTGCATGGGAATGTCGACGGGTTTGTTGCCGAAATGCGGATCTTCCACCGTGAGATGCTGCACTTCAGTCGCCTCGCCGAGTACGGCATAGAGACAACGCTCGCGCGCACAAATGGCTTCAAACTCAGCCAGACGCGAGGGCGAAACCGCCAGCACATAACGCTCCTGCGCCTCGTTGCTCCACACTTCCATGGGGCGCATGCCCGGCTCGAGATTGGGAATGGCGCGCAGATTCAGCACCGCGCCGCGATCATGCTCGTGCACCAACTCAGGCATGGCATTGGAAAGACCGCCAGCGCCAACATCATGTACCGAGACGATGGGATTGTTGTCGCCCATGGCCCAGCACACATCCAGCACTTCCTGACAGCGACGTTCCATTTCCGGGTTGTCGCGCTGCACTGAGGCGAAATCCAGATTTTCTGCACTGGCACCCGAAGCCACTGAGGAAGCCGCGCTGCCGCCAAGGCCGATCAACAGCGCCGGACCGCCGAGGACAATGAGCTTGTCGCCGTGACTGATCGTGTTTTTCTGCACATGGCCGGCGCGGATATTGCCGTAACCGCCGGCAATCATGATGGGCTTGTGATAGCCGCGCACTTCCTCGCCATTAATACCGTTCACGCTCATTTCAAAAGAGCGGAAATAACCGCAGAGCGCAGGGCGACCAAATTCATTATTGAAAGCGGCACCACCCAAGGGGCCGTCGATCATGATATCCAGTGCGGAAACAATACGACCGGGCTTGCCGTAATCCTGTCCCTCCTTCAACTCCCAAGGCTGCACAAAGCCGGGAATTTTCAGATTGGAAACGGTGAAGCCGGTGAGGCCGGCCTTGGGCTTGCCGCCACGGCCCGTCGCACCTTCATCACGAATTTCACCACCGGAGCCGGTAGAGGCACCGGGGAAAGGCGAAATCGCGGTGGGGTGATTATGCGTTTCCACCTTCATCAGGATGTGCACGTCTTCTTCGGTATAGGCGTAAGAGTGCGTGGCGGGATTGGGAAAGAAGCGGCCGGCGTGATGACCACTGATAACGGCAGCGTTGTCTTTATAAGCAGAAAGAATGTCTTCCGGCGCGCAGGCATAGGTGTTCTTGATCATCTGAAACAGGGAGCGGTCTTGCTTCTGTCCATCGATGGTCCATTCCGCATTGAAGATCTTGTGGCGGCAGTGCTCGGAATTGGCCTGCGCGAACATCATCAATTCCACATCCGTGGGATTGCGCTTCAGCGCCAAGAAGTTTTCCACCAGATAATCGATTTCATCTTCAGAGAGGGCAAAACCCTGTTCGCGATTGGCCAGCTCAAGAGCAGCACGACCACCACCGAGAATATCCACCGAAGAAAGCGGTCTGGGAACTTCCGCCCGAAACAGGCCTGCGGCAGCGCTCACATCGGCCAGCACCGACTGCGTCATACGGTCATGCAGCTTGTCTGCAATCAGCTGACGCTGCTCTGCCGTAAAGACAGCACCTTCTATATAGAAGGCCGTGGCGCGTTCGATACGCAGCACAGAAGTGAGACCGCAATTGCGAGCAATATCAGTGGCCTTGGAGGACCAAGGCGAGATGGTGCCGAAGCGCGGCGCCACCAGAAACAGCTCACCCGCTTCACGACCACTAAAAGCATCGCCATATTCCAGCAAGGCCTCGAGACGTCTCCTTTCTTCGCCTTCCACCACCCCGTCTACGAGATGAAGAAAGCGCGCCTCTACGGCGGTCACCGTCGGCACCAAAGCCTGAAGGTCGCGCAACAGACGATTCTGTCGAAAAAGGGAAAGCGCCAGGGAACCAGGCAGGATCAGCATGTCGGTCTCTCGGGATATACGGGCATGGAAGGCATTACAGAACCGCGGCTGCCGCCGAACGGCGAGTCAGTCGATGACCGGTTCCGGGCTGCCGGAAAAGGCCGCAATCATACAGAAACCGCGGGTTTCAGGACACCGGCAGAGGCGGGCAGCCGGTCAGGAAGACAAATCTTTGTCGGACAATCTAGAGTGCTTTTAAGATTTCAAGGCTAGACATAATGAGAACTGGTCGATACATTCCGCTCAACTTGCGACACAGGCCCTGTACATAAGGGCAGTAACAACGCGCGTTGGTGAGCCCACTGGCTACCGAAACACCCCCAAGGGTAAACGCTAAAACGATCAGGTAATGCATCAAGTCCCCACAAGGGACGGCACTGCAAAGCGGATTGATAAACGGTAAACCGAAAGAGGTACTAAGGATGTCTAGCGGCTTTAACGCGCTTCGAGCGCAGCTGGCACGTGTGCGATTTGCGGCTTCCATGCCCGGGAGGGCCGGCAAGCTATCGCAGCACTTGGCCTTTCGTGCCGGCTTTATCAGTCTTCTCCTTCTCGCCCTCTTCCAGCTTCAGCCCAAGACCACGGCGCTGCAGCAAGTGCAAGAGCGCGGCGAACTTGTCATCACCGGCGTTAGCGGCCCCACCACCTTCTACCAGAGCAGCGCCGGCGCTCGTGGCCTGCAGTACGAGCTGGCCCGCCTCTTTGCCGATGAACTAAAAGTGAAGCTGGTGCTCAAAGATGCCGGCAACACTGCTGGTGTGCTCGATGCCATACGCTACAACCAGACCGATATCGCCATCACCGGTCTGGCTTCGGATGACTCCCGTCTTTCCCGCCTACGCACAGCCGCTCCTTATATGGCGGTCAGCGAGCAGCTCATACAGCGCCTGAACCGCCCCCTGCCTGCCAGCTTTGATGATGTGGGCAATGCCCGTATCGGTGTGATTGCCGGCTCCAGTGAGGCACAGCGCCTCAAGGACATGATCCGCTGGCGTTCCGACATCCAGCTGATAGAGCTGGAGGGCATGGACCCGCTGGCCCTGATCGAGCGCGTCGATAGTGGCGATCTGGATTATGTGGCCCTCAACTCCAACGAGTTCGATGCCCGCCGCGCCCTTTTCCCCAATGTGGGTGTCAGCCTCAATCTGCAGGACACCAGTGAACTGGCCTGGGCCTTCCTGCGCACCCGCGACCAGAGCCTCTATGCAGCCGCTCAAGCCTTCCTGGCCAAAAAGCAGGCCGATGGCAGCTTGGGCCGCCTTGTCGCCTTCTACAGTCAGGGCGACACCTTTGATCCCTATTCCGTACGCAGCTTCCAGCGCGACATTGCCCAGCGCCTCCCGCGTTACCAACCCCTCTTTGAAAAGAGCGCCCAGAAGCACGATATGGACTGGCGCCTGCTGGCCGCCATCGCCTATCAGGAATCGCGCTGGCAGCCTCTGGCCGTCTCGCCCACCGGCGTGCAGGGCATGATGATGCTGACGGCTAATACCGCTGCCCATATGGGCGTGGATGACCGTACCAATGTGCCGCAAAGCATTCGTGGTGGCGCCGCCTACTACCAGCAGATTCTCAAGAGCCTGCCGGACTCTGTTCAGGAGCCGGATCGCACCTGGATGGCACTGGCCGCATATAATATGGGCCCCGCCCATATCGACCGTGCCCGCCAGCATGCCTTCAAGGCCGGTGACAACGGTGACAAGTGGTTGGTTGTAAGCCAGCACTTACGCACCATGGCACAGGAAGCCCGTCGTAGCGGCCGTAATATCCCCGTCGGCCAGGCCCTGCACTATGTGCAGCAAGTACGCCGCTTCTACGACTCCCTCTTGCTGGCCACCAATGGCAGCGGCAGCGAGGATCGCGTCGCGATGAACAGCAGCAGGAAGCAGGTCACGCGATAAAAGCCTTGGCGACAAAAAAGCCCCGCGAGCCGGGGCTTTTTTTCAGCTACCGTTCACCGCCATCACAAGCAGCCATCAAGCCCTTTCACCATGACTGACGCCACACACCGACGCCTGCAACTCTGGGTAGATGCCGATGCCTGCCCCAATGTCATCAAGGACATTCTTTTCAAGGCCGCCGAAAAACGTCGCATCGTCTGCACCTTGGTCGCCAATCAGTTCATTCCTGTACCGAAAGTGGACTGGCTCAAGTCCATACAGGTGCCTGCCGGTTTCGATGTGGCCGATGACCGTATTGTGGAACTGATACAGCCGGGCGATATCGCCATCACGGCGGACATCCCGCTGGCCGCCAAAGTCGTGGAGAAAGGCGCTTTTGCGCTGAATCCGCGCGGCACGTTTTATACGACTGAGAACATCAAGCAGCGTCTGACCATGCGCAACTTCATGGAGGAGTTACGCAGCAGCGGTGTTCAGGTGGGTGGCCCCGCGACCTTCAGCCAGCAAGACCGCATGGCCTTTGCCAATGCGCTGGACCGCTTTCTGGCTCAGAACCTCAAGTAATCCGCTGTTTTCTTGTAGGTCGGGCTTTAGCCCGACCTACAAATCGACGCAATAAAAAGCCCGCTGATCGCGGGCTTTTTTCTGAGAGAAACTCTTATTTGCGTGGCAGGAAGTCCGCCTTCTGCTTCTTGAAATTGGCTTCCTGCGCAATAAAGCGGTTCTTGCCAAAGAGCAGGCCCAGTTGCAAATAGCGCTCGCGGCGAAAAGCACTGCGCACGCCATTCACCCAGTTCTTCTGGAATAACGCCTTGGTGGAAGCCACAGAGTCCGGTGAGCGCGTCTTGATTTCAGCGGCCAGCTTTTCCGCATCAGCCAAAGGATCAGCAGAAACCGCCGTCACCATATTGAGCTTGAGCGCTTCATCGCCCTTCAGCATGCGGCCCGTCATAGCCAGCAATTTGGCCTGATCCATGGGCAGCAGCTCACGCAGAGTGACCGTGCCACTCATATCAGGAATCAGACCCCACTTGGCTTCCAGAATGGAGAATTCACAATCCGGCGTGGTGAAACGGAAATCAGCGCCTAGGGCGATCTGCAAGCCGCCACCATAGCAATAGCCATGAATGACCGCGATGACCGGCACCGGCAGACGACGCCAACACCAAGCCACTTCCTGAAACATATTCGTGGTTTTCACGCCATAGGTGAGAAAACCACGAACCATACGGCCCTGCTGCTTGGCAAAAGAAGGGAAATCCAATCCGCTGCAAAAGGCCTTGCCCTCACCCTGCAGGATGACGGCCCGTATGCTTTTATCGCGACTGATTTTCTTGGCCGCGCCGATCAGGCCGATAAACATTTCCCAGTCCAGAGCATTGTATTTGTCGGTACGCGACATGGTTACATAGGCAATCTGCTCACGAACTTCAAAACGTACACGTTCATTCATTACTCAATCCTCACTCGGGCTTTTGCCGCTTTTCTGTTCGGCGCGGCGACGCCGGAAAAAATCAGAGAGCATGGCGGAGGCTTCATCGGCCAACAGCCCACCCTCAAAGACGAATACATGGTTGTAATAACCATTTTCCAGCTGGCGGCGAGCACTCACCAGCGAGCCGGCCTTGGGCTCGGTAGTCGCAAATACAACGCGCGCAATGCGGGCATGTACCAGCGCACCCACGCACATGGTGCAAGGCTCCAGCGTCACATACAGCGTGGCGCCTTCCAGCCGGTAATTAGCCAAGGCCGCGCCGGCTTCGCGCAAGGCCTGTACCTCGGCATGAGCCGTAGCATCGTGGCGACTGATAGCGGCATTGAAACCCTCACCCACGATCTGGCCATTGGCCACCACAACCGCGCCTACCGGCACTTCGCCCAAGCGCTCACCTTCGCGTGCCAGTTCCAGCGCGCGGCGCATAAAGGCTTCATCGTGAATAGTGAAAGTGGGCAGGCTACTCATATAACGACATCGGGCAGAATGGTGACGAGGGGCTTGTTAACGCCGTTGCGCAGGTAAAAACGCAGATTGTTCACCGTATCCAGCGTCTGTTGCAGCAGAACCCCGAAATGACCTTGCTCAGCATCCATATCCGCGGCGCGAAAGCCATCGTCGTAATTAATTCGTAGTTGCATGAGCCCGTTCTCGCCCATCAGGGCCAGACGCGACCAAGCATCCAGAGCTCGGGCAGCATCACGTTCACGCAAGGCAATCAGCACGGAAGACAATTGCGCCGGCCAGTACGGCAGAGAATGGCGCACAAAGAACAGCGACAACTCCAGCACCGCCGCCTCGGCATTTTCCATTTTTTCCAGCGCACTCATGACCCGACCAAACTCCAAGCTCGTCCCTGTAGGCAAGGCCCCACACGCAAAGACGGCCCCGAGTTTAGGGCGAAGGCAGGCATTACAACAGTACGGAAAGCTTACTTGAGCGGCGCAGCGGTCAGGGCAGCACCAATGGCATAGAAATGACCACCGGCCACATGGTGCAGGCTGCGCCATTCGGGGCCGGCATTTTCAAACTGCCAGTGCCCGTCGCGAAAAATGCGGGTATCGGCCCAGGCCCCGGTGATCTCGCCAATGAAAAGATCATAGGTCTGCTGATTATGGGCTTCGGGGACAAGACGGCAGGCCAGCCAGGCTGAGCAGCCGACCACAAAAGGCAGGGAGGAATCAGGCTGATGGAAAAGTTCCACACCACAAGCCCTGAGCTTGCCCGGCTGTTCGGAATGGCTCATGGAGCCCACGGCCTCGGTCAGCTGCAACTGCGCCGCATTCGGTACCTGAATGACAAACTCACCGCTCTTTTCCAAAAGCGCCCGCGTCGCCGTGCTTTTATCCAGCACGATGGTGAGCTTGGGCGGATCAAAATCCAGCGCACAGCACCAAGCGGCCGCCATGACATTGTCCACACCGCCATGACTGGCCGAGACCAGCACCGTCGGCCCGTGATTGATCAGGCGAAAAGATTTTTTCAGCTCAACCTTCGCAATGTATTCGTTCATGGCAGCTCTTGCGGCGGCGAAACAGCGCCAGCTCTGAGGCCGCGCGAGAGTGTGTTAGCCGAAGCGCCTCTTGTCCGAGCAGCGGAGTTTACTCGTCAGTAAATGAGCAGCGCAGGACAATAGGCAACGATGGATCACGCACTCGCAGCAGGCAGAAGTCGTAAATGAGCAGCGCAGCCCGAGCCACAACGAAGTATCAAGGCTTTGCAGCAGCTTAAAATCATTCCCACTCGATGGTGGCCGGTGGCTTTCCGGATACGTCATAGACCACGCGCGACACACCCTCGATTTCATTAATGAT
This sequence comes from Moraxellaceae bacterium, assembly GCA_050739955.1. Taxonomy (GTDB): domain Bacteria; phylum Pseudomonadota; class Gammaproteobacteria; order Pseudomonadales; family Moraxellaceae; genus UBA2031. Next base: position 42,653 of record JBOICI010000021.1, read on the forward strand.
GCGATTGCTCACCGTGCCCAATAGCTCGTAGGGCAGATGCGCCCAATGCGCAGTCATGAAATCAATGGTTTGTACGGCACGCAGTGAAATCACCCACTGGTAGCGACGACCGTCACCGACCACACCCACGGACTTCACCGGCAGGAAGACGGCAAAGGCCTGTGAGGTCTGGTGATACCAGTCGGCCTTGTGCAGCTCTTCCAGAAAAATGGCATCGGCTTCGCGCAGGATATCGGCGTATTCCTTCTTCACTTCGCCAAGGATGCGCACACCGAGACCGGGGCCGGGGAAGGGATGGCGATAGACCATGTCGTAAGGTAAGCCGAGCTCAAGACCGATCTTGCGCACTTCATCCTTGAACAATTCGCGCAGCGGCTCGACCAGCTTCATCTTCATGTTTTCCGGCAAGCCGCCAACATTGTGATGCGACTTGATGACATGGGCCTTACCGGTCTTGCTGGCAGCAGACTCGATCACATCCGGATAAATCGTGCCTTGGGCCAACCAGTTCACGCCACCGGCGGCGAGCTTGGATGATTCGCGATCAAAGATATCGATAAAGGTATTGCCGATAATCTTGCGTTTCTTTTCCGGATCATTAACGCCGGAAAGTTTGCCAAGGAACTCATCCTCCGCATCAACGCGTATCACGCGCACGCCCATGTTTTTCGCAAACATGGCCATGACCTGATCGCCCTCGTTCTTGCGCAGCAAGCCGTTGTCCACAAAAACACAGGTGAGCTTGTCGCCTATGGCCTTGTGCAACATGGCGGCGACCACGGAAGAATCGACGCCACCGGAAAGGCCAAGCAGCACCTGATCATCACCGACCTGAGCACGAATACGCTCAATGGAATCCGCCACGATATTGGCCGGCGTCCACAGCGCCTCACAGCCACAGATATCGAGCAGGAAGCGCTCCAACATGCGGCCGCCCTGCTTGGTGTGCGTCACTTCAGGATGGAACTGCACACCGTAAAAATGCTTGGTCTCATCGCTCATGGCAGCAATGGGGCAGCTGGGCGTGGAAGCGGTAACGGCAAAGCCTGCTGGCAGCACCGTAACTTTGTCACCGTGACTCATCCAGACATCCAGCGAGACCGAGCCATCAGCGGCCACATGATCTTCAATACCCTCGAAGAAACGCGATTTCGCCTCCAACTTTACGGCGGCATAACCAAATTCGCGCATATCCGAAGATTCAACCTTGCCGCCCAGTTGCTGCGCCATGGTCTGCATGCCATAGCAAGTACCGAAGACCGGCACACCAAGCGTGAACACACATTCAGGCGCACGCGGCGTGCCTTCTTGCGTCACCGTTTCCGGACCACCGGAAAGAATGATGCCGCGCGGATTGAATTCACGAATTTCCGCTTCCGTCATATCGAAGGCACGCAGCTCGCAATACACGCCAAGCTCACGTACACGGCGGGCAATCAACTGGGTGTACTGGGAACCGAAATCCAGAATCAGGATGCGGTGGGCATGGATATCGTGTTGGCTCATGGCGCTCTCGGCAATTCAAAAAACAGAAACGGGGCAATATGCCCCGCTTGTTCAACCAATCAATTTATTGAGGACGCAAGCAGGCTGTGATTGCAAGGCGGCGGACTTTAAGCGGAGGTGAGCGTACAAAAAGTACCTGACCCGACGCGCAAAGTTCGCCCACGCAGCAAGCGCGGCCTGCTTGTGTTCTCAATCAGCCGACGCGGTAGTTCGGCGCTTCTTTCGTGATGGTCACATCGTGCACATGCGATTCTTTCATGCCGGCCGAGGTGATCTTCACGAATTTGGGACGCGTACGCATGGTTTCGATATCAGCCGAGCCGGTATAGCCCATGGAAGAACGCAGGCCGCCCACCAACTGGTGCACGATACCGCTCATGGGGCCCTTATAAGGCACGCGACCTTCGATACCTTCCGGCACCAATTTTTCCACGCCCGCCGCAGCATCCTGAAAATAACGATCAGCAGAACCGGTATTGCCGCCCATGGCACCCAGCGAACCCATACCGCGATAGGCCTTATAATAACGGCCTTGGAAAAGCTCGACTTCGCCCGGTGCTTCTTCGGTGCCGGCAAGCAGCGAGCCCACCATGATGACACTGGCGCCAGCGGCAATCGCCTTGGCGATATCACCAGAGAAACGGATGCCGCCATCGGCAATCAGCGGAATCTGGTTGTTCAGTGCACGCGCCACATTATCAATGGCCGAAATCTGCGGCACGCCGATACCGGCGACGATACGCGTGGTGCAAATAGAGCCGGGGCCAATACCCACTTTCACGGCATCAGCACCAGCATCCAGCAGTGCGAGAGCCGCATCACCGGTCGCGATATTGCCGCCAATGACCTGCATATTCGGATAGGTCTTCTTGATCCAGCGCACACGCTCGATCACACCACGGCTATGGCCGTGGGCGGTGTCCACCACCAGCACATCCACACCGGCTTCGATCAGCGCTTCAGCGCGGGCTTCGGTTTCAGCACCGGTGCCGACGGCTGCACCAACGCGCAAGCTGCCCTGTGCATCTTTAACGGCCTTGGGATAGAGCTCAGCCTTGCGGAAGTCATTAACGGTTATGAGGCCCTTAAGCTGATAGTTGTCATCCACCACCAGCACTTTCTCGATGCGGTGTTGATGCAGCAATTCTTTAATGCGCTCGTGGCTCTCGCCTTCCTTCACGGTGACCAGTGCGGATTTCGGCGTCATGATGCTGGAGACCGGCAAATCGAGCTTGGTTTCAAAGCGCATATCGCGGCTGGTGACGATACCAACCAGATCATTGCCGACTACTACCGGCACACCGGAGATGCGATTGGCACGGGTCAGCTCGAGCAGAGCGCCCACGGTGGTATCCGGCCCAACGGTAATAGGGTCTTTCACCATACCGGCTTCGTATTTCTTCACGCGGCGCACTTCCGCTGCCTGAGCGGCGATATCCATATTTTTGTGCAGGATGCCGATGCCGCCTTCCTGGGCAATGGCGATGGCCATGCGCGCCTCGGTGACGGTATCCATGGCGGCCGACATCAAGGGAATATTCAGGGCGATGCCGCGCGTGAGGCGGGTTTTCAGGCTCACATCCTTGGGCAGGACTTCGGAATAGTCCGGCAGCAGGAGGACATCATCAAATGTGAGTGCTTCCTGAACGATATCAAGCATGGGATCACCCTTCAGACGGGACAGAGGGGCGGCAAAGCCCCCGGATCAGCCGGGCCAAAGGCCGGGCTGAAAAAAGGAAGGGCGCGATTATAGAGGAAAGGCGGGGCGGGTTGAACCCGAAGAAGGTGGCTAGGGGGCGGATTCCGCAGGCGCTTGCTCCATGGACTGCGCAGCTTGGCCAGCCCGCTCCTGAGCCGACTCCATATGTGATATCTGGGTAGCTTGCTGGTCGAACTGGGCCTGGACCTGAGCACTCACGGCCTCGGCCTTTTGTTCGGCCTGGCGATAGCCAGCCGTCTGGCTAGCCGCCTGCTCGCCTCCCATCTGGGTGTAAACCAGCCAGGCAACGATCAGGAGAGTGATGAATAAGGAAAGAATACGCATAAGGAATGGCCTTGGGACTCAGAGGGGCGCGGCCTGAGCCTGGGGAAGACTTTCAATCGGACTCATGCCACGGCGTTTTGCCTCACTTTTCTCACGATTGGCCGCAGAGCTGCGCGCGGAAGCCGGCACCGTTGCCGTTGCACCAGTGGCCGAGGAATAGGAGTTCAGTGACTGGATACGGCTCTGGTCGATCTCGACAGTCTCGCGGCCAGCACCGGCCTGCTGGTCATAATGAGTGACTCCCTTCTCGTCCACCCAGCGGTAAACCGTGTCCTTATGCGGGGTCTGGTGACTGGCCACCGGTGCCGACTCTGATTCAGGCCCAGACAGCGCGCCACTCTTGTCGGCACTCGCCCCAAGGGAGCTACGCGATTTATTGAATTGCTGCGTCAGCGGCTCACGGTAATACCAACCTGCGCCTGCCACGAGGGCTATCACCACCAAGGGCACTACGGTTTCACGCATCATCGGTCTGTCCTCCAGTTGTGCCCTGCTTACCACAGCCCGCAAGCAGCTGTCGCAGCTTTTGTCTTGAGTGGGCAGAGCCGGCCGACAAACCCCTCACAGGCCTGCTGCTGCGTCCTTGGTCTCCTGCATCCTCATCTGGTTCTCCTGCATCTCGCGGCGCATATCGTGCAAGGTAGCACTGCCTTTGCGTCCATCCGCCGCCGCTGTCAGAGGCTCTGTAAAGCTGGCTTCTACCGGTGCCACCGGGGTAATGCCGGAGCCGTCATACTCAACCCGGGCGCCCTTGCCGGCGGCTTGCGAATAATGCGTAACACCCTCCTTGTCCACCCAAGTGTAAAGCACATCCGGCTGCTCCATGGGATTGGCTGCGGAGGCCGGTGGATTGATGGCCGCCATGATACGGGCCCGGTAATGCCAGCCTGCGGCCACGACAGCAATCAACAGCAAAGCACCTGCCTCCATCACCCATCTATTCATACGAACGGCCTCCCTGAGCATGCATAAAGGCCGCGTAGTTTATGCAATAGCCCAACACAATCCATACCGGAAAATACGTGGTTCGGCCTGCTAGAATCCGCGCATATCCTGCCCGGACCCACCAATGACCGCGACCCGCAATATCCTCAGCGTCAGCCTGCTCAATGATCAGGCACGTGATCTGCTGGAAAACAGCTTTCCCAATCTCTGGGTTGAAGGCGAGATCTCCAATTTTTCCCAGCCCTCTTCCGGCCATCTCTATTTCACGCTGAAAGATGCCGGCGCACAGATACGCGCTGCCATGTTCCGTGGCAACAACCGCTTTCTACGCTTTACCCCAAAAAACGGCCAGCAAGTGCTGGTGAAAGCACGTCTCAGTCTGTATGCGCCACGCGGCGACTATCAGCTTATTGTCGAGCAGATGGAGGAAGCCGGTCTCGGCGCACTGCGCCGCGCCTATGATGAGCTGCGCCTGCGCCTGCAGAATGAGGGCCTGTTTGCTGCTGAACGCAAACGTGAACTGCCCGAGCATGTGCGCCATCTTGCCGTGATTACTTCGCCGACTGGCGCTGCGGTGCGCGACATCATCTCCGTACTGGGCCGGCGCTTTCCCGGCCTGCCGGTAACCGTTATTCCCGTACCGGTACAGGGCAAAGAAGCCGGACCAGCTATTGTGCGCGCCATTGCACTGGCGAATGCGCAGGCGGACTTCGACGTCATCCTCGTCGCGCGCGGTGGCGGCTCGCTGGAAGACCTTTGGGCCTTTAACGAGGAAATCGTGGCGCGGGCCATTGCCGGCAGTCGCCTGCCCGTTGTGAGCGGCGTCGGCCATGAAACCGATTTCACCATTGCCGATTTTGTCGCCGATGTACGTGCTCCCACTCCTTCTGCCGCAGCCGAACTGCTGAGCCAGGATGGTGAAGAACTGCTGGACAGCTTTGAAGGCTTTGAAATCCTGCTGGTGCGTGCCCTGCGCAAACAGCTAACCATGTTGACCCAGCAGCTCACGCATTTACGCGCACGCCTGCGCCATCCGGGCCAGCGCCTGCAGGAACTGATGCAGAAATTGGACGGACTGGAGCTGCGCCTGAAACGTGCCCAGCAGCAGGAATTACGCTCTCGCTCGGCGCAGCTGCAAAGCTTGCTCGCGCGCCTGCGCGGCCAACATCCGGCGCATCGCCTGCCGGCACTGCAACAGCAAGTCGATGGCCTGGAACAACGTCTTGCACGCGCCATGAACCTGCAACTGCGTGAGCAAAAAACGGCCCTGCAACATCTGGCGGAACGCGCCCAACTGGCCAGCCCCTTGGCCATCGTCGCGCGCGGCTTTGCCATTGTGGAAAGCGAAGGTCACGTACTGCGCTCGGTAGACGATGCCGGAATCGGCCGCACGCTGCAGGCACGTCTGGCCGATGGCCATATCACTGCCACCATCACCGCCACGGAGAAAAACTGATGCGCCGGACCAGCATTTTTTGCAGCACGCTATTTCTGGTCACGGCCGCATTTGCCGGCCCGCAAGAAGCGCGGGTGCCGGGCGGCATCGCCATCCTCCCTCTGCCGGCCGGACTGCCCGCCGACATCAGGGCCAGCTATGACGACCATCCCGTGCTGATAGAAAAAAAAGCGGATGGCTCACGCTATCTCGTCGTGGGCATTCCGCTGGCAGCCACCGCCGGGGTGAGCAGCGTGCAGCTGAAGAAGGGAAGCGTTACGGAAAATCTGGACTTCATCATCACGGAAAAGAAATACGAAGAGCAGCACATCACACTGCCGCCTAAGGACAAGCACGTAAATCCCGGACCGGAAGAACTGGCGCGCTATGCCCGCGAAGCGAAAGAGCAGCAGGTGGTCTACAAGACATTTTCAGAAAGTGCAGCCACTCCGTCGGCAGCCTGGCCCAGCTTCATACTGCCCACCAAGGGACAGACCAATCCCAGCTTTGGCCGCAAGCGCTTTTTCAATGGCGAAGCACGCGCCCCCCATCTGGGCATGGATATCGCCGCACCTCAGGGGCAAGCGGTATGGGCACCAGCGGCGGGCGTGGTGGCACAGACCGGTGATTATTTTTTCAACGGCCGCACCGTCATGATTGATCACGGCCACGGCCTCATCTCCATGCTCTGCCACCTCAGCCGTATCGATGTGAAGAACGGAGATATTGTGAAAGCGGGTGATGTCATCGGCCTTATCGGCAGCACCGGCCGCGCCACTGGTCCACATCTGCACTGGACAGTAAGCCTCAATGACGCGCGTATCGATCCCTTGCTGGTGCTGCCATCAACGCCATGACAAGCGCGCACATCCTGTGGCTGCGTGATGAGGCGCAGCCACTCTCGCCCAAGCTGAAAAACCGTCTGGATGCGGAGGAACAAGCACGCTTAGCCGACATCACGGCGCCATCACGGCAGCGCAGCTTCCTGCTCTCGCGCCTGCTGCTGCGGCAACTGCTGGCCACGCATCTGCCTGCCGAATCCCTGCGCTTTGCGCGCGCCGACAGTGGCCGCCTGCTGCTGACAGGCAATAGCGGCTGGCATATCAGTCTCAGCCATGCCAGCACCGGCATTGCCGTTATTGCAGCGCAACGCCCCTGCGGCATAGACATCGAAACTCCACGCGCCGTGGCCATGGAAAAGATCGCCGCCCGCTATTTTTCTGCCCAGGAAAACGAAGCGCTGCAGGCCTGCCCGCCCAGCGAACGTACCATGCTGTTTTTCCGGCTATGGACGCTCAAGGAGGCCAGCGTAAAAGCCTTGGGCGAGGGCCTGGCTGGCAATCTGGCACTACTGGCTTTTGATGTACGCGGCGAACAAGCACAGCAATATGCGAGCGGCCCGGCCCTGCAACTCTGGCAAACACAGGCAGCGCCACATTTGATTGCAGCCGCCGTCAGCGGTAGCGAGCCCGTGCAATGGCATAAGCGGCAACTGAGTATTGCGGAGCTTGAAGCCATCTGAATACTGCCCCTAAAAAAGGGGATCTACATCTTTAACTCCCTAAGCATTGCTTTCGCAATTGTCGCCCCGGCGAAGGCCGGGGCCCAGCGACTTTGACAGCATCTAAAGAACATAAAGTCGCTGGATCCCGGCCTTCGCCGGGATGACAGAGCATTTAGGGAGTGATGTATATAAATCCATAAAAAAGCCCGGACTAGCCGGGCTTTTTTATGCAGCTCAAACAAGGCTTAGTGCGTGAAGCCAGTCATCAGCTGTATCCAGCCGGCCACGGCACCCAGCACACCACCCAGCATGATGACTATCCACTCATCTTCCTGGAAAGCCGGACGCAAAAGGTCCTGGAATTCCTTGGTCGTCATAGCCTTCATACGCGTGGAGAAGATGGAGGCAATCACCTTGGCGCGATCTTTGTTGAACTGCGGATTGGACAATGGCGCCAATGACAGCAGTGCGGCCTTTTCCACAATGGTGCGCTTGAGCGAAGCGTAACCGGTGGGACCCACGGTGAGCTGGATCGCGGTACGCACCACACCACCTTCCAGCAGCGGGCCGATATGACGGCGAATCAGCGAACGGGTGCGCTCGGCATAGGTGCCGGTGAGCATTTCATTCACCAGATGCTTGAGCGACACCATTTCCTGCGTAGCAAGCTCAGCAAATTTGTCAGAGATTTCCGGCTGGCGCTTGAGGAAAAGACCCTGCAAACGCCATGGACCAATCTTGATGGGATTGAGCGGGCGGAACACCATGGCCAAGGCCAGCCAGTTGGTGGCATAGCCCAGCACAGCACCATACAACGGCAGACCCCAGTGCCATGGGAAAAAATACCAGAGCACCATCTGTACGCAGCCGAAGATGCCACCGATCCAGAAGCTGGATTTAACGATAAAAGCGATTTCGCGGTCGCCCACTTCCTGGAAAACGCGCACTACCAGAGCCTTGTCGCCTTCCATCTGGCGCACAACCATAGCCTTGAGATTGATGAGGTCTTCGATGTTTTCACCGAGATCGCGCACCAGCCCTTCCATGATTGCCGGCACCTGACGACGCACCCGGGAATAAACACGCTTCTTGAAGCTGACAGGCAGGTTTTCCCAGAACACGCGGTTTTTCTCGTTCATGATCTCGTCGACCATGTCCTCGATGCGCTCCATCAGACCTTCGCTGACGTGACGGGCAATCTTGTCCGGATCCATCTCGCGGAAAATTTCCGAAAGTGAGCCCAGTTTTGCCAGGGTGTTGTCAACAACGATGGCGGCCATCTTGCCGGCCTTGCGCGGCACAATACCCTGCCAGCCTATCCACGGCTTCCAGATGCCCACGAACTCCAGCGGGAAGAACACCATCTTCATGGCGAACCAGACATGGGCCCAGGTAACAACGGCAGCAACAACGGGAATGGTGACAAAGCCCCAGAAACTGGGTTGGGAGCGAAGGTGCTCCCAGAAAGCGAGTATGGAGTCAATCATGGCGGACTGCGTTCTTCTCGTTGTGGTTCAAGCCAGATAACCATCGTCGTGCCACGATGCCGGCCGGGTGCGCGGAGGCAGGGAGGATAGCAGCTTGCCGCGCCTGCTCACACTCCCCCGGAATGACGAATACCTTGTCCAAAAAGGACAAGCCGACGAGCACGCGCGGCCGCAGCCTCAGCGCTTCTTGTCGCGGCGCTTGTGCTCCTGAATGGTACGGCGACGCTTTTCCAGCTTGGCGGGCGAGAGCTCGTTGACGCGATCTTTGAAGGGGTTGTCGCCGGTCTTGAACTCAATACCGATGGGCGTGCCCTCTATCTTCAAGACCTTACGGAAGATGTTTTCGAGATAACGCTTGTAGGCATTGGGCACGGCAGCGGTCTGGTTGCCGTGAATGATGATACGGGGCGGATTTTGACCGCCCATATGGGCATAGCGCAGCTTGATACGACGCCCGCCCACCAAAGGCGGCTGATGCTGCTCAATAGCGTCTTCCAGAATTTGGGTCAGCCTATTGGTCGGCACTTTGATATAGGAGGAGGCATAGGCCTTCTCGATGGAGGGATAGAGATCCCCCACCGCCGTGCCATGCATGGCCGAAATCAGGTGTATGCGCGCCCAAGGCGTGAAATCCAGACGGCGCTCAATGTCCTGCTTGACCATCTTGCGGTCGTATTCATCCATGCCATCCCATTTATTGATGGCAATCACCAGTGCGCGGCCACTCTGCAGCACAAACCCAAGCATGTGCAGATCCTGATCCACAATGCTTTCGCGCGCATCGAGCACCAACACCACCACATGCGCATCCTTGATGGCCTGCAGGGTCTTGATGACAGAAAATTTTTCCACGCCCTCGTCAACACGGCCACGACGACGCACCCCGGCCGTATCAATCAGGGTGTAGCGCTGATCACGGCGCTCGAAGGGAATATAGATAGAGTCACGCGTGGTCCCCGGCATATCGAAGACCACCACACGATCTTCGCCGAGCAGACGATTTACCAGCGTGGACTTACCAACATTGGGACGGCCGACGATGGCGATCTTGATGCCGGTTTCTGCCAGCGGAGCTTCTGCTTCATCCGGCGGATAATCGGCCAGCACATCCTGAATCATCTGCGCCACGCCACGGCCATGGCTGGCCGCGATACCGAAGAGCTCGCCCATGCCAAGACGATGGAAGTCTGCGAGCGCAGCCTCCTCATGCACCCCGTCAATCTTGTTCACCACCACATGCACGCGCTTGCTCAGCGTGCGCAATTCGGCAGCAATTTCCTGATCAGCGCCAGTGAGACCAACACGCGCGTCCACCAGAAACAGAACGATATCCGCCTCATGAATGGCCAGACGCGATTGCTCTGCCATATGCGCATCGATACCTTGCTCGCCCTCACCGATACCACCGGTATCAATGACGATGAAGGATTTATCCTCAATGCGGGCATCGCCGTATTTGCGATCGCGCGTAAGCCCCGGCAGGTCGGCGACCAGGGCATCGCGACTTTTCGTCAGCTGGTTGAACAAGGTGGACTTGCCGACATTAGGACGGCCCACCAGCGCGATCACGGGTTTCATCTGCTATCTCTGGATAATGCTGCTGCGAAAAAGAACTTCTGCTTAAAAAACGTCATCCCCGCCAAGGCGGGGATGATGACAAACTTCTGCAAGCCCGGTCGCCTACTTCGGAGCGCGTATCCGCCAGGCCGAAAGACCACCGTCTTCGTCCCAGACATAGAGCTCATCGCCACGCCCCTGCACATTCACCAACGCATCACTGCTCACGCTGAAACGGCCACGCACCTGGCCATCACTTTGTGCCAGTAAATGCACACGACCTTCGTCATCACCCAGCGCCAGCACACTGCCCACCACGCTGGCTCCGGTCAGGCGCCGGTATTGGTAGTCGGACTGCTTCCACACCACCTTGCCACTATTGCGATCCACCGCCAGCACATGGCCCTCAGTGTCAGTGACATAGACATTGCCCAAGCCTTCCGCGAGACCATTGACGCTGGAAGCATCGTACTGCCAACGCCGGCGACCGGTATTCACATCCACCGCCGTAAGCTGGGACTGGTAGCCGACACTGTAGAGCACATTGGCATCGGGCATGAGCAGATCGCCCACCACATCATTCATGCGCTCAAGTTCGGAGCGGCCGTTATTGCTGGCCACGCGCAGCTCCCAGGCAGCCACGCCCGAGGTCAGATCCAGACGCACCAGCTTGCCGCCGGAAGTCGCCACAAACGCGCTATTGCCCACGACCAAAGGCGCCGCATTGGCATGCAGACTGAGCGGCGGCACCGTGGTGTTATAGGTCCAGCGCTGCTCACCGGTTGCCAGCGCCAGCGCATGAATCACACCATCCGCCGACAGCACCACGACCGTATCGGCACTCAGTGCCGGCGCAGCCAGCACTGCCGCGCCCACCGGCACCTTCCACTTCAGTGCGCCATCCGCCTCGGCGAAAAGCGCCACCTCACCCTTGGCCGTCGCCACGACGATCGCGCCATAGGCGGCTGCCGGTCCCGCCGTCAGCGGCAGGCCGGTGGATTTTTTCCAGATCACCTTGCCGTTTTCCCGCTGCAAGGACAGCAGCACCCCATTGTGGCCGGCAGCCGTCACCCGCTGCTCACCGATAGTGGGCACCAGGCGCACATCGGCCTCACCCAGACCATCGCCCGCGGTTGCTTTCCAAACACGCTTGAGCACTACCTTGTCGGAGGGCAGATCCGGATAGGACTTGGGCTTGGGGGCTGGTGGCGTGCTGCTGCAAGCAGCCACTGCCAGACAGGCCGCCGGCAACAGGATGCGGAGAAAACGGAAAGGGCTCACGAGGACTTGGACTCCGCCTTCACATCGCCGACCTTCTTGTCGTCAGCTTTTTTCTTCTCGGGCGCGGCCAAGCCCACATCCGCCATCTTCATTTCCAATAGCGGGCGACGCTCGTCATCACGGGATTGCAGGGCATCAACCGCAGCGAGATAAGCCTTCTGGGCTTCCGGAATCTTGCCCTGAGCCTGATAAATATCACCCTTGAGCTCTTCCACAGTCGGCTTGAAGCCGGCATCTGTTTCCTTGCCGAGCAGGACCAGCGCCTCGTCATATTTCTTGTCGGCGGCCAGCACACGCGCCAGACGCGTAGTGGCAAGAATGCGCACACTTTCTTCCGGCTTCAGCTCCAGTACCCAGCGCAGCTGCTTTTCAGCTTCTTTGAAATCATTGCGATCCACGGCCTGCCGCGCGAGCAAGAGACCGGCACTGGCCGCAAACGGCGTCTTGGCATAGTCCTCACGCAAGGCCTTGGCATAGCGCTGCACATCAACGCTGGCGGCTTTGTCTGCCGGATTCACATGACTGCGCTGCACAGCACCCAACATGTCCTGAAAAACCGTGGCGGCCTTGGTGGAGGCATCAATGCGCTGGTTATCCCAGTAACGCCAGCCGGCAAACACCGCCAAAGCCAGCACTACACCGGTCAGGATGGGGGTGCCGTAATCCTTGAAGAAACGCTTCAGGCTTTCGACTTGTTCTTCATCATGGCTCACTTGCTGCTCCTTATGTCCTGCTACCGGTCAGGCCGGGCACAGATGTTTATGCAAAAGGCTTTTCGTCAAAGCGTATGGGTTGCTTTCAGGAACGCAGCCACGTCGGACTGTGCCAGCGTTTTCTGCTCATGCTCTTCACGCAGCCACTTCAGGGCCACGGTGCTGTTCTTTACTTCATCCTCACCCAGCACCAGCGCAAAGCGGGCGCCGGATTTATCGGCCTTCTTGAACTGCGACTTGAAGCTACCACCACCGCAATTGACCAGCACGCGCAGATCCGGCAGCTCGCTGCGCAGCGTCTCGGCCAGCATCAGGGCCGGCAGGGCAGTGCCCTCGCCTACTGCCGCCACAAAGACATCGGCCTCGGAGTTTTCTGTTTCCGGATACACCGCAGCTTGCAATAAAACCAGACGTTCAAGGCCGATGGCAAAACCCACAGCCGGCGTTTTCTGGCCACCCAGCTGCTCAACCAGACCGTCGTAACGGCCGCCGGCACACACCGTACCTTGTGCACCCAGCTCGGAGGTCACCCACTCGAATACGGTCTTGTTGTAGTAATCCAGACCGCGTACCAGATTCGCATTCAACACATAGTTCACACCAGCCGCATCCAGCACGGCACACAATGTCGCGAAATGCTCGCGGGATTCGGCCTCGAGAAAGTCCGGCAGCCGTGGTGCGCCTTCCAGAATTTTCTGCGTACCCGCATCCTTGCTATCCAGAATGCGCAAAGGATTGCTGGTAAGACGGCGCTGCGAGTCTTCATCGAGCTGCGTGCGGTGTTGCTCCAGATATTTCACCAGAGCCGCGCGGAAATTCGCACGCTCATGGATTTCACCCAAGGAATTAAGCTCAAGGCGGACGGCCTTTTCCAAGCCCAGCTCGCGCCACAGGCGGGCGGTGAGCAGGATGAGCTCGGCATCGATATCCGGCCCGGTCATGCCAAAAGTTTCCGCCCCGAACTGGTGGAACTGCCGATAGCGTCCTTTCTGCGGGCGCTCGTAGCGGAACATGGGTCCGGTATACCAGAGACGCTGCGTCTGGTTATAGCTAAGGCCATGCTCCAGTACCGCACGCACACAACCCGCCGTCCCTTCCGGGCGCAAGGTGATGGGCTCACCACCACGGTCGGCAAAGGAATACATTTCCTTTTCCACAATATCCGTGACTTCGCCGATTGCGCGCGCGAACAGCGGCGTGCTCTCGACGATGGGTAGACGGATTTCGTGATAGCCATAGGAGCGCATGAGATCACGCAGCACGGATTCGACAGCGGCCCAGCGGCCGGTATCGGCCGGCAGGATGTCGTTAAAGCCACGGATGGCAGTGATCTTCTGACTCATTCTTTACATCGCCTTCCGTTCAGTGCGCACGCACGATAACGCCGCGGGCTTCATCTTCAGCCTTCTGCGCCGCTGCAGCGGCCTCGTGCTCACGCACGCGCTCACGCACCATTTTTTCTATTTCATCCACCAGATTATTGGTGGGAATGAGATGACTCTTCTCGCCATGGCGATAAACCAGGCTATTGGGCAAGGCACCGACCACACCGATGTCCGCCTCTTTCGCCTCGCCCGGACCATTCACCTTGCAGCCAATGACGGAGACATCCATAGGCACGCGCACATCCTCAAGGCGAGCCTCCAGCGCATTCATCACGCGTATGACATCAAATTCCTGACGCGAGCAGCTGGGGCAGGCAATAAAGTTGATGCCGTTGGAGCGTATAGCCAGCGACTTCAGAATATCGAAGCCGACTTTGACTTCGTCTTCCGGCTCTGCAGCCAGCGATATGCGTATGGTGTCGCCTATGCCGTCCAGCAAAAGACCGCCCAGCGCAATCGCCGACTTCACCGTGCCAGAGCGAAAAACACCGGCCTCGGTGACACCCAGATGCAGGGGGTTGTCGATCTGCTTCGAGAGCAAACGGTAAGCATCCAGCGTCAGAAAGACATTGGATGCTTTGACGCTCACTTTAAATTCGTGGAAATCCAGCCGATCCAGAATATCGATGTGACGCATGGCGGACTCAAGCAAAGCCGCACCAGTGGGCTCCTCGTATTTCTTCTGCAGGTCTTTTTCCAGCGAGCCGGCATTCACGCCTATGCGTATGGAAATACCGTGATGCCGCGCAGCCGCCACCACTTCACGCACTTTGTCATGCGAGCCAATATTGCCAGGATTGATACGCAGACAGTCGGCGCCAAGATCGGCCACAGCGAGCGCAATCTTGTGATCAAAATGAATATCGGTAACCAGCGCGACATCCGGCACAAGTTTGCGAATTTTACCAAAAGCCTCCGCCGCCTCCATCGAAGGCACGGAGACACGCACGATATCAGCACCCGCATCTACACAGCGCTGAATCTGCGCCACGGTAGCCTCTACATCGCAAGTTTCAGTATTGGTCATGGTCTGCACGGTAATGGGAGCATCACCGCCGACAAAGATCTTGCCGACGCGAATCTTGCGAGTGAGGCGACGCTTGATCGGAGACTCGTGCATGACTTACTCAGCGCTTGAGGGTCAGTGTGGCCACTGCGCCCTGGGTATGGGGTTTGAGATCTATGGTCTTGCCGTTGAAGACCAGCGTCACGGCCGGCGCATTACCGACATTCACATAAAACGGCGCCTCGCCCTTCAGTGCAATCTGACCCGCAGGACGCACACCACTGAACAGGCTTTGGCGCTTGGCATCCTGCACACTGATCCAGCTCTCGGCACCCAGAGCCAGCGTCAAGGTATCGGAACCTGTAGTCGCCACGACAGGCACAACCGGCACTGCGACAGGAGCCGCAGCCACCGAAGCACTGCTGGCAGGAGCAGGCAATACATTCATGCTGCTGCTTGTTACCAACGGGGTTACCGCGGGCACAACTTCTGCTGCTGGCACTTCAGCCACAGCCGGCGTCGTCGTCAGGCCGGTAGCGGGCTCCTGCTCCGCAAGCGGAGTTACCCCCTGCGGGGAGCGAAAACCACTCCAGAGAAAGCCCAGCAGCAGCGCCACGATCAGCGCAATTGAAGCCCAGGACAGCAGGCGGCGCAGTTTCAGGCGTGGCCGCGTGATAATGCCCAAGAGCTGCACCGGATTGTAAGGACGCTCATCCACGGCAGGTGTTTCACTGTCAGCGGCATAGCACTGGTCGAATTTACTGGCGATATCATCCGGCGACAGTTTCACCAACTGCGCATAACGACGCATATAGCCACGCACAAAAGCCGGCTCGGGCAGATCCTTGTAGGAGTCCGCCTCCATGAAGCCCACATAGCGTGCGGAGAGACTCAGCTCCTTCGCTACCTGCTCGACGGTCAGCCCGCGCACTTCCCGCGCTTTTTTGAGACGCTGTCCGGGAAGGAAAGAGAGGTAATCCGCCTCGTCGCGTGCGCTCTCTTCTTTGATCTCGTCTGTCACGATTAACTCCAAAAACTTGAAGGCTGTTACTGTCCCGCCTTCAGGGATTCCTGGTAGAGCTTGTATTCCGGGCTAGCCGGATACAGGCGGCGCAATGCCAGCTCATAGCTGGCCAGAGCATCCTTGTTGTCACCGAAATGACGCTCCAGGCGTATGCCCAGCCAAAGACTGGCTGCGGTCTGCGACTGCTTTCCGGTGAGCTTCAGATAGCGCTGGTAAAGCTCGCGCGAGCCCTGAAAGTTTTTTTGCTCGAACAGCAGTCCAGAGAACTGCAATGCCGCCACCGATAGATTGCCATCGAGCTTGAGAGCGCGCGAGAAGGAGCGTGCCGCGCCGTCCTTGTCACCCTCACGCAACTGACAGCGCCCCATGCCCTCAAAGGACTGGGCACGCAGGTCGTAACCCAGATCCGCGGAGGCAGCATCAAACTGTTTGATGGCCTCCTTGCAGCGATTGTTCTTGAGCAGGAAAACACCGTAGTTATTGTGCGCTGCCGAATAGTCCGGCTTGAGCTTGATGGCACGGCGATATTCACGATCCGCCTCCTTCACATCGCCATCACGCTCCTGCACTACCGCCATCAGGTGATGTGCCTCCGGCGAATCCTCGTCCAGCTCCAAGGCCTTCCTCAGCTGCACCTGGGCGGGCTCGTTCTCACCCTTGCGCAGATATTCAGAGGCCATGGCCACTCGATCGCGCGCGCCTGCCTTGTGGTCAACCTTGCGACTTCCGGTCTGCTCAACGACCGTACAGGCCGAAAGCGTTAGCGCCATCAGCAGTGCAGCAAAAAACCTCATGACGCACTCCTGAAGATTTCACGCGGATTTTTATCATTATTTTTGGCCTGCCAACGCTCGGCACGGCGAGTACGGTCCTGCACCTGCCCCACCAGCTGACCACAAGCAGCATCAATATCATCACCGCGAGTAGAACGTATGGTGCAGATGTAATCTGCTTCGCTCAGAATTTTCTGGAAAGCGAGTATGTCTTCACGCTTCGAGCGTCCGTAACCGGCATGCGGAAAAGGATTAAAAGGAATGAGGTTGATCTTGCTGGGCGTATCTTTCAGCAGGCGCGCCAGCTCGCGCGCATGGGCCGGTGTATCGTTCACGCCGGCCAGCATCACGTATTCCATGGTGATCTTGCGACGACCGCCCTCTTCCCCCTGAAAGCGCGCCAGATAACGGCGGCCGGCGGCCAGCAACTCTTGCAAGGGATATTTGCGATTGATGGGGACGATTTCGTCACGCAGTTCATCATTAGGCGCATGCAGGGAAATGGCTAAAGCCACATCAAGCTCTTCACCCAGCTTGTCCAGCATGGGCACTACGCCCGAGGTGGACAAAGTGACACGGCGCTTGGACATGCCATAGGCAAAATCGTCCAGCATGAGCTTCATGGCCGGCACGACATTATCGAAATTCAGCAAGGGCTCGCCCATGCCCATCATCACGACATTGGTAATGGCGCGCTCCCGCTTTTCCATGCGCGGCTCATCTTCAAAGTAAGAGCGATTGGCTATCCAGACTTGACCGATGATTTCAGCCGCACTGAGGTCACGCTGGAAGCCTTGCTTGCCGGTGGAGCAGAAACTGCAGTCAAGGGCGCAGCCCACCTGCGAGGAAACGCATAAGGTTTTGCGCTCGCCATCAGGAATGAGCACGGTCTCGACCATGGAATTGTCGCCCACCTTCATCACCCATTTGCGGGTGCCGTCGGCGGAGTATTCGCGATGCACCACTTCCGGCGCACGGATTTCTGCCACCTCCGCAAGCTTCAGACGCAATGTCTTGGAGACATTGGTCATCTGCTCGAAATCATCCACGCCAAGCTGGTGTATCCACTTGATCACCTGCTGCGCACGGAACTTCTTTTCGCCAATGGACAGGAAATAGTCTTCCATCTGCTCTCGGGTAAGACCGAGCAGATTGACTTTGGCAATGGGGGAGGATGTGGACGGACTGCGGACTTCTGTATTCATAAGTGTCGACCGGTTGCTACACCAATTATGTCGAGGCCCCGACGGGCAATCTGTTGGCCTTTGTTTGCCACACGCCTCTTTATTCTGAGGAGTAGGCTGCCGCGGCCGGCGGCTTACTTACAACGACCGTAGAAGTGTGCCGGGCCGCACAGGCCTGCCCGGCACGTTTCAAGCTCAGCGGGTACGCGGGCACAGTTCCGTTGCAGCAAAGAAATAGCTGACTTCACGAGCGGCCGAAGCAGTGCTGTCGGAGCCATGAGCGGCATTTTCATCGATGCTGACCGCGAAATCAGCGCGAATGGTGCCGGGAGCCGCATCCTTTGGATTGGTAGCACCCAGGATGTCGCGATGAGCCAGCACGGCATTTTCGCCTTCCAACACGGAAACCACCACCGGGCCGGAGGTCATGAAGGACACCAGATCACCAAAGAAGCCGCGTTCGCGGTGCTCGGCATAGAAACCTTCAGCTTCGGACTTGGACAGGTGCTTCATCTTGGCGGCGACGACCTTGAGACCGGCCTTCTCGAAACGGGCATAGATCTCGCCAATCACGTTTTTGCCAACCGCGTCCGGCTTGATGATGGACAGGGTGCGTTCGACTGCCATGGTGCTCTCCACTAGATTTGCTAAAGAAGCCGGGTATAGCCCGGAAAATCAATGAGTTAGAGGAAGACCTTAAGGCCGCCCCGAAACAGAGCCGCGATTATACGCAGCTTTGGCGGCAATACCATGCCGACCGCACGGTCCTGCCTGCGGGGCGCACCACAAGCTCTGTTGTCGCCCAAGAAAAAGGCCGCATGAATGCGGCCTTTTTCTTGGGGTGCGAAAGTCAGACTTCATCCATCCAGGCCAGTTGTATGGCCTCCAGGATTTTTTCGCCGCAATGCTTGGGATCGTCGGCAAAGCCCGGCAGATCCAGCACCCACTGCATGAGATCGGTGAAGCGTACGGCCTTGGGGTCAATATCGGGATGAGCCTCCGCCAGTTCTATGGCGATTTCCCGGGAATCAGTCCATTTCAAAGCCATGTCTTCACACCCTCAAGCCAGCTATCAGAAGCTGTAACGCAGACCAGCGCCGTAAACATCGACAGCAGCATCGTCATTATCAAAATGCAGGTATTCGGCATAGAGATAGAGCTTGTCAGCCAGATCAACTGTCAGGCCAACACCGCCGAAGGGATTGGCGCCATCATCAACGCTTTCACCAGGCTGATTGATATCGAAGCTGGCATCTGCCACACCAAGCTTGGCATAAGCGCCAACCGGACCCAGCTCCATAGACAGCAGGCCTGCCAGCGTTACCGCGCTGGCCTCAACTTCTACGCCCTGATCTTCGAACTTGCCGAAGTCGTAGTAACCCACTTCAACGCCAATCAACTCGATGGGACGCCAGCCGAGAAACACAGCTGGAGCAATATTGCTGTCCGAGAAACCATCCTCATCCACCGATGTGCCATAAGCACCAGCACCAATATAGAAATCTGCGCGGGCAGCCGCGCTTGCCAGAACCAGAACCGTAAACAACAGACCCAAAATGGTTTTCATGACTGCTCCCTTGCAACGTCCGTGATGATTTTTTGCTTGTCATTGGTCCGGCAGAGACTGCCAGGACGGCCGCAGTATAGAACAGGTCTGTGCCTCAATGCTTCTCCGAGGCGTGATTGATGGTGTAGCGCGGAATCTCCACCACCAGATCCTCGTCGGCCACTATGGCCTGGCAGGACAGGCGCGAATCCGCCTCCAGACCCCAAGCTTTGTCCAGCATGTCATCTTCCAGCTCATCGGCCTCGTTCAGGGAATCATTACCTTCTCGCACGATGACGTGACAGGTGGTGCAGGCGCAGGACATCTCGCAGGCATGCTCGATCTTGAGGCCACAGCGCAGGGCCGCCTCGCAGATGGACTCACCCTTCTCCGCCTCGACAACAGCACCATCGGGGCAAATTTCATGATGCGGCAGGAAAACGATTTGCGGCATGGCTTTTATCTCTACTCAATCTCGTTCAGGGTTTTTCCCGACAATGCTTTCTGCACACCGGCATTCATGCGGCGTGCCGCATAAGGCTCACTGGCCTCGTTCAAAGCTGTCACACAGGCACGAATGACAATGGCATCACTAGCCGCCATGGCTTCGCGCAATTCCTGCATCGCCGCCGCAATCTGCGCCGCCTCATCACTGTCGAGCATGGCATCTCCGTCTTCCGCCAATGCCGCGTCCAGCGCCAGCAGCAGGCGCTCGCCCTCCACCCTTTCTTCTGCCAGTGCACGCGCACTCTTGTCAGCGTCTGCCTGCTGAAAAGATTCGCGCAGCATACGCGCCACTTCATCGTCCGCCAGACCATAGGATGGCTTGACGGTGACTTCGCTTTTTACCCCGGAAAGGATTTCTTCCGCACCGACATTGAGCAAGCCATCTGCATCTACCTGGAAGGTGACGCGTATACGTGCCGCACCTGCCACCATGGGCGGAATGCCGCGTAATTCGAAGCGCGCCAGCGAGCGACAGTCTTTCACCATTTCGCGCTCGCCCTGCAACACATGAATGCTCATGGCGGTCTGGCCATCTTTATAGGTGGTGAACTCTTGAGCCATGGCCGTGGGGATAGTGGTGTTGCGCGGCACAATTTTCTCGACCAGCCCACCCATGGTTTCCAAACCCAGCGACAGCGGAATCACATCCAGCAGCAGCATGTCAGCATCGGGCTTGTTACCCGCTAATACATCGGCCTGTATGGCAGCACCAATAGCCACCACCTTGTCCGGATCAATATCGGTCAGTGGCATGCGGCCAAAGAACTCCGCCACTTTTTCACGCACCAGCGGTACGCGAGTGGAACCCCCGACCATGACCACATCCTGCACTTCGGCGGCTTTCACGCCCGCATCACGCAGTGCGCGGCGACAGGCATTCAAGGTGCGCTCCACCAGCTTTGCCACCAGTTGATCAAACTCACTGCGACTCAAGACAAATTCGCGACCCGCAAACGACAAGGCTGTCGAAGCCGAATCCGTCAGGCTTTCCTTGGCCGCACAGGCGGCATCCAGCAACTGCCGCTGCGCCGCGGCATCCAGCGCGGATTCGCCCAACTGCTGCATCACCCACTGCGCAATCGCATGATCGAGATCATCACCACCCAGAGCGGAATCGCCGCCGGTGGCCAGCACCTCAAACACACCCTTGTGCAGACGCAAAACAGAAATATCAAAAGTGCCGCCACCCAGATCGTAAATGGCGTGCACACCCTCAGCGCCTTTGTCGAGGCCATAAGCCACTGCAGCGGCAGTCGGCTCATTCAAAAGGCGCAACAACTTCAAACCCGCCAGCTGAGCAGCGTCTTTCGTTGCCTGACGCTGAGCCTCATCAAAATAAGCCGGCACGGTAATGACGACGCCTGTCAGCTCGCCACCCAACGCGGCTTCGGCACGGGCACGCAGCACGGAAAGAATATCGGCAGACACCTGTACCGGGCTTTTTTCGCCGGCGGCGGTAATCAGATAAGGCATGCCCGTCTCGCCTCCCGCAAAGCGATAAGGCAGTTCACTGCCAAGACGCTTCACATCAGCCAGACCACGCCCCATGAAACGCTTGACCGAAACAATGGTGTTGTACGGATCAGAGGCAGCGGCGGCCTTGGCATCGTAACCAACACGGCGCTCGCCATCGGAGAAATAGCGCACGACCGAGGGCAACAGATGACGCCCGGCAGAATCAGGCAAGGTTTTGGCCTTGGCACTTTGCACGGTGGCCACCAGCGAGTTGGTCGTCCCTAGGTCAATGCCTACCGCCAGACGATGCTGATGCGGCGCGGTGCTTTGTCCCGGCTCGGCAATTTGCAGCAGCGCCATCAGTCGTCATCTCCATAATCGTCATTTTCATACTCGGCATCTTCAAGACGGGCCTCTGCATCAGAAAGCTCGTCGATAAAGCGCGACATGAACTGCATCTTGCGCACAGAGTCGGCCGCCTCCGCCCAATCCTGTTCGCGATAATCGATAGCGAACTCGCGCCCCAGATTACCCAGCCACTCTTCCGCCTCTTCGCGCAAACCGGCCAGCACCGCCAGTTCATCCGCCTCTTCCAGCTGCTCACGCAACTCCATCTGAGCCATCAGGAAGTCAGTATCGGAGACCGTGGCCGTTTCAATATTGAGAGGGCGTCCAGCCAGCGCCAGCAAATGGCGTGCGCGCAGCACCGGATCTTGAAGAGTAGAAAAAGCCGTATTGATATCTGCCGCTTTCTGCACCGCGGCGCGCTGCACATCAGCAGATTCTGCGGCAAAGCGGTCAGGATGAAACTGCTTTTGCAGCTCGCGATAGCGAGGCTGCAAGACATCCACGTCCAGCTCGAAGGCTGGCGTCAATTCAAAAAGCTGGAAGTAATCGGGAACGATAGACACGATGCTGAGCGACTCGTTTTTGAGAGTTCTCGTCCACGGCCTCCGGGGAGTGTGATGGACGGCGTAGCGCAAGGCGCAGGGTGCGTGAGCAGCGGAGTTTACATTTGAGTAAATGAGCAGCAGAGCGCGCCCTGCAACTCAGTCATGCGCCGCTCAGGCAGCTTCACATTAGACAGTGAAGGATTCGCCGCAGCCACACTCACCCTTCTGGTTCGGATTAATGAACTTGAAGCCTTCGTTCAGGCCTTCTTTCACGAAATCCATTTCCGTGCCGTCGATATAAGAAAGGCTCTTGGGATCAACAATCACATTCACGCCATGCGAGGTAAAGATGATGTCCTCTTCCTGAGTGTCATCCACAAACTCCAGCACATAGGCCAAGCCCGAACAGCCCGATGTTTTCACACCCACACGCACGCCGACTCCCTTGCCGCGATTGGCAAGGAAATCACCGACGTGTTTCGCTGCAGATTCGGAAAGGGTAACCGCCATGATCAGGCTCCGTGCTTTTTACGGTAATCGGCGACAGCGGCCTTGATGGCATCTTCGGCCAGTACCGAGCAGTGAATCTTCACCGGCGGCAGAGCCAGCTCTTCGGCAATCTGCGTGTTCTTGATGCCCATGGCCTCATCCAGGCTCTTGCCCTTCACCCATTCGGTGACGAGCGAGCTGGAGGCAATGGCCGAGCCGCAGCCGTAAGTCTTGAAGCGGGCATCCTGAATGATGCCGTCATCGCTGACGCGGATCTGCAACTGCATTACATCGCCACAGGCCGGCGCACCGACCATGCCGGTACCAACATCGGCATCATTCTTGTCGAGCTTGCCGACATTGCGCGGATGCTCATAGTGATCAATTACTTTTTCGCTGTAGGCCATTTTGATTCACCTCCAAACTCAAATTCATTCTCTACCCGACTCGACATAAATGCCGAACCTTGGGGCGAGTGATCCGGATAACTGCCTATCGGATCACGACGTTCAGAAAATGCAGCATGCATTTCCTGAGCATTTATAAAAGACTCAGTGTGCCACCCACTCAACCGTGCTGAGATCAACGCCATCCTTGAACATATCCCAGAGCGGCGACAGATCACGCAGACGATTCACAGCCTGCTGGGCATTGTTGATAACGAAATCCACATCCGCTTCCGTCGTGAAACGGCCAATGGTGAAACGTATGGACGAATGCGCCAGCTCATCAGTCAGTCCCAGTGCGCGCAGCACATAGGAAGGCTCCAGGCTGGCGGAGGTGCAAGCAGAACCGGAGGAAACCGCCATGTCCTTCAAGGCCATGATGAGCGATTCGCCTTCCACAAAATTGAAGCTCACATTCAGGTTCTGCGGCACGCGCTGCGTGGCATCACCATTAATGAAGACCTGTTCCAGACCCTGCAGGCCAGACCAGAGACGATCACGCAGCGCAGTAATGCGGGCATTTTCAGACTGCATTTCTTCTTTCGCGATACGGAAAGCATC
Organism: Moraxellaceae bacterium; assembly: GCA_050739955.1. Lineage (GTDB taxonomy): Bacteria > Pseudomonadota > Gammaproteobacteria > Pseudomonadales > Moraxellaceae > UBA2031. Next base: position 66,394 of record JBOICI010000021.1, read on the forward strand.
ACCCATACCCACGATCTGATGCGTGGCCAAGGTGCCGGAGCGAAAACCGCGCTCATGACCACCGCCGTGCATCTGGGCCTCAAGACGCACACGCGGCTTGCGACGCACATAAAGCGCGCCAATACCCTTGGGGCCGTAAGTCTTGTGAGCAGAGAAGCTCATCAGATCGACCTTGGTATTTTCCAGATCGATTTCCACCTTGCCGGTACTCTGTGCCGCATCCACATGGAAGAGGACGCCGCGAGCGCGCAGCATTTCGCCAATGGCCGCGATATCGGTAATGGTGCCTATCTCATTATTCACATGCATGAGCGAGACAAGAATGGTGTCGGGACGTAGCGCCGCTTCTACCGCTTCCGGCTTGATCAGACCTGTGCCCAACTCAGGATCGAGATAAGTGACTTCGAAACCTTCGCGCTCAAGCTGACGGCAGGTATCCAGCACCGCCTTATGCTCGATCTTGCTGGTGACGATGTGCTTGCCCTTGGTCTGGTAGAAATGCGCCGCGCCCTTGATGGCAAGGTTGTCGGACTCGGTAGCACCGGAGGTCCAGACGATTTCGCGCGGGTCGGCCTTCACGAGGTCGGCCACTTGGCGACGTGCATTTTCCACGGCTTCTTCAGCATGCCAGCCATAGGCGTGCGAGCGCGATGCGGGGTTGCCGAAATTCCCTTCCTGGGTGAGGCATTCCACCATTTTCTGCGCCACGCGCGGATCAACCGGAGTAGTCGCGGAATAGTCGAGATAAATCGGTCTTTTCATTTGAGGCTTACCACTTCACCTGGCTGCGAGCTGGGTATTCAGCTCGCCTTCAATTCACCGCAAGCATTTCCAGGCCGGCATGGCCCTCGCTCTGCTTACGCTTTTGCAAATCACTCTGGCGCAAGGCCACCGCCTGTATCTCACGCTTATCGACCAACTCCTGCAGGCTGATGGCCGCAAGGAAGTTGTGCAGCTGCGAGCTGAGATCACTCCACAGCTCATGCGTGAGGCAGGTCATGCCCTGCTGGCAATCACCGGCCCCGCCGCAACGCGTGGCATCTACCGACTCATCCACCGCATCGATGATTTCTGCGATGAAAATCGTGCCGCCTTCGCGCGCCAGCTGGTAACCGCCACCGGGGCCGCGCACGCTGGACACCAGTCCGTTCTTGCGCAGCTTGGCAAACAGCTGCTCGAGATAGGACACCGAAATGGATTGGCGCTCGGAGATATCCGCCAGACTCACCGGGTCATGACGGGCATGCAGGGCTAAATCCAGCATGGCGGTCACGGCGTAACGTCCTTTTGTGGTCAAGCGCATAGGGTTGTCCCCTGTCCGGTGTAGTAGTGGCGCCAGTATCCCAAATCCCGAGTAAATCAGTCAACCATTTGACCTAGTAAAAAGCTCGGGGATTCTAGTGACTCGGGCGTCCCAACACCAGTGCTGTCAGGCCTTTCAGGCCTTTCAGGCCTGTTTACGGGCCGTCTCGTCCTGCAAGGCCGGAATGTCTTCCGCCTTGAGCTCATCCGGTTTCTGGTCACAGAAGCCAGGGTTGATACGGCTCAGGCTCTCGCACATACGGTCCATACGGGCGTCTGACTGCTGCATGTGATCCAACAAATGGCGTATGGCCTCAACCACCGGGTCCGGCAGATCCGGGGTGGCGGCATAGGCCTGAAAACCAATCTTTTCGGCAAAAGCCCGGCGTGCCTCTTCGGCCGCATCCAGCTCTTGTTTGAGGATGAGACGGGCCGGATTACCCACCGCCGTAGCGCCGGCTGGCACCGGCTTGGTGACCACGGCGTTGGAGCCTATCTTGGCGCCGTCGGCAATCAGGATGGGGCCAATAACCTTGGCTCCCGCCCCCACCACCACACCATTACCCAGCGTGGGATGGCGCTTGCCCTTGTCCCAGCTGGTCCCGCCCAAGGTAACGCCGTGGTACAGGGTGACGTCATCACCAATCTCGGCGGTCTCGCCTATGACCACGCCCATGCCGTGGTCGATGAAAAAGCGGCGGCCGATTTTGGCAGCAGGATGGATTTCTATGCCGGTGAGAAAACGCGAGACCGAGGAAATCCAGCGTGCCAAGCCTTTCCAGTCCGCCAGCCAGAGGGCATGCGCCCAACGATGCAGGATGTTGGCGTGTATGCCGGGATAGTTGAGCAGCACTTCCAGCGCGCTGCGCGCGGCCGGATCGCGGTCAAAAACGGAAGCGATGTCTTCTTTCAGTCGATCGAACATATCGGGGCCTTAACCTTTCGCCTTTTTCAGTTCTGCCGCAATTTCCTGCAAGCGCGTGAAGATGCCACGCCACATATTGTATTCGATGCGATCCAGACGCACGCGCCCGAACAGGCGGCGCGCCCGCGCCATGAGCTGACGCGGGTTATCTTCGGTCAGGAAGCCCGTCTCCAGCAGCATGCTCTCAAAATGATCGTAAAAACGCTCCATATCGCCATGCGGCACCACCTCCTGATCCCAGTGCAGGAATTGCACGGGCATGAGGTTTTCCTCAGACAGAGGCGCTTCGGCTGCCTGCAGATGCGCCATGCGCACCTCATAGGCCAGCACCTGAACAGCGGCTGCCACATTAAGCACACCGTACTCCTCATCCGTGGGAATGCAGACGTGGTAATTGCAGCGCTGCAGCTCCTCATTGGTGAGGCCACGGTCTTCGCGACCAAACACAATCGCCACCTTCTGGCTTTGCGACTCAGCCTGTACCGCTTCGCCCGCCTGCCGGGCATTCATCAGCGGCCAGGGAATGGTGCGGGAGCGGGCACTGGTACCTATCACCAGCGTGCAATCGGCCACCGCCTCTTCCAACGTGGCCACCACACGGGCCTTGGCGAGAACATCGGAGGCCCCGGACGCCAGCGAGGTGGCCTCGGCACTGGGAAAAATCTTGGGTTCGACCAAACAGAGATCCGTCAGCCCCATGGTTTTCATGGCACGGGCGGCTGCACCGATATTGGCGGGCAGGGTCGTGTTGACGAGAACGATGCGGACATTGGCAAGCATGGGAACGGGCACAGGGCTGGCTGAATGACGGGGCGCGCATGGTAACAAAAGACAGGCTGTCTATCTCCGGGCAGGCTGTGGGGATTTCCCCGCCGCGCTGACGCCGCTACAATCCGCGCCCTGACAGCAGTCACCCGTTCTTTCAAAGAGTCTTCTTCATGCAACCCATGCTCAACATGGCGCTGCGCGCCGCTCGCGCCGCCGGCGACCTCATTGCCCAGTCCGCCGAAAAGGTCGACCTTATCGATGTCGAGGCCAAAGGCCTGAACGACTATGTCACCAAGGTCGATCGCGCCGCTGAAAGCGCCATCATGAATGTGCTGCAGAAGACCTATCCCAACCACAGCTTCTTAGGCGAAGAAACCGGCCGCCGCGAGGGCAAGGGTGAAGGCGCCGATTGGCTGTGGATCATTGATCCGCTCGATGGCACCACCAACTTCATCCACGGTTTTCCCCAGTTCGCCGTCTCCATCGCCGTGCAATACAAGGGCGTGACCGAGCATGCTGTGGTGCTGGACCCTATCAAGCGCGAAGAATTCACTGCCAGCCGCGGCCGTGGCGCCGCCATGAATGGCCGCCGCCTGCGTGTAACCGCCCGCAAGAACCTGGAAGGTGGCCTGCTCGGTACCGGTTTCCCCTTCCGCCCGGACCAGCACGAACACATCGACAACTACCTGGCCATGTTCAAGGACGTGGCCAAGCAGACTGCCGGCCTGCGCCGCGCCGGCGCTGCCGCGCTCGATCTGGCCTATGTCGCTGCCGGCCGCCTCGACGGCTTTTTCGAATTCGGCCTGCAGCCCTGGGATATCGCCGCAGGCGATCTGCTGATTCGTGAAGCAGGTGGACTGGTCAGCGATTTCGCCGGCGGCCACAACTACCTTCAGTCCGGCAATGTAGTGGCAGGTAATCCCAAGTTGCTCAAAGCCCTGCTCACCACACTTTCGCCCCACCTGAACGACAGCCTGCGCAAGTAAAGGACGACTCTGTCGGTATGCCCGCTTCCGCCCGGAGGCGGGCTGCTATGATCGCCAGCACCCTTAAGGACCGAGGGATACACGTGCACCATTGCTTCCGGCTTCAGCGAACTGCCCTCGGCAAGCTCCTGCTCCTCTTGCTCTGCCTGTGCCGAACGGCGCTAGCGGCAGACGCTCCTGCCCTTGTCCTGCAGGGCCCCATCCATGAAACACGGGTGGAACCACACATCTCTTGGCTCTGTGATCCCTCTGGCCAAAAAGGACTGTCGGATATTCAGGGACAGCTAAATGCACTAGCCCACAATGCCATCGTCTTCGGCTATAAAAACGGCGCCTGCTGGTTTCATTTCCGCCTCGTCAATGCCAGCAGCAGCGATCTCAGGCTGATACTGCAACTCAATTCCCCCGTGCTGGATCATGTGGAACTGTTCGCGCCCGGCTCGGACCGGCCCTATCTGCAAATGGGCGACACCCTGCCTTTTGCACAACGCCCCATCGCCACCCGCAACTACGCCATACCGCTGACACTGCGTGCCGGGAAAAATCAGGACTATTACCTGCGCATCGCCAGCACCAGCAGCCTGAATGTTCCGCTCAGCCTGAGCAGCACCGAGCAATATATCGGCGAGAGCGGAACCTCGGAGTGGATACACGGCGCCGGCTTCGGCATCACCATAGGCCTCATCATTTACCACTTGTTCCTGTGGCTGGCGGTACGCGAAAGGGTTTATCGCTTCTATGTGCTCTATATGAGCTCGGCCCTTTTTTACCTGCTCTGCTTTGAGGGTGTGGCCTTCGAGTTATGGCCGGCGGCTCCAGTATGGAATGCCCATGCCCAGCTATTTTTTGTCTTTCTCATGCTGGCCAGCGGCGCCCTCTTCGCCCGCGACTATTTGCGCACCCATGAATGGAGGCGTGCTGATCGCCTGCTGATCAGCGTCGCCGCCGTGGACCTTGCCGCCATTGCCCTGCAATTCATGCTGCCACTTTCCATCGGCTATAAACTGCAGCCCGTGCTAGCCCTGATAACCATGCTGGCCATCATCTCGGTGGCGGTCATGCGCTGGCGCCTTGGCTTGCGCGAGGCCCGCCTTTTTCTGCTCTCCTGGGGTCTGCTGCTGGGCATGGCCACCACCATCTCCCTGCAAAGTTTTGGCGCCTTTCCGGCCTTACCCTTCCTGCTCACCCTTAACGGCATGGAGATCGCTTTCATCCTGCAGCAGGTGTTGCTGGCGCTGGCACTGGCCGACCGCTTCAACATCCTCAAGCAGGAAAAATCGCAACAGGAAGCAGCCATCATCCGTGCCGAAGCAGAAAGCGCCGCCAAGACGGAATTCCTGGCGCGCATGAGCCACGAGATCCGCACGCCCATGAATGCCCTTATGGGTATCACGCAACTATTGCAGGACACCTCGCTGGACCGCGTGCAGAAAAGCTATGTGGACACACTGAACAGCTCGGGCCACGCCCTGCTCAATGTCATCAACGATATTCTGGATTACTCAAAAATCTCCGCCGGGAAAATTGATCTGGAGATGCTGGATTTCAATCTGCTCAATCTGCTGGATGAATGCATACAGGTATTCAGTCTGAGTGCCCGTGAGAAATCACTATCACTGATCTGCGAACGCTCACGTGACCTGCCCTCGCATTTGCGCGGTGATGCCGGCCGCCTGCGCCAGGTCATCCTCAATCTGCTTAGCAATGCCATCAAATTCACCGACTACGGCAATGTCTTCCTGCGCGTGGGTGTAGAGGAAAGCGGCTCCGGCCGCGTGCGCCTGCGTATAGAAGTGGAAGACAATGGCGTTGGCATTCCGGCAGAAAAACTGCCGCAGCTGTTTGAGTCTTTCATGCAGGCCGATTCCTCCACCTCGCGTCAATATGGCGGCTCCGGCCTCGGTCTTGCCATCAGCCGGCAACTGGTAGAGCTAATGCACGGCAAGATCAGCGTTAGCAGCACGGTCGGTCAGGGCACCCTCTTCCGCTTCAGCGTTTTGCTGAAAACAGCATCAGCCAGCCCGCCCCTGCCCGACCCCAGAGAACTTGCCATTTCACCTCTGCTCTTTGCTGGCACTCAGGCACTGGTGGTGGAAGACAACCCCATCAACCAACTGGTGATCCACGGCTTCCTGCAAAAAGTGGGCATTGATGCCCGTCTCGCCAGTGGTGGCCAGGAGGCGCTGGATGTCCTGAAAGCTGGCGAAGAAAAATTCGATCTCATCTTCATGGACTGCGAAATGCCCTTCATGGACGGGTTTGAAACCACGCGGCGCATACGCCATTGGGAGACGGAATCACATACCCCCGCGCATACCATCATCGCCCTCACCGCTCACGCCCTGCCCGAACATCGCGAACGCTGTCTGGCTGCCGGCATGAACGATTACCTTTCCAAGCCTTTGCTATTGTCGAGACTAGTGGAAAAGCTACACGGCATTTTGAAGAGATAAGCGGCCGCGCCCTTGCCCTACACACTTCTAGACTGAAGCTCTCAAGAGGGAATGACAGGGCCTGGCCATGCGTATCGCTGACAGTCTGCTGGCGCTGGAACGCGCCACTGAGAAAGCACTTCTGGGTTTTTTTGTATTGCTGGGTGCCGGTGCAGCACCAGAGAACTGGCAGCCCGTCATGCAGGAGGCGAAGATTAAACCCGAGTATCGGGAGGCCTTTCGCGAGCCGCGCTGACCAAGAGCGCCCTCAGGCTATCTGCCTTCGCAGCGCCTTAGTCGTCTGCAAAATTCTGCCACAACACCCGGTGTCGGCGCCGTAGCGGCCAGCCACAAACCACTCCATCAGCCGCGCCGCGAAACGAAGCTCAACGCTGAGTTCTCCACCAGCAGTACCGCGCCACCTTCCGGCACAATGCGGCGCATATGTTGCCGCTGCCGGATGCAGCCCATGACTGCACTCGGCCAATTCCTACAACCGAGCACATCCACTGCCCGAGCGCTTCAGCACGATGCCCGCAGACGTGCTTCAAAGCGCAACTTTCTGCGCCCTGACCATGAGTCACCTCAAAAATTCATATCTGCAAAAAAACGGCTTTGGCGGGCGTCCTCCGCCAGCGCAGACGGATGCACTGACGGCCACAGGTGGACAGATTAAAGCTGGCTTAAGCCCGGGAAAAACTCCCACAGGTACTCTTTTGCAGAGGGCTACGCTTTGCAGACTGGCCTGATTATTTGGTCAGGATCAGTTTGTTATTGCTGGTGAGGCGCAGTCGGTATTCCTCGCCACAATGACGAATGCGAACTTCACGGCCCACAGAGAAAAGGCGAGCAGATTCAAGAGTGGGGAGCTCGGGACGGACTGCGTTTACAGCGTTCAAAGTCGGGTTCATGGCGACCTCCTTGGATGACCTTGGCTTGATTGGCACCATACGCCGATGGCACTACGGCTCGGATCTGCCTGATATCAGCAGATGCATGCAAATGATAACAATTATCATTTGCATGGCAAGTCCCCTGCCCATATTTTTCTTGCCGTTCGTCCAGCCGCGCCGCGGCAATCAGCGCCCATGAAAAAGCCCGGGCAAGGCCGGGCTTTTTCATGGGCAAGAAGACACAAGCCTCAGGGCCGTGCGTCCTCTTCCTCCGTACGCTTGGTCTGGATGAAATGCTCACGCGTGACACCCAGCCACATAACCAGAGGCGAAGCCACGAGCACCGAGGAGTAAATACCGAAGACGATGCCTATGGTCAGAGCCATGGCAAAGTAATGCAGAGCCGCACCGCCAAAGAACAGCATGGACAGCACCATCATTTCCGTACTGCCGTGGGTGATGATGGTACGCGAGATAGTGCTGGTGATGGCATGGTCCAGCACTTCCGGCGTAGTCATCTTGCGGCGCGAGCGGAAGGTTTCACGCACACGATCGAAGACCACCACCGATTCGTTCACGGAATATCCCAGCACCGCCAATACCGCAGCCAGCACCGAGAGCGAGAACTCCCACTGGAAAAAAGCAAAACAGCCGAGAATGATCACCACGTCATGCAGGTTGGCGATGATGGCCGAGACGGCGAAGCGCCATTCGAAACGCATGGCCAGATAAATCATGATGCCCAGCACCACTAGTCCCAGCGCCGTCAGGCCCTTTACCACCAGCTCGTTGCCGACCTGTGGCCCGACAAACTCCACACGCTCAAGCGCAGCGCCGGGCGCACCCTGCGACAAAGCCGTCATAACCTTGCTGCTCTGCTGTGCGGTTTCCTTAGTATCGCCTTCTTCAGCACCCTGCATCAGCGGCACACGAATGAGCACGCTCTGCGGCGAACCGAAGTTCTGTACCAGCACTTCCTTGAAGCCGGCACCATGCAGACTGGTCCTGATCTTTTCCAGATCGGCCTTCTGCTGATAGCGCACTTCCACCAACGTACCGCCGGTGAATTCAACAGACAGATGCAGACCACGATTAAACAGGAAGAAGACTGCCAGCACGAAAGTGATCAACGAGAGAATGTTGAACACCAGCGCATAGCGCATGAAGGGAATATCTTTTTTAATTCGGAAAAATTCCATGACAGGCTCCTTATTTACCCGGTGTCGCCACGGATTTAGGCTTCCAGACCTGACCGATGGCCAGGCTGGTCAAACGGGCACGCCCGCCGTAAATGATCTCGACCAGTGCACGCGAAAGTACAACGGCAGAGAACACAGACGTAAGAATGCCCAGACAGTGCACCACCGCAAAACCACGTATCGGGCCGGAACCGAAGACAAGCAGCATCAGACCGACAATAAAGGTGGTGACGTTGGAATCCACAATGGTGGCAAAAGCGCGCTCATAACCCATCATGATGGCAGCACGCGGTGTGGCACCATTGCGCAACTCTTCACGAATGCGCTCGTTGATCAGCACGTTGGCGTCAATGGCCATACCCAGCGCCAGTGCAATAGCGGCAATGCCAGGCAAGGTCAGCGCTGCATTCAGCATGCCCAGCAGGGCGGTCAGGAAAACCAGGTTGAAGGCCAGCGCAATCACTGAAATCACGCCGAACACCTGATAATACAAAATCATGAAGACCGCGATAGCCACAAAGCCCCACAGAGTGGCATGCACGCCGCGCTTGATGTTTTCCGCGCCCAGCGATGGGCCTATGGTGCGCTCTTCAATGAAATACATGGGCGCAGCCAATGCACCGGAGCGCAGCAGCAGGGCCAGCTCGCCCGCTTCCGCCGGCGAATCCAGACCAGTGATGACAAAACGCGAACCCAGCATGGACTGCACGGTGGCGCGATTGATCACATTCTTTTCCACCACATTGTCGCGGATTTCGACCTGCTTGCCGTCTTCACCCATGACATAACGCGACTTCTGCTTGGACTCCACGAACAGCACGGCCATCTGCCTGCCGACATTGTTTTGAGTAGCTTCGGCCATCATCTTGCCGCCACGCGAATCCAGCGTCACTTCCACTTGCGGGCGCGAGCTTTCATCACGGCCGGTGCGGGCATCAACGACGCGATCACCGGTGACAATCTTGCGCTTTTGCAAGAGTACGGGATATTGCTGGCCATTCTTGAAGGGGAAAAGTTCGGTGCCCGGCGGGGCAATGCCATTTTCGGCGCCGCCCGGATGATCCCAATCCACAAAACGGAATTCGAGGCTGGCCGTACGGCCCAGTACGCGCTTGGCTTCAGCCGTATCCTGCACACCCGGCAATTCCACCACAATGCGGTTCAGACCTTGACGCTGCACCACGGACTCGGCCACACCCAGCGCATTAATACGATTACGTATGGTGGTGAGATTCTGGTTAACGGCGTAGTCGGAAATTTCCTTGAACTTGGCCGGCGTGAAAGCCAGATCCAGATACAGACCATCGCTTGCTGCTGCGCGGGTGGTATAGGTAAATTCAGCAAACTCGCCCTTGAGCGTATCGGCCGCCTTGTCACGGTCCTCGGCCTTTTCAAACTTGAGCGCAAAACCCTGACCGTTTTCTGTCACGGCGCGATAGGCCAGCTTCTTTTCACGCAGCTTGGTCTTTATTTCATTGATATAAGATTCCTGACGCTGCTCCAGCGCCTTGGCCATATCAACTTCCAGCAGGAAGTGCACACCGCCGCGCAGATCCAGACCTAGCTTCATGGGCGTGGCATACAGGCTCTTGAGCCAGCCTGGCGTGGTCGGCGCAAGATTCAGGGCCACTACATAGGAATCACCCAGAGCACGACGCACCGCTTCCTGGGCCAGCAGCTGATCGGCCGGGCTGCCGACGCGCAGCAAAGCACCTTTTTTCTGCACTTCCGCGCCATGAAAAGCGACGCCCGCTTCAGTCAGAGCACGGCTGGCACTTTCCAGCACAGCCTTATCGGCAATAACCGAGGCACTGGCACCGGAAATCTGTATGGCCGGCTCATCGGGATAAAGATTGGGCAGGGAATAAACCAGACTGACCGCCACCACCACCACGATCAGCAGGTATTTCCACAAGGGAAAACGCATGGGGAACCTCGACAGGCCATAGCGGCCGAACGGCCGCCGGCTTCATTTCTTTTCAGATGTTTTTGATAGTGCCCTTGGGCAGGCTGGCCACCACGGAGGAGCGCTGCACTTTTACTTCCAGGCCATTGGCCAGTTCAATCACAGCGAAATCACCATCAATCTTCTGGATGGTGCCAAGCAGGCCGCCGGCAAAAACCACTTCATCACCTTTGGACAAACCATCCATGAGCGACTTGTGCTCTTTCTGGCGCTTGAGCTGCGGGCGCAGCAACAGGAAATAGAAAACCACAGCAAAAATGCCGAGCATGATCAGCTGACCGGTCATGGAAGGACCAGCAGGCACGCCAACGTCGGCATAGGCCTCGGAAATGAAAAAGCTCATGGATGTCTCCAAAGGATGGGAAAGGCCCGGGCTGTTACAAAAAACTCTAACAAAACCCTTTAAATTGAAGGGGTTGGAAGCCCCCGGGCGGCATAGAAGCCGTCCACAAAGCGCTGCAATGTACCCTGTTCAATTGCACCGCGCAAACCCGCCATCAGCGTCTGGTAATAGCGCAGGTTATGGATGGTATTGAGCTGCGCGCCCAGCATTTCGCCGCACTTGTCGAGGTGATAGAGATAAGCCCGGCTGAAGTTGCGGCAGGTGTAGCAATCGCAGGCAGCATCCAGCACACCGGTGTCGGTCTTGTACTGGCTATTGCGTATGCGGACCACGCCCGTGCTGGTGAAAAGATGACCATTTCGGGCATTTCGCGTGGGCATCACGCAGTCGAACATGTCGATACCGCGCCGCACGGCTTCCACAATGTCCTCGGGCTTGCCCACACCCATGAGATAGCGCGGCTTTTCGCTAGGCATCTTGCCCGGCAGGAAATCCAGAATGCGCAGCATGTCTTCCTTGGGCTCGCCCACGGAAAGACCGCCAATGGCATAACCATGGAAACCAATCTCGTTAAGACCAGCCAGCGACTCCTCGCGCAGATTCTCGTGCATGCCGCCTTGCACAATGCCGAACAGGGCATTGGGATTTTCATGGCGCTCGAATTCGGCCTTGGAACGCTTGGCCCAGCGCATCGAAAGCTCCATGGACGTGCGCGCCGTGTCCTGATCCGCCGGATAGGGCGTGCACTCGTCGAAAATCATCACGATGTCCGAACCCAGATCACGCTGCACCTGCATGGAAATTTCCGGATTCAGGAAAACCTTGGAGCCGTCCACCGGCGAGGCAAAGGTAACGCCCTCCTCCGTGATCTTGCGTAGCTTGCCTAGCGAGAACACCTGAAAACCGCCGGAATCAGTGAGGATGGGTTTGTCCCACTGAATGAAATCGTGCAGATCGCCATGCGCCTTCACCACCTCAACACCCGGGCGCAGCCAAAGATGGAAGGTATTGCCGAGAATGATTTCCGCGCCTATTTCATGAATATCGCGCGGCAGCATGCCCTTCACCGTGCCATAAGTGCCCACCGGCATGAAGGCTGGCGTCTGCACCGAGCCACGGCCAAAGGCCAGTTCGCCACGACGGGCACGGCCATCGGTGGCCTTGAGAGTGAATTTCATAAAACCTCTGTGTCTTTCCGTTCGCCCTGATGGTGAGCTTGTCGAATCCATCGAAGGGCTGTCTCATCAAAGCCATCACCCTTCGACAAGCTCAGGGCGAACGGGACAATCAAATCTTGCGGGTAAGAAACATGGCGTCGCCATAACTGAAAAAACGGTAACGCTGCACCACCGCCTCGCGATAAGCCGCCATCACATTCTCGTAACCTGCAAAAGCGGAAACCAGCATGATGAGCGAGGACTCGGGCAGATGAAAATTGGTCACCAGTGCATCCACCACGCGCCAGTTGTAGCCCGGGTAGATAAAGATATCGGTTTCACCCTCATAGGGACGCAGCCACTCACCGGGCTCGGCATCTCGTGCCGCTGTTTCCAGCGAACGCACCGAGGTTGTCCCCACCGCCACCACACGGCCGCCCTTAGCCTTCGTCTCGCGTATGGCGGCCACGGTTTCCGGTGATACTGACAGCCACTCCGAATGCATCTTGTGCGAGACCACATCCAGGGCCTTCACCGGGCGAAAGGTGCCGGCACCGACATGCAAGGTGACATAGGCACGACGCACACCGCGAGCCTCGATAGCCGTCAGCACGGCTTCATCAAAGTGCAGGCCGGCCGTGGGCGCAGCGGCAGAAGCTGCTTTTTCCGGATGCGCATACACCGTCTGGTAGCGCTCATTGTCATCGTCTTCCGGGTGCCGCGTCATATAAGGCGGCAGCGGAATCTCGCCCTGCTGGGCCAGCACACTCAAGACCGGCGCCGAAAAGCGCAGATGGAAAAGATCCTCCACCCGCCCCAGCATTTCTGCGCCGACACCGTGAGCAAAGCACAACTGGCTTCCGGGCTTGGGGGAGCGGCTAGCGCGCAGATGGCAGAGCAGCTCATGGCTGCCCAGCACACGCTCCACCAGCAGCTCGATACGTCCGCCACTGGCCTTTTCACCAAAGAGCCGGGCCGGCAGCACGCGGGTATCGTTCATCACCAGCAGATCACCCGGCTGCAGCAAGCCCGGCAAATCCGCAAAATGCCGGTGCGCCACCCCGCTCTCCTCAACACAAAGCAGGCGCGACGCCGAACGCACCGGTTCGGGGTGCCGGGCAATAAGCTCGTCCGGGAGATCAAAATGGAAGTCGCTGAGTTTCATGCTGAACGTCTTGATGAGCTTCGAAACGGCCTCGTGAAGGCATCGCGAGGCCGAAATGGCTAGAAAACAGGCGGCGGAGTATATCAGTGCAATAGTTCTGATTGCAGGAATCCGGATGCTCCGTATAATCGCCAACCTCCAGACCCCTGCGGCCACGCCGAGGGGGTGATTGTCCTGTGCCGGGATGGCGGAACTGGTAGACGCGGCGGATTCAAAATCCGTTGCCCTTGCGGGCGTGTCGGTTCGATTCCGACTCTCGGTACCATCTCTTTAATGCCCTAGCTGTGGTGCTCATTGCGCCCCACTTCGGCAGCACGAGGCATTCTCGATGCCTGCAAAACCTCGCAAAGCCCCAAAAGCTGCCAAAGCCGCTGCATTCCCTGCGGAGACTTCAACAGAGGCCCTGCCCGCTCCCGTTCCCGCCGGCATCATGCTGCGGCTGTTTGCCATCGTTTATGACGGCCTGCTGCTGGTGGCGCTGTGGATGATCGCCAGCGCCATCATGGTCCCCTTCGGCACTAATGAAAGCGCCGCACAGGCACATGAAATTGCCGTGGCCTCCAGCAACTTCCGCCAACTCGTGATGTTCCCCGTATTGGTCGTGGTGACGTGGCTGTTCTACGGCTATTTCTGGACCCGTGTCGGCCAAACCTTGGGCATGCAGACCTGGTATCTGCAGGTATTGCGCTTTAATGGCGAAAATCTGCGCTGGACCGATGCGATTACGCGCTGCGCCTCAGCCTGTCTTTTCCCCATCGCCTGCGGCCTGATTTCACAGCTGGCCTGGCATAGCATTCCCGGCTTCGTCATCAGTGTGAGCCTGGGCTTTCTCGGCAACTATTTGTGGATGCTGTGGAGCCCGCAGCGCCTGTGCTGGCATGACCAACTTTCCGGCACGCGCGTCTGGAAGCTGCCGCCGGAGCCGAAAAGAAAACGCAGCTTCTTTGCCTGGTTTTCGGAAAAAGAGTGATTGCCGGAAAGCTGTCCATAAAAAAACGGCCCTGATGGCCGTTTTTTTATGGACAGCTTTTTATAAGCCCGCTTTCACGCCGGCTGCGTGCGGGAGAATCCCGTCTTGCCACGCAGCTTGGCTAAATACTCAGAGACCTTGTCGCCCGCCTGCTGCTCACGCACATCCTGTGTTTTCTCCACTACCTGTGTACGCAGCAAGACCGGCTGCTGCGTGATGGCACGATAACGGGTGAGCGTGGACTCTATGCTCTTGGTGAGCATGCCTTTGCGCACGGGCTTGGGCAGATAGCGGAATACCTGCGCCTGATTGATGAGATCAACCAAGCGCGACGTATCCTTGAAGCAGGTGAGAATGATGGTGAGCATTTCCGGATGCTCCTGCTTCAAGGTTTTGATCATGGCAGACAAATCTTCGTCGCCCAGACTCAATTCCGTCACCAGAATGGCGACTGGCTTGCTGGCCAGAATCTGCAAGGCACCCTGCACACTCTGCCGCCATACCACTTCATGCTGGCCGCCGAGAATATCCTGCACGGCGTGATAGGTGGATTCATCCCTATCCAGCACCAGACAAACCAAACGTCCTGCCGCCACCGGCTCTGCTTCAGCCGACGCCAGCACCACCGGCAGGCCTTCTACCTGCAAAGCAATTTCTGCGGCCTGCGCGATGGTGTCGCGCAGCTCCTTGGGGCCCCACGGCTTGTTGATATAACGGAAGATTTCACCTTCGTTCACCGCTTCCAGCGCAGCATCGGCATCGGCATAACCGGTGAGCAGAATACGCACCGTATCCGGTGACACCTCACGCGCATGCCGCAGCAATTCAGAACCCGTCATGATGGGCATGCGCTGATCCGAAATCAGCACATGAATTTTTTCACGCTTGAGTATGGCCAGCGCCTCATGACCATCACTAGTGGCAAAAACCTGATACTGCATGCGCAGCAGCAAGCCCAGCGAGCGCAGGATTCTTTCCTCATCATCCACCAGCAACACTTTCGGTTTGGCCTGCATATTCTACTCCTGTCACGGTTGGCGCTTAATGCGCAGCTGCCGCTTCCTTTCGTGATGACGCGGTCGCCTGCCGCTCACGCGGCAAGACGATAACGAAACGTGTGCCACGCCCCAGCTCTGAGGCCACCTTTATGCTGCCGCCATGCTGCTGGATGATCTGCCAGGAAATCGACAGGCCCAGCCCGGTGCCTTCGCCCACCGGCTTGGTGGTAAAGAAAGGATCGAAAATCTTTTTCACCGTTTCTGGCGCCATGCCCTTGCCCGTGTCCTGCACGGAGACATAAACCGAGGTCTCGTCCGCCCAGGTCTTGATGGCAATTTTTCCCGGCCCTTCCATCGCCTGTGCGGCATTGGTGACGAGATTGAGTAAAACCTGATTGAGCTGCGACGGGGCGCAGGCAATGCGCGGGATATCGCCGAGCAGGCGTATCACTTCGATGCGCGTCTTGAGTGCATTCTTGGCAATCAGCAAGGCATTATTGACGCAGTCGTTGAGCGAGACATTGTCGGTATGGGCCTGATCCAGTCGACTGAAATCCTTGAGGCCCAGCACCAGCTCACTGATCTGGGAAAGACCGAAGCCGGTATCGCCAAACAGGGTTTCCATATCGCCGTACAACATGTCTGGATCAACAAGGCTGCGCAGGTCTTCGATAGCTGCCAGCTGTCTGGCCACTTCAACATCACTGCCTTCCGGGTCCAGCAGGGCATCCACCAGCGCATTGCTGGCCGTCAGCAGTTCCTTGAGTTGAGAACTGAACTCGCGCATGAGTTCGACATTGTTTTTCACATAGCCCAGCGGCGTATTGATCTCATGCGCCACGCCCGCGACCATCTGGCCTAATGACGCCATTTTTTCTGACTGCACCAGCTGTGCCTGCGAAGACTGCAATTTCTGATAGGCCTGCGCGAGTTCGCGTGCGCCCTGCTCGACCTGCTGCTCCATGGCGGCCAGCAAGGTGAGCACGCCGCCCACCCCCACATAGCGCCCCTGCTCGCAAACGACAAAGTCCTCGGACAAGGGCGTTTGCATATGGGCGATGACGTATTGTGCTGCATCGGCAAGACTGAGGCTGATCTCCACGCGCAAGCAGTCCTGATTCATGAACTGCGTAACGGCACGACTGCCATAAAGCTCGCGACCAAAGTTTTTGAGGAAAATACTGTTCAGCTGATAACGGCTGATACTGCCCAGCACCAGACCATCGGCATCTACTACCGGCACCGACAAAGCATCGTTGAGAGCGCTGTCGTCACGAAAGCGCTCCATCACGCGATTGATATTGTCTTCCGAAGAGAAGGGAATGATGTCGTGTGCCAGGGCACGAATCGCTGACATGATGCGTCACTCGACCAAGAAGGCACACCCTGTGCCTGCAGCCGTCGGACAACGGCATAATCCCGGCGAGGAGACTAGAAAAGCTTTATGACAGCGATGTTAATGGCAGGCTAAAAAAACAGCAGTTGCAGCGCAGTGCGCATTATTTTCACTAGGCATTATCGCGCAGCGATATCAGCGCCTGCGATCAAAAGCCACATAGTCTGTGTTAGCTGGCAGGTGGCCACCCACATACTTGCTGAGGCGCGAGCGGCCCTGGCAGTAATCGCCACGGACAATGCCGGGAATATAGTGATCAGTGAGCATATGCCCCTTTTTTTCGGGGCGAACAAAAACCGGGCCGGAGGTGGAGTAGTAGTGCGAGAGCACTCCTATGCGTGCAAAGAAATCCTGGCCATTGGCAAAATGCTCTACATAAGGCACCGGATGACCATGCTCGGCCGTGAGGCCGTAATCAATATCCAGGCTGTCTGCCACACCGGCCAGACAATAGATTTCCAGCTTGTGCGCATGCGCACGCAGCTCCGGGTCTTTCAATACCTTACGCACGATGTAGCTGGCGATGATGGTGCCCTGTGAGTAGCACAGCAGCGCCACATGCTCGTGTGACAGCAGGGCATTGCGCACGATATTGAAAGCCGGCTTGGCCAGCTTGCCGTCCTTACGCAAAGTGCGGGCAGTAATGGCATCCCATAAATCCCAGACGGCGCCAAATGTTGGCGTGTGTATGAGATGTATGGGCCGATGAAAAGCCCGCGCCAACTCTTCGGTTTCCAGCAGGGCCATGGCCGGTGCCGTGGCAATGCCGTTCAGAAAAAACCACTTCGATTGCTTGGTCGTATCCGACCACTGAAAATTGGGCGGCAACACCACACGCGTGCCTTCGGAGGCCGAATGTCGTTCAACCGGCAAGAGCATCTGCCCCAGGACACTCAAGTATTCCCATCGGCTCTGGTAACTATCCGGATGAAACTCCGGGCGCACATTTTCTTCCGACTTCACCGGAAACACGATCCAGGGCAGGCTGCCGGCATTGCGCGCCACCAAGCCCAGATCGCGCACGATGGAACGACGATTGCGGATGACACGCCCGGCAAATTTGCGCAGGCGGGCCAGCGGCCGGGTATCAGCAGGCAAAGATGAATTCATGGGGAAACACAGTCAGAAGGGCTCAAGGCCGCAGGGAGATACCAGAAAACCCAAGCGAGGCTGCCAGCGCAAGGCAACGCAGGTAGTTTTCAGAGGATAAAAACGTAGACCAAGGCGATTAACGCAATCAGCAAGGCCACAACCAACACTAGCGCCAACACACGGGCATTGCTGTCGAAGCCGTCCAGAGCGGCATCGGCAGGCAGTCGCGGTGTTGCTGCCGCCGAAGCCTCAGCCTGCGCCGTGGCGCGTGGCGGCATGGTCTTGTAGAAAACAGCAGAATCATCAGGCAGGCGTATCCCGGTGCTGTCTGCTGCAAATACGGGCGCGGCTGCCGGTGTCACCTCTTCCAACGGAGGCAAAGCGGCTGACTGGCTTTGTCCGGCCTCCAAGGCCTCGAGAATTTCACGGCGAGCCGTACGGTAATCCTCATAAGCAAGCTGGTTGTCGGCATAGCGACGCGAGAGCTGGCGCAGACGCGAATTCTCGGCAAGATATTCCGTCATCAATGGCTCCCCGCCACACTCACGATCACCACGGAAATATTGTCGCGCCCGCCATTCTGCAGGGCCTCGTCAATCAGCTTGGCTGTTGCCTCTTCCGGCTCCAGCGCCAGCTTGCGGCGTATGCTGTCTTCCGCCACCTCGTTGTAGAGACCATCGCTGCACAGCAGATAGGTATCGCCGGCTTCCGGCGCAAACACCGCCGCATCCACATAAAGATGTTCGGCACCACCGACGGCACGTGTAATCACATTGGATTTGGGATGCCTATCCGCCTCGGCCTGGGTAATGGCACCCGCTTCCACCATTTCCTGCACGGCAGAATGGTCGCGGGAAAGACGGGTGAGCTGGCCGTTGCGCAAACGGTAGAGACGGGAATCGCCGGCCCAGAGACAAACGCCGGCACGCTGAGAAAGCAGAAGAGAGACCACGGTACTGCCCACGGTACGGCCACCGAGCTGGTCGTTGGCATAATCGCGCAGCTGCTGGTTCACCGACATGAGCATGCCTTCTACGGCATCGACAAAATCCGGCAGCGTGGGCGGAGGCTCGAGTTGCGACAGGGGATGCACAACGGCATTGCTGGCCACATCACCAGCCGCATGTCCACCCATGCCATCGGCCACGACCCAGAGACCTACCTCCGGACGCGCCAGGAGGGAATCCTCATTGATCTTGCGTTTGCCACCCACATCCGTGGCGGATGCTGAAGTCCATGTGATCAAGTTGACACCCGCAGAGGCTGGGCCAGTTTCTTATAGTGCCTGAACTTTAACGCGGAGCTGTTTGTTTTCACAAGCAAAATGCCTGCGACCGAGCTCAGTCTAACGAACCCGGGCAATGGCAACGCCACCGATCAGCAAACAGACGGCAATCGGCAGACCGGCCGCCATGGCCGGGGAGAAGTCGTAAACCAGACTGGCATAGCCCAAAAAATCCTGCCCGTAACGAAAAAGCAGACCCGCCATGACCCCAGCCAGAATGCGCAGGCCCATGGTCACAGAACGTAGCGGCCCGAAGATGAAGGAGCAGGCGATCAGCACCATGGAGAGGGTGGCCAAGGGGGCCAGGGCCTTTTTCCAGAACTCCAGGAAATACCCGCCGGAATCCAGACCCTGCGCCTTCATATAGTGGGCATAGCGGTAGAGATCGGTGATGGAGAGATTCTCGGCCTTGCGCGTCACCAGATGCAGGAACTCCGGCGTCAGCTGGCTAGCCCAGATACGCTCAGGCGTGACCACCACCAGGCTGGAGCCATCGGGCTGGAAGCGGGTCTCACGCAAATTTTGCAAGCGCCATTGCCCACCTTCGTAGCGAGCGCTCTCGATCAGCGAGCTTTCCTGCAACTGCCCTTGCTCGGAAAAGCGGAACAGCACCATGCCGTGCAATACGCCGGTGGGCTCTACCCGGCCGATACGCAGGAGGCTATCGCCCTCACGATGCCAGTAGCTGTTCAGCCAGCCGGCCACCGCACTATTCCCTTGCGCCGTCGCTTTGCGCGTCTCGGCCATGCTCTCGGTGCGGGGCACCACATACTGCGCCAGCACCAGACCGATCAGCACAAATACCAGCGCCGGCCGCAGCACCCACCACACCAGACGCAGAATGCTCACGCCAGAGGCGCGCATTACGGTGAGCTCAGAAGAAGAAGCCAGCATGCCCAGACCGGCAATTCCGCCTATCAGGGCGGCGGTGGGCAACATGTCATAAGCGCGACTGGGCGCCGTCATGAGGATGTAGATGAGCGCCTCGGTGGCGGTGTACGCCCCCTTCACATCCTCCAGCTCGCCAATAAAGCTGAACACCAGCTCCAGCCCCAAGAGCAGCAACAACACCAGCAACATGGCGCTGAGTACGGTGCGGGAAACATAACGGGTGAGCTGCTTCATGCCGGCACTCCTGAACGAGCGCGCCAGCCACGCCACCACAGACGTATGTTTTCCGTTCCCAGTATCAGCAGAGCCAAGAGGAAATAACCTAGATGGACGGACCAGACCAGCGCTTCGCCGGCCTTACCCTTTTCAATGGCATTGCGCGCTGCGCCTATGGCCACCACATAACTCATATAAAGAAGGATGGCCGGCAAGAGCTTGAGATAGCGCCCCTGACGCGGATTCACTTTGGAGAGCGCAAACGCCAGCAACATGGCGCTGGGAACAAATAACGGCAGCGACAAGCGCCACAGCCATTCCGCCAGCGCTTCGCGATTACTCTGACTTTCCTGATACAGGCTGACGGTGCTGCAGCTGCTGAGCTTGCTCAGGCGCTCCACCATCACCGGCTCAGGCAGACGGAAACGGTAGCTGGCAAAACGGAATTCACGATACGCCGCCTCACCCGGGGAAAGCTCGTAGCGCACGCCATTTTCCAGCACCAGAAAACGCTCGCCCGTGGCCTTATCAAACTCGGTACGTCCGGACTCTGCCTGCACCAGCACCTGCCGGATGGAATCATTGGCACCGGGTTTCTGCTCAAACAAGCGCACATCAATCAGACGCTGTTTATCGGCAGACATTTCAGCGGCATAAAGCATGCGCTTGCCCACCGGCTGGAAGCGGCCGGGCCGCACCAGGTCAAAACTATTGCGTTCAGCCGCCTGCGCAAACAAGCGCTCGGAGCGAGCGTTGCTGGCGGGGGTAATCCAGAGACTGGTGGCCGTGACCATGCCCATCACCAGCGCACCCGGCAAAAGCAGATGTCCCACTATCTGGGCGCGACTGACTCCGCTGGCCGAGAGCACCGACATTTCATTGTCGAGATACAGCCGGCCGAAGGTGAGCAGGATGGCAATGAAAAAGCCCAAGGGCACGATGAGATCGAGAAAGCCCGGCAGGCGATACACGAGCACAGCGGTCAGCAGCGATACGTCCAGACGTCCATCGGCCGCCTGCCCGAAATACTTGATGATGCGGCCACTCATGAGAATGACGGTCAGCACCAAGGCCACGGCAGCAGTAGAGCCCAGCACCTGCCGGGAAATGTAGCGACGGATGATCACGTAAACCGGCCTTCCATGAGTCTGTTCAAAATCTCGCGAGCTAGAGCCATGCTAGGCAAAAACGAGCGAGGAAGCGGAGTTTACAAGGGGTAAATGAGCATTCCGAGTCCGTTTTTAACGCCGCAGGGCCAACGCGCAGCAGATTTTCAACAGACTCATATGGCCACGGCGAACAAGGTGTTCCTGTTGGCATTGCGACAAGCGTAGACAGTACACTCAACGCCTTCTGGCGCAGCTGTCTACAAGGCGGCGATTATCCGCCAACTCTTCTGTATTTGTCTTGCGAGGTCGTGATGGAGTTTTCGCTCAAGGTTGCATCCCCTGCCACGGAAAAAACGGGCGCCGTCATTGTGGCGATCAGTGCCGACAAGCTCTCCCCGGCCGCCCTCGCACTGGATGAAGCCAGCAATGGCGCCTTGAGCCGCGCCCTCAAGACATCCGGCTTTGAAGGCAAGCCCGGCCAGAGCCAGGCCCTCTTCGGCCTGCCCGGCATCGCGGCTGAGCAAGTGCTGGTGATCGGTACCGGCCCCGCTGCCGAGCTTGATACCCGTGGCCTCCAGCGCGCTGCCACTATCGCCACCAAAGCCTTGGCCCAAGGCCCGAAAAAGGCCGTGAGCTTCCTCGCTGAACTGAGCACCAAACAGAATGGACAGGACCGCGACCTCAACGCCAACCTCAGCGACATCGTGCGTGCCAGCCTGGAAGCGTCTTACCGTTTTGATGAATACAAGAGCAAGAAAGGCGGCGAAAAGGCGCTAGCTCAGCTGACACTGGCCGTCACCGACAAGGCCGCCGCCAGCGCCGGCAAGAAAGCTGTGGCTTGGGGCGTGGCCGTGGCCACCGGCATCAACACCGCACGTGACCTCGGCAACACGCCACCCAATATTTGCCACCCCTCCTTTATTGCCGAGCAGGCCAAAGCCTTGGGTAAAGCCCATGAAAAGACGCTGGACGTGAAGGTGCTGGGCGAAGCCGAGATGAAGAAGCTGGGCATGGGCGCCTTCCTTGCCGTCTCGGTGGGCTCTGAACAGGAAGGCAAGCTGGTTGTTATCGACTACAAGGGCGGCAAGAAATCCGAAGCGCCCGTGGTGCTGGTGGGCAAGGGCGTCACCTTTGATACCGGCGGCATTTCCATCAAGCCGGCCTCGGGCATGGATGAAATGAAGTTCGATATGTGCGGCGCCGCTTCCGTGCTGGGCGTGCTGACGGCGCTGGCGGAATCCGGCCTCGCCATCAATGTGGTGGGCGTTATGGCCTGCGCGGAAAACATGCCTTCCGGCAAAGCCACCCGCCCCGGCGATATCGTCACCACCATGTCCGGCCAGACCGTGGAAATCCTGAATACCGATGCTGAAGGCCGTCTCGTGCTCTGCGACGCCCTCACCTATATCGGCAAATACAAACCCGCCGTGGTTATCGACATCGCCACCCTCACCGGCGCCTGCGTGGTGGCACTGGGCAAAGTGGTCTCCGGCCTCTTTTCGCCCTCGGACGAATTGGCCAATGCCCTGTTGGATGCTGGCCAGAAGAGCGGCGACCGCGCCTGGCGCCTGCCGGTCTGGAGCGATTACCAAGACATGCTGGAATCGCCCTTTGCCGACATCGCCAATATCGGCAACGCCCCCAATGGCGGCGCCATCACGGCGGCCTGCTTCCTGGCCCGCTTCACCAAAGACTACAACTGGGCGCATCTGGACATCGCCGGCACAGCCTGGCATTCCGGCGGCAACAAGGGTGCCACTGGCCGCCCCGTACCTCTGCTCATGGAATACCTGAAGAGCCGCACCGCCTAATGGAAATCACCTTTTATGTATTGGCCGATCAGGCGCCGGAAAAGCGCCTGAACACGGCTTGCCGCATCATCGAAAAGGCCTTCCAGCAAAAGCACGCGATCTATGTGCATGCCGCGAATCAGGCCGAAGCCGAGCAGCTCGACGAGCTGCTCTGGACCTTCCGTGCCGATAGCTTCATCCCGCATCATCTGGTGGGCGACGGCCCCACGCCGCCGCCGCCGGTACGCATAGGCTGGCGTGAGATTCCGCCCGAAGCCTCAGATTTGCTCATCAATCTGCATGCGAACGCGCCAGAACAACCCAAACGCTTTCGCCGCATTATTGAAATCGTCGGCGGAGACGAGCCCATGCGCGAAGCCGCACGCCAGCACTGGCGCCAGTACAAGCAACAGGGCTACCCTGTCACTTCGCACAATATTTAACCTCCTTCCCTCAGCACTTAGAGCACTCAATGACGGCCATGGCACGCCACTTCGACGATCTCGGATCAGACTTCGACCTGCGCTGGAAGCGCAGCAGCCGCACGCAAAAACGTGAGCTGATTGCCGAACTGCGCGACCTCTATATCTTTCTGGAAGAGGATGACATGCCGCTGCTGGCGGGTGCCGCAACGCCCACACCTACCGCCGCCAGAAGCATTCCAGCGACACCGTCCGCCAAAGCGAACCAAGGCTCCCTGTTTAGCGATGCGGCGGACGCAAGTGCAGCTCCCGCGAAAGCCGGTCCGCGCAAGGACAATCCCTTTCTGCCGAAAAGCGTTCTCGACAAGCTCTATGAGAGCCAGCAACAAACCACGACCGGCCTGCGTGAGCTCATGCAGGCCAGCATGGGTAACAGCACACCCGTCAGCCATGAGCAGGTGGATCTGGAGCGCGAGCTTCGCCTCAAGCTCGGCCCGGTTGTGGAAAACCTGATCGACGCCCAGATGGAAACCATCAGAAGCGAACTGCGGGTCCGCCTGCGTGCCGAAATGGACCGCCTCATCGCCGAAGAAGTGCGCAAGCGCTAAGGCCACCGTGAAGCGCTAGCTGCGTTGCCATCACGGCGTTAGCAACAAACTCAGAATGCTCATTTACCACTCGTAAACTCCGCTTCTTCGTCTGTTTCTGCCTTGTGCTGGCCGCCTCGCCCACGCGCTTCCCGGCGGCCTCATACGACCATCTTGCCGGGCATTTTCCGCCTCACCCCGATATAATCACCGGCTCTTTGAGCCGTTTTCCGCTTTGTCACCTGTTTACCGAGTCTGTTGTTCATGAGTATGGAACCCACCTTCAATCCCGCCGATATCGAAAGCCAGTGGTACGAAACCTGGGAAAAGGCCGGCTACTTCAAGCCGGGTGGAAAGGGCGATCCTTACTGCATCATGATCCCGCCGCCCAATGTCACCGGCTCACTGCATATGGGCCACGGCTTCAACAACACCATCATGGACACTCTCGTGCGCTATCGCCGCATGCAGGGTCGCAACACGCTCTGGCAGCCCGGCACCGACCACGCCGGCATCGCCACACAGATGGTGGTAGAGCGTCAGCTCGCCGCTGAAAACATCACCCGCCACGATCTCGGCCGTGAAAAATTTCTGGATAAAGTCTGGGAGTGGAAAGAAAAATCCGGCGGCACCATCACCGGCCAGATTCGTCGTCTCGGCTCTTCGGTGGACTGGTCGCGCGAACGCTTCACCATGGATGACGGACTTTCCAATGCGGTGAAAGAAGCCTTTGTGCGCCTCTATGACGACGGCCTGATTTATCGCGGCAAACGTCTCGTCAACTGGGACCCGAAGCTGCACACCGCCATCTCTGATCTGGAAGTCTTGAGCGAAGAAGAAAAAGGCTCGATGTGGCATTTCCGCTACCAACTCGCCGATGGTTCGGGCGAGCTGGTGGTCGCCACCACGCGCCCGGAAACCCTGCTCGGCGATACGGCCGTGGCCGTGAACCCGGAGGATGATCGCTATCAGAAATACATCGGCAAAAAAGTGAAGCTACCCATTACCGGCCGCCTCGTGCCCGTGATTGCCGATACTTATGTGGATAAAGAATTCGGCACTGGCGTGGTGAAAATTACGCCCGCTCATGATTTCAACGACTATGAAGTGGGCAAGCGCCACAATCTGCCGCTGATCAATATCTTTGACCGCGACGCCCATGTGAAAGCCAGCTTCGACACCATGAGCTACGCCAACGAGGCCGGCGCTGACGAAGCAGCACCGGCCGAGTACGCCGGCCTCGACCGCATTGTCGCGCGCAAGAAAATCGTGGCGCAGGCTGAAAGCGAAGGCTGGCTGGAAAAGGTTGATCCGCATACGCTGAAAGTGCCGCGTGGCGACCGCTCCAATATCGTGATTGAGCCCTGGCTCACCGATCAATGGTATGTGAAGACAGAACAGCTGGCGCAGCCAGCGATACGCGCCGTGGAAGACGGCCGCATCAAGTTCGTGCCCGAGCAATACCAGAATATGTATTTCTCCTGGATGCGCGACATTCAGGACTGGTGCATTTCGCGCCAGCTCTGGTGGGGCCACCGCATTCCCGCCTGGTATGCCGGCGATGGCAAGGTTTTCGTGGGCCGCAATGAAGAAGAAGTGCGCAGTCGCTACAAACTGGATGCCAGCGTAAAACTGCGTCAGGACGACGACGTTCTCGACACCTGGTTCTCCTCCGGCCTCTGGACTTTCTCCACGCTGGGCTGGCCCGAAAATACGCCCGAGCTGCACACCTTCCATCCCACCGATGTGCTGGTTACCGGCTTCGACATCATTTTCTTCTGGGTGGCGCGCATGATCATGATGACCATGCACTTCAACAAAGATGAAACTGGACGCGCTGAAGTCCCGTTCAAGACGGTGTATGTGCACGGCCTTGTGCGTGATGCGGAAGGTCAGAAGATGTCCAAGTCCAAGGGCAATGTGCTGGACCCGCTGGATCTGATTGACGGTGTTGATCTGGAAACGCTGGTGATCAAGCGCACGACCGGCCTGATGAACCCGAAAGATGCCGCCAAGATCGAAAAAGCCACACGCAAGGAATTCCCGGAAGGTATCAAGTCTTACGGCACCGACGCGCTGCGCTTCACCTTTGCGGCACTGGCCTCTACGGGCCGCGATATCAAATTCGATATGAATCGCGTCGAAGGCTATCGCAATTTCTGCAACAAGCTCTGGAATGCCAGTCGCTATGTGCTCAGCAACTGCGAAGGCCAGGATGTAGGCTTGGGTGGCGATGCCGTTGAATTGTCTGTGGTGGACCGCTGGATCATTTCTCGGCTGCAGCAGACCGAGCAGGAGGTGATCAGCGCGCTCGACAGCTTCCGCTTCGATCACGCCGCACAAGCCATCTATGAATTTGTCTGGAACGAGTACTGCGACTGGTATCTGGAGCTGACCAAACCCGTCCTCACCGACGACGACGTCAGTGCCGATGCCAAACGCGGCACCCGCCGCACGCTAGTGCGCGTGCTGGAAGCCATTTTGCGGCTCAGCCATCCCATCATGCCCTTTATCACCGAAGCCATCTGGCAACGCGTGAAGCCGCTGGCCGGTAAAGGCGGCGCCAGCATCATGATGGAGAAATACCCGACCCCGGATAGCGCACGCATTGATGCGGAAGCCGAAGCCGATGTGGCCTGGATCAAAGACGTCATCATGGGCCTGCGTAATATTCGTGGCGAGCTTGGCGTCAGCCCGGCCCGCGCCATTGAAGTCCTGCTGCAAAACGGCAATCGCGAAGATCGCGAACGTATTGGCCGTTTTGATGGCTTCCTGCGCGCGCTCGCGCGCCTTGAAAATCTGAGCTGGCTGAGTGAAGGCCAGGAAGCGCCTTTGGCGGCCACTGCGCTGGTGGGTGAAATGACCTTGCTCGTCCCGCTCAAAGGCTTGGTCGATGTGCAGGCCGAGCTGGACCGCTTGGCCCGTGAGCTCGACAAGCTGGACAAGGAAGTGCAGCGTGTGGAAAACAAACTCGGGAACGAGGCCTTTATTGCCAAGGCGCCACCCGAGGTGGTTGCCAAGGAGCAGGAAAAGCTGGCTGAGGCACGGCAAGCCATGCAACAGCTGGGCGAACAGATGCAGCGCATAAAGGCGCTTTGAGGAAGACAGTCTTAGCTGTCACGAAAGGGAGTAAATCGCGGCCATGAATACCGCTACGCAGCAATTCCACGCCATCATGTTTGCCGATGTGGCGGGCAGCACCCGTCTCTACGAAAGAATCGGCGACCGTGCCGCACGCGAAGCCATCAGCCAACTGCTGGATCGCATGATGGTGGTGGCGCAGCGTTATTCCGGCGTACTGGTGAAAACCATTGGCGATGAAATCCTCGTGCGCTTCCCCACTGCCGAACGTGCGGTCAGTGCAGCCATCAGCATGCAGGAAGAGCTGACGGCCGACACCACCAGCGCCGTCAAACTGCAAATGCGTATGGGCCTGCAATGGGGCCCGGTCATTCTGGAAAACGGTGATGTGTTTGGCGACGCCGTGAATGTGGCCGCACGTATGAGCGCCATTGCCCGCGCCGGGCAGATCATCACCACGCGCGAAACTGTAGGCTCCCTGCCCGAAGCCATGGTTGCCCGTACCCGCCTTTTCGACACTACTCAAGTCAAGGGCAAGCAGGACAGCCTGGTGATCTATGAAGTGCTGTGGGAAGAAGAAGGCAATGCCACGGTATTCATTGCCAGCACCAGCCCCGGCATACGCACCGAGGCTCCCTCCACGCTGGAGCTGCGCTATCAAGACAAGACACAAACCGTGACCTTGGGCAGCACCGTGGGCATCGGACGCGCCGACAGCTGCGAATTCACCGTGGCCAGCCCACTGGCTTCACGCCTGCACGCACGCATTGAAAGTCGCCGCAGCAAATTCGTCTTCGTAGACGCGAGCACCAATGGCAGTTATGTGCGTACAGAAGATGGCAATGTCGTCTACTTGCGCCGTGAAGAGTTGCCGCTATGGGGCTCTGGAGCGATTTCACTGGGCGGGGATTTTGGCGAGGACAGCAGTCACCTGCTGCATTTCAAGATTTGAGTTGCACCCCGGGGAGCTCTCCGGGAAATGGTGCCGTTGAGAGGAATCGAACCTCCGACCTACTGATTACGAATCAGTTGCTCTACCGACTGAGCTACAACGGCCCGACACTTCAAACCGTACAGAAAGACCGGCATATGAAAGCCGCCCGGATGGCGGCGGGCCGCATTGTAGCGAGGCATGGCCACCCCCACAAGAAGCAGGCCAGTTAGCATGCCCTTCAAGCCATCACAGGCTTGCGCATACAAATCGCCCCAGCCATCGTCAGAAACTGACAAATTTTGTCAGCCCCAAAAAGCCCATCCGCAGCCTCAGCACCACACAGTGTGCGCTGGACCACAAAAACGCACCGCTCACAGCCCTAAAAGCAACGCAACTTGTGTTGGCACCCAACGTGCATTAGCCTGAGCAGCGTCTTTTGCTAATGGCAAAAGCAAGCTCGAGCGTGACAACAAAACAATTCTCTTGGAGAAACACCATGAAGACGATGCAAAAGGGTTTCACCCTTATCGAACTGATGATCGTGGTTGCGATCATCGGCATCCTGGCCGCCGTGGCCATCCCCGCCTACCAGGACTACATTGCCCGTTCGCAAATGACGGAAGCCATGAGCCTGTCCTCCGGCCTCAAGACCAATATTGCTGAAGTCTATGGTCAGCAAGGCGACTTCTCTGTCATCGCTTCCGGTAGCAATGGCATTCCTGCTGCAGCTGACATCAAGGGCGCTTACGTCGACAATGTCGCCGTGGCAGCAGGCGTCATCACCGCCACCATGAAGGCTAGTAGCATCTCCAAGGGTATCCAAGGCAAAACCCTTATTCTCACCCCAACCGACGCAACGGGTTCGATTACCTGGGCGTGCACATCCACTGCTCTGCAGAAGTACGTGCCTAAGGCTTGCGTTGGTGCCTGATTCTGCTGCTTAAAAAAAGCCCCGGAATCTCGGGGCTTTTTTATGACCAAATAAGAGGATTGCCATCATGAAAAAGAACAACGGCTTCACTCTGATCGAGCTGATGATCGTGGTTGCCATCATTGGCATCTTGGCTGCAGTGGCCATTCCCGCCTACCAGGACTACATCGCACGATCTCAGCTTAGCGAGGCAGTAAGCTTGGCCAGCGGCAGCAAAGTCATCCTAGAGGAAACATACGGCCAGACATCCACCTGCCCAAGCAGTGGCAGTGCTGGCATTCCCGCCGCAACCACCATCAACGGCGCATATGTGGCGCAAGTTGCGCTTGGCGGCACCGCACCTGACTGCACGATCACCGCCACAATGAAAAGCACAGGAATCTCACGCGGGGTTAGCGGTAAGAACCTTATACTGACCATGAAGCCGGGCGGCGATGAGTCCTCAGCCCTTAATTGGGAATGCAGCTCACCCGATATTGCTCAACAATACCTGCCCAAAGCCTGCACGGGCATCTGAGCCCGTCAGAGCCGCCATACCAAGTCGCAGGGAGTAGCGGCACCAAGCTTCTGCGCCTCGCCCAGATTCTACTCCCACCAAACTCACACCACTTCTCAAGGCTGCTCGCCAAGCCACTGAGATACTTGGCTTTTCTCTATCAAAGGCATAGAGTCCCCTATGATATGAAAACAGGGCATCCAGCGAGATAAATGATATGTCGGGACAACCCAATCTGGGCGGCTTTGCAAAGCAACTGGTTCAGCAAGGCCTTCTCTCCGAGGCATCCGCTGCGCAGGCTTGGCTAGCCTCACAGAAAGAACAAACCCCCTTTATCAGCTACCTCGTTCAGAACAAAGTTGTCAAAGCAGCATCTCTTGCTGCCGTAATAGCTAACGAGTTTGGGGACCCTTTATTCGATCTGGACGGCCTCGATCCGGACTCAATTCCACAAGGTGTGATCGACGAGAAGATCGTCCGCAAATATGGCGCCCTGCCTATCTTCAAACGAGGCAACCGCCTCTTCCTCGCACTCAGTGATCCCTCTCGCGTAGATGCTCTGGATGCATTCCGCTTCAACACCGGCTCCAATATCGACACCGTGGTTGTTGAAGAAGACAAGCTTCAGAAGCTTATTGAGCGCATTCTGGATGGCAAGAGCAACTCCTCTATGGAGGGGCTTGATTCAGACCTTGACGACATTGACATCTCTGGCGGAGAAGACAGCCAGAAAGATGAGGGCACATCCAGCAACGCAGAAGACGATGCTCCTATCGTCCGCTACATCAACAAAATACTGCTGGACGCCATCAAGGGCGGGGCCTCCGACCTTCATTTCGAGCCCTACGAGAAGGCCTATCGCATACGCTTCCGTGTGGATGGTGTGTTGCGTGAAGCCGCTAAGCCACCAGTCGCTATGGCTGGCAAAATGGCAGCGCGCTTGAAGGTTATGTCCCAGATGGACATCTCCGAGCGCCGCGTTCCTCAAGACGGCCGTATCAAGCTGAAGATTTCAAAAACACGGGCTATCGACTTTCGTGTGAACTCCCTGCCCACGCTTTTCGGCGAGAAGCTTTGCTTGCGTATCCTGGATCCCTCCAGTGCCATGCTGGGCATTGATGCACTGGGATATGAGCCCGCCCAGAAGGCCCTCTTCCTAGAAGCGCTGGAAAAACCACAAGGCATGCTTCTGATTACCGGCCCCACTGGCTCTGGCAAAACCGTCTCGCTCTACACCGGACTCAATATCCTGAATACGGAAGAGACGAATATATCCACCGCGGAAGATCCCGTGGAAATCAATCTGGAAGGCATTAACCAGGTAAACGTGAACGTCAAGGTTGGCCTGACCTTCTCGGCCGCTCTCAAAGCTTTTCTCCGTCAGGATCCGGACGTGATCATGGTTGGCGAAATCCGCGACCTGGACACTGCCGAGATAGCCATCAAGGCCGCCCAAACCGGCCATATGGTGCTATCTACACTGCATACCAACTCTGCACCGGAAACGCTAACCCGTTTGCGGAATATGGGCGTGCCATCCTTCAATATCGCCACATCAGTCAACTTGGTGATCGCGCAGCGTCTGGCACGCCGACTTTGTGCCAACTGCAAGCGCGCAGTGGACATCCCGAAACAGAGTTTGCTAGAAATGGGCTTCACCGAGGCCGACTTGGCCACAGGCTTTGCCATTTTCGAGGCAGTGGGGTGCGATCAGTGCCGGGATGGTTACAAGGGGCGTCTGGGAGTATACGAAGTCATGAAGGTGACGCCGGCCATTGCCCGCATCATCATGGAAGATGGCAACTCCATCATAATTGCCGACCAAGCCAAGAAAGAGGGCTTCCCCGATCTTCGTCGCTCCGGCTTGGTAAAAGTCATGAGTGGCATGACCAGCCTTCAGGAAATCAACCGCGTCACCAGTGAATAACCCAAGACTTTCATTTAAAGAAGAACAAACATGGCGACCAAAACGGAACAGATACTGACCTTCGCCTATGAGGGAACCGACCGCCGTGGGCAAAAGGTCAAAGGCGAACTCAGCAGCAAGAATATGGCTTTGGCTAAGGCTCAACTGCGTAAGCAAGGCATAAACGCGCAAAAAGTATACAAAAAACGCGGAAGTCTGCTCGGCGGCATGGGTAAAAAGAAAATAATGGCAATGGATATCGCCATCTTTACCCGACAGCTCGCCACCATGATGAAAGCAGGCGTGCCTCTGGTTCAGTCCTTTGAAATTGTGGCAGAGGGCCTGGAAAATCCGAGCATGAAAGAAGTCGTGCTGGGCCTCAAGGCAGATGTCGAAGCCGGCAACAGCCTGGCAAACGCATTGCGCAAATACCCAAACGAATTTGATGAGCTTTTTTGCAGTCTTGTAAGCTCCGGCGAGCAGTCTGGCGCGCTAGAAACCATGCTGGATCGTGTTGCCATCTACAAGGAAAAGAGTGAAGCCCTCAAGATGAAAATCAAGAAGGCGATGAAGTATCCCATCACTGTTATTATCGTCGCCCTCATCGTAACGGTGATTTTGCTGCTAAAGGTAGTACCCGTCTTTCAGGATCTGTTCAAGGGCTTTGGCGCAGAGCTGCCCGCCTTTACCATGATGGTTGTAAACCTGTCTGAGTGGATGCAGAAATACTGGTTCATACTTTTGATCGGGCTTATGGGCTCGTCGATGGGCTTTGTAGAGGCCAAAAAGAGAAGCGTTGCATTTGCGAACTGGCTTGATCGAACAACCCTCAAGCTTCCCATTGTGGGCGACTTGGCTTACAAAGCCACCGTGGCGCGATTCTGCCGTACATTAGCAACTACATTCGCCGCTGGCGTGCCTCTGATTGATGCATTGGTATCCTGCGCGGGCGCGGCCGGCAACGTGGTTTATCGCGATGCCATTCTAAAAATCCGAGATGATGTCGCCACCGGCCAGCAGCTGGGATTTGCAATGAAGCAGACGGGAGTCTTTCCTTCCATGGCTCTGCAGATGGTTTCAATTGGTGAGGAGTCTGGCGCCCTTGACTCCATGCTAGACAAAGTTGCCACTTATTTTGAGGCTGAAGTCGACAACGCCGTGGACGGCCTGACTTCTATGATGGAGCCATTGATCATGGCATTCCTTGGGGTGGTTGTAGGCGGCCTCGTAATTGCCATGTACCTGCCAATCTTCCAGATGGGTCAAGTGGTCTGATGCTTGAATTGCTTTCTCAAAGCCCCCTCATCGCAGGGGGCTGCGTTTTTCTGCTAGGCCTGTTTGTGGGCAGCTTTCTTAATGTTGTGGTACATCGCCTGCCCATCATGATGGAGCAGCAATGGCAGGCGGAAATCGCCGAATTCCGCAACGAACCTGTTACCGAAGCTCCTCGCTTCAACCTGATGCTGCCGCGCTCACGCTGCCCGCATTGCAATCATCAGATCACGGCAATCGAAAACATTCCTGTCATCAGTTGGCTGGCCCTCAAGGGACACTGCAGCTCCTGTAAGGCTGGCATCAGCCCGCGCTACCCCGTGGTGGAACTGGCTACCGCCCTGCTTTCCCTGCTGGTGTTTGTCTCTCTAGGGCCAACGGCAAAAATGCTGGCCGCCCTGCCTCTGACCTGGGCACTGGTCAGCCTGACCCTGATCGATTTCGATACCCAGCTGCTGCCCGACAGCATAACCCTGCCTCTACTCTGGGCTGGCCTGCTACTCAATATGCAGGGACTTTTTGTCTCCCTGCCTGCAGCCGTACTGGGTGCCACCTTTGGCTACCTTTCTTTATGGTCGGTGTACTGGCTATTCAAGCTGGCAACCGGCAAAGAAGGCATGGGTTACGGCGACTTCAAGCTACTCGCCGCCCTGGGTGCATGGCTGGGCATCATGGTGCTACCTCTGATCATTCTTTTGTCATCCGTGGTGGGCGCCATCATCGGGCTGGCCTATCTCGCCATACGCAAAGAAAGTGCGCCTTTTGCTTTCGGCCCCTATATCGCGATTGCCGGCTTTATTGCCCTGCTTTGGGGTGAGCCCCTGCTGAAGTGGTATCTGGGCGCATGAGCCGACTTGTTATCGGCCTCACTGGCGGCATAGGCAGTGGTAAATCCATGGCCACCGACTATCTACAAACGCGTGGCATCAGCATTGTCGATGCCGACCTTGCTGCACGTGTCATTGTTGAGCCTGGCGAACCCGCCTTAGAGGACATTGTCCAAGCTTTCGGTGAAGGCATTCTGCAGATCGATGGCACACTGAATCGTGCGGCGTTGCGTCAAATCGTTTTCGCTGATCCTGCACAAAGACAACGCTTGGAGGCCATTACTCATCCACGCATTGCTCAAGAAATCCTGCGCCAGCTTTCGGTCAGCCTCTCGCCTTACACCGTACTGGTCTCACCCTTGCTATTTGAAAGCGGCCAGCACCGTTTTGCACAGCGCACCTTGCTTATTGATGCCCCGGAAAGCGCACAGCGCCGGCGCGCCGCCCAGCGTGACAAAGTGAGTGAAGAGCAGATTGCTGCCATCATGGCGGCGCAAATGAGCCGCGAAGAGCGCAGCAAACGAGCCGACGATATCGTCAAGAATGATGGCGATCTGGTCGCGCTGCATACCGCACTGGAAAGTCTGCATCAGCATTATCTGAGGCTGGCGACACCAGCATGACGGACAAGGAAACGAACGTCGCAAGCGTGGCCTGCCCACACTGCAGCAAGCCGGTTAAATGGCTGGCCAGCGAAAAATTCCGCCCCTTTTGCAGCGAGCGCTGCAAGCTGATTGATTTTGGTGCCTGGGCCGATGAGTCACATCGCATTCCCGGTGACAACAAGCCTCCCAACAACGACTTCGAAGACTAAATAACCCGCACTTCTAAGCGCAAAGACCAAGCGAGTCTTAGTCCAGCCCGCGAATTCCGGCAACGCCCTGTCCGCCATATTTCCAGACGGCTTCAATATCACTGGACTGCATACCTCCAAGAGCAAACACAGGCAGCTTGGCGCTGGCGGCCAGATCACCAAATCCTTCCCAACCCAACGGCCTTGCATCGGGATGCGACAATGTTGTCTGCACCGGAGACAGCGTTACAAAGTCCACGCCCAAGGCCTCCGCCCGCAACAACTCTTCTGCGTTATGCACAGAGGCCGCCAACCATAGCGATGATGGCAGTGGCCGCTCCGTAAATTTCACCAGTGCACGCGCAGGCAGATGCAGGCCATGGGCAGCCACGGCATCCAGCAAAGAAGCATCATCACCATGCAGCAGCAAGCTCATCCCTGCATGCTGGCAACGCGACAGAAACTCAGCAGCCAGCGCCAGATAACGTGAACGCGGCCAAGTTGGTAAACGCAAGAGAACGAGGCGAGCTCCGGCTTGTTGCTTACGCTCCAGCCACACCAACAAAGCAGCCTCATCCAGGTTTTCGGGCGAGATGTGATACACCGAAGGCAAGCGTGCAGCGGCGAGAATCGGCAAATTAGCCGCCGGAAACTGGTAATCCGTCATTGCCTCAGGCATCACCCAAAGTACTGGCTGCCCTTCTCTACCATGCGCCTCACCCTCGAATGCAGACACTTCATAAACATCCAGACAGACTGACTTGTCGGGATAGTCATGCGTAATACGTATCAGCGGACGTGAAGCGATAACGGTAATGCCCAGCTCTTCCAGCAGCTCGCGCACCAGAGCGCCTTCAACCGTCTCTCCAGCCTCTACCTTTCCGCCCGGAAACTCCCAGAGCCCACCCTGATGCTTATCAGTCGGGCGCTGTGCAATCAGGACTTTTCCATCACGGCGAATCACGGCCGCCGCCACCAGAATTTGTTTCATGCACGGCCTCGGTCTTACCCAAAAAAAAGCCCCTCACGGGGCTTTTCATGCGTCGGATCAGGAGCGGTAGTCCGCGTTGATCTTCACGTAGTCGTAGGAAAAGTCACAGGTGTAAACCGTATCCGTTGCCTGACCGCGGCCCAAGCAAACGCGTATGGTGATTTCTTCCTGCTTCATCACGGCGGCGCCCTGCTCTTCGGTATAAGTCGGCGCACGACCGCCCTTATCCACGATGCAGGTATCGTTCAGATAAACACGCACACGACTGACATCCAACGCCGTGAGCCCCGCATTACCCACAGCGGCAACAATGCGGCCCCAGTTGGGATCGGAAGCAAAGAAGGCAGTTTTCACCAAGGGCGAATGCGCAATGCTATAGGCCACATCGCAGCACTCTTGGGTATCAGCGCCTTCTTCAACGCGCACTGTCATGAATTTGGTGGCACCTTCACCGTCGCGCACGATGAGCTGAGCCAGACGCGCAAACACTCGATGCAATGCTGCCTCCAGCTTTTCAAACAAAGTACCGGAGGCGGAAGCAAGGAGGGCATTACCCGCCGCTCCGCTGGCAATCAATACGCAGGAATCATTGGTGGAAGTGTCACCATCAATAGTGATGCGATTGAAGCTCTGGTTCACCGAAGACTGCAGCAATGCATCCAGAACCGGCTGAGCCACAGCAGCATCAGTAGCCACATATGCCAGCATGGTGGCCATATTAGGACGAATCATGCCGGCACCTTTGGAAATACCCGTCACTGTGACAGTCACGCCATCATGCTCGAACTGCTCACTGGCACCTTTGGGTCGTGTATCCGTCGTCATGATGCCACTAGCAGCATCAGCCCAGGCATTTTCAGAAAGTGCCGCCAAGGCCTTCGGCAAGGCCGCAGCCAAACGATCCACCGGCAAGTGCTCGCCTATCACGCCTGTGGAAAACGGCAAAACCTCCTGCGGATGCACATTCGTCAGGGCGGCCAGCTCGACACAGGAAGCACGGGCATTATCCAGCCCCACCGTACCCGTGCCCGCATTCGCATTCCCGGTATTGATGACGAGATAGCGTGGCGTGACCGCCTTGAGATGCTCACGGCAAAGCAGTACAGGTGCAGCGCAATAACTGTTACGCGTGAAAACGGCGCTGACTGTCGCGCCTTCAGCAATTTCGAAAATCGTAAGATCGCGCCGATTTTTATACCGTATGGCTGCCCCAGTGATACCGATACGCACCCCTTTCACCGAGTTCATTACAGGCAGATCAAGATTGCCTACGGCCATGACAGCACTCCTTCAACAACAATAGAAAAAACAGAAAATCATAAAAATAAACAGGAAATCAGCCAGCAAAAAGGAGAGGTCACCCTCTCCTTTCTTCACGCTCAGTAGTTCACACCATCACAACTCAGCCAAGCTGGCCGTGACAGTGTTTGTATTTCTTGCCGGAGCCGCAGGGGCAGAGATCATTGCGTCCCACCTTGGCACCATCACGTACAAAAGTTTCCACTGATGGCGCGGGCTCCTGACTCTGACTGAGGGCAGCTAACTCTTCTTGCTCCCCGGTAAGGGCTGCATCGGCATCCGCATGCTGGAACTGCATGGACATGGCTTCAGCCTCGGCCACGCGCTGCGCCTCCATAGCCTCCACTTCTTCCTGTGACTGCACCTGTATGCGCGCGAGTGTCTGCACAAACTCCAGCTTCACCGCTCCCAGCAACTGCTCAAAGAGCTGAAAGGCTTCGCGCTTGTATTCCTGCTCCGGATTCTTCTGGGCATAACCACGCAGATGAATGCCTTGGCGCAGATAGTCCATGGCCGCCAGATGTTCTTTCCAGTGCCGATCCAGAATCTGCAGCATGAGCTGCTTTTCCAGTTGATCTGCCACTTCAGAACCGATCTGTGTACGCTTGCTTTTATAGCTCTCGAGTACCGCTGCAGCGATACGCTCACGCAAGCCTGCCTCATCCAGACTGTCATCTGCATTCAACCACTGGCGTACAGCGAGCTCGGCACCAAAATCCATGGCCAGAGCTTTTTCCAGACCATCGATATCCCACTGTTCATCAATACTCTGCGGCGGAATGAATTCGCTGATCACCGTATTGAGCACATCACCATGAATCAGTTCGACATTATCGGCAATGCTGGTCGACTCCAGAATGGCATCACGCTGTGAGTAAATGGCACGACGCTGGTCATTGGCTACGTCATCGTATTTAAGCAAGTTCTTGCGGATATCGAAGTTACGGGCCTCCACCTTGCGCTGGGCATTTTCGATGGAGCGCGTCACCCAGCGATGCTCGATCGCCTCGCCTTGCTGCATGCCCAGAGAGCGCATCATGTTCTTGACGCGGTCGCTGGCAAAAATGCGCATAAGATCATCTTCCAGCGACAGATAGAAACGGGTGACACCCGGGTCACCCTGACGACCGGAACGGCCACGCAGCTGGTTGTCGATACGCCGCGACTCATGCCGCTCGGAGCCGACAATGTGCAGACCTCCGGCATTGAGCACAGCCTCATGATTCTTTTGCCACTCCGCCTTGAGCGCATCCAGCTGTTCCTGACTAGGATTTTCCAGCTTGGCAGCCTCGGACTTCCAGTTGCCGCCGAGCAGAATATCGGTACCACGCCCCGCCATATTGGTGGCAATGGTCACTGCACCGGGGCGGCCAGCTTGGGCAATGATGTCGGCTTCACGCTCATGGAATTTCGCATTCAGCACCTGATGCGGAATCTTTTCCTTCACCAGCAGTTGTGCCAGATATTCACTGGTTTCAATCGTAGCCGTACCCACCAGCACAGGCGCATTCTTTTCGCGTATGGCCTTGATCTCGGTAATGATGGCCATCAGCTTTTCTTCGCGGCTGAGATAGACCAGATCATCAAGATCCTTACGCACCATGGGACGATGCGTGGGAATGACCACTACATCCAGACCATAAATCTGGCTGAATTCGGGAGCTTCCGTATCAGCCGTACCGGTCATGCCGGACAGCTTTTTATAAAGGCGGAAATAATTCTGGAAGGTGGTGGTAGCCAGCGTCTGGTTTTCAGACTGGATAGAAACTTTTTCTTTGGCCTCCACGGCCTGGTGAATGCCATCGGACCAGCGTCGACCCGGCATGGTACGGCCGGTGTGCTCATCAACAATGACAACCTCATTGTTTTGCACGATATATTGCACATCCCGATGAAACAGCACATGAGCTTTGAGGCCGGCATGCACATGATGCAGCAAGCCCAGATTGGCCGCTGAATAAAGGCTATCGCCCTCGGCCAGCAGACCGAGACCGGCGAGCAGGGACTCTACAAATTCATGCCCCTCTTCGGTGAGCTCTACCTGACGATGCTTCTCGTCCATCCAGTAGTGCCCGCCATCAGCCTTGCCTTCTTCTGCCTGCTTTTTCAGTTTAGGAATAAGCGTATTAATCTGCTCATAAAGACGCGAGGAGTCTTCGCTGGCACCAGAAATGATAAGCGGAGTACGTGCCTCATCAATCAGGATGGAGTCAACTTCATCCACCAGCGCATAGGCCAGACCACGCTGGAATTTATCTTCCAGACGGAACGCCATATTGTCGCGCAGATAATCAAAACCAAACTCGTTATTGGTGCCATAGGTGATGTCCGCCTCATAGGCAGCACGCTTTTCAGCGCCGGGCTGCATGGAGCGTATGACGCCAACCTTGAGACCAAGAAATTCGAACAGAGGACGATTCCAGTCGGCATCACGCGAGGCCAGATAATCATTCACCGTCACCACATGCACGGCACCGCCAGCAAGCGTATTGAGATAGGCCGGCAGTGTGGCTGTCAGCGTTTTGCCTTCACCGGTACGCATTTCCGCAATACGACCTTCATGCAGAGTAATGCCGCCTATCATCTGCACATCGTAATGACGCATACCCAATACGCGGCGCGCCGCCTCACGGCAAACAGCAAAAGCCTCCGGCAGGAGCTTTTCCAGACTCTCACCTTGTGCGCAGCGCGATTTAAATTCCGCTGTCTTGGCCGACAGGGCCGCATCGGGCAGCGCCTTGAGGGATTCTTCCTGCGCATTGATGGCATCTACCAGCTTGCGCATGCGCTTGAGTTCACGCTCGTTCTTGGTTCCGAAGATACCGCCCAGCAGACCTGCAAATCCCGACATAACCGCTACTCATGAAAATGAATTGATGCCCATGTCGCCATCCCGGCGAACTGCATTGCGCAACTAGCAACGCAGATGGGCTGGATGGCCGCAAAAACAAGGCCCAAGCCTGTTGCAAAGCGGGCCATTCTACTCTGATTCCGAGGAGGGAAAAACCAAGTCGCCATAATGAAAAAACCCGGCATTGCCGGGTTTTTGACCACATCAGTCTCAGCGCTTGGCGTGGGCGATATAACTGGCCGGGTCGACATGCACCTCGTTGCGCAGCACCTCGTAGTGCAGATGCGAACCAGTGGAGCGGCCGGTAGAGCCCATATAAGCCACCAGTTGATCCTTGCCCACCAGATCACCCACCTTTACAGCAACGCGACTGGCATGGGCGTATCGCGTACTCATGCCATCACCATGACTGATCTCCACCAGATTGCCATAGCCTGTCTTGGCGCCGGCATAAGTGACGATGCCGGGAGCTACCGCAAATACATGCGTACCTTCAGGACCAGCGAAATCTATGCCGCCATGAAAGGTTGTACGACCAGTGAAAGGATCCGAGCGATAACCATAACGGGAAGTCACATAGCCACTGCGCACCGGCATATTGGCCAGATAGCTCTTGGGCTCTACACGCTGGCCGCCCATAAGGCCATCCAGCGCCGTCAACTGGGCTTCTTTCTGTTCAATTTCAGCGGAAAGCTCCTGCAAACGCAGCAACACGCTGGGACGGTCGCCAAGAACGGTCAGCTCTTCAGTGAGCGGGCCGCCCATCGGGGGCTTTTTTTTGAAATCGAACTCCTCCGTGTTGAGGTTGGCCGACTCGGCCAGATGCTCGCCAAGCGCATCAAGACGCACCAGACGGGCCTGCATCTCGACAAGGCGTGCCGTCATGGCTTTCAGCTGATCACGCGAATCGGTACTGGCAACGCCGGTGGGACCGACCTGCGTCGGAAACAAACGCGCAGCGGCGTAATAACCAGCACAGCCCAAGGCCACACAGAGTGCAACCACAACGGCTGCGGCAATCATCAACACACGCGGCTGCAATTGCACGGTACGCGGGCGTCCATGCTTGCGGCTCAAAAAGATGATGTTCATGAATAAATCCTGCTTGTTGTTTTGACAGGGGTATACTGCTCAGCCCCACTGCCAGCAGAACGGCCTTTTCGGTGTCTTCACGACACGGGAAGAGACCTCGTCAAACGGACATGCGCCAAGAAAAAACCGTAACGCTGACCGAAATCATTAAACAGGGTGCGCTGGCGTCTCTACGCGAGCGTTCGGGCCTGATACACAAACTCGACACCCTGCTGGGTTTTTACCTGGATGAGCGCCTGCGTCAACTCGTGCGCGTGGCCTCCTATCAGGATGGAACCCTTGTACTGGCCTGCACCAACAGCACTGTCGCCGGCCAGCTCCGCTATCTTAGTCGTATCTATATGCAGCAGTTGCG
This sequence comes from Moraxellaceae bacterium, assembly GCA_050739955.1. Taxonomy (GTDB): domain Bacteria; phylum Pseudomonadota; class Gammaproteobacteria; order Pseudomonadales; family Moraxellaceae; genus UBA2031. Next base: position 107,114 of record JBOICI010000021.1, read on the forward strand.
CCAACATGGCGAGCTTTGTGATCTCGTGCGCATTCACGCCGTGATTGGTCGCCCGACTTCGACAATTCCTGCCGTCCATAAAACAGGACAAGCCCTCCGACGCCTAAGCCCGGCCACGGCCGAACTCCTGCTGCATCTCTCGGAGGATCTCGAAGGGGGGGAGGTTAGCGAAGCCTTGCGCCGACTGGCAAGGCATACGGGGGAGTCAGAGTGACCACTCATCCGACCCCGAAAAAAGAAACTATCTAACTGATTTATATAGCTTCTTTTAGGGATTCGGCCTTGATGTAGGAGATAGGTGCACGGGCTTCGTCACTAAAAGACACAATTTCCCAAGCCTCCGGCTGCTCCAGAAGCGCACGCAAAAGCTGGTTATTGAGGCCGTGACCCGACTTATAGCCCTGATACTCACCCAGAATGCCGTAACCCAAGAGATAAAGATCCCCTATCGCATCCAGCATTTTGTGACGCACGAACTCATCCTTGTAGCGCAACCCTTCCTCATTCATCACGCCCTTGTCATCCACAACAATGGCGTTTTCCATGCTGCCGCCCAAGGCCAGATTCTTGGAGCGCAGGTATTCGATATCGCGCATGAAGCCGAAGGTACGCGCGCGACTGACTTCCTTTACATAGGAGGTGGTGGAGAAATCCACCTCGGCATATTTATGCTCATCCAGAAAAGCCGGATGGTCGAAGTCGATGGTGAAACAGAGCTTGAAGCCGTTATAGGGCTCAAAAGCGGCAATCTTGTCGCCCTCACGCACTTCAACACGGTGCTTGATGCGGGCAAAACGCTTGGGCGCATCCTGCTCGGCAATACCGGCCGCCTGAATCAGAAAAACAAAAGGACCGGCCGAACCATCCATGATGGGAATTTCAGCGGCGGTTACTTCAACCACGGCATTGTCTATGCCCAAGCCCGCGAGGGCTGACATCAGATGCTCCACGGTAGAGAGGCGTACATCGCCCTGCACCAGACTGGTGGCCATGGACGTGTCTTTCACCATGAGAGCACGAGCCGGCAGGTCTACCGGAGGATCCAGATCGGTACGGCGGAAGACGATGCCCGAATCGACAGGGCCCGGCTTCAGCGTGAGATAGATCTTGGCGCCGGTATGGAGGCCGATGCCGCTAGCGCGGATGGCATTCTTGACTGTGCGTTGTCGCAACATGTGACAAATTATTTCATGTTCAGCGGGAGGGCGATGGTAACAGACAGCGTCTGCCACGCAAGCCGTAAAAAGTCCGGACCGGCCGGGAGAGTGGACGGCCGGTCCGGGATCTTGCCTTACGGTCAGTCTGCCTGCCGGCGCAGGAAAGCCGGAATGTTCAGCAGATTGACGTCAGCCTGGCGGGCGGCATTGCCACCACCAGCAGCCTTCTGATTACGCAGATAAGCCGGGGTGTCGTAGTCCGCCGTCACGCCATGCGTGCCAGTGGCTGCCAGAGGCTCAGGACGACTCATCGGCGCAGCCGCTGGCTGCGAGACCAGCTTCATACCAGCCGTACCGGCAGCACGTGCCGAGCGGGGCAGGCCCGTGGCCACGACCGTCACGCGTATCTCGTCGCCCAGTTCGGCATCAAGAGCGGTGCCGATTACCACCGTCGCTTCGGGCGACGCAAATTGCGCCACGATGTCACCGACAACGGTGAACTCGTCGATTCCCAGATCTGGACCTGCCGCGATAGAGACCAGTACGCCCCGCGCACCTTCAAGGCAGATGTCATCCAGCAAGGGACTATGGATCGCCATTTCAGTCGCAATACGTGCGCGGTCTTCGCCCTTAGCGGAACCCGTGCCCATCAGGGCCAAGCCCTGCTCAGACATCACGGTACGCACGTCGGCAAAGTCGACGTTGATCACGCCGGGCTGCAAGATCATGTCGGCGATACCCTGCACGGCATTCTTCAGCACATTATTGGCCGCACGGAAGGCTTCGATCATGGAGACCTTGCCCAACACAGCCTGCAGGCGGTGATTGGGAATGGTGATGAGCGAGTCCACATACTGCGACAGGTTTTCGATGCCGGCTTCAGCCACATCCATACGACGCTTGCCTTCAAACAGAAAGGGTTTGGTCACCACACCTACGGTGAGAATGCCCATCTCCCTGGCAACTTCGGCAACTACTGGCGCACCACCGGTACCGGTACCACCACCCATGCCGGCCGTGATGAAGACCATGTCAGCGCCATCCAGAACTTCACGAATGCGATCACGATCTTCCACAGCAGCCTGACGGCCCACCTCAGGATTAGCACCAGCGCCCAAGCCGCGTGTCACACCCTGACCCAGCTGCAGATGCGTACGTGCACGCATCTTGGAAAGCGCCTGCATATCGGTGTTGGCACAGATGAAATCCACGCCCTCCACCTGACTGGCCACCATATGTTCAACAGCATTGCCGCCGCCGCCGCCCACGCCCACCACCTTGATAACAGCAGCCCCCATTGCCGGGGCGCTATCTGCCAGTTCGAAAATCGCCATCTCACTCTCCTTTTTTAAAAACAAAAAATCACAGCTTTTCATCATGGAGCGGGTATCCACTCCCCGCCCGAAACTCAGAGGTTGCGCTCTACCCAGCCGCGCAGCTTCCTCCACGCCTCACCCACGCCCGGGCCCGTGTTCTTGCGCACGGGCTGCGTTGCCTGGTTCTCTTCCCACTGCTTCTTGCCGTACAACAACAAGCCAACCCCAGTGGAATAAATCGGATTACGTAACACCTCACCCATGCCGCCAACCTTCAGCGACTGGGGCATGCCGATACGTACCGGCATGTGGAAAATCGATTCCGCCAGCGCCGTCGCGCCTTCAATCTTGGAAGAGCCGCCGGTGAGCACGATGCCCGCCGCCAATCGCCCCTGATAACCGCTCTTTTCAATCTCGCCCTGCACCAGCGCAAAAAGTTCGTCGTAACGCGGCTCCACCACTTCCGCCAAGGTCTGACGCGAAAGCTTGCGTGCCGGCCTATCACCCATGCCCGGCACATTGATGGTCTGCTCCGGATCCACCAGCTGCGCCACCGCACAGGCATATTTGGTTTTGATCTCGTCTGCATCCTGCGTCGGCGTGTACAGCGCCGTCGCAATATCATTGGTGACCTGATCGCCGGCCACCGGAATTACTGCGGTGTGGCGTATGGCGCCATGCGCAAATACCGCCACATCGGTGGTGCCACCGCCAATATCCACCAAACAGACACCGTGTTCTTTTTCATCTTCCGTCAGCACGGCATAGCTGGAGGCCAGCTGCTGCAAAATAATGTCTTCAATTTCAATGCCGCAGCTTTTCACGCACTTCTCAAGGTTCTGCATGGCATTTACCGAGCAGGTCACCAGATGCACATGGCCCTCAAGACGCACACCGGACATGCCCAGCGGATCACGCACATCGGCCTGATCGTCCACCTGAAACTCCTGTGGCAGTATGTGCAGGATGCGCTGATCGGTCGGAATGGAGCCGGACTTGGCAGCATCCACCACGCGATCCACATCACTCTGCTGCACTTCGCCTTCGCGTATCGCCACCACTGCCTGCGAATTACGCCCGCCTACATGCGCACCCGAGACGCCCACATAGGCCGAATGAATCTTGCAGTCGGCCATGAGCTCGGCCTCTGCCACAGCGCCTTGAATGGACTGCACGGTCTGATCGATATTCACGACCACACCTTTTTTCATGCCACGTGCGGGCTTCATGCCGACACCGACAATCTCCAGCGCACCTTCGGCGTTGATCTGGCCTACCAGCGCCACCACTTTCGCAGTGCCGACATCGATGCCTACGATCATCGGAATGTTTGTTGCGCTTGCCATCTCGCCCTTACCTGCTCACCTGAGCCTTATTGTCCAATTTCCCGGAGCCACGGAAAAATTCCGTACTCCGCACCACACTGCCGCAATCTCAAACCGCTGGTGCAATTGCTCGCACACTGCGTTGCACTTTCCAGCCGACCGCTACGCCATTGCGATACCGCAGATCGATACTGGCAATATTGTCTGCATCTGGTTTCAGCTGACGGTCGTACAGATAGGCAAACCGTTGCATCTTCTCAATGGTGTCCACCTGATCGACCACCAGCTGAATGCCGTTGTCCATGCGCAGGAACCAGCTCATGCGATCGGTGAGCTGCAGTTCAACAATACGCATGCCCAGTCCGCGCAAAATGCTGTTCATGGCGCGGTACTGTTCCATCACATAAACCGTCTTTCCGCTCGGTCCGAAAAGAATCGGCAAATCATTGCTGCTAACGGCATTGCTGGGCACGAAGAGATCACCGCGCGAGCTGATCAAGCCGCCAGCCCCCCACAGCGCCACCGGTTGTTTTTCACGCACCTGCACACGCAGGCCATCCGGCCAGCGCCGGCTCACCACCACCTCATCCACCCAGGGAGCACCGCTGGCAGCTTTCTGTATTGCAGCCAAGTCCACTGAAAAATAATCCCCCTTGGCAACCGTCGCGATGCGGGCCGCAATCTGGCGGCTGTCGGCATGGCGCAGATCACCCTCCACCTGCACGGAGCTGATCGTGGTACGCGCTTTGAGCACAGTGACAACACGTACTGCCAGTACCACGAACAACAGCGCCGACAGCAGCAGCAGCAAGCGCGAAGCCGGGCCGACCACACCTTCAAGACGCAGCTTGGGCATGGTTGCCACTTCAGCCACCGTGCGACGCGAGGCCTGCAGCATCAATGCGACTCCTGCTGACTCTGCGTCAGCGTTTGCGCCAGAATTTCCAGCACGAGATCGGTGAAGGAAAGGCCGTGCGCTTTGGCCGCCATAGGCACCAACGAGTGATCGGTCATACCCGGCACGGTATTGATTTCCAGCAGCCAGAAACGCCCCTGCTCATCCATCATCGCGTCGATACGTCCCCAGCCGCGAGCGCCCACAGCCGCAAATGCCTTGAGCGCCAGCGCCTGCAGCTCCTTTTCCTTTTCAGCAGTCAAACCACAAGGACAGAGATACTGCGTGTCGTGCGCTTGGTACTTGGCTTCGAAATCGTAGAAATCGCGATCCGTCTTCATACGTATCACCGGCAGCGCTTCTCCAGCGAGAACCACCACGGTGTATTCCTGACTGCCGCCTATAAAGGTTTCCGCAATCACTTCACTGTCATACGCGGCAGCATTGGCAAAGCCGGCCGGCAACTCTTCTGCCTTCATCACCTTGCACATGCCGATGCTGGAACCTTCATGCGAAGGCTTGATCATGAGCGGCAGACCGAGATCACGCGCCACCGCATCAAAATCCATTCCCGGCGTGAGTTTGCGGTATTGCGGCGTGGGCAGACCGCAACCCAGCCAGACAAGTTTGGTTTTTTCTTTGTCCATACCCAAGGCCGAAGCCAACACACCGCTGCCGGTGTAGGGAATTTTCAAAAGCTCCAGCAAGCCCTGCATGGTGCCATCTTCGCCACCACGACCATGCAGCACGATAAAGGCACGATCGAACTGCGAAATTTCAGCAATGGCACGCTCGGCCGGATCAAAACCCACCGCATTCACACCCGCCTTCTGCAAAGCTTCCAGTACCGCTGTACCGCTGATGAGGGAAATGCCGCGCTCAGCTGCCGTGCCACCTAGCAGCACTGCCACCCGACCGAATTTCCTCACATCAATGATCTTGCTCATTTTCTACGTCACTCGCCCGACTGCAGATACAAACTGTGCTGCGCGAGCTCATGCGCAATCACACCCACATTGCCGGCACCCTGCGTCAGCAGGACATCGCCCGGCTTGAGAACATTGCGCAGCAAAGCCCCCAACTCATCCGTTTTTTCCACAAACACCGGGTCCACTGTGCCACGCGTGCGTATGCTGCGTGCCAGCGTGCGGCTATCGGCACCGGCAATCGGCTTCTCACCAGCGCTATACACATCCAGCAAGAGCAGGGCATCCACGGACGACAGCACCTGCACAAAATCCTCAAAGCAATCGCGCGTACGGCTATAGCGATGCGGCTGGAACAACATCACTAGACGACGCTCGGGAAAACTCTGCCGTGCCGCCTTGATGGTGGCGTCCACTTCGCGCGGGTGATGACCGTAGTCATCCACCAGACGCACACCACCCACCCCCAGAGGAAACTCACCCAACTGCTGGAAGCGACGGCCCACGCCCTGGAAATGGGCCAGTGCGTTCACGATGGCGGGGTCTGCCACTTTCTCGTCCGTTGCGACGGCAATGGCGGCCAGTGAATTCAGAACATTGTGCAGGCCCGGCAGATTCAGCGTGATGGCCAGCGGCTCATGGCCGGGACGCAGCACGGTGAAATGTGTTTGCAGGCCATCCTGATGAATATCGATGGCACGGAAATCATTGTCGGCATTCAAGCCGTAGGTCAGTGTCGGACGACCAATCTGTGGCAACAGTTCGCGCACCACCGGATCATCACCACACACCACGGCCAGACCATAGAAAGGCAGGTTGTGCAGGAATTCGATAAAGGTCTGCTTCAGCTTTTCAAAAGAGCCGCCATAGGTATCCATATGGTCGGCATCAATATTGGTGACGATGGAGGCCATGGGCTGCAGATGCAGGAAAGAGGCATCGCTTTCGTCGGCCTCGGCAACAAAGTAGCGGCTAGCACCCAGCTTGGCATTGGTACCGGCGCTATTGAGCAGACCACCAATCACGAAGGTAGGATCCATGCCGGCCTCACCCATGATGGATGACACCAGACTGGTAGTCGTGGTTTTGCCATGCGTGCCAGCCACCGCAATGCCATGGCGATAACGCATGAGCTCGGCCAGCATTTCGGCACGACGCACGATAGGCAGACGAGCTTCACGGGCGGCGGCAATTTCCGGATTTTCATTATCGATAGCGGTAGACACCACGATAACGTCGGCACCCTTGATGTTTTCCGCGCGGTGACCGATGAAGATTTCAGCGCCAAAATCCACCAAGCGCTCAGTAGTCTTGCCAGCCTTGATATCGGAACCGGCAATCTCGTAACCCTGATTGAGCAGCACTTCGGCAATACCACACATGCCAGCACCGCCGATGCCGACAAAATGGATGCGGCGTATACGGCGCATCTCCGGAATTTCAATCAGTCGCGAACGCTTGGGCGACGGGCTCATTTTGCAGCTCCAGCATCAAGGCAGGCCATGACCACGGTGTCCGTAGCTTCGGGCTTGGCCAGTGCACGCGCGGCATTGGCCATCTGCAAAAGTTTTTCACGCGACAGCAGGGGGATCAGCTCGGCAGCCAATTTCTCTGCCGTCAGCGCCTGCTGCTGAAAGAGCTTGGCGGCGCCCGCCTCGCTCAGGAATTTTCCATTCGCTGTCTGGTGGTCATCCACAGCAAAGGGATAGGGAATCAGCACCGAGCCCACGCCAGCGGCCGCAATTTCAGACACTGTAAGCGCACCCGAACGACACACTACGAGATCGGCCCAGCCATAGATCGCGGCCATGTCATGAATAAAGGGCAGTACTTCTGCCGCTACGCCCAGTGCACGATATTTGGCTTCAGCTTTTTCCTGATTCTTCTTGCCGCACTGATGGCGAATCACCAGCGGCTGCTGCTTCACCAGCAGAGCCAGCGCTTCCGGCACCAACTCGTTCAAGGCCACCGCGCCCTGACTGCCACCCAGCACCAGCACCCGCAAAGCACCTTCATGATTTGCAAAGCGCTCAGCCGGTACGGGCAAAGCTGCAATTTCACGGCGCACCGGATTGCCCACCACACTGACCTTTTCTGCCGGCGCAAACGCACCGGGGAAAGCTTCCAGCACACGATTGGCCAAGCGTGAAAGCTGGCGATTGGTAAAGCCGGCAATGGCATTCTGTTCATGAATCAGCAGGGGCTTGCCGAGCAGGCGCGCCGCCACACCACCCGGCCCGGTGACATAACCACCCAGACCAATCACCGCATCGGCTTCTACCGCACGCAGCGTTTTCATGGCGGAGAGCACCGCAACAACGAGCTTGAACGGTGCCAGCAGCAAACGCTTGAGGCCTTGGCCGCGCACACCACTCACTTCCAGATAGGTAATGTCGAACTGACGCGCCGGGACCAATTCCGCCTCAATCCCGGCTCGCGTGCCCAGCCAGTGAATTTTCACGCCGCGCTCACGCAGGGCTTCAGCCACGGCCAATGCCGGGAAAACATGCCCCCCGGTACCACCGGCCATCACCACCACCGATTTCACCTGGCTCATACGCGGCCTCCCTGCGGTTTCGCAGCAGCCGGCGCAGCTGAATTTTCCGTATCAATACGCAACAACACACCCAGCATGAGGAAAACAATAAGCAGGCTACTGCCACCGTAGCTTATCAACGGCAGCGTCAGACCCTTGGTGGGAAAGAGCCCCATATTCACGCCGATATTCACCAAAGCCTGCAGACCGATCAGAAAGGAAATTCCATAGGCGAGATAGGCACCATAGATTTCACCACGCAACTCCGCCTGTTGACCTATGCGCACAGCCGAGCGCACCAGCACCCAGAGCAGGCCGATCACAAACAGCACGCCGATCAGGCCGAACTCTTCGGCATAAACAGCGAACACGAAATCGGTGTGCGCTTCCGGCAGGTAGAAAAGTTTTTGCACACTTTTGCCGAGGCCGACGCCAGTCCACTCGCCACGCCCGAAAGCAATCAGACTTTGCGCCAGCTGATAACCGGAGTTGAACTGATCAGCCCAAGGGTCCGTAAAGGACATCATGCGCTTCATGCGATAGGGCTCGAAAATCACCGCCAGCACACCCATGGAAATGGCTGTTGCCAGCAACACGGCAAATTGCAGCAGCGGCGTTCCGGCAAGAAAGAGCATGCCCAGCACGGCCGACACCGTGACCACGCTGGCACCAAAATCCGGTTCCAGCAGCAATAGCAAAACGGCAATGCCCACGACTGCCATGGGCTTGATAAAGCCGGACCAACTACTGCGCACTTCATCCTGACGCCGCAGCAAATAGGCGCTGATATAGGCGATCACGGCAAACTTGGTGAACTCGGAAGGCTGCAAGGTGAGCGGCCCCACGCCTATCCAGCGCATGCTGCCATTCACACGACGACCTATGCCCGGCACCAGCACCAGAATAAGCAGCAGAAAAGCCGCGAACAGCAGCAACCAACTCATGCGCTGCCATGTGGCTACCGGCACACGGCAGGCCACTGCGCCCACCGTCAAACCCAGCAGGAGATAAATCGAATGACGCATGAAGAAATAGAAAGGATGACCAAAAAGCGCCTCAGCCACACCCATGGAAGCAGACGCCACCATGACCAGCCCTATGCAAAACAGGCAGCCGGCCGACAGCAGCAGCAGATGCCGCGGCGTCACGCCGTGCATCAACTCTGGAAATGTCGGAAGGACCAAGGCTTTCATTCTGCATCCACCACTGTTTTCACGGTGGCCACAAACTGCTGACCACGATCTTCATAATTTTTGAACATGTCGAAGCTGGCGCAGGCGGGCGACAGCACTACGGCATCGCCATTCGCAGCCAGTGCCTGCGCCTTCTCTATGGCATCGCGCAGCGTGTTGGCATTTACCTTCTGTACGCTGTCTGCCACGGCCGCTGAAATCTTCGGACCGTCTTCGCCGATCAGCACCAGCGCCTTGGCATATTTCACCAACGGTGCCGATAAGGGCGTGAAGTCTTGGCCCTTACCTACACCGCCAGCAATCAGAATGAGCTTGCCCTTGATAGCAGCACCCAGTCCGTTGATGGCGGCTAACGTTGAGCCGACATTGGTACCCTTGGAGTCGTTGTACCAAGCAATGCCATCACGCTCTGACACCAGCTCGCAGCGATGCGGCAGGCCTGAAAACTCACGCAGGCTCTGCAGCATGGCGGCCATGGGAATATTGACGGCCTCACCCAGCGCCAGTGCTGCCAAGGCATTGGCCACATTGTGCTCGCCACGGATTTTCATGGCAGAAATCGGCAACAGCTTTTCACGGCCACGGGCCAGAAATTTCTCGCCCTCAGACAGCAGCACACCGAACTGATTCAGATCAGGAGCACTCAGACCAAAACTCACGCGCGGTACCGTTTCTTCCATCAAGGGCACGGTCAGCGGGTCATCGCGATTGACCACATAACGCAGGCTATGGCGGAAAATACGGTGCTTGGCCTGATGGTATTCCTGCATCGAGCTGTAGCGATCCATATGGTCTTCGCTGATATTCAACACCACCGCTACGGCAGCACGCAGCGCATGCGTGGTTTCAAGCTGAAAACTGGAAAGCTCGAGCACATACAGGGCCTGCTCGCCGTTCTCGCGCAGCATGTCCAGCACCGGCAGGCCCAGATTGCCGCCCACACCCACATTGATACCGGCCTGCTCAGCCATCAGCCCCACCAAGGTGGTGACCGTGCTTTTAGCATTGGAGCCCGTGATGGCCACGATGGGTGCTGTCACTTCACGGCAGAAAATATCGACATCACCCGTGACGGCGATACCCGCCTGACGCGCTGCCAGCAGTTCAGGCTCTTTGACGGAAATACCGGGGCTGGCTACCACCTCTTTCGCACGCAGCAAAAGAGCGCCATCAAGCTTGCCCAGACTGACTTCCACATCCGGAAATTCGGCACGCAGCTCAGCCAGACCCGGCGGATTCTCGCGCGTGTCATTAACGGCTACCGGGTAGCCGCGGCCTTTCAGGAAGCGCACGCAGGAAAGGCCGGTCTTACCCAGACCGACCACCACCCGCAAACCATCGCGCTGTATCAATGCCATTTCTTTTTTACCGGATTTTCAAAGAAGCCAAACCAATCAGCACCAGCATGAAGCTGATGATCCAGAAGCGGACCACCACTTTCGTTTCCGGCCAGCCTTTAAGTTCGTAGTGATGATGAATCGGTGCCATGCGAAAAATGCGGCGCCCGGTGAGCTTGAACGAGCCCACCTGCAGGATCACCGACACCGTTTCCAGCACGAACACGCCGCCCATAATGAAGAGCACGATTTCCTGGCGCACGATGACGGCGATCACGCCCAACACCGCACCCAGTGACAACGCCCCCACATCCCCCATAAAAACCTGAGCGGGATAGGCGTTAAACCAGAGAAAGCCGAGGCCGGCGCCAATGATGGAGGCGCAAATCACGATGAGCTCACCCGACCCCGCCACATAAGGAATATGCAGATAGGTAGCGAATTTGATATTGCCCGAGACATAGGCAAACACGGCGAGAGCGGCCGCCACCATCACCGTTGGCATGATGGCCAGGCCATCAAGACCATCCGTGAGGTTCACGGCATTGCTGGTGCCCACGATGACGAAATAGGTGAGCACGATATAGAAAATACCCAGCGGCAATATCGCACTCTTGAAGAAAGGCAGGATGAGACTGGTTTCAATCGGCGTCTTTGCATAGGAGTAAAGAAAGACTGCAGCCCCTATGCCGGCGACTGACTGCCAGAAATATTTCCAGCGCCCGGGCAGGCCGCGCGGATTCTTTTCCACCACCTTGCGGTAGTCATCCACCCAACCCACCAGACCGAACACCACCATCACGCCCAGCACTACCCACACATAGGCATTGGACAGATTTGCCCACAGCAAGGTGCTAACACCAATGGTGACCAGGATAAGAGCGCCGCCCATGGTAGGCGTTCCAGTCTTGGCCAGATGCGACTGCGGGCCATCGGCACGGATAGCCTGACCGAATTTCATCGCGCGCAGCTTCTCTATCATCCACGGCCCCCACCACAGCGACAGCGCCAGCGCCGTCGCCACGCCCAGAATGGCGCGCAGGGTGAGGTAATGGAAGACCAGAAAGCCTTTGTGATATTGCGCGAGAAACTCCGCGACCCAGAGCAGCATCTGTCAGGACTCCTTTTTGTCCAGCAGGTTATTAACAACATTTTCCATGCGCGCGCTGCGTGAACCCTTCACCAGCAGTGTCACCACGGTTTCCAGTTCTTTTTCCAACTCTTCGATCAAAGACTGCTGATCAGAAAAAGTTTTTGCTTCCGGCCCAAAACCCGCGGCCGTGAAATGGCTGTATTGGCCGACGGAATAAAGCGCGTCGATTTTTTTCATTTTCGCGTACCCCCCCACCTCGTTGTGGCCCGTTTCCGTGGCCTTCCCCAATTCACCCATGTCGCCTGTAACCAGCACACGCCGGCCTGGCATTTCTGCCAGCACGTCTATCGCCGCCTTCATGGAAGAAGGATTGGCGTTGTAGGTATCGTCGATAAGACGGCAACCCGGGTTCAGAAGATGCAGATTGAGACGGCCCGGTACGGGGCGGGTCTTTTCTATACCTGCAACGATTTTTTCGAGGGGCACATGGCAGGCATGCGCCAAAGTGGCGGCAGCCAGTGCATTGGCAATATTGTGACGACCGATAAGCTGCAGCTCGATATCCGCTGTGCGTGCCCCCACATGCAGATCAAAGGCATAACAGCCAGAGTCGGCTTGGCGGATATTGTCCACCCAGAGATCTGCTTTTTGCTGCATGGAAAAATGCAGTTGCTGGCGATGCTTGCACAGCTCTTTCCAGTAAGCGGCAAACTCGTCATCAAGATTGATGCAGGCAATGCCACCCTTGACGAGGCCGCCGTAGATTTCACCCTTGGCTTGGGCAATACCTTCGCGGCTACCGAAACCTTCCAGATGAGCAGAACCCACATTGGTGATAACGGCCGCCTGTGGCGAAACAAGATTGCTGGTGTAGGCGATTTCACCGAGATGATTGGCGCCCAGCTCAAACACGCCATAGCGATGTGCCGCTTCTAGACGGAACAGTGTCAACGGAACGCCGATGTCATTGTTCTTGTTGCCCAAGGTAGCCAAGGCCGGAGCCATTTCCGCAAAAATGCTGGCGGCAAATTCCTTGGTCGTGGTTTTTCCGGCACTACCGGTAATAGCCACACTGACAATATCGAACTGTTCGCGCCAGGCATGGGCAATCTTGCCCAGCGCCATATGCGTGTCTTCCACCAGCAACTGTGGCACGGCAAGGCCGGCCTGCTCTTCGCTCACTACCACAGCGATAGCACCACGGGCCGCGGCATCGGCCGCAAAACGATTACCGTTAAAATGCGCACCCGAAAGCGCGATGAAAAGCTCGCCACCGGTGAGTGCTCGGGTATCAGTGGAGAAGCGCGTGATTTCACGGTCTTCACCAATAAGACGCGCATGTAGCAGGAAAGCCATATGGGAAAGTTTCATGCCGCCCTCCACGCCGCGAGCGCAGCACGTACTTCTTCGGCATCACTGAAGTGATGACGCTGACCGTTGATTTCCTGATAGTCCTCATGACCCTTACCGGCAATGAGGACTATGTCGTGACGCCCCGCAGCGGCAATGGACTGGTGGATGGCACGATGACGATCCAACTCCACCAATACATCACTGGCCGCACCAGCCAGGATTTCACTGACAATGGCTTCCGGATTTTCCGTACGTGGATTATCGCTGGTGAGCACCACACGATCAGCCAGACGCGAAGCAATCTGCCCCATGAGCGGACGCTTGCCGCGATCCCGATCACCGCCACAGCCGAACACACAAACCAGATTGGCCTCAGCATGTTCGCGCAGACTGGCCAACACTTTTTCCAATGCATCCGGGGTATGGGCGTAATCCACCACTACGGTGGGGTGATCGCCGGTAAAGCTTTGCATGCGCCCGGCCACGGGCTGCGCATCGCGCAGTGCCTCGGCAATATCGGCCAAGGGAATATCCAGCGCGAGTAAGCCACCCATCACCGCCAACAGATTGCTGACATTGAAGCGCCCCAGCAGCGGCGTACGCAGACAGCAATCACCGGCCGGCGTTGCAACCAGCAACTCCAAGCCAGACAGTGTGGGTTTTATTTCCAGAGCGCGGATATCGGCATTCGACTCTGCTTGTTGGCTATAGCTCAATACCTTGACCGATGCTGCAAGCACGGCGCGGTAGCGCGCGGAGGCAGCATCGTCAGCATTGAGTACTGCAGTTTGAAGGCCGGGCCAGCGGAAAAGCAGCTCTTTGGCAGCGGCATAGCTCTCCATATCGCCGTGATAATCGAGATGATCGCGGGTGAGATTGGTGAAGAGCACGACATTGATGGCGGTGCCATTCAGACGCCCCTGTACGAGACCATGCGAGCTGGCTTCCATCGCCGTGCTGTCGGCACCCTCGGTCACGAACTGCGCCAGCAGAGCCTGCAGATGGCAAGCATCCAGCGTGGTGTGCGTGGATTTTTCCAAGGCGCCGTAAATGCCATTACCCAGCGTGCCCAGCACGGCGGATTTGCGCCCGAGATGAGTCAGCGCACCCGCCAGCAGATTGGCCACACTGGTCTTGCCATTGGTGCCGGTCACCGCCAGCAACTTCATTTTCTTTGAGGGCTCATCAAAGAAGCGCGAAGCGATACCACCCAACTGCTGCGCCAGCTCCGGAATGACAATGACCGGAATACCGTTGATGACGGTTTCCTGCGGCCACTTTTCATCTTGCTCGGCGAAAACAGCGGCTGCACCAGCTGCAATTACATCCGCAATAAAATCACGGGCATCACGCTGCTGACCTTTCAGCGCAATGAAGAGCATGCCACTGCGCACTTTGCGGCTATCCAACACCATGGCAGAAACAGGAATGGCCGCATGGGCGGCGCTGATGGCGGGCCAGAGCTGATCCAGACGCTTCATGCTCCCGGCCTCCGCTGCACATCTGCACGCGCAACCGCCGGCAACACACCCTGCTCAGCCAGATGCTCGGCGCTCTTGTCCGGCTCTACATTCATGAGGCGCAGAGTTTCCGCCATGATGCGGGAAAATACGGGAGCAGAAACCAGGCCGCCGTAATACTGGCCACTAGGTGAATCCATCACCACCACCAACACCACTTTGGGATTGCTGGCCGGCGCGATGCCGGCAAAGGTGGACATGTACTGATCAGCGGCATAGCCGCCGTTCTGTGCCTTGTGTGCCGTACCCGTCTTGCCGGCCACACGATAGCCAGGCACCGCGGCCCGAATAGCCGTACCGTCGGTGGTGACCACAGACTCCATCATGGGAATGAGCTTGCGTGCGATGTCTTCATTCAGCACACGCTCGCCTTTTACCGGACCATCCACTTTCAGGAAACTCACCGGGCGCTCAATGCCACCCGCAGCCAACATGGCGTAAGCACGGGCCAACTGCAGCGCCGTCACCGTAATGCCATAGCCATAGGACATGGTGGCAATTTCCACCGGGCGCCAGCGATCCGGCGGCTGCAAGCGGCCGGCACTTTCACCGGGAAAGCCCGAGCCTGTGGTTTTGCCGAAACCAATGCGCGAATAGAAATTCGGCAAGGCTTCGCGTGGCAGTGACAGGGCAATCTGCGCTGCGCCGACATTGCTGGATTTGGTGATGATGGTACCGATATCAATCACGCCATAATTTTCGTGATCGCTGATGAGCTTGTTGTAAACCCGCAGCGTACCGGGCGCCGTATTGAAAAGACTGCGTGTGGTGTATTTGCCGGTTTCAAGACCCATGGCCACGGTAAACGGCTTCATGGTCGAGCCCGGCTCGAACATATCGGTAACGGCGCGATTGCGCATTTCTTCCGGGCGCAGATTGCTGCGGTTATTGGGATTGAAGGACGGCTGGTTGACCATGGCCAGCACTTCACCCGTTTCCACATCCAATGCCACCGCCGTGCCCGCACGCGCACCATTGCGCTCCACGGCCTGTGCGAGCTCGCGATACGCCAGATACTGCGTGCGCGAATCAAAACTCAGATGCACATCCTGCCCCGGCTGAGCCGGCTGCAGCATGGCCACGTCCTTGATCTTGGAGCCCTTGAGATCGCGCAGAACACGCTTCTTGCCCGGCACGCCGCGCAGCGTCTTGTCCAGCTCCAGCTCCAGACCTTCCTGCCCTTCGTCATCCAGATTAGTGAAGCCCAGCATATGCGCCGTAACCTCGCCCTCCGGATAAAAGCGGCGGTATTCAGTCATGCCGTAAATACCGGGAAACTCTTGCGCCAGAACAGAGGCAGCTGAATCCGGAGAAAGATGGCGTTTGATATAGGTGAATTCGCGCTGCGCATTTTTCTGCAAACGCTGACGCAACCATGCGGCATCCACATCCATGGCGCGCGCTAGGGCATTCACATCCAGCTTGCCGGCCAGCGCTTCCTTGGGATTCATCCAGATGGAAACCACGGGCGTACTCACTGCCAGCGGCAGGCCATTACGATCGCGCAGAATGCCGCGATGGGCCGCGATAGACTCCACGCGCAACATCCGCGCATCACCCTGACGGCGCAGAAAATCGCGATCTACCACGGTGAGATAGGCCGCACGCGCCGCCATGCTGCCGAAAAGCCCGAGCATGACAAGACTCACCAGGCGATGACGCCCGGTAAAGGTCAGCTTGCCGTCCCGGCTCATTGCCTCACCATCATGATGTCCGCAGGCGCCGGATTACTCATCTGCAGCTGCTCCGTTGCCAGCTTGCCGACACGGGCATACGCCCCCCAGGCATGCTGTTCCAGCAGCAGCTGACCCCATTCCGTTTCCAGACGATCGCGCTGCCGCTCCAGCTTCTGCAAATCATTGAGATAAAGACGCGACTTGTGCGCGCTATAGGCAACGGCCACCGCCGAGCTGACCAACGTCAGCAGCACGGCAGTCGCCATGGCCGCCCCCTGCAGAGCAGAGAAGCGCGATTGCAAACCAGCCTGCAGCTGCTCGCGAATTTTGCGGGGGGCGGCCTGTGTCATGCGGCCTCCGCAATTTTTGCGGCCACGCGCAAACGGGCGCTACGGGCACGCGGATTGGCCGCCACTTCTGCATCGGAAGGATCAATCGCCTTGCCGATGATTTTCAGACGCGGCTTCAACATATCCACGGTGATGGGCAGACCGGGCGGAAAATCATCACCCTTGGCTTCTTTCTGGAAGAACTGTTTGACCAGACGATCTTCCAGCGAATGAAAGCTGATGACCGCAAGGCGACCACCAGGCTTGAGCACCGCCAGCGCATCGCGCAGAAATTTCTGGATGTCGCCCAGTTCGTTGTTGATCTCAATGCGTATGGCCTGAAAGGCGCGCGTAGCTGGATGCTTGTGTTTTTCCCAGGCGGGATGTGCTGCCGCAACGATTTCTGCCAGTTCCTTGGTGCGGGTAATCGGCTTTTCTGCACGAGCCTTGACGATGGCGCGCGCAATACGGCGCGAATGCCGCTCTTCGCCAAACTCGAACATCACGCGGGCAAGCTCGTCTTCAGCAACATCAGCAATCCACTCGGCGGCACTTTTGCCGCGCGAGGAATCCATACGCATATCCAGCGGGCCATCATTCATGAAGCTGAAGCCGCGCTCGGCATCATCCAACTGCGGCGATGACACACCGAGATCAGCCAGCACGCCGTCCACAGCGCCTACGAGGCCGCGCTCGCGCAGCACCGAAAGAATGTCAGCAAAGGATTCATGCACGATGCCAAAGCGGGCATCTTCGGCGGCCAGCAGTTTACCGGCAGCAATGGCTTGCGGGTCCTTGTCGAATCCCAACACGCGGGCATTGGCACCCAGCTTGGCCAACAGATGACGGGTGTGGCCACCACGACCAAAAGTAGCGTCTATATAGAGGCCAGCCGTTTCATGGGCGACATCATGGGCTCCCAATACCGACACTACCGCCTCATCTAGGAGCACGGTCTGGTGGACGAAGGTATTCATGGTTACAGCGCCAGGTTATCGATAGCGGCCGCAAGATCAGGCGCTGAGAAATCCATCTCATGCACCTCGGCCTGGAGGGTGTCCCAGGCTTGCTTGTCCCAGATTTCACATTTCTTGCCCTGCCCGGCTAGCACCACGGATTTCTCCAGACCAGCAAAGGCACGCAACTCAGGACTAATCAGGAAGCGGCCGGTAGCATCGGTATTGATTTCAGTGGCATAACCGATAAGGCGGCGCTTGAGACGGGCAGACTCGGGATTGGAGGCCGGCAGGCGATTCAGGCCGGCTTCGATCTGCTCCCATTCCGGCAGAGGATAAAGAACCAGGCAACGCTCGCGGATATCAACGGTGACGACGAACTTTCCCTGGCAGGAGGCGAGCACGCGCTCGTGGTAGCGCGTCGGCATGCCGATGCGTCCCTTAGCGTCCATATTTAGCTCGTCAAAACCCCTGAACACGATGCGTCATCCACTCGCTTGTATTTTTCTTCCAGAAATCGCCACAAAACTGCACTTTCCACCACCCGCGAACTATAGAGAACCGGCTTCAACAGCGTCAAGGAAACCACCAGCAGTTATAAGAAGTCAGTAATCACTTAAATATCAATAACTTAAAAACTACTGCTCAAAATATCAGCAATGACCAATACAAACAAAAACAAATACTTACGAAGGCTAGTTAATGCAAAAAGTCACACGATGGCCGAGTAAGATTTTTTGGTTATATAGGAAATGGGCGTGGGAACAACGGGCATTAAGGCGGGGTAAGTGATTACTACGACGCAGATGCAGGCCTCACAAAGGATGTAGCAGCGGAAGTCGGCCAAAAGCCGTATTCAGATGAGTGATGGTCGGACCAAATAGCCCGCATCAGCGGCAAGAAGCAAAACAGCCCTCAGCGGGGCCGGCATGAAAACTGCCAGTCTCGCTGAGGGCTTATCGTGGTGATAGGTGGAGTCGGCCTGTAAGCCGGGTTCTGTCGAGGACGATCATTCCTCTAGGCCCACCGTCGCCAGTGGGCTCAAGCAACCTACCCGGTTCCCGCGCGGGCCGCGCGTATGGAACCCTATTTGGTCTTGCTCCGAGTGGGGTTTACCGTACCGGTCTGTTACCAGACTCGTGGTGCGCTCTTACCGCACCGTTTCACCCTTACCTGATCCTCTTTCGAGGCCATCGGCGGTTTGCTCTCTGTTGCACTTTCCGTCGGCTCGCGCCGCCCAGGCGTTACCTGGCACTCTGCCCTGTGGAGCCCGGACTTTCCTCCCCCGTATTGCTACGGCAGCGATCGCCCGGCCGACTCCGGGCGCGGAGCTTACGGAGCTGATGCAGGCATTACAAGGGAAGCCGCCGTGAATCAGCCCTTGATTACCAGGGCACGCTCGTAAAGCGCATTTTTCTTGAGCCCGGTAATGCCGGCGGCAAGGGCCGCCGCCTGTTTTACCGGCAACTCCTCGGCCAGCAGCAGGGCCAGCACACGGTCCGCCTCCTGCCAGTCACCTTCAGTGGTTTGCTCAGGCGCGCCCTCCAGTACCAGCACGATCTCGCCGCGTTGCTGGTCGGCATCGCCACTCACCCAGGCCAGCATTTCTCCCAGCGGCAACTGGCGTATGGTTTCAAAGGTTTTGGTGAGCTCGCGCGCCAGTACCACGCGGCGCTCCGAGCCCAGCACCGCCACCATGTCCTCAAGACATTCCTGCACCCGATGTGGCGCCTCATAAAAAATCAGCGTGCGATTTTCGTTCTGCAAAGCGCGCAGACGCTCGCTGCGCGCGGCCGAACGCGCCGGCAGGAAACCCTCGAACACAAAACGGTCGGAAGCAATGCCGGCGGCCGACAACGCGACGATGGCAGCGCAGGCTCCGGGCACAGGCACCACACGCAAACCCGCCTGTTGCGCGGCGGCCACCAGTCGATAGCCGGGGTCACTAATCAAAGGGGTGCCCGCATCGGAAATCAGGGCAATGTCCCGGCCTTCGCGCAAATCCATGAGTAAGGACTCAACCTTGGCGCCCTCATTATGATCATGCAGGGCCATCAGACGTGTGCCGATATCAAAATACTGCATGAGCCGCCCGGAGTGACGCGTATCCTCGGCCGCAATCACGGACACCGCCTTGAGCGTGGCCACAGCGCGCGGACTCCAGTCTTCAAGATTGCCAATCGGCGTTGCCACCACATACAGTACGCCGGTCATGATTTCTCCGCAGGTTGGTAGCAGCGCATGCGTTTCCCCCGTTTCTTGCGCGTGAGCAGCTTGCTGACGGCGCTTTTCGCCAGCTTGTCTGCCCTCGCCGCCCCGCCTCATATTGCCCTACTGCTGCCGCAATCAGGCCGCATGGCCAAAGCCGCCGAGAGCATACGGGACGGTTTTCTGGCCGCGTATTATCAGGACAGTGCCCGTGGCACCGATACCCCTGCACTACGTATTTATGACAGTGATTCAGCCGACATCATCACGCTGGTGAATCAGGCTCGTGCTGATGGTGCCGGCCTCGTCATCGGCCCGCTGGATCGTGAGCGACTGGATGCGCTGCTCAAAGCGGGTCCTGCCGCCATCCCCGTGCTTGCCCTCAACAGCACAGAAGGCAGCGCCGGCAATATTTACCAGTTCGCCCTGTCTCCGGAAGACGAAATTCAGCGTCTGGCCGAATGGATGAGCGAAGACAAAATCCGCCAGCCCCTACTGCTGGCCACGGCTGACGACGCCAGCCAGCGCCAAGTGCGTCTTTTTTCGGCGGCCTGGCAGGCGCGCCATGAGAGCAGTCTGAAAACCCTGATGCTGGACCCGGCGCGCAAGGGTGGCATTGTGGCCGAAATCAAGGAATTGTCGCGCAGAGGAGGACCTTACGACGCCCTGTTTCTGGCCACACCGGCACTGGCTCGTCAGGTGCAGCCGGCGCTCACCTACTACCACAACCGGCAGCCCCTCTACTCCCTCTCCAGCGCCTGGGATCCGACTGCCGATGCCAGCGGACAAAAGGATCTGGACGGCCTGCACTTTTGCGATCTGCCCTGGATGCTGGAGCCGGCGCGCGAAGAGCAGAACGCCCTCTATGCCAGCTTTGGCCGCCCCGCGGCAGGCTATGACCGACTCTATGCCTTTGGCGCCGATGCCTGGACGCTGATACGCCACTGGCAGGCCTTGCAGGACGGCGAGGCCATTCCCCTGCGCAGTGGACGCGTGCGTGCCGACAGCACACGCCACCTGCGCCGAACCGTCAGCTGTGCCGAGGTACGCAATGGAACTGCCATCCCCACCCAGACCAGCACCGAACAATCCGGGAGCCGCCGCTGAGGCCGAAGCGCGTCGCTTCCTGCAAGCACAGGGCTTTGAGTTCGTTGCGGCAAACTACCGCTGCCGTTTCGGTGAAATCGACCTCGTCATGCGCCAAGCCACGCTGCTGGTGTTTGCCGAAGTCCGCTTGCGCAATCGTCAGGATTTCGGTGGCGCTGCCGCCAGTGTGACGCGGGCCAAACAACAAAAAATCATTGCAAGCGCCGGGGCTTTTCTCCACCATCACCCCGAGTTTTCTCGCTGCAACTGCCGTTTTGACGTGCTTGCACTGCAAGCTTGCGCGCAGGAATGGCATATCGACTGGCTCGTTGCTGCCTTCACGACCTGATAGCTGCACATGCAAAACCGCATCATCGCCCTCGTCTCAGAAAGCCTGAACACGCTGTCGCAATTGGCAGAATTCCATGCCGCCGACATCGAACAGGTCGCTCGCACTCTGGTTAATGCCCTCATGCAGGACCAGCGCATTTTCTGCTGCGGCAACGGTGCGTCAGCCGGCAATATCCAAAGCTTTGTCAGTAAACTCGGTAATCGTTACGAACGTGAGCGGCCTGCTCTGCCCGTCATTCTGCTGGGCGATAGCGCCGTCACCACGGCTATTGCAGCCGACGGCTGCTTTCAGGATGTGTTTGCACGACCACTACAGGCACTGGCGCGTCCCGGCGATGTTTTGCTATTACCCAGCGCCAGCGGCAATGCCACCAATATCGTGCAAGCCGCCCGCAGCATGCAGGACTTGGGTGGCCGCATCATTGCACTTACCGGCGAAGCCGGTGGCGAACTGGGCCGACTGCTGCGCGCCGATCAAGATGTGCATCTGCGCCTGCCGGGTAATTCTGCCGCGCGCGTACATGAAGCCCAACTCTTTGTACTCAACTGCTGCTGCGATCTCATCGATCGTGAGTTTTTCGGAGCCAATGATGTTTAAGCAATGCCTCGCCTTTATCACCGCCGCCAGCCTTGGTCTGGGATTAAGCGGCTGCACCAGCCTCATGGCCAGCGCCACCGGCCCCGAGCCCGTGGGTAATGCGCCAGGCGAGCACACTCTCAGCATGAGCCTGCAAGACACCGGCATAGAAAACACAGCCGGTATCAATATGTACAAGGCCGATACGCAATTTCGCGATGCCAATGTCAATGTGATCAGCTTCTACGGCAGCGTGCTGCTGGCCGGCCAGGTACAAAGCGAGGAGCTCAAGGCCAAGGCCGAAAAAATCGTGAACCAGATTGCCGAGGTGAAGCAGATACATAACGAGCTCATCATCGCGCCCGCCAGCTATTACGCCGAGCGCTTCAGCGATGGCTCCATCACCAAGCGCATTGGCAGTGCCTTCCTGTTTGAAAAAGGCTTCCCCTCTTCCCGCACCAAGGTCTTCACCGTCGCTGGCACCGTCTATCTCATGGGCAAGCTCACGCCGACTGAGGCCGATCAGGCGGTGACCATCATCAAAGCCGTGTCGGGCGTTAAGAAAATAGTGAAACTGGTGGACTATCTGCCCGCTCCCGGCGCTGCCGCTCCGACGACCAGCGCAAGCTAGGCAGAGCGCCTTCGCCAGGAATAAAAAAGGCCGCATTGCTGCGGCCTTTTTTATTCCCGGAACATCATTTCACAACGCGCAATGAGGGGCGCTTGCCGGTTGGCGGCTCCGGCTGCGGCGGCTCATCATCGGGCGTTGGCACATCTGCAAACTCTTCATCCTCATCAAAGAACATGCCCTGCCCGTTTTCCTGCGCATAAATGGCCAGCACCGCCTGCATGGGTGCAAACACCTGCATGGGCACACCACCAAAGCGGGCAGAAAAGCTGATGCCTTCATTACGTATGAAGAGATCACGCACAGCGCCCGGACCAATATTCAGTACGATGCGACCATCTTTCACATGAGCCATTGGTGCCACCACGCCTGAGCGTGTGGCATCCAGCAGCACATGCGCCGTCAAGTTATTGTCGTTGATCCACTCATAAATGGCGCGAACCATATAAGGCCGGCTAGGGGTCATGAGAACTGCCTCCCAGGAAAATCGCACATAAGAAAAAGGATGGCACCGCCATCCTTTTTCACTATCTCAAACCGTCAGCTATCAGGCGTTGCGCAGATCGCGCTCAGTATCCGACAGGCTCGCCAAGAAGGCTTCGCGAGCAAAAATGCGATCCATATACTTGAGCATATGCTTGCACTGTTTTTCCGGCAGCTCGATTTCAAGCGCAGGCAAACGCCACAGAATGGGCGCAGCAATGCAGTCCACCAAAGTGAACTCGTCGCTCATGAAAAAGGGCTTTTCGGCAAAAATCGGGGCGATGGTGATGAGGCTGTCACGTAGTTCCTTGCGTGCCTTCAGTACCGCCGCTTCCTTGCCCTTGCCACCCAGCAGCAAATCCACATGCGGGCACCAGTCGCGCTCGATGCGATAGGCCAGCAAGCGATTCTGCGCGCGCGCCACCGGATACACCGGCAGCAGCGGCGGATGCGGGAAGCGCTCGTCCAGATACTCCATCATGATCTTGGACTCATAGAGCGAGAGCTCACGGTCCACCAGTGTCGGCAGGGAGTTGTAGGGATTGAGATCAGCAAGATCCTCTGGCTTGTTGCTGGAGGTGACATTCACCACATCCACCGACACGCCCTTTTCCGCCAGCACAATACGCACGCGATGGCTGTAGTGATCGGTTCCATCCGAATAAAAGGTCATAGAAGACCGTCGGGTTACCACGCCCATGCTCACACTCCCATCAAAGCTCGGGCCTGTTTTGAAGGCAGGCCCTTAAACACAAAAAGGGCGGCGGAGAATTCCGCGCCCTTGAGACAAGATGCCCGGGTTTCCCCGGGCTTCTCGCGATACCACCTTGGCAACTGGCCTTACTTGACGTCCTTCCAGTATTCCTTGTTCAGGAACCAGACCGGAATCATCAGGATGGCGAGGAAGAACAGGACGAACACGCCAATATGCTCGCGTTGGGTCTTGTTCGGCTCCGCCATATAGGCCATGAAGTTGACAATGTCGCCTACGGACCGCTTGAACTCTTCCGGAGTCTGCTCCTTTTCGAGATCAGCCAGCACATGCGGCATGGCCACATCCTTGAAGACATGATTGTTCACGCCGTAAGGACGGTTCTCGTCAGGATAGAAAGCCAGCAGATAGCTGTACACCCAGTCCGGGGAACGCAGACGCGTCTCCGTGGACAGATCAGGAGGTGGTGCACCGAACCACTTGGCCTGATCCTTGGGATTAGTGTGCGACGTCATCTGGTCACCCAGTTTATCGCCCGTAAAGTTCATGTATTCCTGCACCAGCTTGGGATCAATGCGCAGATCTTCAGCCAGACGCTCGTAACGGATGTACTTGGCGCTATGGCAACCCAAGCAATAGCTGATGTAGAGCTTGGCACCGTTCTGCAAAGACACTTTGTCCTGTGCATTCACTGGTGCGCGCAGAAGCTCGGTCGCAGCATCCTCATTGGCCTGCACCGCCAAGGGAGACAGGGCCAGCAGGGCGAAAAGAATGAATTTTTTCATCAGTGGCTACCCCCGGTGACACGATCGGGAACTGGCTTGCATTTCTCGATGGATGTGTAGATCGGCATCAGGATGAAGAAGGCGAAGTACACGGCCGTGAGTATCTGTGCCAATGGTGTATTGGGGATACCGAAGGTAGTGCCGCTCGACGACACCACACCCAGATAACCCAGCACGACAAAGGAGAACACGAACAGGGCCAACCAGACCTTGCTCATCCAGCCCTTGTAGCGCATGGACTTGACCGGGCTGCGATCCAGCCAAGGCAGTACAAAGAGCACAGCAATGGCACCGCCCATCACGATCACGCCAGGGAAAGCGGAGCCAAACATCGACGGCGTGGCACGCAACATGGCGTAGAAGGGGGTGTAGTACCACACCGGAGCAATATGAGCAGGTGTCTTCAAGGGATTTGCCGGCTCGAAGTTGGGACGCTCGAGGAAATAGCCGCCGCCATCCGGGAAGAAGAAGATCACGGTGCAGAACACGGCAAGGAAAACCACGATGCCGACGAGATCATGCACGGTGTAATAAGGATGGAAAGGAATGCCATCCAGGGGAATGCCATCCGGTCCCTTGTTCTTCTTGATCTCGATACCATCGGGATTATTGGAACCCACATGGTGCAGAGCCACCAGATGCATGAATACCAAGGCCACGAGAACGAGCGGAATGGCAACCACATGCAGGGCGAAGAAACGGTTCAGGGTAGCGCCGGAGATGAGGAAGTCACCGCGTACCCACTCCACCAGCGCACCACCCACAACAGGCACCGCACCCGCGAGATTCACGATCACCTGCGCACCCCAGTAGGACATATTGCCCCACGGCAGCACATAGCCGAAGAAGCCTTCCGCCATGAGCGCAAGGTAAATACCCATGCCGATCAGCCATACCAGCTCACGCGGTTTGCGATAGGAGCCGTAGAGGAGACCGCGGAACATATGCAGATATACCACCACGAAAAACGCCGAGGCCCCGGTGGAGTGCATATAACGCAGCAGCCAGCCATAGGAGACGTCATACATGATGAAGCCCGCGACGGAGTCATAAGCGGCTTCGCTGCTGGGCGTATAAAACATGGTGAGCCAGATGCCGGTGACGAGCTGGTTGACCAGCACCACCATGGACAGCACACCGAAGAAATACCAGAAGTTAAAGTTCTTCGGCGCGTAGTACTTGGACATGTGGTATTCGTAAGTTTCCGTTGCGGGAAACCGCGCATCCACCCAGCCCATTACGCTGGAAAAGAGCTTGTTCATTACGCATGCTCCTTGTCGACGCCGATAGTGATGACCTTGTCCGAGTCATACGAGTGCGGCGGGACTTCGAGATTCTTGGGCGCAGGCACACCCTTATAGACACGGCCGGCGAGATCAAACTTGGAGCCATGGCAGGGGCAGAAGAAGCCACCCTGCCAGTCGGCCTGAATCTTGGCCTTTTCCGGCTCGAACAGCGGCGAGCAACCCAGATGGGTGCAAATGCCGGTCAGTACCAGATACTCAGGCTTGATGGAGCGCACTTCGTTTCTGGCATAAGCAGGCTGCTGATCAAGATTCTCGGAAGCAGGATCCAGCAGCTGCGATTCAACCGCCTTGAGGCCGGCCAGCATTTCAGGGGTACGACGTACCACCCATACCGGCTTGCCACGCCACTCGATGGTGACTTTCTGGCCTGGCTCAAGCTGACTGATGTCTGCGGTCACCGGAGCGCCGGCCGCCTTGGCCTTGGCACTGGGAGTCCAGGACTTCACAAACGGAACGGCCACAAATCCGACGCCGACAGCACCCACCGCTGCGGTGGCACCAATCAACAGACGCCGGCGACCAACATTCACGCCGTCAGTACTCATCAACGTACTCTCCAAAGAGACACAAAGACGCCCGTGAACGCTGTGACTCCACGGACGAGCTGAAAAAAAGCCTGCGGATGATAATGAAATCACCCACGGCTTACAAGGACGAAACCGACAGTGACACGCTGATACGAAAGGGATTTCCCGGGAATTTCGACATTTTTATCGGCAAAAAAAAACGCCCCCGGACTCGCCGGAGGCGTTTTTCTGAAGTGGCTGGGGAACTAGGATTTGAACCTAGACAGACGGAGTCAGAGTCCGTAGTCCTACCGTTAGACGATTCCCCAACATTCGGACCATCTGCAGAACAAGACGCGCCAGACGGCGCGCCATGCTCGAGACAGATTAACGCTTGGAGTACTGCGGACGCTTACGTGCCTTGCGCAGACCGAGCTTCTTACGCTCGACTTCACGGGCATCGCGAGTCACGAAGCCGGCTTTGCGCAGCGGCGACTTGAGGTCTTCGCTGTATTCGATAAGTGCGCGGGTGATACCGTGACGAATCGCACCGGCCTGACCGCCGATACCGCCACCAGCCACCGACACCTTAACGTCGAACTTTTCAAGCAGTTCAACCAGTTCCAGCGGCTGACGCACGATCATGCGTGCAGTTTCGCGGCCGAAATAGGTTTCGATGGTGCGATCATTGATGATGATCTTGCCAGTGCCGGCGCTGAGATAGACGCGAGCAGTTGCCGTCTTGCGACGACCTGTACCGTAGTTGGTTTGTGCTGTCATGGCTTTCCGGCTCAGATCTTGAGTTCTTGCGGCTGCTGCGCGCTATGCGGGTGCTCGGCACCGGCATACACCTTCAGCTTGGCGAGCATGGCACGGCCCAGAGGGCCTTTGGGCAGCATGCCTTTCACCGCGATTTCGAGGGGCTTCTCGGGCTTGGCAACAATCAGCTTTTCAAAGCTGATGCTTTTCAGGCCGCCCGGATAACCGGTGTGGTGGTAATACTGCTTGGCCTTGGCCTTGTTACCCGTGATCGCAATCTTGTCGGCATTGATGACAACGATGTAGTCACCGGTATCGACGTGCGGGGTGTATTCGGGCTTGTGCTTGCCACGCAGGCGGGTGGCGAGTTCGGTTGCCAGACGGCCGAGAGTCTTGCCGTTGGCATCGACCACGAACCAGTCACGCTTCACCGTCTCCGGCTTGGCACTGAAAGTCTTCATTGCATTAACGCCTAATAAACAAAAAGGGCAGCAGACGGGAGTCCCGTCAAAGAGGACGCGCATCTTACCCAAGACCCCCCGCTTTGACAACAACTTCTCCACACAGAAATTAAGTCGCCGACATGGCATTCAAACAAGCGCACCGCCTATGCTCCGGGCCTTGATTTACATTGCTTTTTCAGTACATCCAGGGAGCCTGCTATGGAAAAACGATTTCTGGGCCGCAGCACTATTGCAGTCAGCCAGCTTTGCCTCGGCACCATGACCTGGGGCGAGCAGAACAGCCAGGAAGAGGGCTTTGCCCAGATGGATGCGGCCATCGCGGCCGGCATCAACTTCTTCGACACCGCCGAGATGTATGCCGTGCCGCCCACCGCCAAGAGCTATGGCAGCACCGAAACCATCATCGGCAACTGGTTCCGCGCCCGGCCCGGCCAGCGCCAGAACATCGTGCTGGCCTCCAAGGTGACCGGCCGCTCCGAGGGTATGCCTTATATACGCGGCAACCCTCGCCTTTCCCGCGCCCATATAGAGGAAGCCATCAATGGCTCCCTGCAGCGACTGCAGACCGACTATCTGGACCTCTACCAGTTGCACTGGCCAGACCGGCAAACCAACTACTTCGGCAAACTTGGCTACAAGGCGGCAGATGACAGCGACAGCGTGCCCCTACTGGAAACCCTGGAGGCGCTGGGCGACCTCGTGAAGGCCGGCAAGATTCGCCATATCGGCCTCTCCAACGAGACCCCCTGGGGCGCCATGAAGTTCCTGCAGCTGGCCGAGCAATTTGGCCTGCCACGCGCCGTGAGCATCCAGAACCCCTACAGCCTGCTCAATCGCAGCTATGAAGTAGGCTTGGCCGAAGTCTCGCACCGGGAAGACATAGGGCTGCTGGCCTACTCGCCATTGGCCTTTGGCGTACTCACCGGCAAATACCTGAACAGCCAATGGCCGGAGGGCGCGCGCATCACGCTCTTCAAACGTTTCTCGCGCTATCTCAGCCCACAGGCTGAGGCCGCCACTACTGCCTATGCCGCACTGGCACGTGAACACGGCCTGTCGCCAGCCCAAATGGCGCTGGCCTTTATCAACCACCAGCCCTTTGTCACCAGCAATATCATCGGCGCCACCTCGCTGGCTCAGCTGGAAGAAAACATCGGCTCAGCCGGCATCTCATTGAGTGATGAACTGCTGAAGGCGATTGAAGCCATCCATGTGCAACACCCCAATCCTTCGCCCTGAGCGATGTGCACACATAAAAAAGCCGGCAGATGCCGGCTTTTTTATTGCAACGAGGCTTACGCGAGCACAGCGCGGGAAATCACGGTCTTCATGATTTCATTGGTGCCGCCGTAAATACGCTGCACACGGGCATCGGCCCACATACGGGCAATCGGGTATTCCCACATATAGCCGTAGCCACCGAAGAGCTGCACGCATTCATCGATGATTTCACACTGCAGATCAGTGATGAGGTATTTGGCGGCGGCCGCTGTCGGCACATCCAGCTTCTTGTTCATGTGCAGCTCAAGGCAACGATCCACAAACACACGACCCTGCAAGACCTTGGAGTGCAGCTCGGCCAACTTGAACTGCGTGTTCTGGAAGTCTGAAATATGCTTGCCGAAGGCCTTACGCTCTTTTACGTACTCGATAGTGAGCTTGAGTGCGCCTTCGGCCATGGCAATACCGTTTACGGCAATGCCCAGACGTTCCTGCGGCAGCTCCTGCATCAGGTAAATGAAGCCCTTGTTTTCTTCGCCCAGGCAATTGCCCACCGGCACACGCACATCCTGGAAGAACAGCTCGGACGTGTCCTGCGCCTTCATGCCCACCTTGTGCAGATTACGGCCCTTGGTAAAACCCGGCGTGCCCGCTTCAACAATGATCAGCGACGTGCCTTTGGCGCCCGCACTGGGATCAGTCTTGGCGACAACGATAACGATGTCGGCATGCTGGCCATTGGTGATGAAGGTCTTGGAACCATTGATGATGTAATGATCACCATCACGCACAGCGGTGGTACGCACGCCTTGCAGATCGGAACCGGCACCCGGCTCGGTCATGGCAATGGCGCCCACCAGCTCACCCGTCACCATTTTAGGCAGCAGCCTCTGCTTCATCTCGGCACTGCCGTAATGCTCGATATAGGGCGCCACGATATCGGTATGCAGACCAAAGCCTATGCCGGTGAGGCCGAGGCGGGAAATTTCTTCCATGACGATAGCGGAGTAGAGGTAATCCGCGCCGACGCCACCGAACTCTTCCGGCAGGCAGGGACAGAGCATGCCGTTCTCGCCGGCCTTGTTCCAAAGGGCACGATCGATCTGGCCCTCTTCTTCCCATTTGGCATGGAAGGGTACGGCTTCCTTTTCAAGGAATTTCACCACCATGTCGCGAAAAGCTTCGTGGTCGGAATTGAATATGCTGCGTGGAATCATGGCCATGGTCTCCGTTTGTTTTTGCGATAATCGCTGGGCTGGCTTTCGTTTCTCTACTTGCTACAGGTGACGCTACAGATTCTTTTCAGGCTCAGGGCAAATGCTCCCGGGCCAGATACTCTTTTGACTGCATTTCCAGCAAGCGCGACTTGGTGCGCTCGATTTCAAAATTGAGACGACCGCCTTCATAGAAGGAGGCGATATCCGCTTCGGCAGAAACAATCAGCTTTACATGCCGGTCGTAGAACTCGTCCACCAGATTGATGAAGCGGCGCACGGCATTGTCGTCGCGCGCATCCATCGCCGGAATGCCGGAAACAATCACGGCATGGTATTCACGTGCCAGCTCTATGTAATCCGCCGCCGAACGTGGCAACTCACACAGCTCGGTGAAAGTAGCCCAAAGCACATCGTCATTATGATCACGCACATGCAGTTTACGATCATTGACGATGATGTCGCCCTCGCCCTTGCTAACACCCGCTGTCAGCGCATCAAAAGCTCGCAGCAGCGCAGCGTCAGCCTCTGGCCCTAGCGGTGTGTGATAAAGATCCGCCTTTTCCAGTACCCGCAGACGATAGTCCGTGCCGGCATCGACATTCAGCACTTCACAGTATTTTTTCACCAGCGCAATCGCCGGCAAGAAACGTTCACGCTGCAGGCCATTTTCATACAGCCGGTCGGGCACGATATTACTGGTCGCCACCAGCGTCACGCCGCGCGCAAACAGCTTCTCAAACAGGCCGCCGAGGAGCATGGCATCGGTGATATCGGTAACGAAGAATTCGTCAAAGCAGATGACCACAGCCTCTTCATGCAGGCGATCCGCCACGATTTCCAGCGGATCACGCGTGCCCCTGAGCGAATTCAGCTCCTTGTGCACGCGCTGCATGAAGCGGTGGAAATGTATGCGCAGCTTGCGGCGAAACGGCAGGGACTCGAAGAAGATGTCCATGAGATAGGTCTTGCCGCGTCCTACCCCGCCCCACATATAAAGCCCCTGCACTGGCTCACGTTGCTGCTTTTGCAGCTTGAGCCGGCCGAAGCCACGCACATCACGGGCCGCCTCATAACGTTCCACCAGCTCATCCTTCACCCTTTGCAGATGGCGCACGGCCGTGGCCTGGGCTTCATCGTGATGAAAATCGGGACGACGCAGGTCGTGCTGGTAACGGCTGAACGGCATGAGCGTACTTCTTGGCGACGTCAGGATTCTGGGGGAGCGGCAGGGCCAGCAGTGTAAAGCCTGGCTCCCGGGCTGCAAAGCCGCGCCCCGGCCGGGATGACCGCCTGCTCAGGTTTGCAACTGCTGCAGCAAGGCCTCCTTCATATCCGTCAGGCGGCCATGAAAAAAATGGCCCGTGCCAGCAAAGCGCAGGAGCTCAGGCACCCACTGCCGGCTTTCCACCCAGTGATAAACCGCGGCCGCCTCCACCACTTCATCTTCCTCGCCCTGAAATACCAAGGTGCCGGGCGGCGGCTGCAAAGCACCATAACCTTCGTACTGTACCGGCGGTGCCACCAGCACCAAGCGGCCCAGCCTGAGGCCGGACGGCAGACGCGCTACCGTACTGGCTGCCACCCAGGAGCCAAAGGAGAAACCGGCCAGATCCAGCTCCGTCACACCCTGCTGCTGCAACCAGTGCAGCACCGCCAGCAGATCATCGGCCTCACCCACGCCATGATCATGCACACCGGCACTGGCACCCGTGCCGCGAAAATTGAAACGCAAAACCGACACGCCCGCATCACGCCAGCTACGTGCCAGTGTGGTCACCACCTTGTTGCCCATGGTGCCTCCATGCAGAGGATGCGGATGACAGATAACAGCAGCTCGCGCCGTATTGCTGTCTGTTGGCGACCATATCGCTTCCAGTTGCCCGACGGGGCCTGCGATGAAAAGCTTTTGCTCAGCAAGCAGAGTCATGGATATACCTGAATGGTTTCTCGCCAAGCGTGAAGCAGAGACGACAAAGACGGTTGGCGTAACGACGGGATGCTATAGACTAAGCCCGGATTGAGGAAATGTTCGCAGGCCATTGCCGGTCCGGAAGAACAGAACACCCAAGGAGAACGACATGAGCTGGTTGCTGTATATCGTCACCCTGGTGATCGGCGGATTTGCCGGTTACGCGCTGGCCAAGGCGCGCAATCCGGATAACCGCGTGCGCGAACTGGAGGAGCATCTGCATGCTCTGCAAGGCAAATACGATCACTATCAGGATGCCGTCACCCAGCATTTTGTCAGCACCGCGCAGTTGGTGAACAACCTCACCAACAGTTATCGCGAAGTGCACGAACACCTGCAGCGCGGTGCCGAAAGCCTGTGTGCCGACAACCGTCGCCATGGCAGTAGCAATCCGGCCAGCGCCTTTGAAAAACTGGACACGCCACGCAGCAATACCCTGCAGGGCACGCTGGTGGACGACCACTATACGGTTGAGCCGCCACGCGACTACGCCACCAAAAGCCCCAGCGACAAGGGCACCTTGCACGAAGATTACGGCTTCCGCGAATAAGCTCGCAGCGCCTCTACAGGCCCGCCATGGCGGGCCTTTTTCTTTTCCGGATAGCTGCCATGAATGCCCACGCCCTTCTGATCTATTGCCGGCCCGGCTTTGAAAAAGAAGCGGCCGCCGAAATCCAGGCCAGCACTGCCCGGCTGGATATCAGTGGCTATGTAAAAACCCGACCGGACAGCGGCTTTGTGCTTTTCCAGTCCATGGCCGCCATAGCAGCGGCGCAACAACAGCAACTGCACTTTCACGAACTGATTTTCGCGCGCCAGCTGGTTTTTCTTTTCGAGGGCGAGGCCTGGACACTGCCGGCCGGCGACCGCATCACACCGCTACTGGAAAACCTGCGCCGCTGCGCCGCCAGCTTTCGCGAATTGCGCCTGGAAACAGCCGATACCAATGAAGCGAAAGAGCTTTCAGGCTTTTTGCGTAAATTCACGCCGGCCATAGAATCCGCCCTGCAGAAAAGCGGCCTACAACAGCGCAAAGCCGAACACAGCCTGCATCTTTTCTTTCTGGACTCGAGCGCTGTATATGCCGGCTTTTCTGCGCCCGCCAATGCCTCGCCCTGGCCACTGGGCATTCCACGCCTGAAGTTCCCGGCTGCCGCTCCCAGCCGCTCCACGCTCAAGCTGGAAGAAGCCTTTCTGTATTTCATGAGCCCGGAGCTGCGCCGCGAACTATTACGCGAAGGCGCCACCGGTGTTGATCTGGGCGCCGCTCCCGGCGGCTGGACCTGGCAGCTGGTCAAGAACGGGCTCTCCGTTACCGCTATAGATAACGGCCCCATGGATGCGGCACTGATGCAAACCGGGCAGGTTGAGCATCTGAAAGTGGATGGCTTCCACTATCGCCCCACCCGTCCCGTCAATTGGCTGGTCTGCGATATGGTGGAAAAGCCGGCGCGCATTGCCGATCTCTGTGCCGGCTGGATTGCCGACGGCGCCGCCAGCAACGCCATCTTCAATCTCAAGCTACCCATGAAGAAACGCTATGAGGAAGTGCTGCTCTGCGAGGAACTGATTGCCCAGCGCATGCGCGGGCGCGCCTATCAGCTACGCATCAAACAGCTTTATCACGACCGCGAAGAAGTCACGGTCTGGCTGCGCTCAATCTGAATGAGAGCCTTGCCGTCATAGCGGGTATTGCGGCTATGCTTGGCCACCCTTCCCGCATCTGCCAGGCAAAACCCAACCAAGAAGAAGCGCCATGTACGCATTGATGATTGTCGTTTTTGTGCTCGGCTACGCCATGATTGCCTTCGAGCACTCACTACGCATTGATAAAGCCGCCGCTGCCTTGCTCACCGCCGTGCTCTGCTGGACCGTACTGGTGCTGGGTGCAGACTACATTCTGCCAGCGTCCTTGCCGGATCATCTGCACTTCGTCACGCATGAACTGCGCGAACATCTGGGCGAAATTTCAGAAATCCTCTTCTTCCTGATGGGCGCCATGACGATTGTGGAGCTGGTGGATGCACACGACGGCTTTCGCGTCATCACCGACCGCATACGCACCACACAAAAAGTCAAACTGCTCTGGATCATCGGCCTCATCACCTTTTTCCTGTCGGCAGCGCTGGACAATCTCACCACCACCATCGTCATGGTGTCCTTGCTGCGCCGCCTGATAGGCGATGCCCGCGAACGCTGGCTCTATGCGGGCATCGTGGTGATTGCCGCCAATGCCGGTGGCGCTTGGTCACCGATTGGTGATGTCACCACTACCATGCTCTGGATAGGCAACCAGATCTCGGCTTCCGGCATCGTCTATGCGCTGTTTCTGCCCAGCCTGGCCTGCCTGCTGCTGCCACTGGCCACACTCAGTGTGCTTCTTAAGGGCGAAGCAGCACGCCCGCAAACTGATACAGCCGAAGAGAAAAACACCACCACTACCTTTGAACGCAATCTGATCTTCGTCCTCGGCATAGGCTCCCTGCTCTTCGTTCCGGTGTTCAAGACCATCACGCATCTGCCGCCTTATATGGGAGTGCTGCTGGGCTTAAGCGTGTTGTGGATAGTCACGGAAATCATTCATCGCGGAAAAAATGACGAAGACAAACATCCACTCTCGGTGGTGGGCGTGCTGCGCCGTATCGACACCACCAGCGTGCTGTTCTTCCTCGGCATTCTGCTGGCCGTTTCAAGCCTGGCCACCGCCGGCCATCTCGGGCAATTGGCCGGCATCCTGAAAACCCATCTGGGTGACGTTTACGCCATCAATATCACCATCGGCCTGCTCTCGGCCGTGGTCGACAATGTGCCGCTGGTGGCCGGCGCCATGAAGATGTACCCGCTGACCAGCCCCGATATGTTGACCGCAGCCGGCAGCGAGCAGGCGGCCTGGCTGTCCCGCTTCATGATTGATGGCGATTTCTGGGAGCTGCTCGCCTTCTGCGCCGGCACCGGCGGCAGCTGTCTCATCATTGGCTCCGCCGCGGGCGTGGCCGCCATGGGCATGGAGCGCATCGACTTCTTCTGGTATCTGAAAAACATCAGCGGACTGGCCCTGTTGGGCTATCTCGGTGGCGTGGCCGCCTATGCCCTGCAGCATGCTGTTTTTTGAGGGCCCGCTTTAAAACCGCACGCTTGAGCATCAAAGGAGTGACTGTCACAACCGGGGAGTCCGGCGCGACAGCCACTTCAGCACCGAACACCCCTGCTAGCATGCCCCTGCAGCGTGGTCGTGTCCGGCCAATCAGGACGACAGATGCGGCCGGTTTGAGCGCAGCGGATTTCCGTTACCCTGTCGTGCCGATCAGGTACAGCAGTAAGGCCGCTGCTGGCACGGACGAAAAGCACGTCTTCCAGACATCGAGCTCCTACAGAAATCCCCTGGCAACAGGCTTTTCTGACGCGCCAATATGGCCCCTTCAGCTACTGGGGCCTGTACAGGGAATCGGCTATGCTAGCGCGTCTTTTCACGGGGGCCTGCCTCCCGGAGCAACACAGCAGCTGATGGCGACTGCCTCCTCGCCCTCATTGTCATCACAAGAATCACGGCTCCCCTAAGGGACGCCGTAAAACAAAAACGGATAATCAGACATGAGCCAAACCCCATCAGGACAGGGCCCGCAGTTTCTCGGGCGTAATCCGACCGAATGGTTTCTGAGCCTTCCCATCTTCTCGCTGCTGCTGCTGACTCTGATCATCGGTACCGGAGAATATTTCCACGGCCAGCTGCTGCGCACCGGCGAAAAACTCT
Source organism: Moraxellaceae bacterium (assembly GCA_050739955.1). Lineage (GTDB taxonomy): Bacteria > Pseudomonadota > Gammaproteobacteria > Pseudomonadales > Moraxellaceae > UBA2031. The sequence continues at coordinate 142,750 of JBOICI010000021.1, forward strand.
TCGGTGATCCGCAGTCCGGCGTGCAGTACTTCATGCTGCGTGCCGACCCCACGGCTCCTGACTGTGATGCCAATCCGAATGTCGATGCCGCTGTCGATGCTGAAATGAGCAAATCGGGCGCCGGCGGTGGCGACGCCATCGACGCGCTGTTCAGCGACGAAGTGAAAGACCCTGCCGCTATCCGCTCTTCTATCGAGAAGGCCGCACAGCTGTGTCAGGAAAAGCACGCGATGTACTCGGCTATCAAATCGCACCTGACACCGGGTGTGGTGGCCTACCGTACGGTGGAAACCGGCTTCTTCGGCCTGTTCCGCTTCGGTACGGAAAATCGCGCCATGATCCTGCTGCTCATGGTCTTGATTGCCTCCATACATACCACCATGGGCGAGCACCACATTGCCCTGCGTCCGCCCAAGAGCCGCATCGATTTCCGCATCTATTCGGTGATGATGACGGCCGCCAACGCCATGCTGACCTTCTCGTCGGTGGCGTATCTGCGCATGCAACTGAATTCAGGCATCCCCGTCGACAAGCCCATCCTGAATTATTTGTGGATAGGCATGTTCGGCATACTCACGCTGATCAGCCTGCGTCAGGTTCTCTTCCTGCCCAAGCGTGCTGAAGACGGTGGCAGCGTTGGTCTTGCCATGCTCTCCATTCCGCTTTATGCGTGGATGTCGCTGATTGGTGGCGCCTACTTCTTGAGTCAGGGTCACACCTCGGCGCAAGCCATCTATCTCAATCAGATGGTGGAACTGACCGGCGTCTTCCTGAACCTCGCCCTCTTCATCTGGGCCGGTATGCTGCTCAAGCAGACCCAGTTGGTGGATCGCTTCCTGGACATGCTGCGTCCCTGGAAGTTCTCGCCAGAAATGCTCACCTACTTCATCCTGCTGGGCGCGGCTCTGCCCACCGCCTATACCGGCGCTTCCGGTATTTTCGTGATCGCCGCTGGCGCCCTGATTTATCACGAAGTGCGTAATGCCGGTGGTAGCCGCCAGTTCGCTCTGGCCGCTTCTGCCATGTCCGGCTCGCTGGGTGTGGTGTTGCGTCCTTGCCTGCTCATCGTGGTGATTGCCGCCCTTAACAAGCAGGTCACTACCTCGCAGCTGTATCAGTGGGGCTTTGCGGTGTTCTTCCTCACCTCCACGCTCTTCCTGATCGCGGCGCAGATGTCGCGCACCAAGAAGGTGAAGCTGGAAGATCCGGCCGTGGCCGTGCCCGCGATGTTGCGTGCTGTGCTGCCCTTCCTGCCCTACCTTGTGGTCTTCGCCATCATCTGGGCGGCCTACAAATACCTGCTCAACACCAAGCTGGACGAGTTCACCGCCCCGGTCATCATGCCCGTCATCATGCTCTTGCTGGTGGTGTATGACCGTCTGCGCAAGAATCGCAAGGCCGATGCCAGTGCCGCTGAGGTGGGTCCGTCTGCAGCGGTTCCAGGCCGCGGCTTCAAGGCCGTGGAAGGCTCCATACGCTTTGCCACCAATGAAACCATTGCCCATATCGGCGCGCTGATCCTGCTGATGGCCCTGTCCCTCAGCATGGGTGGCGTGGTCGAGCGTTCCGGCATGATGGAGCACTTCCCGCACACATTCGCCAATCCCTGGATCGCCATGGCCACCTTCATGGGCATGATGGTCTTCATCGGCATGATCATGGACCCCTTCGGTGCCGTGATTCTGGTATCGGCCACCATTGCGCCGGTGGCCTATAACAGCGGCATTGATCCAATTCACTTCTGGATGATGGTGCTGGTGGCCTTCGAACTCGGCTATCTCTCGCCTCCTGTGGCCTTGAACCAGCTGCTGCTGCGTCAGGTGGTGGGCGAAGAAGAAACCAAGCTCGCTGGCGAAGAAGTAAAGCATCTGGGCTTCTACCGCCGCTTCGAGCGCTGGATCCTGCCGGTGGCGGTGATGGCCTCGGGCCTGATCATCACAGGCTTCGGCCCGCTGCTGGCCAAGCTCTTCTCCTGAGCTGCTAGCCCACTATAAAAAAAGCCCGCAGATGCGGGC
>JBOICI010000022.1:0-50445 GCA_050739955.1 Moraxellaceae bacterium
ACTCCGGATCGGCCATGGGCAGATCAGCCAAGCCCTCCAGCAACACACGGAAATACAACATGGTGCCGCCCACCAATAAAGGAATACGTCCCGCAGCGGTGATGGCCTCCATTTCGCGCAAAGCATCCGCACGAAACTCGGCGGCGGAATAGGCAACGGCCGGATCGCGAATATCAATGAGACGATGCGGAGCGTGACGCAAAGTCTGCGCATCCGGCTTGGCCGTTCCGATATTCATATCGCGATACACCATGCCCGAATCCACGGAAATGATATCGAAGGGGCCGCGCTCGGTGAGCTCGATGGCGAGTTTGGTTTTACCGGAGGCAGTCGGCCCCATGAGCAGGACGGCGGGCGGCAAAGAAATAGTGGTCATGATTTATTTGCCGCGCAGGAAAAGCTTGTCGAGCTCGGCCAGCGTCAGGCGCGTCCAGGTCGGGCGACCGTGATTGCATTGCCCGGAACGCTCGGTAGCTTCCATATCGCGCAAGAGCGCATTCATTTCTGCGATAGAAAGCACACGCCCCGCACGCACGCTACCGTGACAGGCCATGGTGGCCAGCAGCTCGTTATGAGTCTCTTCTATACGGCGCGTATTGCCATGCACAGCGAGATCCGCCAGCACATCACGCACCAGCGCCTCAGCCCTTGCTTGCCCCAGAATCACCGGCACCGCACGCAGCAATAAAGTTTCCGGCCCCATACGCTCCAGCTCAAAACCCAAGCGCCGGAAAAATTCCGCTTCGGTTTCCGCCAGATCGGCTTCGCGCGTACTCACCGCCAGCGACAGCGGCACCAGCAAGGGCTGCGACACCAGCGCCCCCGTATCAAAACTCAGCTTCAATCTTTCGTAGGTAATACGTTCATGGGCGGCATGCATATCCACCACGATCAGGCCTTCGGCATTCTGCGCCAGAATATAAATGCCGTGCAGCTGAGCCATGGCAAAGCCCAAGGGCGGCACTTCGCCAGCCTGCTTTTCAGGCGCCATACCGGGAGCAGAAGACGGACGCTGAAAATCATAAGCCGGCGCAAATGCAGCACGATCCGTTGCGGAGGGCATATAGGCCGCACGATTTTCGCCGAGCGCCCCATTAGCCACACCCACAGCAGCGCCCTGAGAAAAGCCTCCAGCACTGCCTGCTGCAAAAGCACTTTCACGCACCGGCAAGGACAGCGAGTCCTGTACCCGCATCCCGTTATCGGGCAGCACAGCAGTGGCCGGCGCCTGATCCTTCGGCTTCAACTCAGCAATGACACGATGCAGGCTGCGATAGAGAAAGTCATGAATCTGGCGCTGTTCGCGGAAACGCACCTCATGCTTGGTGGGATGCACATTCACATCCACCGCGCCCGGGTCCAGTTCGAAAAACAGCACATAGGCCGGGTGCCGACCATGAAACAGTACATCGGCATAGGCCTGACGCACGGCATGCGTAACCACGCGATCCCGCACCATGCGGCCGTTCACATAGAAATACTGCAGATCAGCCTGCGAGCGTGAAAATGTCGGCAAGCCCACCCAACCGCGCAAACGGAAACCGCCGCTTTCAATTTCCAGCGGCACGGCATTTTCCATAAACGCCGGCCCGCAAAGTGAAGTCAGACGGCGACGCCACTCTACTTCTTCCGTGGCGGGGCGCAGGCCATGCACCTGCCGGCCATTATGACTGAGCGTAAAAGCCACCTCCGGATTAGCCAATGCCAAGCGGCGCACCGTTTCTTCCAGATGCGAAAATTCTGTCTGCTCGGTCTTCATGAATTTACGGCGGGCCGGCGTATTGAAAAAAAGATCGCGCACTTCCACCGTGGTGCCGCGCGCATGCGCAGCGGCCGACAGCGTGGCCGTCATGTCGCGACCTTCTGACTGCACCGCACTGCCTACGCCGGATTCATCAGCACTACTGCTTAGCTGCAGGCGTGAAACCGAGGCAATGGAGGCCAGCGCCTCGCCACGAAAGCCCAGCGTGGCCACCGCCTCCAGATCTTCCAGATCATGAATCTTGCTGGTGGCATGGCGCGCCAGCGCGAGCGGCAGATCATCACGCGCAATACCGTCGCCATTGTCGCGCACACGTATCAGGCGCAAACCGCCCTGCTCCACATCAATTTCTATGCGCTGACCGCCTGCATCCAGTGCATTTTCCACCAACTCCTTGACCACAGAAGCCGGGCGCTCCACGACTTCGCCAGCGGCGATCTGATTGGCAAGGCGAGCATCGAGCTGGTGAATACGGGACATTGCGTTTGTTAACTCTGCATTCTTTATTGGCTAATCGTGGATCAGGTTTCAGCTCGGCCTACAGGCATCGCATCAATTGACGGGAATTCTCAGCACCTGACCTATTTTCACATTGTCATCACGCAGCTTGTTGGCTTCGCGCAGATCACTCATGGAAACCTGATACTGCGAAGCGAGGCGAGTGAGATTTTCCCCGCGCGTCACTTTATGCCGCATATATTTCGGTGTGCTTTTCCTGATGGGTGCTGGTGTAGCAATCGCCTTGTCCACGGCATTGGCCAGCGTAGGCTGCGCCTGCTGTTGAGCTTGCTGTGCTGCACTGTCTTTTCCCGCATCAGTCGCTAATTTTTTCTCGACGGAGGCAGAGGCCAGGCTGCGACCGCTATCGGCCTTCCAGGCGAAATAAGTACCCGGTGCCGGATACTGCAGGCAGTAACGGCGCACGCCATCAAACACAGCCTTGGCCAGATCGCGCTGATAGGTCTTGCTGGTGAGATTCTTCTCTTCATCCGGATTGGAAATAAACCCGGTTTCCACCAAGAGCGACACCATGCCCGGTTCTTTCAGCACGGCAAAACCGGCCTGCTCTACCCGCTCGCTATGCAGGCGCCCTACATTATCCAGGCCCTTCAGGATATTGCCGCCCATATGCAGACTGTGTTCCAGCGAACCCGCCACCACCATATCGGCCAGCACATTGCGCAGGATGTCGTCGTCATTCTGTATGGCCACGCCACCGATAAGATCGGAACGGTTTTCACGCTCGGCCAACATACGCGCAAAACGCGAAGTGGCTGAGCCAGCCCCTTTCAGTGACAAGGCAAAAACCGAGGCACCACGCGCCGAACGGTTTTCTGCCGAATCGGCATGTATGGAAATGAAGATGTCGGCCTTGTGCTGGTAGCGCGCAATGCGACGGCGCTCCTGCAAGGGAATGAAATAATCGCCGGTACGGGTAAGCACCGCCGCAATGCCGGGCTCGTTATTGAGTTGCGACTGCAACTCGCGAGCAATGGCCAGAGTTACATTCTTTTCATGCGTGCCATTCTGCCCGATAGCCCCCGGATCCTCACCGCCATGGCCGGCATCAATGGCGACGATGACATTGCGATAGCGACTGGCATCGTATTTCTCGACCGGAGCCGGTTTTTTCTCAGCAGTGTTTTTCTCCAGCGGCTTGTCAGCAGGCTTAGTGACAGCCGGTGCTGCATTCGGGCTAGCCAGCGGTTTTTCCGGAACGGAAATCGGGACTACGGCCGGGCTTGTCGTCGCCTCCGGCTTGGCTGCTGCCACAGCCGTTTTGTCGATCAGCTTTTCAAGAGCATCCGGCTTGGTGGCGGCCGTATCCAGTGGTTTTCCGTCCGGCTTGATCTCGGCCGGCTTTGCTTCAGCTGATTTTGTTTCGATCAGCTTGATCTCGGCTGCCTTGGCCGCAGCCTCTGTCGCAACGGCGGCAGCTGCCTTGTCGTACAAATCCAGCACCAGACGATTGCCATACTTTTCATTGGGTGGCAGCAGGAAAATTTTCGGCGAGAGCTCGGCGCTTGTTTCAATAATGAGGCGCTGGCCAGTGCCATTCCTTTCAAAGCGCAGAGCTTTGAGCGGCGCCATAGCCGGTGGCAGCGCCAGCGGCCCGGCCGTTTGCACATCATCAATTTCTATGACCAGACGCGCCGGCGTGCTGTCCGGGCTCAGGCGATATTTCACGGGCGCATCCAGATCCAGCACGAGACGGGTATTGTCAGGAGCGCGCCAGGAGCGCAGCGCCGTGATTTCGGAAGCAAAAGCCGGCGCAGAAACCAGGGCGGCCGACGCCAGCAGCAAAACAGAAAGCGCTGCCTGCATGAGACCGGACTTGAAAGTTGTGGCCACGCTTACCCTCGGAGTGATGATGCAGGCGACATGGCAGCCAGCACAGCCGCGCCCAAATCGCTTTGTGCCGCAAATTCAATATCGCGGCCATTATCATTTTGTGTATTGCCGTTTTGTGGATCGCCGCTTCGCGGCGCGACAGCGAGCGTGATTGTAATGACGAGGTCCGCAGGCGGCAAAAAAGGATGACCGCGTTCCGGCCACTCCACCAGTGCTAGTGAGTCCGGGCGGCAGTAATCGCGTATGCCCATGAGCTCCAGCTCTTCCGGATCAGTGAGACGGTAAAGATCGAAGTGATACACCGTCAGCGCCGCTAACTCATACGGCTCTACCAAGGTATACGTCGGGCTCTTCACCGCACCGTGATGACCATAGCCACGCAGGATGCCGCGCGTGAGCGTGGTTTTGCCGGCGCCCAGATCACCCTGCAGATACACCACGCCACGCCCTTTCAAGGCCGAGGCCAGCTCATGACCCAACGCCTCCTGGGCATCGGCATCGGCAGCGTAGCGATTGAGCACCGCGCTCATCAGGCATTCACCCGCTGACGCAGAAAAGGAAAAAGATCCGAAGCCAGCATGCCGCGCTCGCCACCCGCCTTGGCGGCAGTATCGCCAGCCAGCGCATGCGCCAGCACCGCCATGGCCAAGGGCTGCGGCAAACCCTGCGCGTGCAGGGCGCCGGCCACACCGGCCAGCACATCGCCCATGCCGGCGGTGGCCATGCCGGGGTTGCCATAAGGACAAAGCGCCAGCTGGCCCTCTTCTATCAGCAGCGAGCCCGCACCCTTGAGCACGATGCGTCCGCCATAGCGCTTTTCCAGCTCGCGTACAGCGGCAAAGCGGTCGGCCTGCACCGCCGCCACACTCATGCCCAGCAGGCGCGCAGCCTCACCCGGATGTGGCGTGAGCATCCAGTTTTCGCGCCGCTCCGGCATAGTGGCCAAGAGATTCAGGGCATCGGCATCCAGCACCATAGGCAGGCCTGCATCCAGCACCGCACCAAAGATAGCGGCGCCCCATTCGTCCTGACCCAGACCGGGGCCCAACACCACCACATCAGCCCGCGCCAGCAGGGCGGTCAGCTCGGACGGCTGCGTAATACCGCGACACATAAGCTCAGGACGACGCGCCGTCAGCAAGGCCGTGTGCTCCGGACGCGTGGCTACAGACACCAGACCAGCCCCGCTGCGCAGAGCCGCTTCGGCCGTCAGGGCGACCGCGCCAGCCATGCCGTGATCGCCGCCCACCACCAGCACATGCCCATTTTTTCCCTTGTGTGCATCGCGCGCGCGACGCCCCAACTTTTCCAGCTCGGGTGCTGCCAGCCGCCGCGCCAGCGGGATCACGCTTTCATACACACTGGCCGGCACCGCCAGATCACTGAAAAAAAGTTCGCCGGTACGGGCCGGGCCAGCAGCCGTCAGCAGGCCGGCCTTGAGACCTATAAAGGTGATGGTGGCATTGGCGTGTACTGCCTCGCCCAGCTCGGCACCAGTATCGGCATGCAGGCCGGAGGGCAGATCCAGCGCCAGCACCGGCTTGCCGCTTTTATTAAGAGCAGCAATAAGGGCGGCAAAGTCGCCGGCCGGCGGCTTGTTAAGGCCGGTGCCAAAGAGGGCATCCACATAGACATCCGCCGCCGGCAACTCGCCTTTCCAATTTTTCTCCGGCACGCGCGCACGGGTCGCGTCCGAGGCCGCCTCGGCGGCTTCGCCGGTCAGAGGCTCGTGATCGCCCACCGTCAGCACTTTCACATCCAGATGCTGGGCCCATGCCAGCCGCGCCAGCACATAACCGTCACCCCCGTTGTTACCGGGGCCGGCGAGCACGACAATGCGCGCGGCCTCAGGCCAGCGCTCGCGCAGCAAATGGAAGGCGGCCTGCCCGGCGCGCGTCATCAGAGCGTAACCGCCTATGCCGGTGGCAATGGCACGACGATCGAGTTCACGAACTTGGGCGGCGGTGTAGAGTGAGCGAGGCAGAAGAGGCATGGCGGAAACCGTAATGGACTAGCCGAACGTCCGGCACTTTACAGCAAAATTGCTGCCAAGCGCCTGCCACGAATCAGTAAGCCGCCATCAGCACGCCCTAATCCGGAAACACTGAAGCAGAAATGAAACCCATCTCCCTGACCAGCGCCGACACTGATTACGCGCAGTTGGCCATCGACATCAAACGCTGGGGCCGTGAACTCGGCTTCCAGCAAGTCGGCATCAGCGATATCAAGCTGGGGGATCATGCTGCGCGCATGGAGGCATGGATAGCACGCGGCTTTCATGCCGATATGGATTTCATGGCCGACCCCAAGCGCACGCATCCTGCCGACCTCATTCCCGGCACCGCGCGCGTGATTTCTGTACGCATGGACTACTGGCCTGAAGACACGCGCGCGCCGGAAATCCTGCGCGACCCCAGCCGCGCCTATATCTCGCGCTACGCTCTCGGCCGCGACTATCACAAGACCGTGCGCAAACGCCTGCAGAAATTCGCCGAACGCATACAGGAAGCCGTTGGCGATTTCGGCTATCGCGCTTTTGTAGACTCCGCCCCGGTGATGGAAAAGCCTTTTGCCGAACAGGCCGGTCTTGGCTGGATGGGCAAGCACACCCTCATCATCAACCGCAGCGCCGGCTCCTATTTTTTTCTGGGCGAGCTGTTTACCGACCTGCCTCTGCCGGTGGATGCCCCCGTCAGCAAACACTGTGGCAGTTGCAGCGCCTGCATTGATATCTGCCCGACGCAGGCGATTGTGGCGCCCTATCAGCTGGATGCGCGCAAATGCATTTCCTGGCTGACCATAGAATTCGAGGGTGAAATTCCGCAGGAACTGCGCAAGCCCATCGGCAATCGCGTTTTCGGCTGTGACGACTGCCAGCTGGTCTGCCCCTGGAACCGCTACGCCAAAAGCTCACCCGAATCCGACTTTCTTCCGCGCGGAAAATTGGATCGCGCCACCTTGCTGGAGCTTTTTCAGTGGAGTGAGGCGCAATACCTGCGCGCCACCGAAGGCATGGCCCTGCGCCGCGCCCTGTATCCGGTCTTTATGCGCAATATCGCACTCGGCCTCGGCAATGCCCCGCATGATCCGGTCATCATTGCAGCGCTTGAGGCTCGTCTGCCCGAAGCCGGTGCAGTGCTGGCCGAACAGATACGCTGGTCGATTGCGCAACAAAAGAATTGCTCGTAGCTCGGGCTTTAGCGAAGGGTATGCTTTAGCGCAGCCCGATGAACTCTCAACGACCTGAAACCATCAACATTGCCCATGCCCGCAGCGCCATCGGGCTAAAGCCCCACCTACAAAACGCTCTGCGCTTCGTGTTGAATAGCGCTCATCTTTTTTAACTCCCTCATCCGCCCCAAGGAAACCCCATGGCCGGCTCCAGCCTGTTTGCCCTGATTGACGATATCGCCACCATACTCGACGACGTTTCCGTCATGACCAAGGTGGCCGCCAAGAAAACGGCAGGGGTACTGGGTGACGATCTGGCGCTGAATGCGCAGCAAGTAAGCGGCGTGAAGGCTGACCGTGAACTGCCGGTAGTCTGGGCCGTGGCCAAGGGCTCTATCCGCAATAAAGTCATTCTGGTGCCGGCAGCCTTGGCCATCAGCGCCTTTCTGCCCTGGGCCATTATTCCCCTGCTCATGCTCGGTGGCGCCTTTCTCTGTTTTGAAGGCTTTGAAAAACTGGCGCACAAATTCCTGCACAGCCCAGAAGATGATGCGGCTCACAAAGCCGCTCACATCGAAGCGCTGACTCAGGCTGACACCGATCTTGTGGCGCTGGAGCAGGAAAAAATCAAAGGTGCCGTGCGTACCGATTTCATTCTCTCTGCCGAAATCATCGTGATTGCCTTGGGCACGGTGGCGGCAGCCAGCTTCAGCCAACAAGTCATCGTGCTCTGCGGTATCGCGGCCATCATGACCGTGGGCGTTTATGGTCTGGTCGCCGGCATTGTAAAACTGGACGATGGCGGTCTCTGGCTAAGCCGTCGTGAAAATATCCTGCAACGCAAACTCGGCTTCGGCATTCTGGCCTTCGCGCCTTGGCTGATGAAAACCCTTTCCGTCGTGGGCACCGCCGCCATGTTCATGGTGGGCGGCGGCATACTGGTGCACGGCATCGCACCAGCACATCACGCCATTGAGCATATGGCTGCCGTCACCGGCCCGCTCGCCGGCATTTCCGGCGCCCTGCTGCATGGGCTGTTTGGCGTTGTTGCTGGCGCCCTTGTGCTAGCTGTTGTCATGCTGGCGAGCAAGCTCAAGCCCGCAAAAAATCCGGAATGAATTAGACGCCAGCTTCAACGCAGGAAGCGCCATGAGCACAAAACATCAGGGCAGAATTTCGAAATGGCAGGATGACAAAGGCTTCGGCTTCATCACGCCGAGCAGTGGTGGCAAAGAAATCTTTGTTCACATCAAGGCCTTTCGCAAAGGACAGGGCCGACCGCAGCTTGGTGCTCACGTGGAATATGAAGCCGGCCTTGATGCTCAGAGCCGTTTGCGTGCAGAAAGCGCATCACTGATCCGCGGCCGAACGCTGCCAGGCTCAACGCTAATGGCTTTTTTTGCCAGCAGCCTCTTTCTCGGCATGATCGCCTTCCTCGCATGGATAGATCTGTTTCCCTTTTTCATCTTCTGGATCTATTTGGGCATGAGCATCCTGGCCCTGACTCTGTATCAGGTCGATAAATCGGCCGCCCAGCAAGGCTACTGGCGTACGGCCGAAAGCACTCTGCATCTCTGTGCTTTTTTGGGCGGATGGCCCGGCGCTCTTTATGCACAACAGCTACTGCGCCACAAATCCCGGAAGCTGGAATTTCTGGTGATTTTCTGGATTACCATTGCCGCCAATATCGGCGTACTGGCCTATCTGCTTTCACCCAAGGGCGCTGCCATTCTGGTGGCCATCACGCAGCTTTTCCGCTAACAGGAATGCTCAAATAAGAAGAATTTATATACCTAACTCCCCCAGTTATTTTTCATCACTGTCGCCCCGGCGCAGGCCGGATGACAGTAAAAGCAGGGTGTTATGCATATAAATCCCAAAGAAAAAGGCCGCATCAAGCGGCCTTTTTCTTTTCAGCAAGTGTCTTAATCTTCGCTGCCCGGCAGACGGAAGAAATACTGACGGTAGTAGCGCAGCTCGGCGATGGAGTCGCGAACATCGTCCAGAGCCTGATGCGAGCTCTGCTTGGTGAAGTTGCCCATCAGATCCGGATACCAGCGTTTAGCCAACTCTTTCACCGTGCTCACATCCAGATTGCGGTAGTGGAAGAAGGCTTCCAGCTTGGGCATGGTGCGATAAAGAAAGCGGCGATCTTGGCAGATGGAGTTGCCACACATGGGCGATTTGCGCGCATCCACAAAACGGCTCAGAAACTCAATCGTCTGCGCTTCGGCTTCAATCTCGTCTATCTTGCTGCGGCGTACGCGTTCAGTGAGGCCGGAGCCGCCGTGCTGACGCGTATTCCACTCATCCATGCCGTTCAACACCATGTCTTTCTGGTGGATGGCGAAGACCGGGCCCTCTGCCAGCACATTGAGGTTGGCATCGGTGACGATGGTGGCGATTTCGATGATGCGGTCGCTGTCAGGATCCAGTCCCGTCATTTCCAGATCTATCCAGATCAGATTGCCTTCTCGATTGGACTTGCTGCTCATGCACGGCTCCGGTGGCAGAATGCGGCGGCGGGATACGCAGGCATTAAAAAAGCTTCAATGCGGCGCGATTCCCGGCATCATAGCAGAGGCCTCCGCCACGGCAGCGCCTTCCCTCAAGAGAAATCCTTAATCGCATGAGCAAACGCAAGCTTTCACGTCAGCAAACACACCGGGTGCAACGCATTCAGGAAGAACGCATTGCCCGCGCCGGCAAACGTGATGCGGCAACGTCTGCCTTGCTGGAAAGCGGCGCGCTGGGCGCGGAGCAAGAGGGCCTCGTCATTGCGCATTACGGCACCCAGATTGATGTGGAGGCCTTGCAGGGTGATAGCCGGGGTCTGGTGCTGCGCTGCCATATGCGCGCCAATCTTGAACATCTGGTGACGGGTGATCGCGTCATCTGGCAGGCGCCCACCCCCACGGAGGGACAAAGTGAAAGCGCAGGAAGCAGCATCGGCGTGGTGACCGCTCTGCTGCCGCGCAGCACGCTGCTGGTGCGGCCCGACCCTTACGGCAAGCTAAAGCCGGTGGCCTCCAATATCGATCTCATCCTGCTGGTGATCTCGCCCTATCCCGAAGTTTCCGCGCTTTTGATCGATCGCTATCTCGTGGCCTGCGAGCTCACCGGCATCAAGCCCGTCATCCTGCTTAATAAAACGGATTTGCTCACCCCGGAAAGCACGATTCAGATGGATGCGCTGCTGGCCCAGTACGAGGCCATCGGCTACGCCACCCGCCGCGTTAGCGCCAGTGCCGGCCAGCTCGCTGATATGCAAGACCTGATCGGCACGCAGACCGTGGTGCTGGTGGGGCAGTCCGGCGTGGGCAAATCGTCGCTGCTGAATGTCTTGCTGCCCGATGCCGCGCAACGCGTGGCCGAAATTTCCAGCAACTCCCGCTTAGGCCAGCACACCACCACTACCGCCCGCCTCTTTCATATGCCCAGTGGCGGCGACATTATTGATTCGCCCGGCATACGCGAGTTCGGCCTCTGGCATGTAGACGAAGAACAGCTCTTGTCCGGCTATGTGGAATTCCAGCCTTTTCTGGGCAGTTGCCGCTTCCGTAATTGCGCCCACCGCAATGAGCCGGGCTGCGCCCTCAAGCTGGCGGTGACTGAAGGCCATATCGCCGCCAGCCGTTTCGAGCGCTTCCAGATCCTGCGTGAAGGGCTGGAGCGGCCGGGCTGACATAGCAACGCAATATCCTGCCGCCATCCTGCTGACCGAAATCGCGTCTTGCTCTGACCTACATTTGACATGTAATAATATAACAACCTTATTACAGCCCTCGCCCTGAGCCATGCCGCAGCACCCTAAGTCCAGCTTTCGAAGCCGCCACGATCACAGCCAGCATTCCTGGCTGCGTTGGCTGCTGCTGTTTTGTCTGCTGGGCCTGCAGATACATGCACCCCAACATGCGCTCAAGCATCTGGTAGCCGCTCAAATGGGCGCGGCCGAGGCGGACTCAGCCGATACGGCATCTGCGCTCGGTGCCGATAGCAGCCATGCTGAAGCCGGTGCTCCGTCTGCCCCGCATCACAGCGCGCTTCCCGATTGCTGCCCGGCCGGCCTCATGGCCATGGCACAAAGCGCCAGTGCCGCTGCCGCCTCACCCCTGACTCCGCCTCAGCTCACCGACCTGCCCCTAGCGCTGGCCGATGCGCAGCCAAACTCGCCCTACCAATCCCGCGCTCCTCCCGTCTGACCGACAGCCATCTCTCCTGAATGCAGGGCCCCTGCCAATCCTGGACACGGCGGCCCTGAACACGGTGCCCTTGCACCGCTCTTTTGCCGTGATCGCGGCCAGAGCGCCCTGCTAGCACCCGGCTTAATCCTGTCGAGTCCGACTGATGACTTTTACTCCCCGCACTCTGCCCCGGCGCAAGCCGGGCTACGGCCCGCATATGTTGCCGCTAAAACTGCTCCTGCCCGGCCTGCTCCTGCTCGGCCTTGCGCCCGCCCTGAGGGCGGACGACCTTCCCCTCGCGACGGAAGAAACTGAACTGGAAACCGTCACGGTTTCTGCTCTCGCCATGGACGAGGACGCCAATCTCCAAGCCACGCCGCATAGCGTGATGTCCGCTACCGAGCTGCTGCAAAATGGCGGAGGCACTTTGGGCAATAGCCTTTCCGGCCTGCCCGGCGTGCAGGCCGACACTTTTGGTGGTGGCGCCAGCCGTCCTGTCATTCGCGGTCAGAGCGCGCCGCGCGTATCGGTGAAATCCGATGGCGCCTCTGTCATGGATGCCTCGGATATTTCGCCTGACCATGCCATCGGCAGTGATCCGCTGTTGGCCAGCCGCGTAGAAGTGCTGCGTGGTCCGTCCACACTGCGTTACGGCGGCGGCGCCATCGGTGGCGTAGTGAATGTGCTGGATAACCGTATTGCGACCACGCTGTCGGAAAAAACGGCCGAAGGTTTTGTCGCCCTGCGCGGCAATACCGTGGCTGAGGAAAAAGCCGGTGCCGGCAGCCTTAATCTGCGTCTGCCGGCCAATCTCGTCTTGCATGCGGAATATGCCAATCGTGATGCCGAGGACTACGCCATCAATGGCTTTAGCGAAGCCACCGTCAACGGCAGTTACAGCAAAAATGAAACGGCCAGCGCGGGCCTCTCCTGGATACATGAGCGCGGCTATCTCGGCTTTGCCTACACCTCGCAAAGCAGCACTTACGGTCTGCCCGGCCACAGTCACGAGTTCGAGGATTGCTCAGTGGTGGGCAGCAGCCTGAGCTGCAATCCCGGCGCGCACGCGCATGAGCACGAAGAAGTTCCCTATATAGACCTCAGTCATCGCCGTCTGGATGTACGCGGCGCGTATGAGGAGCCCATCAGGGGTATAGAAGAAGTCACCCTGCGCTTTCAGAACACGCGCTATCACCACGATGAAATTGAAGACGGCGCTGTGGGCACCACTTTCCTGAACAACGGTTATGAAACGCGGCTGGAAGCGCGGCATGTCCCGCTGGCGGGCTGGGAGGGTGTTATCGGTCTGCAGTGGAGTGATGCGCAATTCAATGCGCGCGGCGAAGAAGGCTTCATTCCCAAAACCGACACCGCCTCGCAAGCCGTGTTTGCAGTGGAGCATTACGCCTTCAATGAGGCCTGGCATCTGGAGCTGGGCGCACGCCAAGAGTGGCAGCAAAGTAATCCACTGGAGGACGAGCAAAACCGTCCGGCCTTTGCAGACAGCGCCAGCTCACTCTCAAGCGCACTCGTCTGGCAATTCCACAGCGATTACAACCTCTCGCTCTCACTGGCGCGGGCGCAACGTCTGCCGCAGGCACAGGAGCTGTATGCCAACGGCGTACATCTGGCCACCAATACCTATGAGTGCGGTCTGCTGGCCTGTCCCTCATTGGGAGCGGCGACAGCAGTGAATCCGGAAACCTCGCGCAATATCGGTCTTAACCTGCGCAAGATCAAAGGCAACTTCACCTTCGATATCGGCGCTTATCACAACCATATCGACGACTACATCTATGCGCGCACGCTGGATCAGATCGAAGCCTTTCGCCTGATTCGCTACAGCCAGGTTGAAGCGGAATTCACTGGCGCAGAAGCCAGTGCGGATTACCGTTTTGCGCAAGGCTGGAAAGTCGGCCTTATGGGCGATGTGGTGCGTGCCCAGCGTACGGACACCGGCGAAAACCTGCCGCGCATTCCGGCGGCGCGTCTGGGCCTCAATCTGGAAAAATCCTGGAATCGTTTCAGCGCCAATGCCGAAGTGGTGCAGGTCTATGAGCAGGACAGGATTGCCAGCTACGAGACCACCACGCCCGGCCACACCATGCTCAATGCCGGTGTGAATTACCGGCCCACGGACAAGGTGCTGGTTTTCCTTACCGGCAGCAATCTGCTGGGCGAAGCCGTGTGGAACCACACCTCCTTTCTGGCCGACCGGATTCCCGAGCCCGGCCGCAACCTTACGGCAGGTCTGCGTGTCGGCTTTTGATGACGCTTACGGTGCTGAACGCATCGTAAGCGCGCTCTATGGCGACGGCTTCAATGCCTCTTGGTCCGGCTTTGGCGGCAATGAGCCAGCTTTGAGTAGGGGGCCGGCCCGCACCGGCCCCCGTCTTCTGCATGGGAACTCCCGCTGCCGGATGGCTCCCAGAAACAGGCCAGCGGGGTATACTGCCGGCCCGTTTTGCCAACCGTAGTCCCCCTTCATGGAACGTTTCTTCGAATTCCTGCAGAACCATTACCTGCTGGCCGGTGCCTTTGTGGCCGTGGCCATCGCCTTCCTCATCAATGAATTGGCCCGTGGCGGCAAGTCGGTGAGCCCGCAGGGCCTGTCTTCGCTGATCAACCAGCAGAATGCCCGTGTCATCGATGTGCGCGATCCCGCCGAGTTCAAGAGTGGCCATATCACAGGCAGCGAGAACATCCCGGTCGGTCGTATCGACGAGAATCTGGCCACATTGAAAAAGGATCTGGAGCGCCCCATTGTGATCGTATGCAATCTGGGCCAGGTCGCCGGCTCCATAGGCCAGAAGCTGAAAGCTGCCGGTCTCACCCAGGTCTACAAGCTCGAAGGCGGCATCAGCAACTGGAAAAGCCTGTCGCTACCGCTGGTAAAGAAGTAAGTACTCTCAGGAGATCGTCGTGGCCCACGTCATCGTCTACACCACCCAGGTCTGCCCCTACTGCGTGCGCGCCAAGCAGCTGCTCAAGCAAAAAGGCGTGGCCTTCGAGGAAATAGACTTAAGCCGAGACAACGACGCCCGCATGGCGCTGGTCGCGCGCACGCGTATGCGCACCGTGCCGCAGATTTTCATCAATGATGAATTCATCGGCGGCTGCGACGAGCTCTATGCCCTGGAGCGCGCCGGACAACTGGACGGCAAACTGGCCACCTGACTTCTTTCGCTTGCGTTACCGCCTGCAGGGGGATGCAGGCGGTAACCTCATCGTGACTTCCCCAAGGACCGCATCATGTCAGAACAACAACAGGCCCAGGGCCAATTCGCGCTGCAGCGCATTTACGTGAAGGATCTTTCCTTCGAAGCCCCCAGCGCCCCCAAGACTTTCCTCGCGCCCTGGCAGCCGGAAGTGAATGTGGAACTTTCCACATCCGCTAGCCGCCTAGAAGACGGCAAGAATTTTGAAGTCGTGCTCTCGCTCACCGTTACCGTAAAGAATGACAACGCCACCGCCTTCCTCGTGGAAGTGAAACAGGCCGGCATCTTCCTGATCGACGGCGTGCCCGAAGGCCAGATCGGCCAGCTGCTGGGCGCCTACTGCCCTAATCTGCTCTTCCCCTATGCCCGTGAAACTGTTTCCGATGTAGTCACTCGCGGCAGCTTCCCGCAGATGCTGCTGGCACCGGTGAATTTCGATGCCGTGTTTGCCGAAGCCCAGCGCAAGCGCGCCGAGCAGCCGGAAGCAGAAACCCTGCAGTAAAGCGCTCTCCCCAGGCGGCCCCGGCCGCCTGTTTTTTTGCCTCTACCCTGTTGGTATTCTCCTGCACATCCGGGGGTCCATCATGAAAGCCGTCAGCACCGCACTTCTCTCACTTGTCCTTGCCGCACCCGCCTTCGCCGAGCTTTATCAGTGGAAGGATGAAACCGGCCGCGTACATTTCAGCGACAAGAAACCGGGCAGCAGCTCGGGCAGCATCAATACCTTGCAAGCCCCGGATGCACAGCGTCCCTCTGGCCGCAAAAGCAATAATGACGATGGCACGACCGCCAACACGACATCCCCTCAAGAAAGACAACAGCGTGTGCTGCAGGTGATGAAGCAGGAAGCCGAGCAGAAAGAGCAGACCCGGCTCAGTGCAGAGCGCGAACGGCAAAAAAAAGAAGCCGAATGCAACAAGCTGCGCGAACATCAAAGCAGTTCGGCAGGCCGACGGCTTTTCTACACGGGTGGCGATGATGACAATGGCGGCCACCAGTATCTGGATGAGCAACAACGTCAGGAATATGACGCGAAAATTGCCGCCGCCATCGCCGAGAACTGCCCATGAGCCATAAGGCCGTTTTTCTGGATTTCTCCAGCCTGCACCCGGCCGATCTCGACATCAGCGCCCTGCGCGCACTGCCGCTGGAGCTGGTGCTGCACGAAACCACGGATGCCAGTGCCGCGATTAGCCGCCTGCAAAACGCAACGATTGCCATCAGCAACAAGGTCGTAATTGATGCCGGCGTGATGGCCGCCTGCCCTGCGCTGCGCTTCATCGCCATCACCGCTACCGGCACCAATAATGTCGACAAGAACGCCGCGGCCGAGCGCGGCATAGGCGTGGCCAATGTCACGGCTTATGGCACACAGGCAGTAGCCCAGCACAGCTTTGCCCTGCTGCTGGCACTGAGCAACAAGCTGACCGATTACAGCCGCGATGCCGTCAACGGACGCTGGTCGCAGAGCTCGTCTTTTTGTCTCAGTGATTATCCGGTGCGCGATCTGGCCGGCAGCACACTGGGCATCATCGGCTACGGCGAGCTTGGCCGCGCCATGGCAAAACTGGCCCAAGCCTTCGGCATGCAGGTGCTCGTGGCCGAAGGCGAAGCCGGTGCACAAGCGGATCGCCTGCCTCTGCAGGAAGTACTGGCACGCGCCGATGTCATCAGCCTGCACGGACTGCTGACTGCGCGCACAGAAAAAATCATCAATGCAAAAACACTGGCGCAGATGAAACCGGGCGCACTGCTGATCAACACCGCACGCGGCGGACTCGTGGATGAGGCGGCGCTGGCAGCCGCCCTGCGCAGCGGCCATCTGGGCGGCGCCGGCCTCGATGTCTTGTCCGTGGAGCCACCGCCACCCGATCACCCTCTACTCGCCGCCGACATTCCCAACCTGCTGATCACGCCACATTGCGCCTGGATCAGCCGCGCCGCCCGCCAGCGCCTGCTGGATACGACCGTCGATAATATCCGCCACTTCATCGCCCGCTAACATGCTCTTGGCCTCAAGAAAAATCGCGGCTTTCATTTCTATCTGATTGATATTTATTGAAGTCGCACTTGCATCCGGCAAAAGCCTGCAAAAACACCCCAAAAACGGCCCCGCTAGCACAGGCATCCGTCTTTACTCAAGGCTGGAAATACCGACAACAAGTCATGAAAATGGCCCCTGACAAACGCGCACCTCTGATCTATACAGGGGACCTGCGCAGGTGAGTGTTTTGCTGAGAGGTGCTGTCATGGCCAATGATGATTACGATGAAGTAGATGAAACCGCCGATCCCGTCGAAAACGACGAGGAAGAGGACGAGGCTGCGGCCGATGGCGATGAGCCGGCAGCAGCTGCGGAAGGCGGTAGTGGCGGAGGCAGCAGCGAGAGCGCAGCAGCACGCACCGATATGGACACGGCCGAGTCCCTGACGGTTTCCAGCAAGGAAGCCATACGCCGCCAACTTGAAGAAGAAATGGAACGCTTTCTGGCCAAGGGCGGCAAGGTGCAGGAAATTCCGCCCGACGTCACTGCCGACCCACCGCAAAAGCCGGTGAGCAATTACGGCTCCAAGCCCATCTGAGCTCATGCTTTACGGCCCCGCAAGCGGGGCCGTTTTCTTTTGCACATTTCACTCTGCATCCGGAAAATCTCATGCGTGAATTGCTGACCATACGCTCGCGTGTGCAACGTGCGATGCTGCTCTCCATGGCAGCCGCACTGGCAACCATGGCACTGAAGTTCGGCGCCTGGAAACTGACCGGATCGGTCGGACTCTTTTCCGATGCCGTGGAATCGCTGGTGAATCTGGCAGCAGCCATGATCGGCTTCATTCTGCTGGGGCTGGCCGCACAGCCTGCTGATGACAAACACCCCTTTGGTCACGAGAAGGCTGAGTATTTCGCCAGCGGTGCAGAGGGCATGCTGATCCTGTTGGCGGCCGTGATGATTGCCTGGAAGGCCGTGCAAGGTCTGTTACAGCCGGCCGCTCCGCAAGCACTGGACATCGGCCTGCTGCTGTCACTGGCGGCAACTGCCATCAATGCCGCTGCCGCTTGGTGGTTGCTGCGTGTGGCGCATGCAGAAAGAAGTCTGGCCGTAGAAGCAGATGCCAAACATTTAATGACTGATGTGTGGACCTCAGTGGGCGTGGTGCTTGCTCTGGCACTGCTCCTGATTTTTCCACAAGCCTGGTGGCTGGATGCGCTGATTGCGCTGATTGTGGCCATCAATATCGTGCGTACCGGCTTTGCACTGGTCCACCGCTCCGTGGACGGCCTGATGGACATGCAGCTGCCTGTGGCCGAGCTCAAACAAATCGAAAGCGTGATACAGGCGCTATTGCCGGTGGGCACGGCCAGCAGCAGTCTGCGCACACGTCAGGCCGGTGCGCGGCGTTTTGTGGAATTCAATCTACTGGTGCCGGGGCAATGGCCGGTGCGGCAGTCACACACTCTTTGCGATGAACTGGAAGCCGCCCTGCACAAGGAATTTACCGACAGTGAAGTCCTCATCCATGTTGAGCCGGTGGAAGAGAAAGGCATCTTCGAAGTCTTACCCTGAGCCCGGCCTGCCGTGAATAAAGAAAATGGCCTTAAGCGGGTTTTATAAGTTTCTTGGCTCAACCACGCGCCGAAAATGTATATAAATACAGAGCCTCTACCTGCTCTCTCGCCCAAAGGGTTCTCCGCAAAAAAGTCAGGCTTGATTTCACGGAGGGGTCATTCTTGAAGCAATTAATATTAATTCGATAGGCCAGTTCGTCCCAGCCGTAATGATCGACCAGCCTCACAAGCACAGTCTCTAGATTGACTCCGTGCAGCGGATTATTCGATTGCTCGCCACTCATACCTAAAATACATCCTTCTCTTGATAATCACTGAATGCCTAACTAAAGCGTCGCAGCCACGGCAAAGCAATCATCAATATGTTTGTAGGCCATGCGCCGCATCACGAAATAACCCAGCCCGGCCGCCACAATCTGCCCGCCAAAGGGAATGAACTTACTGACCTGCCGTGCCGCTATACGGCCAGCAAAATCCATAAAGGTTTTACGCACGATGGCGCGCGTCAGCACAATGCCTATGAGCTGACTGCCGCGCGCACGTATTTGGGCCCACACCTTTTCGCGCTGTTGCTCATCCATTTTCTCGATGTACTCCGGCTCCAGCCCAAAACGCCGGCTGATTTCCGGAATCAGCTGCATGAGGATGCTGGCATCCACCACGATATCCATGAACGGCACTGGCACGGCCGCCGCGCCAGCCGACAGCAGGGCGCGCTTGCGCACCAGCGCCCGGCACTCCTGACGTGCGGCTTCCATCTGTTTCAGATCAATCATCAATATTTCCTGAAAAGCAGGCTGCTTTGACAGAGATGGGGACGGCACCAGAAAAATCCAGCCTGTCGTTCCCGGCATGAAAGCCCATGACCGACTTACTCCTGATATTGGACATTCTTGTCGGCCGCCGCCAGCTCCGGCTGCGGCAGCCCACTGCCACAATGCCGGCAGAACTTCGCATCACTTTCATGACCACTGGCGGCGCAACTGCCGCAGTGCCGATCGGTGCGCTGCCGCTGCAATTCCAGCAACACCTCTGAGGTAAAAATACCGGTAGGCACAGCAATCACGGAATAGCCCACCAGCATGACCAGCGATGCAATCGCCTGCCCCAGACCAGTTTGTGGCACCACATCGCCATAGCCCACGGTAGTGATGGTGATAATGGCCCAGTACACCGCCTTGGGTATGCTGGTGAAGCCGTACTCCGGACCTTCCACCACATAAAGCAGCACACCAAATACATTTGCGGCCACAAAAATGGTGAGCAGGAAAACAATAATTTTCCGGCGCGAGGCATACAGGCTGCGCATCAAAAGATTGGCGTCATTCCAGTAGGCAAACAGCTTGAGCACACGGAAAACTCGCAACAGGCGTATGAGACGTATCACCAGCAGGGAATTGGCGCCCACGAAGAACAGGGCCAGATAGCTGGGCAAGGTGGCCAACAGATCGACCACACCGAAAAAGCTGCGTGCATAACGCCAAGGCTGGGGCGAACACCACAGGCGCACCAGATATTCCACCGTGAAGACCAAGGTGAAGGCCCACTCCAGCAGCACCGCCCAGAAGCGTAAATTGGGCCGCTCGCTCAGCATGGACTCCGCGAATGCCAGCAGCACACTCAGACCTATCACCCAGAGCAGAATGACATCAAAGCGGCGGCCCGCCGGGGTGTCCGTCCCGAACATGATGCGGTGTACCGTGGCTTTATCCGGGATGTGCATGAGCTCTCCTTGGCAAACAGTGATTGCCAGCGATGCTGCCGCTGCCACCGACAGCACGCAAGGAGGCTTGCTGATCTGCTTCATTTCCATATTATTGGAAACATGGAAACCAAAATCGCTATCAGCCGCCTCGCGGCCCTGGCTCACGACACCCGTCTCGGGCTTTTCCGTCGCCTCGTGCAGATTGGCCCGCCCGGCCTCACCCCGGGCGAGCTCGCCGCCGAATTCGGGCTGGCGGCGGCGACGCTGTCCTTCCATCTGAAGGAACTGAGCCAAGCGGGCTTGCTGCAGGCCGAGCCAGAGGGCCGCTTCATTCGTTATCGCGCCGACTTCGAGGCCATGCAAAGCCTGCTCGGCTTTCTCAGCGACAACTGCTGTAGCGGGCAGCCCTGTGCGGTGCAGCCGCACAAAAAGAGGAAAAGCTGATGTATTCCTTAGCGCGCCGCTTAGTGGCCGAGGCCTTGGGCAGCGCCTTGTTACTGGCCATTGTTGTCGGCTCCGGCATCATGGGTGAGCAACTGGCTGGCGGAAATACCGCTATCGCCCTGCTCGCCAACAGCATCGCCACTGGCGCCGGCCTATTCGTACTTATCC
This sequence comes from Moraxellaceae bacterium, assembly GCA_050739955.1. Taxonomy (GTDB): domain Bacteria; phylum Pseudomonadota; class Gammaproteobacteria; order Pseudomonadales; family Moraxellaceae; genus UBA2031. Next base: position 20,569 of record JBOICI010000022.1, read on the forward strand.
AATTACTAGGACCAATCTCTGGCGCTCATTTCAATCCAGTCGTGACACTGGTTATGGGCTGGCGTCAGCAGCTGTCGCGTGCCGACATCACGGCCTATATGCTGGCTCAGATCTGCGGCGCCATAGCCGGTGTCGTCATGGCCCACGCCATGTTCGACCTGCCCTTGCTCAGCACATCGACTCATATCCGCAGCGGCGCAGCTCAAGGCCTCAGCGAATTTGTCGCGAGCTTCGGCCTAGTCGCCGTCATTCTGGGCAGCCAGCGCCATCAGCCTACGCAAACTGCGGCCATGGTGGCCGCCTATATCACCGCCGCCTATTGGTTCACGGCCTCCACGTCCTTTGCCAATCCCGCCGTAACTCTGGCGCGCAGCCTCAGCAACAGCTTTGCCGGCATACGCCCGCTGGATGCTCCGCTTTTCATCATCATGCAAATTGGCGGCGCGCTGAGTGCCAGCCTGCTGATGCAGTGGCTGCTGATACCCGCGCGCGCCATCACAAACACCCATCCTGCCGCAGATTCGCGCCGAGAATCCTGATGAAAAAAAATCTGCTTTTTGTCTGTATTGAAAACTCCAATCGCAGCCAGATGGCACAGGCCTTTACGCGCCTGCTGGCCGGCGATCGTGTAGCGGCCTGGAGTGCCGGCTCCAAGCCCTCGGGAAAAGTGAATCCGAAAGCCATCGCCGCCATGGCGGAGCTGGGCTACGACCTCAGCACGCATGACTCCAAATCACTGCAGGAAATTCCCGATATCGAATACGATCTCGTGGTCACCATGGGCTGCGGCGATGAATGTCCCTTTGTCCGCGCCAAAGCGCGCGAAGACTGGGCACTGCCCGATCCACGTCATTTGGAAGGCGCCGAATTCCTGGCCGTGCGCGACGAAATCCGCGCGCGCGTCAGCGCCGCCTTGCAGCAACTGTTCGACTGAGCAAGGGAGTAGCACATGATCCTGGCACTGGATGTCTTTTCCACGCTGCTGGCCGCCACCGCGGTACTGCTCAGCGGGCGCTGGCTGCTGAAACACATCCCCTTGCTGGCCCGCTACTCAATTCCGGAACCGGTGGCCGGCGGCTTACTGGCCGCCCTGCTCATGCTGACCCTGCACAGCGCCGATATTGCCCTGCAATTCGATCTGCAATTGCAGATGCCGCTGCTGCTCATGTTCTTCTGCACCATAGGCTTGGCCGCCGACATTCCCATGCTGCGCCGTGGCGGCCGGCCATTAATGCGTTTCGTAGTGGTGGTTATCGGCTTTCTCATTGTGCAAAACATGGTCGGTGTGGGCATGGCGATGCTGCTTGGACTGGAGCCCTTGCTGGGCCTCATAGGCGGCTCCATTACCCTCTCTGGCGGACACGGCACTGGCGTAGCCTGGGCCACCGTTTTTGATCGCGAATATCACATTGAAGGCACCATGGGGCTGGCCATGGCCTGCGCCACGTTTGGCCTGGTGTTAGGCGGACTCGTGGGCGGGCCAGTAGCGCACTTTCTGGTCAAGCGTCTGGAAAAAAATGGCAGCACATTGCCACCGGAAGATCTCGAAAATAAACAACCACTGGAAATGTTCGAGGCACCGCGCCGCTTTCAACTCATCACGGCGGCGCTTTTATTTGAAACCCTCTTTCTCATGGCGCTGGCACTGACTGCCGGCACCCAGTTGGCCGAGCTCACCCGCAAAAGCCCGGTGTCTCTGCCAGATTTTGTCTGGGTGTTATTCGCCGGCGTCATCGTGGGCAATCTCGTGCGCCTCAGCAAAATTTACCAACCGGAAGAGCGCGCCCTGACCGTGGTCGGCAATACCTGCCTCGGTCTATTTCTGGCCATGGCCTTGATGTCGCTGAAGCTCTGGGAACTGGCAGCACTGGCGGGCCCGCTGTTCATCCTGTTGGCGGTGCAAACGCTGGCATTGGTCGCCTATGTCGTGCTGGTGACTTATCCGGTCATGGGTCGTAATTACGATGCCGCCGTACTCGCTGCCGGCCATTGCGGCTTCGGCCTCGGCGCCACACCCACCGCCATTGCCAATATGCAGGCCATTACCGACCGCTACGGCCCCTCGCATCTGGCCTTCCTGCTTGTCCCCATTGTCGGAGCCTTCTTTATCGACATCGCCAACGCACTGGTTGTGAAAGGTTTTCTCAGCCTGCCGCTGGTTCTGCCCTGAGCCGCGCTGCATGACAAAACCGTAATCACGGACTTTCCGTGCTGCACGCTAGACTGCCCACAGCAAACCAAGCACCGAGGCTGGCATGCGCATCCTGCTTATCGAAGACGATCGTCAGATTGCCGACTACATCCAGAAAGGCCTGAAAGAGGCCGGCTATGCCCTGCTCGTCACGCACGACGGTCGTGAGGGACTTTTTCTGGCCACCGGTGAGGATGTGGACGCCATCATTCTCGATCGTATGCTGCCCGGTCTCGACGGCATGGATGTCTTGCGCATGCTGCGCGCCGCCGGGCGCGCCACGCCGGTATTACTGCTGAGCTCGCTGGCCGATGTGGAGCAGCGCGTTGAGGGCCTGCGTCAGGGCGCAGATGATTATCTGGTGAAACCCTTCGCCTTTACCGAGCTGCAAGCAAGACTGGAGGTACTGCTGCGCCGCCCTGCTGAGACGCCGCGTGAACAAACCAGGCTGAATGTGGCTGATCTGGAAATGGATTTACTGCGCCGCAGCGTGCAGCGCGGCGGCCAAACCATAGAGCTGCAGCCACGCGAATTCCGCCTGCTGGAATATCTCATGCGTCATGCCGAGCAGGTGGTCACTCGCACCATGCTGCTGGAGGCCGTCTGGGATTATCACTTTGATCCGCAGACCAATGTCATTGATGTCCATATTTCGCGTCTGCGCCAGAAAATCGACCGCGACCATGAAAAGCCGTTGCTGCACACCGTGCGCGGTGCCGGCTATCGTCTGGGAGCCCACTGAAGATGACCGTCTCGCGCTGGCGCTCACCCATCCTGCGTCTGGCGCTCACGCATGCCACGGCTTTTTTGCTGGCCTTTCTCATTCTGGGCAGCGTGGCTTATTTCACGCTCACCGCCATCAATGAAGAAACCATGCAGCGTACCCTGCGCCGCGATCTTTCCGATTTGCACGACTGGTATGGCGATGCCGGTATCAGTGGCCTGCAAAGCGCCCTCTCCGATCGCGCCGCCGATGCCGACCCCGATGCATTTTATCTGCTGCAGATCGGCACTCATGTGCAACGTGTTCCTACCGATCTGCAACTGCCGGCAACCCTGATCGCCAACCAAGGCTGGCATGATTTTGATTTGAAAACTGATGACAAGACGCGCCCCGCGCTGGCCAAAGTCGAAGTCTTTGCGGACGGTAGTCGTCTTCTGGTCGGCCATATTGCCTGGGAGCGCGAACGACTGAATGCCGCCATGCATCGCGAACTCGGCATCGGTCTTTTTCTCGTCCTAATTATGGCGGTGGCACTGGCCTTCATCATGAGCCGCGCCATTGCCCGTGCACTGGCCGGTCCGCTCGCTGTCGCCCACCGCTTTGCCGACGGCCAACTGGATGCGCGCGCCACTCCGAATAACAGTGGTGACAGTTTTGATCGCCTCGCCCTCACCCTGAATGCCATGTTTGCGCGCATACAGGATCTGGTGGGCGGCATTGCCCACACCACGGATGCCATTGCACATGATTTGCGCACACCACTGGCGCGACTGAAAACACGGCTGGAAGAAGCGCATCGGGCCAGCCGCGATCCGAAGGCGCAGGCGCAAGTAGAGGCCGCCATTAGCGAGACCGATAAATTACTGGCTACATTTCAGGCCATGCTCCGTCTGGCTCGTCTGGAAGCCGATACGCGCACGCCCGAAAACCCCGTGGACCTGCGCGCACTCGTGCAGGATGCGGCTGAGCTTTTTGAAGCGCTTGCTGAAGATTCCGGGCAGACACTTACTGTCCAGGCCGATGCCCTTACCGTGCAGGGTGATCGTGACCAGCTCTTCCAGATGCTGGTCAATCTCATCGACAACGCTATCAAATACGCACCCGACGGCAGCGCAATTACGCTGACGCTGCGCGCACTGGATGATAAAGCCCTGCTCAGCGTCAGCGACAATGGTCCCGGCATTCCCGAAGCCGATCGCGAGCGCGTATTCGACCGCTTCGTACGCCTGGAAAGCCATCGCGGTTCGCCCGGCAATGGCCTCGGCCTTGCTCTGGTCCGCGCCATCGTCCTGCATCATGGCGGTCGCGTGCGTCTGCAAGACGCCCAGCCAGGCCTGCACGCGCTGGTGGAGCTACCACTCCTTAAAAATCCGTAATCTTTTCCCCAGCACGCGGTAAGTCCTGGCGATGCAATCTGCTCCTGTACCCGCCGCAAGGCGGAATGACACAGCCCCTCTCAGGGCGCCCTCACTCAGGAGTTACATCATGAAACTGACCCAGACTCTCGCCGCCATTGTCCTCGCCTCTATCACCGGACTGACTTTCGCCGCTGAAGCCGCGGCTCCTGCCCCGGCCGCTATGGCCACCAAAGAAGCGGCCAAGCCCAGCCAACACCACAAGCATCACGCCAAGAAAGAAGGCATGACCAAAAAGGAAGGCATGACCAAGAAGGAAGAGGCCTCCACACCAGCCAAATAATCTGCCCCGCAATACGCTTCCATACAAACGCCGGCAACTGCCGGCGTTTGTATTTTTGTGCCGGCCGGCCGCCGCTGACAGTGATACGGCGGCGCCGTTGACCCTCCGCCTGAGCAGGGCTACTGTTCGCGCTTTCCCGCTGCCGCAGTCCCGCCATGGCCCGCAAACCCAAAGCCGTCGATTTTGAAAAAGCCCTCAACGAGCTGGAGCAGCAGGTCCATCTGCTGGAAAGCGGCGAGCTCAGTCTGGAAGACGCGCTCAAGTCTTTCGAAGCCGGCATCAAGCTGACGCGTGAGTGCCAGCAAGCCCTGACCGAAGCCGAGCAGAAAGTGCAGTTGCTACTGGAAAAGGCTGACGGTTCCGTGGAATACACAGACTTCGACAGCGATGACGACGCCTGAGAACGGCATGACTGAATCTGCCCTGCTGCTGGCCGCACAAGCACGTACTCCGGACGCGCTGGAGCGTTTTCTCGGCCAGCAGAATGCCTCTGCCCAACGCCTGGCCCAAGCCATGCTCTACGCCGTGACCAATGGCGGCAAACGTGTGCGCCCGGCTCTGGCCTTTGGCGCGGCGCAGGCACTGGGCGCCAGCGCAGAAGTCGCCGAACCGGCCGCACTCGCCGTGGAACTTATCCATTGCTATTCACTGGTTCATGACGACCTGCCCTGCATGGACGACGACGACCTGCGGCGCGGCAAAGCCACCACGCACAAGGCTTTTGACGAAGCCACCGCCTTGCTGGCCGGCGATACCCTGCAGGCTTTGGCCTTCCTCTCCTTACACCAAAGTCCGCTGGCGGCCGAACAGGTGCGCGCACAGATTGCCGTGCTCAGCCGGGCTGCCGTGGATATGGCGGTGGGGCAGGCTCTGGATATCGAGGCCGAAGGCCGCCAGCTGGATCTGCCGGCGCTGGAGCATGTGCACCGCCACAAGACCGGTGCCCTTATCCGCGCCAGTGTGGCCATGGGCGCCATTGCTGCCGGCGCCGATGCGGCTCAGCTGGCCGCTCTGGATGTCTATGCCGACCGTCTGGGCCTGGCCTTTCAGGTGCACGACGATGTGCTGGACGTAATTGGCGATACCGCCAAAATCGGCAAACGGGCCGGCTCTGATATCGCACGCGCGAAATCCACCTATCCCGCCCTGCTCGGCCTGGAAGCGGCTCAAGCGCTGGCCGTCCAGTTGCACGATGAGGCCATCGCAGCCCTGCAGCCTTTAGGCGCTGCCGCCGATCCGCTGCGCGAACTCGCTGACTTCCTTGTCGACAGGGATCACTAAGCGACAACACCTTGCTTAGTAGGTCGGGCTTTAGCCCGACATCAGTCTTTGCGGCGGCGCTACTGTCGGGCTAAAGCCCGACCTACAAACAGAACTCGCCGTCCGCGCACCAAGCCGCGTATACAGCCCGACGACAACACCCCCGCCGGGATTTCACCGCGATTTCACTCTCCGGCCCGTGGGCGCTCCGTTATACTTGCAGCCCCAGCCAGGATCGCCGCCGATGCTCACCGAGATTCCCCGCAACCGCCCCGACACACCGCTCTTGGACCAGGTGCCCACACCGGACAAGCTGCGCGAGCTGCCGCCTGAGGCCTTGCCGGAACTCGCCAAGGAGGTGCGTGAATATCTGCTCTGGTGTACCGGCCAAACCGGCGGACATTTCGGTGCCGGCTTAGGTGTTGTTGATCTCACCATCGCCCTGCACTACTGCTACAACACGCCCGCTGATCGTCTGGTCTGGGATGTGGGCCATCAGGCTTATCCGCACAAGATACTCACCGGCCGCAAAGAACAGATGCTGACCATGCGCCAGAAAGACGGCCTCGCCGCTTTCCCGCGCCGCGAAGAATCCGAATACGACACTTTCGGTGTTGGCCACTCTTCGACATCCATTTCTGCCGCCCTCGGCATGGCTGTGGGCGCAAAAATGCGCGGCAGCAATCGCAAGGTTTGCGCCATTATTGGCGACGGCGCGCTCACGGCCGGCATGGCCTTCGAAGCATTGAATGATGCTGCCCATCAGGGCACGGACATGCTGGTCATCCTGAACGACAACGGCATGTCGATTTCCAAGAATGTCGGCGGGCTATCGAATTATTTTGCACGCATCTGGGCCAGCAAAACTTATATCGCTCTGCGCGAAGGCGGCAAGCGCGTACTTTCCGCCATGCCGGCCACACTGAACTTCACTCGCCGTGCTGAAGAAAGCATGAAGCATCTGGTGAATTCACCGGGCGCGCTTTTCGAAAGCATAGGTTTCAATTATGTCGGCCCCATAGACGGCCACGATCTGGAAACCCTGGTCACCACGATTTCCAATCTGCGTGAAGCACCGGGCCCGCAGTTGCTGCATGTCTACACCACCAAGGGTAAGGGCTTTGCCCCGGCCGAGGCTGATCCCATCGGCTATCACGCCATCACGAAAATTGCGCCGGCGTCTGAGCGCGAAAAACCTGCCGCTGCAGCCCCGAAAAAACCGAAATACTCCGATGTTTTTGGCGACTGGCTTTGCGATATGGCCGCAGCTGATCCCCGTTGCGTAGGCATCACACCCGCCATGTGCGAAGGCTCCGGCATGGTGAAATTCGCGCAGGAATATCCGGAGCGTTATCACGATGTCGCCATTGCCGAGCAGCACGCGCTCACCTTGGCGGCCGGCATGGCCTGCGAAGGCGTAAAGCCGGTGGTGGCGATTTACTCCACCTTTCTGCAACGCGCCTACGATCAGCTCGTGCACGATATCGCCCTGCAGAATCTGGATGTAACTTTCGGCATAGACCGCGCTGGCCTTGTCGGTGAAGACGGTCCCACCCATGCCGGCGCTTACGATTACGCCTATATGCGTACCGTACCCAATATCGTGATCATGGCGCCTTCAGATGAAAACGAATGCCGGCAGATGCTCTACACCGCCTATGAGCACAAAGGCCCTGCCGCCGTGCGCTATCCGCGCGGTGCTGGCACGGGCGCCGTGATTGAAAAAGAAATGACACGCCTGCCACTGGGGCGCGGCGTAAAAAGGCGTATCGGCGAGAAAATCGCCATCCTTGCCTTCGGTGCCAGCCTGACCCCCGCCCTGAAAGCGGCTGCCAATCTGAATGCCACGGTTGCCGATATGCGCTTCGTAAAGCCGCTGGATGAAAATCTCATCCGTGAGCTGGCCAGCACACACAGCCTTATCGTCACGGTGGAAGAGCACGCCATCATGGGCGGTGCCGGTTCTGCCGTGAATGAATTCCTCGCTCAGGAAAAAATCATTCTGCCTGTACTCAATCTCGGCATTCCTGATGCCTTTATCGAGCACGCCTCACCTGCCGAAATGCTGGCCGCCTGTGGTCTCGATGCCGGCGGCATCGAAGGCGCCATACGCCGGCGCTTGCAACAGCCTTTGCAACAGGTGAAAAACGCCTGAGCACAACTCACGGCGTAATAAAAAGCCGGCGTATGCCGGCTTTTTATTTTCAGAAGAAATATCTCACTCTCGTCTGTCGCCCGTTCTTCTGTCCTTTTCCCGCCGGTCACTCTCACGCCTGTCCTTGTCGCGGCGGCGCTCTTCCATCACGGCATCGTTGTAGCGGTAGATATGCGGATCGGCCTGATGTGTCGCGCTGTCGCATTTAGTGGGATCAAGGTGGTAACGGATATAAAGCGCAGCGGCAATTTCCGCCTGCTCACGCGAGATATAAGGGCCCTCGAGCGAACCTTCACGCGTCGTGAAGAAAAAGCGCCCGTTTTCGCAGGTAATGCGATCACTGCGAAAGCGCGTTTTATCATCTCCATCACTGCTGCGCATGCACATGGCAAGGCCTCCCCGGCCTCATCCTGAAATCACAGGCTAATGTGATGCAGCTCACAAAAGAAGGGCGCTTCAGCGGGATTCTGTGCAGGACGAAACCACATCCCGCCATGCATGACGAAACTGGAACTTACGTTTCAGAAAAGAGAAGAGAGAAGAGAGGCAAAAAAAGGCATTAAATCAGGCGAACGAAACCCGCCTCATTCCGGGTCCAGCATATGCCCCATCTTGCCTTGCTTGGTATCGAGATAATGCTCGTTATGGGGATTACGGCCTGTCATCAACGGCACGCGCTCAATCACATCCACACCGTGAGCTTCCAGCGCCGCTACCTTGCGCGGGTTATTGGTCATGAGGCGCACGGCCTGTACACCCAGATGCTTGAGCATGTCTTCGCACATGGAGTATTCGCGCAGGTCCGGCGCAAAGCCCAGCTGCTCATTGGCCTCCACGGTATCCGCGCCCTGATCCTGCAGATGATAGGCGCGCACCTTGTTAAGCAAACCAATACCACGACCTTCCTGACGCAGATAAAGAATCACACCACGCCCAGCCGCAGCCACTTTTTGCATGGCGGCTTCCAGTTGCGGGCCGCAGTCGCAACGCAGGCTGCCAAAACCATCGCCGGTCAAACATTCGGAATGCACGCGCATCAACACCGGGGCGCCATCACCCACCCCACCCATAACGAGAGCAATATGCTCTTTGCCCGTTTCCGGATCTTCAAAGGCATGAATGGTGAAAGCACCATGGCGGGTGGGCAACAGGGAGGAGGCTACAAAAACAACGGACACGGACTGCTCCGGCTTCAGGGGAGGGCATTCTAGCAACGTCGAGATGGGGCCGCGACCGCCTTTAACAAGGTTCAGCGTGCCGTCATTTTCAGCCGGTTCTGTTCGTGACGCATATCGACCTGACTAAGAAAGGTCATGCCCAGCAAGACCGGGCTGATACGGGGAGCATCACGCACCGAAGCTTGCACATTGCGCACGGTAATAGGACCGACCTGTACGCTTTTCAGCGTGACCAACCAGATCTTGACGATGCCCCCGGCGGTGGCGCTGGCGCCCAGCTTCCCGTCCATGAGGTAGTCGATACCCAGTTGGCGTGCGTCGGCGGTGGTCATGGAAACCGTATTGGCGCCGGTATCCACCAGCATTTCCACCACGCGACCGTTGATCTGGCCACTGGTGATGAACTGACCCGAGCCATTCATGACGATTTCCACGCTGCCGCCTTCGGCACGCGCGGCAATGCCACCGGTATCCGCCCCCATGCCCAAGGCAATCTTGCGGCCATTGATTTCGAGCTGGGCCTGGCCGGCGACGATATCCAGCAGCGTGACGCCATCACGGCTTTCGCCCTTGCCCAGCATCTGCTGCTGGCCATCAATACGCAGAATGGCCTTGCTGCCCATGAGGCCGATCACCGTTACATGCGGGCCTTTGTCGGCAGCTTTCGGAGCAGCCGCCAGCATTGCCGGCAACAGAGCCAACGCCATGAGCAATATGCCTCTCACCATACTCCGCATTGAAAAGCTCCCGTCAGAACACGAATCGCAGCATGAGAAAAACCAATAGACCGGCCAAGGCACCCGCGAGGAGATCATCAGCGATAATGCCCAAGCCCCCATCTATCTTCCTGTCCAGATAACCAATCGGCCAAGGCTTGGCAACGTCCAGCAGGCGGAAGAGGGCAAAAGCGGCGACCAGACCCACAAGCGTAGACAGATTCCCGCTCAGGCCGACACCAGCTGCTACCGGCACCAGCGGCGTGAGCGCGATCCATTGCCCGGCAAACTCGTCCCAGACGATACGGCCGTCATCATGTACGCCCAGGGCATGCGCGGCATGGCCACAAATCCAGATGCCGCCTACTGCCGCAATCAACATGAACACGAGATACGCAGACAGTCCGGCATATGCCAGCAGGGGAAACAGGAGCAAGGCCGCCAGCGAACCGAAAGTGCCGGGGGCCTTGGGCGCCAAACCGCTGCCCAGACCAAAGGCCAGCAATTGCACAGGATCACGTAAATCAGGTTTGTTCATACCGAACATCAACTCAAAAATGCTGGAAGCCGGTGAGTGGCATATCCACCGCGATACCCTCACGGCGCAGAAGCAAGGCTGGCTGCTCCGTAATACTGCCGATGCGCGTACAGGGAAATGAGAGTGCCGCGATTTTTTCACGATGCTGTGGCGAAGCGGTGAACAGCAGCTCGTAATCATCGCCACTGGTGAGCGCGAGCACATCGGCAAAGTCCGCATCAATGCCACTTAATGCCGTGCTACGTGGCAGCACATCCATATCCAGAACAGCACCCACGCCGGAGGCGCGCAGGACATGCCCCAGATCCTGAGCCAGACCATCAGAGACATCGAGGCAAGCTGAAGCCAGTCCGCGCAATTCTTTTCCTAGCGCCAAGCGCGGCTCAGGGCGGTGCAAACGCTGTAGCACAAACGCTGCATCGGCCGGCGGCATATCATCTGCCCACTGCTGCAAAACGAGACGCAGACCGAGTCCTGCATCACCCACAGTGCCACTGATATAAATATCGTCACCGATTTGCGCGCCATCACGGCGCAGCGCCGCACCACAAGGCACAAGACCCATGGCGGTGACCGTAATACTCAGAGGGCCGCGCGAGGTATCGCCGCCAACCAGACTGACGCCTTCTTTTTCCGCCAGCGCAAAAAAACCGGCAGCAAAATCGCTCAGGAATTTTTCGTCACTACTCGGCACAGTCAGCGCCAATGTCACCCAGCGCGCTTCTGCGCCCATAGCGGCGAGATCAGAAAGATTGACGGCCAGAGATTTCCAGCCAACATCAAAAGCAGAGGCATCTTCCGGAAAGTGACGGCCACTAAGCAAGGTATCCGTCGTCACTACCAGCTCATGATTTTCCGGCACAGCAATCAGCGCAGCATCGTCCCCCACACCCAGCCGCACTGCCGCATCGCGGGAAGGACGTGTGAAAAATTCACGTATGAGTTCAAATTCGCCGCGCTGGCTCATGATGGCTAACTTAGGCCGAAGGTCTTTCTATCTTGCGATGCTGCTTGGCCACTTCATCCAGAATACTGTTCACATATTTGTGCGATTCCGTGGCGCCAAAATCTTTGGCCAGCTCTATGCCTTCATTAATGACGACCTTGTAGGGCACATCCAGACGCTTGATCATCTCATACGTGCCAATACGCAGGATGGCGCGCTCGACATGATCCAAGGCATGAAACTTGCGATCCAGATGCGCCATGAAGGCATCGTCAATATGCTCACTGTCTTTCACGATCTCGTGAATGAGCTCGTGAAAATACTCCAGATCCACCTTGTGCATGGCGTTCTCGACGCGATAACGCGCCTCGATCTCATGCATGGCATTTCCCGAGATAGACCACTCGTACAAGGCCTGCATGGCGAAACGACGCGCCTTGCGCCGTGCCGACGGCTTGATGTTCATGTTTCCGCTTTTATTCACAACTATTTACCTACCTATCCGCAGGAGCGGCCTTGGCCGCCTCTGCGAAAGAAAATCAGCCCAGCGCCTTGATCACAGAGACCATTTCAATGGCGCCCAGAGCAGCATCCGAGCCTTTGTTACCGGCCTTGGTGCCAGAACGCTCAATAGCCTGCTCGATGGAATCGGTAGTCAGCACGCCGAAAATCACCGGCACGCCAAATTCAAGACCCACAGCACCCAGACCCTTGGCAGCTTCATTGCAGACGAAATCGAAATGCGGTGTACCGCCACGAATGACCGCGCCCAAACCAATGATGGCGTCGAAAGTCTTCTTCTCGGCCAGCTTCTTGGCCACCAGCGGCAGCTCCCAAGCACCGGGAACGCGTACCACGGTGATGTTTTCTTCTTTCACGCCATGACGCTTCAGAGTGTCGATGGCGCCATCGAGCAGCGCCTCCACCACAAAGCTGTTGAAGCGAGCCACGGCAATGGCGTACTTGCCATCAGCCTGAGTGAAGTTACCTTCCACAAATTTGATCTTGCTCATGTCAGTTTCCTTTAATCAGTTCAGAAAATTTTAAATACAGCTTATTCGGTCGCCACGTATTCCACGATTTCGAGACCGAAACCGGAAAGCGCATTGAATTTCATGGGAGAGCTCAGCAGACGCATCTTGGTCACGCCAAGGTCGCGCAGGATTTGCGAGCCGGTACCGATATTGCGGTACATGCCCGAACCGTCGGCATTGCGGGCTCGCTTGCCGAAGAACTCGGCAATGTGATCGACCATATCGGAGGAAGTGTAATCCTGCCCCAGCATGACGATGGCGCCGGCTTCGCTGTCAGCAATAGCCTTGAGGCTCTTCTGCAGATTCCAGCCCAGACGCCCCTTGTACTTGGCATGCATGAGATCGCGCAGCGGATTCACGGCATGCACACGCACGGTGGGCACGGTCTTGCCATCCAGCTTGCCCTTGGTCAGCGCCACATGCACATCGCTGCCAGCGGCATCTTTATAAACATGCAGCTGAAAATCACCGTACTCGGTAGGCAAGGTATGCGTTTCAAGACGCTGCACGGTCTGCTCGTTCACCATGCGATAGTGAATGAGATCGGCAATGGTGCCGATTTTCAGATTATGTTCCTGCGCGAATTTCTCCAGCTCAGGGCGACGCGACATGCTGCCATCGGCATTCATGATTTCGCAGATCACACCCGTGGGTTCAAGCCCGGCCAGACGCGAAAGATCACAAGAAGCTTCGGTATGGCCAGCACGGCGCAACACACCACCCGGCTCCGCCATCAAGGGGAAAATATGACCGGGCTGCACGATATCTTCCGCCTTGGCTTCCCGCGCCACTGCCACCTGCACGGTACGTGCACGATCGGCCGCCGAAATGCCGGAAGTCACGCCCGTGGCTGCTTCAATGGACACCGTGAATTTGGTACCAAAGCCGGAGCCATTGCGCTGCACCATCTGCGGCAGCTTGAGCTGTTCGCAACGCTCACGCGTCATGGGCAGACACACCAGACCACGCGCATAGGTGATCATGAAGTTAATGTCTTCAGGACGGCAATGCGTGCCCGCCATGACCAGATCGCCTTCGTTCTCGCGATCTTCGTCATCCATCAGGATGACCATACGCCCGAGACGGATATCGGCAATCAGTTCTTCAATCGTATTCAGTGCCATTTCATTTTCCTGCCGGAGCTTTTTTGCCTGCGGCCGCTGAATCCTGCAGCGTGCGCATCAGGTTCTTCTGCAAATTCTGCATGACCGCGCCCATATGCTTACCGGACACTTCCATCATGGCAGAGGTAATAGCCGGGTTTTTGGCCACCACCGACTTTCCTTCCGGCGTGCTATAGAAAGCAATCAGCGCCTTCAGCTCAGCCTCGGAATAATTCTTGGCAATCACCTGCATCAGCTCCGGCCGGGCCTTAGCCAGGGCCTCGGCGACAGAACTGCTCAAGGTTGGACGAATTTTCTCGATGGCCCGATGAAACTCGGCAGCCTTTTCTGGCGGCATATTCTGGGCTGCGCCCTTGTCCGCCATCTTGAGCTGCATATCGATGATTTTTTCGATCTGATTTTTATCGGCATACATCTTGTCGATGCCGGCCACTTTGAAATACTGCTGGGCCAGTGCCTGTTGCGCCGCCGATGCGGGAGCCGTCGACAATAAAGCCGGTGGCGCTGCATCAGCCGCCAGCGCCAGAGTCGATGCACTCAGTAGAACCATTCCTGCCAGAACACGAAACATATTCATCTCCTATTTCAGAAATCCGTTTTCGGCCAGAAAGGCCATGCTTATTCCCTGCGCCTTGGCGTCCGCCGCCTTATCACCCAACAGCAGACGCTCCAGATAACGCGCAATCACATCCACTTCCAGATTGATCTGTGTGCCCGGCTGCCAGGTGGCAATATTCGTTTCCTGCACCGTATGCGGCACGATGGTGAGATCAAACTCCGCACCACGCAGGCCATTCACCGTGAGACTGATGCCATCCGTGGTGATGGAACCTTTCTCGGCAATATATTTCGCCAGCTCATCAGGCGCCTTCACGGTGAAGAGCACCGCGCGTGCAGAGGCCTCACGGCGTATCACTTCACCAATGCCATCCACATGACCACTGACGATATGACCACCAAAGCGCGACTTCGGCTGCATGGCTTTTTCCAGATTCAAAAGCTCCCCCACGCTCAGACCCTTCAGCGTAGAACGTGTCAGGGTTTCCGTGGAGACATCGGCCACAAATCCGTCGCGCTGCAAGACCACCACCGTGAGGCAAACACCATTACTGGCAATGGAGTCCCCCAACTTCACATCGGACAGATCCAGTTTTCCGGTAGCAACATGCAGACGCACATCGCCGCCGCGTAGCTCAATGGCGCGTATGCTGCCGACCGCCTCGATAATGCCTGTAAACATTTTCAGACCGCTCTCATTTCGGTTTCGCCAGCAGGCGGATATCGGCACCCACCATGCGGGTATCGGTAATCACCAGCTTGCGCTGATCACGCATGCTGGCCAGTGGCCAATCCAGCAAAGGCCTGGCCGTGCTGCCCAATAAAACAGGCGCCAGATAAAGCACATATTCATCCACGAGGCCGGCGCGGGCAAAAGCACCCGACACCGTAGCGCCCGCCTCCACCAACACTTCATTGGCGCCTTCTTCGCCCAGCTTTTTCAGCAGGGCCTGAAGATCAACGCCGCTATTTTTTCCTGAAGCATCTTTTTTGGGCAGCACCCATATTTCAGCACCGGCATCACTGAGTGCGGTCTGCTTATCCAGCTGCGAATGCGTGCCGACAATGATGACGCGGCCTTTCCCACTGAACAGCTTGGCCTTTATCGGGGTGCGAAAATCTGAATCCAGAATCACACGCCAAGGTGGCACCACCTCACCGTAATGCCATTCACTCCAGTCTTCCGGACGCACCGTGAATTCCGGATCATCGGCCAGCACCGTGCCTATGCCACTGATAATGGCGGAGCTCATGGCGCGCCATTTCTGTACATCACGGCGTGCATCCGGCCCGGTAATCCATTTCGATTCGCCATTGGCCATGCCGGTGCGACCATCCAGACTGGCCGCCACTTTCACGCGCACCAGCGGCAAGCCGCCGCCATCCTCATCAGCGATGCGGCGCAGGAAGCCCACATTGAGCGCACGCGCTTCGTCTTCCAGCACACCGACACGGGTTTCTATGCCAGCGGCTTCCAGAATTTTCATGCCCTTGCCGGCCACCAAAGGATTCGCATCCAGTGTCGCGGCCACGACACGCTTTACACCAGCAATCACCAGCTCATTTGCACAGGGCGGCGTACGACCATGATGCGCGCAAGGCTCCAAGGTCACATACACCGTTGCCCCATAGGCGCGATAACCGGCTTGCTTCAGTGCCACCACTTCAGCATGTGGGCCGCCGGCGCGGGCGTGAAAACCCTCGCCCACCACCACGCCATCTTTCACGATAACGCAGCCCACGCGCGGATTCGGCTGCGTGGTGTACAAGCCCTGTCGCGCTTGGCGCAGGGCATCGCTCATATGACGGATATCATCAATAGCCTGCGCGCTCATGTCGTTTTATCGCGCTCAAGTTTTTCGATTTCCGTGCGGAATTCACTGATGTCTTGAAAGCTGCGATAGACCGAGGCAAAGCGCACATAGGCAACCGAATCGAGCTTCTTCAATTCATCCATCACCAGCTCACCCACCAGACGCGACTTCACCTCGCGCTCACCGGTCGCACGCAGGCGATGCAGAATGCGCAGCAGCGCTTCATCGATTTTTTCTATGGAGACGGGACGTTTCTGCAGGGCGTGCATCATGCCCGAACGCAGTTTTTCATCATCAAAAGGTTGGCGCACACCATCAGATTTGATGATGCGAGGCAGGACCAGTTCGGCGGTTTCAAAGGTGGTGAAACGCTCACCACAGGCCGTGCACTCGCGACGACGGCGTACCTGATCGCCTTCGGCGACGAGGCGGGAGTCGATGACTTTGGTGTCATCGGCACTACAGAAGGGACAGTGCATAAAAAGTCCTAAAGAGCTTTCCTGCGCAGGGGGCCCGACGATAACAAAGCGGGCGTTCCAGTCACAGTGGGGTGTCTGGTTCCCATGAACCAAAGCACCTTGAAGGCCCGCCCCTCGTCAGGGCGGGCCGGCGTTTCTATCAGGCAGCGTAAACCGGGAACTTGGCGCAGACGGCCTTGACCTTGGCGGCAGCAGCTTCGATGGCAGCGGCATCGCCACGGCTATCGATCACATCGGCTATCCAGCCGGCCAGCTCGCGGCATTCGGCTTCGCCGAAACCACGGGTGGTCACGGCCGGGGTACCGATACGGATACCGGAGGTCACAAAGGGCGAGCGCGGGTCGTTAGGCACGGCATTCTTGTTCACGGTGATGCCGGCAGCGCCCAGCCAAGCGTCCACATCCTTACCCGTCACGTCCTGCTTGATCAAAGACAGCAGGAAGAGATGGTTGTCAGTGCCGCCGGAGACGATGTCGTAGCCGCGCTCGATCAAGCCCTTGGCCATGGTCTGGGCGTTCTTCACGACCTGCTTCTGGTAAGTGACGAACTCAGGCGCCATCGCTTCCTTGAAGGCCACGGCCTTGGCGGCGATCACATGCTCGAGCGGGCCGCCCTGAATACCGGGGAATACAGCACTCTGCAGCTTCTTCTCGATCTCTTCATTGGCCTTGGCCAGGATGAGGCCGGAGCGCGGGCCACGCAGGGTCTTGTGCGTGGTCGTGGTGGTGACGTCAGCAATCTGCACCGGGCTCGGGTACACACCCGCCGCCACCAAACCCGCCACATGGGCCATGTCCACCATCAGGTAGGCGCCAACCTTATCAGCGATGTCGCGGAAACGCTGCCAGTCCATGATGCGGCTGTATGCAGAGAAGCCGGCGATGATCATGCGCGGCTTGTGTTCCAGCGCCAGACGCTCGACTTCGGCGTAATCCACTTCACCGGTTTCCACGTTCAGGCCGTACTGCACGGCGTTGTAGCTCTTGCCGGAAAAGTTGACCTTGGCACCGTGAGTCAGGTGTCCACCATGAGCCAGGCTCATGCCCAGCACGGTGTCGCCAGCATTCAGCAGGGCCAGGAAAACAGCACCATTGGCCTGGGAACCGGCATGCGGCTGCACATTGGCGTAATCGGCACCGAACAGCTGCTTGGCGCGGTCAATGGCCAACTGCTCGATGATGTCCACGTATTCACAGCCACCGTAGTAACGCTTGCCCGGATAGCCTTCGGCGTACTTGTTGGTGAGCTTGGTGCCCTGCGCTTCCATGACGGCCGGCGAGCAGTAGTTTTCCGAGGCAATGAGCTCGATATGCGCTTCCTGGCGGGCGTCTTCCTGGGCAATGGCCTTGGCCAGTTCCGGGTCAAAAGTGGCAAGCGTCACGTCTTTGCTGAACATCACGAACCTCAAAAGGTCTTAGGACCAGCCATAGAGGCCAGCCGGGGGGTCGGGCGGGAAGGCGCGCATTCTAGCGGATTCGAGGGGAAATGGCAGGTGAAAAGGACGGCTATCCGGCTTGAGCCGGGCTCATACAAGCCGCTTTGACCAAAGACCTCTATGCGCATACCTTATGCGCATGCCACAGACACAAACCCCATCAGGAGACCTTGTATGCTCCCTCTATACAACCCGGCGGCACCCCGAAAGGCGACCAATCTCAGCATCAACAGCGACCTGCTCAACAAGGCGCGGGAACATGGCATCAACCTGTCCGCCACTCTGGAGCAGGCCCTGACTGACGCCCTGAAAACACGGCAGCAAGAGCAATGGCTGAGTGAAAACCGCAGCGCCATCGCCAGCTATAACGCGGATGTGGAAAAAAACGGCAGCTTTGCTGACACCCTGCGGAGCTTCTGATGCCGCAATTTACGGCCTATAAAAACAGCAACGCCGCCACCAAGGCCCGCTTTCCATTTTTGCTGAATGTGCAAAGCAATCTGCTGGACGAGCTGGAAACCCGGGTCGTCATCCCCCTTATGCCGCTCACCGCCCTGAAAGGGAAAGCCCTGACCCGGCTGATGCCGATTGTGAAAATTGCTGACGCTGACTATGTGCTGCTCACGCCACAGCTGGCCGGCATTGCTCGCAAAGAGTTAGGAGCCACCGCCGCTGATCTTTCCGATCAGCGTGACACGATCATGGCGGCGATGGATTTTCTGCTGACGGGTATTTAAATAAAACCAAGCAGAAAAAGGGCGTCTTCATGAAAGGGATGCAGAGCAGGGCAAGCACGGGCAACACACAATACCCGGCTCGCCGTAACTCAAGAAGCCATCAAAATCACCGCAGCCACTCCCGCCGCCACTTGCGTGCCTTCGCGTGCCGGCACACTCAGTACCTCGCCATCACAAGGCGCCACTACAGCGAATTCCATCTTCATGGATTCGATAATGAGCAGGGTGTCGCCTTTCTTCACATGGGCACCCGGCTCCACCATCACTTTCCAGACATTGCCCGGCACATGCGCCGCCACGGCGCGCGCGCCCTCCGGCAAAGCCGTTTCATCTTCGCCACTGCCTGCGCTCAGCGCCTCGCTGACAAACTCGGCCTGACCATTGGCCTTCCAACGCTCACGCTCTTCATCAAAGGCGGCCTGCTGGCCATTTTTGAACGCAGAAATATCGTCTGAATTATCGGCCAGGAATTTCTGGTAATCGGCTAGCGAAAATTCGCCCTCTTCAATGCGTAGCTGGAAGCGGCCGCTGATGAAATCACGGCGCATTTCCAGCAACTCACTTTCGCTCACCTGATAAAAGCGAATCTGGTCGAAGAAGCGCAACAACCAAGGCTTGCCGGCTTCAAAGTCTTTGGTGACACGGTGACGATTCCACATCTGCACGGTGCGACCAACAAACTGATAACCCCCCGGCCCTTCCATGCCGTAAACGCACATATAAGCGCCGCCTATGCCCACGGCATTTTCCGGCGTCCAGGTACGCGCCGGATTGTATTTGGTGGTGACGAGCCTATGGCGCGGGTCCATGGGCGTGGCCACCGGCGCGCCCAGATACACATCGCCCAGGCCGAGCACGAGATAGCTGGCATCGAAAACGATTTTCTTCACTGCCTCGATATCATCCAGTCCGTTAATGCGACGTATGAATTCGATATTGCTAGGGCACCACGGCGCATCTTTACGCACCGACTGCATGTATTTTTCTATGGCCAGCTTTGTCGCGGCATCATCCCAGGACAAAGGCAGCCATACGGTGCGCGTCGGCACCTTCATCTCGGCCACAGCCGGCAATTCACTTTCGGCTAGAGCCAGCTCACGCAAAAGACGATCACGCGGCAGCACACGGCTATCAAAATGGATTTGCAGGGAACGTATGCCGGGCGTGAGATCCAGAATGCCGGGCAGGCGATTCTTTTCCAGCCACTGCATAAGCGCATGCACACGGAAACGTAAGTTAAGATCCAGCACCAGCGGGCCGTATTCCACGAGCAGATAACGGTCTCCGGCTTGGCGATACACCACGCCCGGGCACTCACCTTTTTCTGGCAAGGTGGCAATCACCGGGCTTTCCTCACCCGTCGCCGTGCTCTGCAGTTTCTTGACGGGCGCGCTGCTGAGCGTGGCAATGGCCAGTTCCTGCTCAGCCTCCATACGCGCTGCATCTTCTGCCGTCAGCCGGATGAATTTCAGTTTATCGCCGGGGCGCAACTGCCCCAACTTCCAGAGCTCGGCATTCACCACCACGGCCGGGCAAACAAAGCCGCCCAAGCTGGGGCCATCCGGCCCGAGGATCACCGGCATATCGCCCGTGAAATCGATGGCGCCTATGGCATAGGCATTGTCGTGAATATTGGAAGGGTGCAGACCGGCCTCGCCACCATCGCGGCGTGCCCACTCCGGCTTGGGGCCGATAAGGCGCACACCGGTTCGGCTGGAGTTGTAATGCACTTCCCAACTCGCGCCGAAGAAAGTGGCGACATCTTCATCGGTGAAAAAATCTGGCGCGCCGTGCGGCCCGTAAAGCACACCGATTTCCCATTCGCGCGAAAACTTCGGAATAAACTCCGCCCTCAAAACCGTTCGTGCTGACGACGCGCGCAGGGCTAGTGTCGAAGCACGGCCAGAGTCCAGTGCCGAACCCTGCACTTCGACATGCTCAGGGCGAACGGACTTATCCAAAGGATGCAGCACATCACCCAAGCGCAGATTGCGCCCGGCATGACCACCGAATTGACCCAAGGTAAATGTGGAACGGCTACCGAGATACGCCGGCACATCCAGCCCACCCGCAATGGCTAAATAACTACGGCAACCCGCCTCTTTGATAGCACCCAACTCCAGCGTGCTACCCGCAGGGATTTCATGCGCCGTCCACAGTGCCAGCGGCCTGCCATCCAGCAACAGCGGCAACTCCGCACCGGTTACTGCAATCACGGCATTCGTATTGAATTTCAGCGTCGGGCCGCTCATGGTGATTTCCAGCCCGGCTGCATCCACGGAATTTCCAGCCAACTGATTCGCCAGACGGAAAGACAGTGCATCCATAGGGCCCGAAGGCGGCACACCAATATCCCAATAGCCCACACGCGCCGGCCAATCCTGCACCGAGGTCTGCACACCGCCATCCAGCACTTCAATCGTGGCCGGACGATATTCCAGAGAATTCAAATAGCGCGTGGTCTGCTTGCCGGCACGAAACACATCGCCAGCAATAATGGTGCGCAGATAGCCCAGATTGGTTTCAATCCCCGCCACACGCGTGTCGGCGAGTGCCGCTTCCATTTTGGCGATGGCTTCATCACGCGTATCCGCATGCACAATGATCTTGGCCACCATGGGGTCGTAATACGGCGGCACTACAGAGCCCGTGACCACGGCAGTTTCAATACGTGCCTCTTTTGAGAAAAGCACTTCCGTCATCACGCCCGAGGAAGGCTGGAAATTCTTGGCCGGATCTTCGGCATAAAGACGAACCTGTATGGAAGCGCCTTTCAGTTCTGGCTGCAGCGTGGCCAGCGCCGGCAAATCGTTTGATGCCAGCAAGACCATCCAGGCCACCAGATCAACGCCGCTCACTTCTTCAGTAACGCCGTGCTCTACCTGAAGTCGGGTATTCACCTCAAGAAAGTAGAATTCGCCGCTATCCGCATCCAGCACAAACTCCACGGTGCCGGCAGAGCGATAGGCGCAGGCCTGCATCAAACGCACAGCGGTATCGTGCAGATTCTTGCGCTGCGCTTCAGAAAGGCCGGGAGCGGGTGTTTCTTCTATCACTTTCTGGTTGCGGCGCTGTACCGAGCAATCGCGCTCGCCCAAAGCGATCACGCCGCCTTTGCCATCACCAAATATCTGCACTTCCACATGGCGGGCGGCCTCCACATATTTTTCCAGATAAATGCCGGCGTCCTTGAAATTGGCGCGCGCCAAGCGCTCCACAGAAGCCCAGGCCTCTTCCAGCTCGCTCTCGTTCCAGATCAGGCGCATACCAATGCCGCCACCGCCCGCCGTGCTTTTCAGCATCACGGGATAGGCAATACGTGCCGCTTCTGTTCTGGCCTCTTCCACGCCGGATAGAAGCCCACTGCCGGGCAGCAAGGGCACGGCACTTTTCTCCGCCAGCTCACGCGCGGTGTGCTTGAGACCGAAGGCGAGCATCTGCTGGGCATTAGGGCCGATAAAAGCAATGCCGGCGCTCTCACAGGCTTCAGAAAATTCCGCATTCTCGGAAAGAAAGCCGTAGCCGGGGTGAATGGCCTGCGCACCGGTCGCCTTGGCCACTTCCAGAATCTTGTCGGCACGCAGATAACTCTCTGCTGCCGGAGCCGGCCCTATGCAAACCGCTTCATCGGCCAAGGAAACATGCAGGGAATCCGCATCGGCTTCGGAATAAACCGCAACTGACTGTATGCCGAGCTGGCGCAGGGTACGGATGACGCGACAGGCAATGGCACCACGATTGGCAATCAGAACTTTATTGAACATGGCGTGCTCGTGTTTTTCACACGGGGCAGGTCGTCCTGCCGTCATTCTTGTGCGCACCGGGCCGTCCCGGTGGCTTGATTCAATTCTTTCCCCGAAGAGGAATGGAACTTCGCAAATCAACTGAAAACCTTAGCGAGGCAGTCAGTGCAAGGCCCGCCGCAATGACAACGCAGATAGTTTTCAGGCAGCCCAGATAATCATTTCGACCGGCGTGGGATTGTAGGCATTACAGGGGTTATTGAGCTGCGGGCAGTTGGAAACCAGCACGATGACATCGCGTGCTGCCTTCATCTCTACATATTTACCCGGCTCGGAAATCCCGTCGGCAAAGCTGAGTCCGCCTTCTGCGGTAACCGGCACATTCATGAAGAAATTCACGTTATGCCCGATATCACGTTTGCTTAAGCCCATACGATCATGCTCAGCCAGCGCCAGCAGAAAGCTGTCGCGGCAGCTGTGCATATAGAGCTTGTCCAGGGCATAGCGCACTTGATTAGACTCGGCGGCACAGGCACCACCCAGCGTATCGTGGCGACCACAGGTATCTGCCGTGATTTCCACCAACACATTACCGCTATCCGCCAAGAGCTTTGAGCCCACGGTGAGAAATACATTACCCTGCGTGCGCAAGGTATCCACCGCGCTATAGCGATCGTGTATATCGGCGGCATCAAAGAACAAGGTATCAACAGCCTGATTGCCTTCCAGATCAACAATGCGCAGGGTCTCACCCTTTTTCACTTCATAAATCCAGTAGTCACCGGCCTTCACGGTTTCACGGTGGCGCGCTGTGCTGGCGTTCAACTCGCTTTCGCGTATGCAGAAACCTTTCATCTTGTTGGTCATGATGGGGTCTCCTTCAATGCTGGCAAAAGCAGCGGGCGGTATTGGCGAGTCCACGGGCATTTTCAGCACGGGACAATGTGCAAACATCATCGGCATCAGCCAGGCCGCAAGACCAGATTTCGGCTTTTACCGGCACCGGGGCATAAGCCGGATTCGGGTCCAGTGCATGCTGCACATTGGCCAGCACCACCAGCACATTCATATCGGCACGCAGATCGACATAGTCGCCTTCATCGGCATGGTGCTCGGCAAAGGTGAGATTGCCTTCAGCATCTGTGCTCACCTTGCTAAAGACATTGAGATTGGCCACGAGATCACGGCGATTGAGGCCGTGCTTGCCCAGCTCCACCAGCAAGAGATCACGGCCGCTGCGCACCCAGTCGTTACGCTTTTCCTGGTAATCGCCACGGCCGTATTTTTCTTCCACCAGCGTGCGATTACTGACACCGCTCACCGTGTCTATCCAGCCCGTGCTGTCGCCAATTACGGACATGAGGGCATGGCCCATATCGGAATAACAGATATGGCCGCGCGTCAGCATGAAAGTGTGCTGACACTTCAAGGTATCCGGCATGTTGTAGCGATCCAGCAGCTGATCGGCATTGAACATAAGCACGCTGGTATTCGCGCCCGCCGCGCTGGCCGTCAAACGCAGAGCGTGGCCACGCTTGACCACAAAGGACCAGCTCATGCCGCCGCGCAGCATTTCTTCATGCACCACGAGATCGGCGCTATATGCTCGACTCATGATCTTCCCTCTTTTCCACTGGCGAGCCGTCTCACCGTTTTTATTTCTGCGCCGGGTCGTCCCGGAACAGACCGCCACTCAGGCCGACAAGGGCACTTTGGTGTGCAGGCCGTCGCGCAATTCCGCCAGCGCCAGCACATCTTTATTCTTCAGCTGCAAGTCGTAAGTAATGGTGGCGCCGTAGGCATCGGGGGCATGCGGGTCTACACGCACGCGATCAAACACCAGCATGCGCGTGCCCAGGGTGAAACCTTCCTTGATGTCATGCGTCACCATGAAGACGGTGAAATTGTGCTCTTCCCAAAGTTTGCGCATGAGCTCATGCATATCGGCACGTATGCCCGGGTCCAGCGCACCAAAAGGTTCGTCCAGCAAAAGAATGCCGGGGTGGCGCACTAGCGACTGCGCAATGGCCAAACGCTGCTGCATGCCGCCAGACAGCTCGTGTGGGTATTTTCCGTGAGCATTCGCCAAGCCCACGGCCTCCAGCATGGCCATGGCTTTTTCATTAGCTTCTTTCTTGGCCGCGCCAAACAGGCGCGCCGTCAGCGGAGCGCCAGCAAAATCCAGCGCAGCACGTACATTGGCCAGCGCACTCATATGCGGGAAGACGGAGTATTTCTGGAACACCACGCCACGATCAGCATCCGGCTCCTGTGGCCACGGCTTGCCATCCAGCAGCATCTCACCACGCGTGGCCTGCTCCTCACCCAGCAACATGCGGAAGAAAGTGGTTTTGCCACAGCCGGAGGCGCCAACAATGCTGACGAACTCGCCCCTCTCCACGTTGAGAGAAATATTCTCCAGCACCGGTTTCTGGCCGTAGTGCTTCCACAATTTCTTTATTTCTATCTGACTCTGTTTTGGCTGAATCATGATCACTACCCCTTACTTGCCGGGCGCGGCCGCACGGCCATCTTGCCAGGGAAAACACTGGCGATTGAGGTAATACAGCGCACGATCCACCACGAAGGCGAGCAGAGTGATCCAGATGACATAGGGCAAGATGATGTCCATGGACATATAACGGCGTACAAGAAAGATGCGGTAACCCAAGCCCTGTTCAGCCGCGATAGCTTCCGCCGAAATCAGGAAGAGCCAGGCCGAGCCCAGTGACAGCCGCACACAGGAAATCAGACGCGGCATCACCTGCGGCAACACCACGCGCAAAGCAATCTGCCAGCTGGATGCCCCCAGCGACTGCGCCTTGATCAGCATCTCTTGCGGAATTTCCAGAACGCGCGCCTGCATATCGCGAATCAGACAGGGCGCCACGCCAATGATGATGAGCATGATTTTGGAAAATTCATCGAGACCAAAGGCCACGAAGAGAATGGGCAAGATTGCCATGGGCGGCACCAGCGAAAGCGTGATAACCGAAGGCGAACCCAAGGCGCGCATCCAGGGCAACATGCCATTCAACATACCGAAGAGCAGACCCATCACAGCGCACACCGCCATGGCAATGCCGATGCGTTGCAGGCTGGCGGAGGTATCGGCCCAGAGCACAATCTGACCGGTGCGCGGATCTTCATTCACCGCCACCATTTGCACGCCTTTTACCAGCTGCGTGAGCGAAGGCAGCAGACGGTCATCCGGGTTTTCATGCAGACGTATGGCGGAGTGATAGCCATAGAGCAGAGCCATGAGCACAAAGGGCAGCAAACCCATGAGCATAGCCACACCAAGGGCAGGACGACGATTGATCAGACGTTTCATGAACGCATGCTCCTGCAACCGGCGCAGAGCAGCCTCGTCATGAAGACGGCAGCGAACTTTTCGTAACGGGGAACGCTCATGGTTCCTCCCCTTTCATAACTGACGGTGACTGACGGATTGCGGACGACAGGAGACAGTTTTCATCTCCCGGGCTTTTGTCCCTCCGTGTCACCTCCAGCCAGAACCTTGCGTTCTGTGCCCGGGAGGCCGGCCACTCTCGGACCAGTCACGTTTGCTCATGATGCGAGGCAAACGCCGGAACCCTAGTGGCCTGTTGGTGCTGCTGCAGAAAGCCCTCAAGGCTCCTGTCGTAATGTTTAAAAGGCAGGATGCGTGCCAAGGATATAAAGCCAGAAAATGCAGGCACTCTGACAGAGGCCCCATGCCGCCCTCACATAGCAATGCACTTTTTACGTGCAGCACAATGCGTAACGCCCAAACAGCGGGCAGCCTGGCGCAAGTCCGTCGCCAACAAAGCCTTGCCCAGCCTGCGTTGGAATGGCTTAGCTGAATTGGCGCGTGATTTGCCTCCCTAGTCTGCAGGTGCCATCGCATCTGTATTTCCCACTCCCTCGCGGGACGGCCCGCGCTGGCGTATTTCATGGCGGGACGGCCCGCTCAGACGATCATGAAATACGCCCTGAAATTCAAATATGCCGACGGGCTCTGGCCCAACACCCTTGCCCTGCTCTATGCCTTTGCCGCTTACGGCCTGGGTCTTTTCCTCATCACCCGCCCTTCGCTTTGGCTGAATATTCCCGGCACCCTGCTGCTGGCCCACGCCATGGTGATTGCCTCTTATCTTGTGCATGAATGCGCGCACAACACGATCTTTGCGCGCAATGAAGACAATGCCCGCCTCGGCAAAATCCTGAACTGGATTACCGGCGCCTGCTACGGCTCCTATGAAGTGATACGGCGCAAACACTTCCGCCACCATGTGGACCGTGCCGATGTAGTGGCTTTTGATTTCCGTGAGCACTTCCGCCAGCGCCCTTGGGCTGCGCGCCTGATGGAGGCACTGGAATGGATTTATATCCCCGCGCAAGACATCTATATGCACCTGCTCGTACTTGCCGTGCCCTTCCAATTGGAGTCACGCCGAGCGGATAGGCCTCGCGTCATCCGCACGCTACTGATACGCAGCGCCTTGTTTTCCGCTCTGGCCTGGCAGTCACCGCAAATTCTTCTGCTCTATCCCCTGGCCTGGATGCTCTGTGCCACCGTGCTGCGTTTTATGGATGCCTTCCAGCACACCTACGATCTGCTGACCACACTGGAAGAGCCGCGCGGCAGCGGCATGAAGCCGCATTACGATGCCGCTTATGAGCACCGCAATACCTTCACCAATGTGCATTCCCTGCAACATCCGATGCTCAATCTCTTCACCTTGAATTTCGGCTATCACAACGCCCATCACGAAAAGCCGGCGGCGGCCTGGCATCAGCTGCCAGCCCTGCATCACAAGCTTTATGGCGAAGACCGCACGCAGGTACTGCCGCTGAAAAATCAGCTCATTGCCTTTCACCGCTACCGCACCAAGCGCCTGCTCAATACCGATGGCGGCGATACCCCCATCCTGCAGGACAAAGGCATCAGCTTTGTCGGCGTGGACGGTGTTTCCTTTTTGACGGGCCACTAACTTCACAGGCTAGTGATTTTACGGGCCTCGCATTTCACTGAATGCAGCATCAAGAGTGTATCGATCATGGATATCCGCTTTTATCGCACCTTCTGGGGCGCCAAAAATTCTTATAGGCAGTTTGCCAGCGAAGCCCGTGCCGATGGCTATGAGGGACTGGAAGTGCCCATCCCGCCCGACCGCAGCCAGCAGGCTGAATTGCGCAGCGCACTGGATGAATACGGCTTCGATCTGATTGCAGAAATCTGCACCGCCGGCAGCTATGTGCCCGAGCGGCGTGCCACACCCGCGCAACACCGTGACGATTTCCTGCGCAAGCTGGATGCCATACAGCGCTTTGGTGCGCGCCAGATCAATTGCATGGCCGGCTGTGATGCCTGGCCACTGGCGCAATCCATCGAACTCTTTGACGAACTCATTACGCTGGCAGCGCAGGCCGGCATTCCCATCAGCTTTGAAACCCATCGCTCGCGCACCTTGTTCACGCCTTGGGTCGCGCGTGATATGGCGCTGCAATTACCGGAGCTTTTCTTTACCTGCGATTTCAGTCACTGGTGCGTGGTGTGTGAGCGCCTGATTGATACGGAAGACGATGCACTGGAGATTATTGCGCCACGTGCCCGTCATATTCATGGCCGTATCGGTTATGACCAAGGCCCGCAAGTACCGCATCCTGCCGCTCCGGAATATGCCGAAGCCCTCGCCGCCCATCAGCACTGGTGGGAAAAATGCTGGGCACAAATGCAGGCCGCTGGCATGAAGGAATGCACACTGACGCCGGAATTCGGCCCCGACGGTTATCTGCATCACCAGCCCTTCACCGATATGCCCGTGGGTGACTTGCGCCAGATCAACCGCTGGATGCTGGATACCGAGCGCGCACATTTCACGCGCTGGCAAAGCACGGTCCGTGACTGAATAAAACCAGTGATAAAAGCCACCCTTCGACAAGCTCAGGGCGAACGGTGAGTCGTGAGCCGTGAGTCGTGAGTCGTGAGTCGTGAGTCGTGAGTCGTGAGTATCGAATAATTAACCAGATGATTTTTTACAACCGCTCGCCCTGAGCCTGTCGAAGGGCAGGGCCTAACCACAGATCAGCACCCCGGAGAAAAGCTTGCGCTCATGGATTCCGCTCACTGTCCTGTTCTGGTCTTCCGTACTCTGGGGACTAGCCTGGTGGCCACTCAAGCAACTTTCCGCACAGGGACTGAGCGGCATTCCGCTTATTTTTATTGCCTATGGCAGCGTGGGCCTTTTGCTCACGCCCATTCTCTTTTGGCAAAGAAAAACATGGTGGCCGCATAGAAAGCTTTTACTGCTGGTGCTCTGCTGCGGCGGCATTGCCAATATCGCCTTTCCCGCCAGCATGATTTATGGCGATGTGATACGCAGCATGGTGCTCTTTTATCTATTGCCGGTATGGGGCGTGATCGGCGGACGGATTTTTCTGGGCGAGCACTTGAGCGCAACACGCATAAGCGCTGTCGCTATGGCACTGTGCGGCGCAGTGCTCTTACTCGGCGGCCCCGGCATTCTGACGGCACCGCCCTCCTGGATAGACGGCATCGCCATTCTGTCGGGCTTTGCCTTTGCCATGACCAATCTTTCTTTCCGCGCCACGCCGCAATTGACCGTGCCCAGTAAAGTGGCCGCGCTTTTTCTCGGCTGCCTGATCTTTTCTGGCGCGATGCTGCTTGTCGGCCCGCAGGACTTCCCGCGCAGCGTTGCGGCATCCAGCGTGTGCTGGGCGATAGCTTTCGGCGTCGGCGGACTATTGCTGGCCACCAGTTGCACGCAATGGGCCGTGACCAGAATGGAGGCCGGCCGCTCCTCTGTGGTCATGGTGATGGAACTGGTGTCTGCCGTAGTGAGTGCCGCCCTGATCAGCAGTGCCCATATGAGCAGCATGGAAATCATGGGGGGCCTGCTGGTGCTCCTGGCAGCCTGCCTTGAGGCCCTGTCCAGCGGCTCAGGCCAGCCGGCCAAGCATTCCCTAGCCTAGCTTTCAGGCTAGAATTGCCGCCTCTGAAAACGGGCCGCATCATGAACGAAGACGAATTCGAGGCTTTCCTCGCCGCCAGCGCCACAGCTCTGGAACAAAAGCAGGCCGAGCTGGAAAAGCGGCATGGCTTGAGCAGCATGGGGCGCTGGAAACTGGACCATCATGAAGGCCATCTGGATTTTCTGGATGAGCTAGGCCGACGCCAGCTACGTTTCGCCACCACGCCCATCGGTACATTTGCGCAGAATCGCGACAGCTGGAAATGGGCCTGGGCCAACGACAAGATCGAGCAGCCTTGGCGTGGCCGCGCCGACAAGCTGCGCGGCCTGTATGAAAAAACCGAATACGATCTCTTCAATGAAGAAGGCGAGTTCGCTGTGGATGCCGTGATGTCTTGGGAGCTGGCCGCCATGGCGGTGGCGCATCTGGGGGCACTGGGCTGCTACCGCGCACCGAATCGTGAAGTTTTCCTGTTTCTTGCACTGGATGAAGTAATTTCTTCATGACCTTGCTGCCGCATCAGGCGGCAGCAACACACAGCTTTTTGTAGGAGGGGCTTTAGCCGCGAA
>JBOICI010000023.1:0-11873 GCA_050739955.1 Moraxellaceae bacterium
ACGCCTGCGGCGCTGATCAGTGGTGATGACCTCTATGGTCTCTGTACGCCTAGTCATACTCACAGTCCTATTCCTATCCGTAAGATAAGCGATAGTCCGTGTCCGGTGAATCAGGGGGCCGTTTCACCAATCAAGGGGGCTCCGGCACATCGGTACCCGATCTCTCTATCGAAGTGGACGACCTTGATGAGGCGTTGCGTCGAGTCCAAGACGCAAAAATTCCACTTGAGTATGGCCCCGTCAGCGAACCATGGGGGGTTCGCCGTTTCTATGTCAGGGACCCGCTCGGCAAGCTCATTAATGTTCTCCAACATGAGTAACGAAAAAGCGCTCATGCCCGGCGGCTTGCCTGCCAACAGGCGATCGGCCTCGGCCTAACGTGTCGATCAATGAGACGCTTAGAAAACTGCTCGCTTCGGCAATGCCACGCGGGCACCCATTGCCTACGGCGTTAGGCTTTGCATGCTATGAAGTTCCGTACTTTCCTTAAGACCGGCATCGAGGTTTTGCATCTTGGCGGTCACCGCTGGGAGAGCAACTCTTGGTCAGCCAAACACTGGAAGGAAAACTCCGGACGTTGGCGGCTGTTCACTCCAGCTATTGATGACTTCCTTGGCAAAGATCTTTCTGAAAAGTCGTTTGGCGGGTCCATCGACGGCTTTGTACTTCTCTTGGAGGTCGCGGATTTTGACGCTTGGGGATCTGGCATTGCATTTACTGGACCGGAAGGATTCTCACGCTACAAACACAAGTCCAGAGAATTATGGAGTGTCGGACGCATCGACTGGAAAGAGGTTCAACATCTTCCGACAAGCCAGCAGCTTAAAGCCTATGCACAGGCCCTACACTTTGCGATCACCACTGCGTCACAGGCAAAGCAAAAGCCAAAAGACTTCAGCTTCCAAGAATTTTCTGATTTCATAGCCAATCGCCTTCAAACAGCCAAAGTCTCGCAGTTGTCAAAGACAGCCTATGCAAAGAATGGCAATGCCTAACTGGTCGTTCAACAGGGACGTGTCCTGCTTCGCACATGCCGCTCATTAACTTTGGAGTTAGGCTTTATGAAACGGCTAAATCCAAGTGATAAAAATGGCCACGTCATCCACGTCTGCCAGAAGGTTCGGATCATCGGCATCCCGGATCTGTCGGGCATGTCTGAACGCTCCATAGCCGATTCCGCGCCCAGTGTTTGAATATCTGGTTGGCAAGTACAAGACAGTGACAGCTTTTAATGAGCTTGGTTTCTGTTGCAGCTTCCTAGCTGCCGTGGCTAGCAAGGTGCACACCGCCTCAATCTGGCTGTCCGTCCTGCGGTGGCCATTGCGCCACGTGCTGCCGTAGCAAGCCACAGCACACGGCCTTCGGCCGGCCACCACCGCCCTGCGCTTTCAAAATCTTGGCGAACTCGGCGTTCGCTGGCGTCCGTGCAATGCAAAAAAAAATCGCTGCACAATGTTCGTCAGCAATCCAAGGGGAGGCTGTTATCTCGGGCGTTAGGCCTCGTTTGCTATTAAAGGATCAACCAATGGAACCCTTAGACCTTGGACCATTCTTTCACGGCACAAGAGCTGATCTGCAGCTTGGCGATCTTTTGACTGCAGGTTTCAAATCCAACTACCGCAATGGTGTTGTCATGAACCACATCTATTTCACAGCCTTGGCAAAAGGCGCGGGCCTTGCTGCGGAGATGGCCCAAGGCGATGGCAAACCGCGAGTTTATGTCGTGGAACCTACGGGGGAATTTGAAAATGACCCGAACGTCACAGACAAGAAATTCCCAGGCAACCCAACGCGATCGTACAGAAGCAAACTACCTTTGAAAGTCATTGGTGAGCTCGAAAGCTGGGAGCCATACGATGCAGGATTCGTTCAACAACTTAAAAGCCGTGTCAAAGCAGGCATGGGCGAAATCATCAATTAAGCGTGGACATATCGACGTACACCAGCACGAGTTCAGGCAGCAAATGCAACGCCTGCCTACACGCCCAGACGATCTGATCGGCCTCGGCTTTGACGCTAGGCGCCACTTTGGGAAATCCATGTATCAACGCCATCACTTCGCCAAGGTCGCGCGGAGTCTCCAAGGGTTTATGCCCACGCTCTTCGGGGGTTGGTCAACTGGTGGGACGCATTAAAATTGCATGCACCTTTGAAGCTCCCGCTCGAAGGGCACATATTTCAGGAGGAACCAATATGAAACTCTCACCGGCCATTGTGGTCATCGCGGGCCTCGGCTCAACGCTGCTGGCACAGGCGGCCACCACGGCACCCACGGTCAACCTTGGAACCGTCACCACTTTCACCACTTTCGTGGACAACGATGCCCGCAACTACGCGCAGCAATACGATCGCCAACTAACGTTTTCGCTGGCCAGCGACACGACCGTGCGCATCGACATGCGCGAAGTGGGCAATAGCCATTGGCTGGACCAATACGCCCATGGCTTGGCAGTTGACAGCCTCACCTTGCTGAACTCAAGTCAGCAACTCCTGGGCACGGCGACCCTTGACCCGAGCTTCAATGGCACGCAGGCCAGTTGCAATTCCGGCGGCAGGTGTAATGTGGAATTTGCCAAAGGATACTCCTTGACCGCCACCCTGGCCGCTGGCACCTATACCATGGAGCTCACAGGCAAATGGCTGAGCAGCAATGCTTCGCCGCTGAACTTTGGTGTGCTGGTGGTGGGCGCGGCAGACCAGGGCACCTACCTCAATGCCTTCACGCCAGCCACAAATCTGCCCGAGCCTGGCTCCTGGGCTTTGATGACCATGGGCTTCCTCGGCATGGCTGCGGTCACGAAGGCGAAACGCAAGGTCTGAGAAGCACTGCGCATCATCAAGGCACGGCCGGCAAGTTCGCATTGGCTGTGCCTTGCCGCCTCAGCCTAACTTGGCAACCACTGGTATTCGGCAGACTTGTTCGTCACTGACCTGGGTGAACTCATGGCCGGCAGTCTGACACTGCCTTCCCGCGCGTTCGACGGGGCCCTGCAAGCAAGAGGCCCTGTGCGAAGCTTCGGACCTCCTGTTCTTGACCGCCACTCCAGGGCCTCAAGGTCTCAAACACATGCGCGACCAAACATCCGACATCAGAAAAGCTCAGATTCTCACGTCAGGGCGCCTTTCTCGGATCAATACCGATGAAGCAGGATCGACCTTGCTCCGAGTCGATCCACAGGGAACCAGGTATTCTCCCAACCACATTCCCAGGTCCGAGCGCATTTGGAACACAGTCCTTTCAAGCATCGTTCTGGCCTATGGCTGCCACGGCCTGAGCGTGAATGACCTCTACATGCCAGGCAAGCGCGGCCCTGGTATTCACTTTCATGATCTTCCAGCATGGATCATGTTCGCGGCCATGCTTTGCGCTTGTGCGAACATGATTTCCGTCATCGTTGATCACTACGATCAGAGAAACAACGAAACCAACTACCGTCGGTTTGCAAGGATGACCCAGATTGGGGGCTGGTGTTTTTTCGCATTGGCTCTTGTGCGGCAGGTCGTCAAATGGTGATTTTGGCGGCACCCACGTGAAAGAGCATGCACCTCATGCCTGACGAGAAGAAGCATGGGGCGTTCAATGAACGCGCCCTAAAGGGATGGTGACGCCAGGTCTCGCAACGACGGCCTTCGCCTGTTCAGCGCGGTCCACATCAAGACCCTGAAGGCCCATGACCGCGCTTGAGCCAGTCGGGGATCAACAGAGACGTCAGAACCGAGTGCGCAGCGTCAAGCTGGCAAAACGCGGCTCGTCGTAGTTGGCATAGTCCAGCGTCGCCCAATAACGCTTGTCCAAGGCGTTGGTGACGGCCAGGTTGACGCTGGTGGATTCGGTGACGCGCCAGCTCGCGTTCAGGTTGAGTAAGCCGAACGGCGACTGAGTCACCCTGGTCGGACCAGAAGGGCTCGGCACGTTGACCGCGTCCATGCGACCTTGCCACAGCAGTTGCGCACCGACTTCAAGCGGCTGCAAGGCGCCCGAGAAGCGGTATTGCGTTCCCAGCTTGGCCAGCCATTCAGGCAGGTTGGCATAAGTCAGGTCGGCGACATTGCGCTTGGTGACCACCCGCGTCAGGCCTGCGGTGGCTTGCCAATTGGAGCTCAGCCGCGCGGCCAGGTCCGCTTCCCAGCCAGAGGATCGCGTGCCGCTCACGCCGACGTAGGCCGAGGCGGTGCCGTTGTCCAGCGTGTTCGCGGGCACGCTGCTGTCGCGCACGCCGTAGTTGTCCTGCTTGACTTCAAAGAAGGCGAACGAGGCGGAGAGGCCCTGCGCGGGCCACTCGCCTTTGACGCCGATCTCGTTGCTGGTTCCCTTGACGGGGTCCAGCGGCACACCGTTGCGGTCTTTGTAGTTCTGGGGGTTGAAGATGCCGGTGTGGCTGGCATAGGCCGACAGATTCTGGGTGAGGTCATAGACCAGTCCCAGGAAGGGCGAGGGCTCGCGCTCCACCGATTGCTTGGCGGTGGTGCTCGTGCGGGCACCCGCGGCGTTGTAGTTGTCGGTGTGGCGGCGCCAGTTGGTGAGCCGCACGCCCGTCAGCAAAGACAGGGGATCGGCCAAGCGCCAGCGCGCCGAGGCGTACACCGCGTCCTGACTCGTCTTCTGCTCGGTGAATGCGCCAGTGCGGCCGTAGGCGGGCAACGGCGCCGAGCCATCCCAGGCGAACACATTGGGGATGGTGTAGATGTACTGGGTGCCGCCTGCGGCCAGGTTGGTGTAAGTGTCGGTGTGGGTGTTGGTGCGGAGGCTGCTGAAGCCCACCGAAAGGTCATGCCGGCGACCTGCAAGACCGAACTGGCCCGATAGGCGAGCGTCCAGCGTGTCCTGAACTTCGTTGCCGCCACCAACCGCCGCGTAGAGGTTCACGCCCGCGCCCGTCGCGAGACTGGGGAAAGGCGCACTGCTGGTGGTGGGGCCATAGGCGTAAGTGCGCAGGCTGAATGTCTTGCCTTCCGTGTGGTTCAGGCTGGCTTTGAGCGACCAATCGCTGTTGATCTGGTGGTCTACCGTGGCGAACAAGGTGCCCGACTCGCGCGACCAACGCGTCCAGGATGGCGAAAAGTTGATCGACTCCGGCAAATTGGCCAGTCCGCCATCGGAAGTGAAACGCGGGATGGCACCCCAGATGCCCGCTTTGGGGTCGTTTTTCTGGCGCTGATAGCCCACCGATGCCACGGTATGACGGCCGAGATCCGCCTCGACCACGCCCAGGAAGGCGTACTTGTCCTCTTCATAGCGGTCGCGGAAGCTGTGGCGCTTCTGCGGTGCCAGCACCCAGCGGCTGCGCACGCTGCCATCGTCGTTGAGGGGCACGTTCAGGTCGAGCTCGCCGCGGTAGTAGTCCCAACTTCCTGCCGTCAAGGACACCGAGCCACCGAAGGTCGGCTTCGGGCGCTTGCGGATCAGGTTGATGGTGGCCGATGGTGTGCCCACCCCGGTGAGGATGCCGTTGGCGCCACGCACGATTTCAACGCGCTCATAAAGGGCGGTGTCGAACTCCTGGTTGGTGCTGTTGCTGAAGGTTGGCAGACCATCGACCTGGAAATCAGTGATCAGGAAGCCGCGCGAGTAATAAAGCGGGCGCTGGGTGTCATAGAAGCTCACATGGATGCCCGTGGTGCTGCGCAGGACAGCGTCCACGCTGGTGAGCGAGCGCTGTTCAATTTGCTCGCGCTCTACCGTGCTCACCGATTGAGGCGTCTCGCGCGGCGTCAGCAACAAACCTGTCGACGTTCGCGATGCTTTCGACGCGCTCGCGGTGGTTTTGCGGGCCCCTTGGACCGTGACGGTGGGCAAGGACGACTCGGCCGTGGCTTCGGGCTTGGCCTTGGTCTCGGGTTGGCTTTCCTGCGCCCAAGTGGCGCAGCAGAGGCAGGCTGCAGAAGCGACCGGAATCAGCTTTGCGATCAGTCGAGGGGCGCGGGCGGTGGCGGTGGCGGTGGCGGTGGCGGCGGCGGACAGGAGGTTTGACATGATTTACAGCGTGTGAAGCTGGTTGGCGCCCTCCACAGCACGGTCTTGGATCAAGCGAGGTGACTTGGCAAGACCGTGCAGGGACAACGGCGCGGGCCCAGCAGCTAGGAGACGACTGCAGTGCGGACGATTTCACCGAGGAATGCCGCACAAGCAGGCGTGGCTAAGGCCGCCAATGTAACTCAAAACGACAATGATTCGCATTTACATAATTGCGTAGTGAAAGCTGTGCCTGCAGATCAGCCACGCGCGTCTGGACCAGTCGAGGTCAAGGTGTGATTGAAACGGGGATTGGTTGGGTTGGGGACGACGGCGACTGCATCGTCAAAGCCCATCTCCTAATGCGCTGGGCTGGAGATGAGCCGCACCGGGCGGTGCGTTGTGGAGGAATAAACCTCAGGGCAAAGACCCACCCTAAGTCAATGACTCATGTGGCGGAAGCGGTGAGATTCGAACTCAAGGGCAATTTGAAAGATCCCTTATGAATCAGTCACTTGCATAAGCCACACCGAAGTGACCGTCACACCCGAGTGTCACATCATTTGAAAGATTGATCTTACCGCTTTTAAAGCGACTGCGGGCTAAGTAGGACAGCAACTTGAGGCTCAAGCCCGCGAGCATCTGGATTGAAAGTCGTCGGTCAAGTCGGTGGTAGTTCGAATTTATAGAATTCAATTCTTTCTAACGAATAAAAATATCGTTTAGAAGTAGCAAGCACTTGCGCGCCCAACGGCGTCAATTGCATTTGGTTAGATGTTAACAAGCCCTCATCTTCCAGTGAGAAAGCAAGCGAGCCTAGCCCTCGGCCTCGATGGTCCTCAACCCCTAACCGACTTAACGTTTCCGTTATGGCGCCTATCGATATTCCCCAATGTTCAAGGTTGTCCAGGAGGATTAACGTCCAGCTTTGAACCCCTTGCTGCATGAGCTCGTCAGCGCGCTTTCTATCAGGCGAATAGGCCAAATCAATTTCCTGAGGAAAATATACTTTCGTCTTTACAACCTTGCTCATGTACTTATATCTTTCCTCACCTGCACCACCAAAACACTGGCGCCAATTTTGCAATCTTTGAGCCGTTGTTTCAGCACTATCCTCACTCCAAGAGAATTGCTTCTTATAGTCTTTTTCACTTTCCCCCTGCAATTTAATAAGATCGTCTTTTACACGAATATGGTCGCTTGTCACAAGAGTCAGTGCTCTAGAAATCCTATGCGCTTCATCTTGAGCTTCCTTTACCAAACGTTGCTTCTCGATCTCAAGCTCAATCATCTTCCCCTGGAGCTCTTTCGATTCGGTAGCAGTAAGTAGGCGTCCATGCTGGACACGCTCAAGCGCTTGAGATTTCTTAATCCTCCTTTGTTCCACTTGAACCGACAACCAGCGATCCAGTTCTGGGTATATCAACAAATAAAATAGAGAGAAAACCAGAGGGGCCGCAACGCACCCGATCTTTTGAAGGTTGGTTGCATACAGTTGAGATGCGATGTAGTCGATTTTATTGGTTGGATCCATTTTCCCAACGATAATTATTATCAACTTGTAGTTCCAAATCAGCCAAGAAAGAGCAAATGCCCCCAATAGAGGATTCTCAAATCTTGCCTTCACATGCTCTTTCGTTGCTTCCCACAAATCAGTCATAGCCACTCCCCAAAAGTATTTGAATGATAGTTCGTAAACCAACTTCAATTGTTGCATTGCTGCTGGCTTGATTCCATTGACCTAGGCAGCCAACTTGGGCCGTGGTGTCGAGCCCTGGACAGGTTTGACGAAAAGGCCCGTCTGGTGGTGGCCCACTGTAGTCGCGGCGCAGACCTAGGGCTCTACCCCCTATCGCCCCAAGATAGCGCTCAGCCTCGCGCCTTTCTGTCATGCTATTGAGCATTACACATGTGCCATGAACTCTTACCTTGGTCTTTTTGTCTTTTGCTTCCCGTAAAGTCCCTGCTCTTTTGCCTTTAGAAGCCGGGCATCTTTGATCGCTTCACGGGCGCTGTCTTGAGCGGTCCTGGATCGCTCTGGAAAAGGTGCGGGGTCGATTACTTGACCAGCTACAACTTGGAATCTTGGCATAGCAGGCAATGACTTTAGCGAAATGGAAACGATCCAATAGCAATTTCCAGCGATTGCCTCTTTCCGAAGGCTAAGCGGCGATTGCTCTTGTGGCGCAGACGGCTCGAAGCCTCCGACATAATGGAACGGGTTAGCGAAATTCCCGTCTATGATGTCTAACAAGACTGGTTTGAAATTCCCATGCCCAACCTCTGCGGTTGTAAAGGTATGTGCCACCTTGCTCAGCATGGCGGCAAAAACTTCTTGGTTGAAGTCCCCAGTTGTACGGGTAATAGTTGCGCCACTGGGCAGCTTACGCATTAGCTTTTCTAGCTTGTCATCCAGGAAGCCTTTGAGAATGTGACCTACTCTAAAAGGAAGAGCGGGGGCCCCCACCATGATCCCAGGGATGATTAGATGCGGACTGATATAAAGCCCCGGCACTTCACTTATTGGCACCTTTATAAGTGATGTAACGCCAGACTTCTTGTTAGTCACGGCAATCTTGTAATGCGGTTGCAGGTCAGTTTTGGTGCGAGATGGCAAACCATTTGCATGACGGAAGATCCCTAACATATTGCACGCGACCTGCTCATCTAGCCTCGCGGTGATCTTCTGATGGTCTTCGCATGTTGCCTTGGGGAGCTCGTCTACCCCGCCAAGTGAATATGCAATGATGTGTTCGTTGGTAAGTTGACCTGAATTGATGGATTCTCTGCAAAAGATGCAGGCTCCAACTGGTTCATATTTCTGTTGCATTGGTGTTAGCTGCCTTGGCTGTTTACCAATGCTCTCACAGGTCTGCCGCTTTCTGCGAGGCACCCACCAACTCAATACGCGACATTTTAAAATCGTAGGCGCCATTGTTCAATGGAAGTCGCGGAACTGTGTCGCAAGGCGGCCCAGCAAAGGGGCAAGTCCAGAAGCTCTGCAGCTATCAAGCTATGCACCTGGCCGTCCGTCTGCCACCTACCGAAGACCGCCATTAGCCGAGACTCAAGTAGCTCCCTCCTTGCGCTGCTGCTTTCGAATGTTGCGCCAGCAAATGACCTGAACCACTCCTGTCTCATCTTCAAAGGGACACGAAGATGACCCCTTTGGCCGCGTCCGGCTGCTGCCTGAGCGTCACCAGGCCGCAGTAACGCACCAAGCGACCCATCCCGAGCAATCCAAGAGCTCGGCCGCCGTTCTCATGCGCTTCTCGGCCAGCAGAGGCGCAGCAGGGCCAACGGATGGCGTCTAAGCGTCAGTCCGGTGGATGCGTAGTCAAAGACAATCTCTTCCCCCTCGGCGCTTGGCGAAGCTCCAGGATGTCCTCATCCACCGGAGCATCACGCAGTAGCTGCGGCGTGGCCCTTAAGGCCGAGGCGTCCCACACCTGCCGCCTTAGATGCTCATCAAGGCGTCTCCAGCAGCTAACAGCTTCATCATTGTTGGCTACCTAAGCCTTCGCCTCTTCAGACACTCCCCATTGCTTCCTCTCACTGGTGACGGCTTGTATTGGTGCCTGCCCCGCTGCCTGGTATCAGGTGAAGCATGGGATTACTTGTGGAAGCGTCTAGTCGGGTTCGCTGGTGGTGATAGAACTCCATTCATGAGCACGGCCAATCGCCACTTCAAAACAGAA
Source organism: Moraxellaceae bacterium (assembly GCA_050739955.1). Classification (GTDB taxonomy): domain Bacteria; phylum Pseudomonadota; class Gammaproteobacteria; order Pseudomonadales; family Moraxellaceae; genus UBA2031. The sequence goes on from JBOICI010000023.1 coordinate 9,652, forward strand.
GGCTGGCTCTTGCCTGTTTTGCTGGGTGCGCCCATCGTGGTGGGATTAGTGGCTGCCTTTGTGATGCCCTGATAGGCCACCATAGCGAAGCTCGGGAATGTGTCCGTGCTGGTGGCTTTTAATGAAGAAGCCACAGGGACGTGCATCAAGGAGGCAGCGAAGCTCTAGTGGGCCCCACGATGGATTAGACCGACTGGAATTGCCGCTAGTTAGCGGTGCTCTAGACTCTCACGGACTTCATGGGAGGACCACATGCCAAGCGCCTTAGAGATACGCCACTTCGACACCGCAGAAGGGTTCTTAGCGGCCATCAGGCGGTCTAACGAACAGTGGTGGCCTGAAGGGTCAGATAGGTCTCCGTGGGTGTTCCGGGGCATTGGGGATGCTGTCAGGTGGAGGCTACTTCCTTCGGCTTGGCGTCCAGAGAACAACCCTCTCGCCCAACTTATCCACGCAATCCAAGTGGCCAACGTTTGCGCACGCATGGACACTGGTGGGAATAAGAACATTCGCGGGGCGCTTGAATGGATGTCAGCCGAAATCGAGGCAATCTTTCAATTCAGTGATTTAGCCAATCGGTCGGGCTTTGCAGTCCCGTCCGAAGCATTTAAGTCCACCTTTAGCCCCCTGCTAAGTGACTCCCCAATCTACTTCCATGGAGGCTACGCAGGGACCGGCCTGAAAGCAATAGCCGGTGCATTAAAAGCCGCATCACTAGCACAACACCACGGCATCCCGACCCGATTACTCGATTGGACGGAAAGCCCCTTCATTGCGGCATTCTTCGCAGCCACATTCAACAGAGGCCGCGACGACCACAATCCAGTATGCGTGTGGGCGCTTAACACTCAGACCGTACTTCCCCCAAGAGCCTATGCGCTTCCAGGCGAGCCTCTAGCGAAAGCCTACATGCACGGTATGGGTGTTGATATTCATAGCCCGAATAGGAGCGAGAACGCCTACCTTCACTCGCAAGGTGGTTTGTTCACTGAAGTCATAGGGGGAGAAGAATTTTTTCACAAACACGGGCATTGGCCATCCCTTGAAGAGCTGCTTGAAGAAGTTGATGGTCCTCCCACATTGGTTGGACATGTTCTCAAAAGCGCACAGGTTTCAAGACTTTCCCAACTCTTAGAAAGAGAAGGTATTCACAGTGCGGCACTCATGCCCACTTTGGACAATGTGGCATCAACTGTGAAAGCTCGTTGGGTTAGCCGTAAGGTCCAGGCCCGTTAACTCCCATGATGGACGGACCGATTGACATGCCGCTGGCCTGCTACTCATCAGGAGCACCAAGGGACAGATAGCGAGACAAGGACAAGAAAAAAACACAGATAGTCAAACACACACGACTTTCCGATGACAGCCCTTAGGCCACGTTCAGGTACTGATACAGGGTCTCCCTGTCAATCCCAAACTGCCTAGCGAGACCAGCCCGCCCCTTGCCGGCGTTAGCGGCATCCCTAGCACGTAGCTCCTTCGCCTTCTCGGGGGTCAGCTTAGGCGCCCGGCTTTTGTAGACGCCCATGCTCTTGGCGATGGCAATGCCCTCCCTCTGGCGCTCCTTGATGGGGTCTCGCTCAAACTCAGCCACGGCCCCCACAGTTGAAGCATCACAGGTGAAGCATCACGATAGCCATGGGGTCCTTCTGGTCAGCCCTGAAGGTCTGCCGCTACTTGATGAACTCCACGGACGCACCCTTGCTTGTCAGGCTCTCAATGAGTGCCTTAAGGTCGGTCAGGTTGCGGGCCAGCCGGTCCATGGAGTGAACCACCAGGGTGTCACCCTTGCGGCAATGCTTGAGTGCTGCTTGAAGCTGTGGTCTATCTGCCGTGGCCCCACTCACCTGTCCTCAAAGAAGGCGTCCAGGTGCTCACCATCAAGCTGGCGGGCTGTGGCAACTTGATTTTATGGAAGGAGATCAGATCCAACATCCAATCTCCCACCACTGGCTGTTAAGCATCATTCCCTAATAGCTATAGGGTTTCATCCTTAAGTTGCCGAACCAATGAGCGTCCATCAAGTCCCCATCCATCTACAAGAGGGTTGAGCCGATTTATGGCTGCGGTGAACAAAAGCTTTGTTGACGCATCAGTGAAACGGCCCCCTGATTCACCGGACACGGACTATCGCTTATCTTACGGATAGGAATAGGACTGTGAGTATGACTAGGCGTACAGAGACCATAGAGGTCATCACCACTGATCAGCGCCGCAGGCGT